>JACRCW010000065.1 GCA_016218805.1 Deltaproteobacteria bacterium | reverse complement strand
GAGGTCATCCTGGTGGGCGGCATGACGCGCATGCCGGCCATCCAGGTCAAGGTGAAGGAGTTCTTTGGCAAGGAGGCGCACAAGGGCGTCAACCCTGATGAGGTGGTGGCCGTGGGCGCCGCCGTGCAGGGTGCCGTGCTGACGGGCGCCGTCAAGAACGTGCTGCTGCTGGACGTCACCCCGCTGAGCCTGGGCGTGGAGACCGCCGGCGGCGTGATGACCAAGATCATTGACAAGAACACCACCATTCCCTGCCGCAAGGGCATGGTGTTCTCCACCGCGCAGGACAACCAGCCGCTGGTGAGCGTGCACGCGCTGCAGGGCGAACGCCCCCTGGCGGCGGACAACAAGACGCTGGCGCGGTTTGAACTGGTGGGCATCCCGCCGGCGCCCCGCGGCGTGCCGCAGATTGAAGTGAGCTTCGAGATTGACGCCAATGGCATTGTGCACGTGAGCGCCAAGGACCTGGGCACCGGCAAGCAGCAGCAGGTGCGCATCACGTCCAACTCCGGTCTCACGGAGGCAGACATCAAGCGCATGGTGGAGGAGGCTGAGAAGCACAAGGAGGATGACGCCCAGAAGAAGCTGATGGCGGACCTCCGCAACAATGCTGACGGCCTCATCTACACCACGGAGAAGTCCGTGGAGGAGTACGGCCACGTCCTGCCGCCCGCGGACATTGAGGAGATCAAGGCGGACGTGGAGGCGTGCAAGAAGCAGCTTGAGTTGGGGGACTTTGAGGGGCTGAAGGCGGCCATTGCCCGGCTGGAGGGCAGTTCGCACCGCATTGCCGAAGCGATGTACGCGGAAGCGGCCGAGAAGACCTGAGCGGGCAGCGTGCGGAGAGACGGGATGGGTGGCGGCCGGTGCCCGCCGCTGCTTCAGGTGTCCTCGTCGTCATCCGCCTGCGTGCCGCCCAGGCCCAGCTTCTGGGCACGGTAGCGGAAGCTGCGGAAGCTCAGCTTGAGCAGTTCAGCGGCCTTCTTCTTGCGCCCGCCGGACCGGCGCAGCGCGGATTCCAGCAGCGAGCGCTCGTAGTTCTCCACCAGGGCGACCAGGTCCAGGCCCGCCTCCGGGACCTCGGGCTGCCCGCTGGCGGGGGACGGCGGCGTGCTGCGCGCCCCGCGCAGGTGGTCCGGCAGCACCATGGGCTCCAGCAGCGGGCCCTCGGACAGCGTGACGCCCCGCTCGATCACGTTCTGCAGCTCGCGCACGTTGCCGGGGTAGTCATAGCGGCACAGCAGCTCCATGGCGGCGTCAGAGATGCCGGTGACCGCCGCGCCCTGCTCCGCGTTGAAGCGCTGTGCAAACGCGCGGGCCAGCGGCGGGATGTCGCCGCGGCGTTCGCGCAGCGGGGGCACGGTGATCTGGATGACGTTGAGCCGGTACCACAGGTCTTCGCGGAACTGGCCCACCGCCACGCGCTTCTGCAGGTCCCGGTGCGTGGCGGCAATCACGCGCGCGTCCACCTCCAGGCCGCCCTGCCCGCCCACGCGGTGCACCACCTTCTCCTGCAGCACGCGCAGCAGCTTCACCTGCACGCTGACGGGCAGCTCGCCAATCTCGTCCAGGAACACGGTGCCGCCCCGCGCCGCCTCAAAGATGCCGGCCTTGGCCTGCACGGCGCCCGTGAACGCACCCTTCACGTGGCCAAACAGCTCGCTCTCCAGCAGGCCTTCCGGGACGGCGCCGCAGTGAAACACCAGGAACGGCGCGTCCGCGCGCGGCCCGCGCAGGTGGATGGCGCGCGCCACCAGTTCCTTGCCCGTGCCGCTTTCGCCGCACACCAGCACCGTGGTGCGCGTGCCGGCCACCTTGTCAATGAGGTCCTGCACCGTCTGCAGCTGGGGGGACTCGCCCAGCAGCTGCGCCTGCGCGGAGCGGCCCAGCAGGTGTTCCTTGAGCGCCTGGTTTTCCTGCTTGAGGCCGCGCACCTCCAGGGCGCGCTCCACCTGCACGGTGAGCTCGTCCACCTTGAAGGGCTTGATGAGGTAGTGGAACGCGCCCATCTTCATGGCGGTGACCGCGTTCTCCGCCGTGGCAAACGCCGTCACCATCAGCGTCTGGGTCTGCGGCAGCGCGCGGCGTGTGGCCGCCAGCACCTCCAGCCCGGTGCCCACCTTGAGGCGCAGGTCCGTGATGACCAGGTCCGGCCGGAAGGTCCCCAGCGCCTGCACCGCGGCGGGCGCGTCTTCGGCCAGGCGCACCTCGTGGCCGGCCTTGCGCAGCAGGATCTCCAGGAACTCCCGCATGGACTGTTCATCATCAACCACAAGGATGCGGGCCACCGTCAGTGTGCTCCTTCACCCGCCGGGGCCCCGGGAGGTTCCGGAGCGGGTGCGGGCGGCTGTGCCGGCAGGGTCACATAGAACACGGCCCCGGGGCCACCCGCCTGCTGCAGGCCCACCAGGCCGCCGTGCGCCTCCACCACCCGGTGGACAATGGCCAGGCCCAGCCCGGTGCCGCCCGGGCGCGTGGTGAAGAAGGGTTCAAACAGCTTGGCGGCGTCCTCCGGGGGCACGCCGGGCCCGTCATCACGGACGGTGAAGGTGACGGCCTCCGCCGCGCGCAGCGTGGCCGGTTCCGCGCGCAGGCGCAGCGTGCCGCCCTGCGGGCTGGCCTCTGCCGCGTTGCGCAACAGGTTCCACAGCACGCCGCGCAGCTGGGCGCCGTCCGCGCGCAGCGGCAGGGTGTCCGGCGCATCCACCTGCACGCAGACACCGCAGCCGGGGTCCCGCTCAAAGTCCTCCGCCACCTCCCGCAGCAGCGCGGCGGCGTCCAGGCGTTCCGGCTGGGGCGGCTGCGGGCGCGCGTACAACAGGAAGGCGTGGACCAGCCCGGCCAGCCGCTCCGCTTCGCGGTGGATGATGGACAGCAGGCGCGCCTGGTCACCGTCCTGGGATGCGCCCTGCTGCAACAGCTCCACGCAGCCGATCATGGACCCCAGCGGGTTGCGCAGCTCATGGGCCAGGCCGGCGGCGAACTGCCCCACGGTGGCCAACCGCTCGGAACGCGCCACCGCCGCCTCCAGGCGCCGCTGCTCGGTGACGTCCTGGATCACCACCACCGCGCCGCCGGCCGCCGCATCACCCTGCAGCGGGGTGGCCGCCACCGCCAGCTGGCGGACGCGGCCGTCCGGGTGCTGGTAGCGCAGTTCGCGGCCGTCCCACGGCATGGCCCCCAGCTCCGGGAGCAGCCGGCCCACGGACAAACCCTCCGCGGCGGGTGCCGTGATGCCCAGCGTGGCCAACGCGGCGGGGTTGAGCGCCTGCACCAGCCCCGCCCGGTTCACGGACAGCAGCCCGGATGGCAGGGAGGTGACCACCGCGGTGTTGAGTGACTGCAGCGCGGCCAGGTCCGTGCGGGCACGGTCCAGGCGCTCGCCGGAGGCGCGCACCTGCTCGGACAGCTGCCCGCCCAGCATGGCCACCAGCACGTTGGCGCCCACGGTGGCCGTGAGCACGCTGACCGCCTCGCGGTCAAAGGGGACGCCCGGTTCATCCGGGCGGGGCAGGATGCCCACCACCATCAGCGCCACCATGACGGCGTAGGTGGCCGCGCCGGTGGCCGCCACGCCGTACCCCGCGGGGCGGGACACCAGGGCGGCGGCAAACAGCGTGTTGAGCGGGTAGAGGAACGTCAGCAGGCTGTCCTGCCCGCCGGTGGCGTAGACCACCAGCGTGGTGACCACCAGGTCCGTCAGCAGCTGCAGGTCACCCAGCACCCCCGGCGCCGCGCGCGGGCGGGCGCGCAGCCAGGTGGCAATGACCAGGGACAGGATGAACGCGCCGGCCAGGCTCCCGTAGAACAGGGCCGCGGACGGCATCTGGACGGATGACGGCGCGCGCAGGTGGATGGCGGCGCCGCCCACCAGCAGCACCAGTGCGCTGGCCACCCGGAACACCAGCAGCCAACCGCCCGCGGGGCGCAGCGCCCCCCCGTCCGCGCGCGGCGCCGGCAGCACCCCGGGGGCCAGCCCCGGCGAGGTCAGGGTTGTCTCAGTCACCACCCAGCGCGCCGGCCAGGCTGAACACCGGCAGGTACATGGAGATGACCAGGCCGCCGATGACGACGGCGATCACCATCATGATCAACGGCTCCAGCAGGGCGGTGAGGCCGCGGATGGCCTCGTCCACCTCTTCCTCGTAGAAGTCAGCAATCTTGTTGAGCATGGTGTCCAGCGCGCCCGTGGACTCGCCCACTTCAATCATCTGCACCACCATGGACGGGAACACCTGCGTCTCCTTGAGTGGTTCGGCCATGGTCTTGCCCTGGGAGATCTTCTCCTTGACCGTCAGCAGCGCCCCCGAGATGACGACGTTGCCCGCGGCCTTGGCCACGATGTCCAGCGCGTCCAGGATGGGCACGCCGGAGGTCAGCATGGTGCCCATGGTGCGGGTGAACCGGGCCACGGCCACCTTGCGGATGGTGTCACCCAGCACCGGCAGCAGCAGGAACAGGCGGTCAAAGAACTCGCGCCCCTGCGGCGTCTTGCGGAACGTGTTGATGCCCACGCCCAGCGCCACGGGCACGCCCACCACGAACACCACGTTTTCCTGCGTCCAATTGCTCAGGTCAATGACCCACTGGGTCAGCGCCGGGAGCGCCTTGCCCATCTCCGTGAACATCTTGCCGAACACGGGGATGACGTAGATGAGCAGGATGTACGTGCAGACCGCCGTCACGCCCAGGGTGACCGCCGGGTAGGTGAGCGCGCCCTTGACCTGGCGGCGCAGCTTCTCGGTCTTCTCCAGCTGGGTGGCCAGCCGGTTCATGATGGTGTCCAGGATGCCGCCCACTTCGCCGGCGGCCACCAGGTTGACGTACAGCGGGTCAAACGTCTTGGGGTGCCTGGAGAGCGAATCAGCAAACGTCTTGCCCGACTCAACATCCCCCTTGATGGCGACGAGGACCTTCTTGAACGGCGGCAGTTCCTGCTGCTTGGCCAGGATGTCCAGGCACTGCACCAGGGGGAGACCGGCGTCAATCATCGTGGCGAACTGGCGCGTGAACACGACGATGGACTTGGTGGGGATGCCCGTGGAGCCGGGGAGCTTGAATGAAAGCGGCTCCGCCTTCTTTTTCACCTTGGGCTCAACAAGGTTCATCCCCTTGAGCCGCTGGATCACCACGTCGGCGTTGGCGGCTTCAATCGTGCCGCTCTTGGTCTCGCCGTTGCGGGCTCTCGCTGACCAGGTGAATTCGGGCATGGACTCCTCCGGTTGCTACGGCGGCAAGCGTGCTCAACGCCCCGCGGGCTTGCCGCCCCCGCCCGGGGCGGAAGACGGCTGGGACAGGCTGGGAGCCTGGAAGGTCTGCTTGGCCACCACCACGCCCGCCTGGGACAGCATGTTGCGGAACTCGTCCAGGTCACCGGCGCGCGTCAGGCCCTCATCCACGGAGATGAGGCGCTTGACGACGAGAGACAGCAGGCTCTGGTTCATGGTCTGCATGCCGCTCTTGCCCTGGCCCACCTGCATGGCGCTGTAGATCTGGTGGACCTTGTCTTCGCGGATGAGGTTCCGGATGGCCGCGTTGGGGGTCATGATCTCCAGCGCCAGGCAGCGGCCCTGCCCCGTCATCTTGGGCAACAGCTGCTGGCTGAGCACGCCCTCCAGCACAAAGCTGAGCTGCGCGCGTACCTGCGGCTGCTGGTAGGGCGGGAACACGTCCACAATGCGGTTGATGGACTGCACGCAGCTGTTGGTGTGCAGCGTCCCAAACGCCAGGTGACCCGTTTCGGAGACCACCAGCGCGGACTCAATGGTCTCCAGGTCGCGCATCTCGCCCACAAGCACCACGTCCGGGTCCTGCCGCAGCACGTACTTCAGCGCCTTCTTGAAGCTGTCCGTGTCCGCGCCCACTTCGCGCTGATTGACGATGCAGTTCTTGTGCGGGTGCAGGAACTCAATCGGGTCTTCAATGGTGAGGATGTGGTAGTGCTGCTCGCTGTTGATCTTGTCGATGATCGTCGCCAGGGTGGTGGACTTGCCGCTGCCGGTGGGACCGGTGACCAGCACCAGGCCGCGCGGGCGGTCCGCCAGCTCACCAATGACGGGGGGCAGGCCCAGCTCCTGGAACGTGAGGATCTTGAACGGGATGGTCCGGAACGCGCCGGCCACCGCGCCACGCTGCAGGAACAGGTTGGCGCGGAACCGGGAAAGGTTCTTGACACCAAAGCTGAGGTCCAGCTCGTTCTGCTCCTCAAATTGGTGTTTCTGCGCGTCCGTGAGGATGGAGTAGCACAGCTGCTTGGTGTCCACGGGCGTCAGCGGCGGCGTCTTGAGCGGCACCAACACGCCGTCAATGCGCAGCTGCGGAGGCGACCCCGTGGTGAGGTGCAGGTCGCTGGCCCCCTTCTCAATCATGGCCTTCAGAAGCTGGTGCAGATTGGCCATTCAGGTCTCCGGAAACATCCTACCCGGCTGGGGGTGACCGCATCGGATGGATGCTGCCACCGCGGTGATGGGTCGTCAAAAAACGCGGGTTCAATCCGCCGCCGAGACGCGGAGGACTTCTTCCACGGTGGTCACGCCTTCCTTGAGCTTGCGCAGGGCACTGGCACGCAGCGTCTGCATTCCCAGGCGGATGGCCTCGTTCTTGATTTCACCGGTGGACGCGCCGTTGAGGACAAACTCCTTGAGTTCATCCTTCATGGTGAGCACCTCATACAACGCGACGCGGCCCTTGTAACCGGTGTTGCTGCACTTCTCGCAGCCCTTGCCCTTGAACAGCTTGAAGGTGCCCACCTCGTCCGCTTTCACCTGCGCCCCAACCAGGACGTCCTTGGGCACGTCAATCTCCTGCGAACATTCCTTGCAGATGCGGCGCGCCAGGCGCTGGGCGATGATCACGTTCACCGACGCCGTCACCAAGAACGGCTCAATGCCCATGTTCAGCATGCGCGTGATGGTGGAGGGGGCGTCATTGGTATGCAGCGTGCTGAGCACCATGTGGCCGGTGAGTGACGCCTTGACGGCGATTTCCGCCGTTTCAAAGTCCCGGATCTCGCCCACCATGATGATGTTGGGGTCCTGCCGCAGGAAGCTGCGCAGCGCCGCGGCAAAGTTGAGCCCAATGTCCTCATGCATCTGCACCTGGTTGATGCCGGCAAAGTTGAACTCCACCGGGTCTTCCGCCGTGGAGATGTTGACGTTGGGCGCATTGAGCGAACTGAGCGCGGAGTACAGCGTGGTGGTCTTGCCGGAGCCCGTGGGGCCGGTGACCAGGCACATGCCGTAGGGCTTCTTGATGCCCACCATCATGTCCGCAATCTGGTGGGGTTCCAGGCCCAGCTTGGTCATGTCCAGCTGCAGGTTGCTCTTGTCCAGCAACCGCAGGACCACCTTTTCGCCAAACAGCGTGGGCAACACGCTCACGCGGTAGTCCATCTCCTTGGCGCCCACCTTCAGCTTGATGCGCCCGTCCTGCGGGAGGCGGCGTTCAGCAATGTCCAGGTCCGCCATGACCTTCATACGCGCGACGATGGAGTTCTTGAGCTTGATGGGCGGCTTCATCACTTCATAGAGCATGCCGTCAATGCGGTAGCGCACCCGGAAGTCCTTCTCATAGGGCTCCACGTGGATGTCACTGGCCTTCTTCTTGATGGCCTCCACCAGGATGAGGTTCACCAGCTTGACAACGGGCGCATCCCCGGCGGCATTCTCCAGGTCCACCACGTTGACGGAGCTCTCCTCGCCCTCGGCGACGGCGACCTCCTTGTCGTCAAACTCGTTCATGATGTCTTCGACGTTCATGCCCTCCGGCAGCTCCTGCCCGGCGCCGCCCGACGCGTTCATCGGGTTGTAATACTTCTCAATGGACTGCTTGATGGCGCCTTCCGAGGCGACGACGACCTCAATGTTGTACCCGGTGAGGAACTTGATGTCGTCAATGGCAAAGATGTTGGACGGGTCACTCATGGCGACGATGAGGGAGCTGCCCGCGCGGTTGACCGGGATGACCTGGTGCTTCTCCGCCACCTCCTTGGGAATGAGCTTGATGACTTCCTGCTCAATCTCAAAGTCATTGAGGTTGATGGCGGGGACGCCGTACTGCTTGGAAAGAAAGTTGGTGAGGTCCTGCTCCTGGATGAACCCCAGCTTGGTCAGGTTGTAGCCGAGTTTGCCGCCCTGTTTGCGTTGCTCCTCCTGGGCTGCCTGCAACTGCTGCAGCGTGATCAGGTTCTCACGGACGAGCAATTCACCGAGTCTTCCTGCCATGGGCGCGTGGCTCCTGTTCCGGTCTGTACTGGCGCGGGGCTCCCCGCAGGCCCCGCAGACATGAAGGTTTCCCTAGGTACAACCCGGGCGGCCCGGGCGGCAACCGGCGACCATGGGGGGAAATGTGCGTCACGCCGGCGGGCCTGCCAGCAGGCGGCGCGCCTCCGTGACGTCGGCCTGGATCTGGCCGCGCAGTGCGTCAATCCCGTCAAAGCGCTGCTCAGGGCGCAACCGGTGGACAAAGGCGACCTCCAGCTCACGGCCGTAGAGGTCAGTGTCCGCGTCCAGCAGGTGCACCTCCACGGTGACCAGGGAGCCGCCGAAGGTGGGGGCCGTGCCGACGTTGACGACGGCGGGGTGCGCCACGGGCGGACCGCCCCCCACGGCGTCCACGCGCGCGGCGTAGACGCCCAGGGCGGGGAGCAGTTCCACGTGCGCCGCCAGGTTGGCGGTGGGGAAGCCCAGCGTGCGGCCGCGGTGGTGGCCGTGCACCACGGTGCCGCGCACCGCGAACGGGCGCCCCAGCAGGCGGGTGGCAGCCGCCATGTCTCCCTGCTGGATGGCCAGGCGCGCGCGGGTGGAGGAGATGGGCTCGCCGCCCTCCAGCACCCCGTCCACCACGTCCACCGTGAAACCGTGCGCGGCCCCCAGGGTGTGCAGGAGCGCGGGCGTGCCGGCGCGCCCGTGGCCAAAGGTGAAATTGAAGCCGACCACGACGACGGCCGCGCGCAGCGCGCCGGCCAGCACGTCCCGCACAAAGGCGTCCGCGGGCACGCGGGCAAGCTCGGCGGTGAAGGGGACGAGCACCACGGCGTCCACACCCAGCCCGGCCAGCAGGTCCAGCCGGTGGGGGGTGGGCAGGATCAACGGCGGCGCGCGCGCGGGGGCCAGTACGCGGCTGGGATGCGGATCAAACGTGAGCACGATGGACGGGCCGCCCAGGCGCGCGGCGTGGGCGCGCGCGCGCCGCACCAGTTCCTGGTGTCCGCGGTGCACGCCGTCAAAGTTTCCCAGGGCCACCGCCCCGCCCGCCGGCAGCGAGGAGGCGGCCGCGGGGCCGTTCAGGACCAACATGGTGGATGGACGCCCGGGCGGGTCACTCCTGGTAGGCGCTGTAGCGCCCCACGTCACCGGCCGTCATGAACAGCGCCGCCGCGCCCACCGCGCCGCCCACCGCGCACAGCAGGGCCAGCGCGGGCCCGGCAAAGGTGAGTGCCGCCCCGCCGATGCTGGTCACCGGGGACAGCGCGCCGCCCAACACGGGCGCTAGGGCAGCGGACAGCGGATCCTTGTAGTCCACCGTGGTCTTCTCGCTGATGGCGGCCACGGAGGAGGCAATCCACAGCATGGCGCCCCCGACGCCGACCGCGCTGGACAGCAGCGACAGCCCCGCGCCCACGGCCAACACGCCGAACCCGGCGCCCCAGCGGATGAACACGTTGGTGCGGTGGCGGGACACCAGATCCGGCGACGGGGCGAGTGCGAGCGAGGCGGTGGCCTCGTTGCCGTTGATCTCCACGTCCTGGGTGGTGGGTGCGAACTCATCCTTCATCACGGCCACCTGGTGGCGGCCGCCCTCCACGGCGAGGCGGCGGATGGGGGCATCGCCCACGCGGCGCCCGTCCAGGATGACGGCGGCGCCGGGTTCGCTGGCAATGACGGTGAGGAAGCCGGCCGCCATGGGTGCGGGCGCGGACTCGGGGACGGCCACGGGGGCCATGGGGACCACGGGGGCGGGGGCCACCGGCTGGACCATGGCCACCGGCTGCGGGGCGGGCTGGGTCTCGGGGGCCGGCATGGGCGCCGGCTCCGGGGTGGGCTGGACCGGGGCGGGCGTGGCGACGACGGGGGCGGCCTTCGCGGGTTCCTCGGCGGGGGCGGGCTTGGGCGTCTCGGTGCCGGCCTTCTTGGCGGCGGCCTCCTCCTCCTTCTTGCGCTTGGCCTCCTCGGCGGCGGCCTTCTTGGCGGCGGCGGCGTCCTCCTTCTTGCGCTTGGCCTCTTCGGCGGCGGCCTTCTTGGCGGCGGCGGCCTCCTCCTTCTTGCGCTTGGCCTCCTCGGCGGCGGCCTTCTTGGCGGCGGCGGCGTCCTCCTTCTTCTTCTTGGCCTCTTCGGCGGCGGCCTTCTTGGCGGCGGCGTCCTCCTCCTTCTTCTTCTTGGCGTCCTCGCCACCCGCGGGCGCGGCGGCCGCGGTGTCCTCCACCTTCACTTCCTTCTTGAGGACCCAGCCACCCCGGCCGCTCTTGGCCTTCACCCACATCCAGTCATCACGGCTGTAGATGACGGTGACCTTCTCGCCCTTCTTGAGCTTGAGGGGCTTCTTGTTCTCGTCCTCCGAGGACACGTTGGCCTGCATGACCCCGGGCTTGTTGATGGTCTTGAGCTCCTGGGCCTGGACCAGGCGCGGGGCAAGCACGCAGAAGAACACGGCCACGACGTACGCGAAGAGCCGACGCATGATGGAGGCCTCCCAGGAACGGCCGCGGGCAACTCCGCCGGACCGGTCCATTGCCCCGCGTTGTAGGGTGGCCCTTCCCGAGGCGTCAACAAAGACCCCGCCGTCAGTGTCCGTGGCCCGCGTCCACGCCCTCACTCTCCGCACACTCCTTGAGGCAGCCGTTGCGCCGGGCGCGACAGTGCAGCTCCGCGGTCAGCGGATCCGCGCCCAGGTGATGGCACGCCACCCCACCGTCGGTGGTGGCGCTGGCGCAGCGGTTGGAGATCTCGTCACAGGCGGGCCGGGGGACCACGGGGGCGCACCCCACCCCGCAGGCCGCCAGCGCAACCAGCCCGGCGGCGGCCCGGGCCCGGACGCGCCCGCGCACCCGCCCGCAGATCACCGTGGTCAGCGTTGTTGCCACGTGCGGAGCATGTCCTCGGCGCGCGGCCGGTCAAAGCGGCGCCAGTCCCCGGGGCGCAGCGGCGCCCGCTCATCCCGTGCGGCGGCGGCCCACTTGAGCGCCTCGGCGCGGCGGCCGTCGTTCTCCAGGTACTCCGCAAAGTCCAGCATGGCGCGCGTGTAGTGCGGGTACTTCTGCAGCAGCGCGCGGTAGGTGCGCTCGGCGCGCTGGCTGTCCCCGCCGGCAAATCCGGGCAGCCGGTCATCCATGACGGCGCGGGCCAGCTGCGCCTCCAGGTGCTGCGGTTGCAGCTGCAGCGTGCGGGCAAACGCCGCCTTGATGTCCGTGAGCGCGAACATGGATTGGAACAGCCCCCGGGTCTCCGCCCACCGCCCCAGGTTGGAGCCGCGGTAGAAGTGCGCGTTGGCGCATTGCGGGTCGGCCGCGATGCCCTTGTCCGCTTCGCGCTTGCCGGCCTGGTACAGCGCCAGCCCGCGGGCCTTGTCCTTGTCCCGCGCCAGGTCACCGGCCCGCAGCAGCGCCATGGCCTTTTCCGCGTGAGCCTCCGCCCGGCGCGCGGGTGTCAGCCCGGCGGCCAGGGCGTCATCCAGCGCCTGGAGCGCGCGGTCAATGTTGGCGGGGGTGTTGTCCTCGTCCTCCAGAATCCGTTCGGCCCGTTCAAAGTGGGCCTCGCCCGGCGTGGGCGCGGCGCCGGCGTCCGGGGCGGCGGGCGCCTGCGCGCCCAGGGCCAGCAGCAGGGTGGCGGCGAGCACGTGCATGGGTCACCTCACGCCTTCACGCGCTTCATGTCCGGGTCATACAGCGGGCGCAGCGACACCGACGCGGGGTAGCGCCGCCCGGCGATGTTGACCTCCCAGGTGCCGGCGTCGAGGAACGCCTGGTTCACCGGCTCACCGGCCTCCAACATGACCAGGCCCACGGCGCCGCCCAGCGTGAAACCCCACGAGGCGGACCGCACGTAACCGATTTCGCGGCCATTGCGGCTGACGATCTCCGCGTGGAACAGCATGGCGGCGGGGTCCTGCACCTGCACCTGCACCAGCCGCCGCGTGGGCGCACCGCGCTCCTTCTCCCGCACCACGGCGTCCCGGCCAATGAACCCGCCGGGCTTCTTGAGATCCACCGCAAAGCCAAGGCCCACCTGCAGCACGCTGTCGGTGTTGTCGATGTCGTGGCCGTAGTCCCGGTAGCCCTTTTCCATGCGCAGGCTGCCCAGCGCCTTGAGCCCGGCATGCCGCAGGCCCAACGCCTGGCCCGCCTCCACGACGAGGTCGTACACGTGCACGGCCTGTTCGGCGGGGATGTACAGCTCGTAGCCCAGCTCGCCCAGGTACGTGATGCGCACCAGCAGGACGCGCGCGTACCCCAGGTCAATCTCCCGCGCGGCGCGGTAGGGGAATGCCGCGTTGGACAGGTCCGCGCGGGTGAGCGTCTGCAGCAAGGCACGTGAGTGGGGTCCCTGCACGTTGAGCTGCGCGTACGCGCCGGTCACGTCCGTGACAAACGCGTGCGCGTCCTCCGGGATGCGGCGGCGCAGCCAGGTCTCCACGTGGCGGTGCGTGGTGTCCGAGGTGACCACCAGGAAGCGGTCCTCCGCCAGGCGCGTGACGGTAAGGTCCGCCTCCACGCCGCCGTCCTCATTGAGCCACTGCGTGTAGGTGATGAGGCCATCCGCGGAATTCACGGAATTGGCGGAGATGAAATCCAGGCATTTGCCGGCGTCCCGCCCCTGCACCAGGAACTTGCCCATGAACGACATGTCCATGACGATGACGCCGTCACGCGCGGCGCGGTGCTCCGCCTCCCACCAGGGGAACCAGTTCTGGCGGCCCCAGGACAGCTTCTCAATCTTTGGCGCATGGCCCGGCGGGGCGTACCAGTCCGGCGACTCCCAGCCGCAGACGTCCTTGAAGTACGCGCCGGCCTGCACCAGGCGGTCATGCAGGGGTGAGCGCTTGGCGGCGCGGGCGGTCTGCAGCACCAGGCCCGGGTAGTGGCACTTGTAGACCATTCCCAGCATTTCCGGCGTGCGGTCACGCCGGTAGGCGGGGTTGGCCTGGTAGGGATGGAAGCGGTCCACGTTGAACGCGGTGACGTCCACATCCGGGCGCCCGGTGCTGATCCAGTGGGCCAGCACGCGGCCCAGGCCGCCGCCGGTGAGGATGCCAATGGAGTTGAGGCCCACGGCGTTGAAGAAGTTGCGCAGCTCCGGGGACTCGCCGACGAGCGGCTTGAGGTCCGGCGTGAAGCTCTCCGGGCCGCAGAAGAACTTGCGGATGCCCGCCTCCGTGGAGACGGGAATGCGCTTCATGGCCGCTTCCACCCACGGGCCCATGCGGTCCCAGTCAGGCGGCAGTTCACCAAACGAGAAATCCTGCGGAATCCCCTCCAGCTTCCACGTGGCGGCCAGCGGCTCAAACAGGCCAATCATCAACCCGCCGACCTCTTCGCGGAAATAGGCGTAATTCCCCGGGTCCTCAATGACGGGCCGGGACGGGTCCAGCCCCGGGATCTTCTCGGTGATGAGGTAGTAGTGCTCCGTGGCCTGCAGCGGGAGGCTCACGCCGGCCAGTTCACCCAGCTGGCGGCCCCACATGCCAGCGCAGTTGATGACGTATTCCGCGGTGATGTCACCGCGGGGCGTGCGCACGCCGGTGACGCGGCCCTGCTTGCGCAGGATGCCGGTGACCGGGGTGCCCTCCAGGATGTTCACCCCGCGCAGCCGCGCGCCCTTGGCCACGACCATGGTGGCGTCCACCGGGTTCACGCGCCCGTCTTCCTTGACGTAGAACCCGGCCAGCACGTCATCCGTGCGCGCCTCCGGCCACAGGCGCTTCACTTCAGAAGCGGACAGTTCCTGGACGTCCACGCCCATGTGCCGGTTGAACGCGGTGACGCGCCGGTATTCCTCCAGGCGGTCCGCGTCCGTGGCGATCTGGATGAACCCGACGGGCCGGAAGCCCGACGACAACCCGGTCTCCTTCTCCAGCCGCACGTAGAGATCCCGCGTGTACTTGCGCATCTCCGTGGAGGTCTGGGACGTGGAGCCAAAGGTGACCATCAGGCCGGCGGCGTGCCAGGTGGTGCCGCACGTCAGGCGGTCCCGCTCCAGCAACACCACGTCCTTCCAGCCCAACTCCGCCAGGTGGTACGCCACCGAACAACCGATGATGCCACCGCCGATGACGACGGCGCGGGCATGCTGGGGAACCGGTGTGTCGTTCATGACAGTCCTCGCCCACGCCCCCGGGCGCGGGACACTAGGTTGCCGCGGGCGCGCGCCGCAAGCGCGCCCGTCGACGAGAAGCACGGGTCCAGCGACGGACGCCGCCACGCCCAGCGCAACCGGGACGGCGGCATACCGGGGACGCCGGGGAGGGTCACGGTGCCTGGGCGGGTTCCATCTCCACGCGGTTCCGGCCGGCGCGCTTGGCGCGGTACAGCGCGTCGTCGGCCAGGCGCACCAGGTCCTCGGGGCGCTTGATGCGGGCGTCCGGCATGCCGGCGATGCCGATGGAGACGGTCACGCACGCGCCGATGGCGGGAAACGGGTGTTCCGCCACGCGCGCAACGAGGCGGCGCGAGGGCAGCAGCGAATCCGCCGCGGCGGTCTGCGGGAGCAGCACCACGAACTCCTCGCCGCCGTAGCGCGCCACCACGTCAATCTTCCGCATGGCCGCACGCATCAGCAGCCCCAGTTCCTCCAGCACGGTATCCCCCGTGGGGTGGCCAAAGCGGTCATTGATGGCCTTGAAATGGTCCACATCCAGCATGGCCAGCGCCATGGGCGTGTCATAGCGGACCGCGCGCGCAAACTCGCTCTCCAGCACCTGCATGAAATGCCGGCGGTTGTGGAGGCCCGTCACCGCGTCGGTGATGGCCAGCACTTCCAGGCGGGAGAGCAGTTCGCGCAGGTTGCGGTTCTTTTCCTTGAGCTGGTCCTGCAGGTTCTTGAGGCGCAGCAGTGCGTGGATGCGCGCCACCAATTCATCATCATCAAATGGCTTGGGAACGTAGTCATCCGCGCCGATGTTGAGCCCATCCACGCGGTCACGCAGCGTGGTGCGGGCGGTCAGCATCAACACGGGCACGTCCCGGGTGGTGGCCTCCGCCTTGAGAAAGCGGCAGATCTCATGCCCGTCCTTGTCCGGCAGGATGAGGTCCAGCAGCACCACGTCCGGCGGCGCCTCCAGCGCAACCTTGAATCCCTCCAGCCCACGCGCCTCAACGTGGCATTCCATGCCGCGCGCCACCAGCAGTTGCTGGACCCGCGCGGCCTGAATGGCGTCGTCTTCAATGAGCAGGATTCTGGGGCCCGGCATGGGTCAGCGTCCTCCGTCACGCCAGCGTCACCGGAACCGCGCGGGGAATCAAGTCCACGCTCCCGTCCGCGATGCGCTGGGCCGGGTTCTCCGTTCCGTCGCGTCGCCGCGCGTCGCAGGATCTGCGCCGCAGCGAACATGCCGCGCATTTCGGCTCATTTCATCCACCGGCACTGCGCACTTTTCAGCACCGTCAGGACCCGGGGCTCTACGTCGACATGGGCCGGGGCGGAAGCGGTGGGCTACCGGCGAATAATGCTGCGAAATGACATTCCTGCGCGATCCGGCATGCCTGCACATTTCATGTGTTTGTTCGTCCAAGGCGTGATACCGGAGCCGCGGTTGCGCGCAAGCACGCGCGCTGCGGAACAAGGAGAGCAGACCATGAAAGTGGTTCCTGGGTGCGGCGATCACGTTGGCATTCCTGGTGGTTCCCTCGACGGGCAAGGCGGCGGACGAGGACGCGGTCAAGCTGTTCAAGTCCAAGTGCGCCAGCTGCCACGCGGCGGACGGGACAGGGAAGAGCAAGCAGGGCGAGAAGCTGAAGGTCCGCGACATGGCGAGCGAGGACTTCCAGAAGGGCACGGACGACGACTGGAAGAAGTCCATCATGGAGGGCATCAAGGACAAGAAGAAGCCCGCCATGAAGGAGAAGCTGACGCCGGAGCAGGTGGACCTGCTCATCAAGTACGTGCGCACCTTCAAGAAGTGAGCGCCGCGTAAGACCGTCAAACTCCCGCAACCGGGTCCCTGCGGCGGCGACAACGAGGGAGGGTCACCGCCGTGAAGCGCGCCCCGCACGGGCGGGGCGAGGCGCGCGGGTCACTGGCAGTAGCCGTTGAGGCAGGACTGGCCGGCGGCGCACACTGAGTTGGCGTCGCACGGGGGCGCGCAACGGCCGCCGATGCAGGCGCCACCCTGCCCGCTGCTGGTGGTGCAGTCGTTGTTGGACTGGCACGCCGTCGGGTCGGACTGGCAGCCCGTGGTGGCGTCACAGGCCTGGCACATTCCGTTGAGGCACGCCTGACCGGACGCGCAATCCGCGCTGGCCTGGCACGCCTGCGGGCCGGGCTGGCAACCGGTGCTGGCGTCACACGTCAGACACACGCCGTTGAGGCACGCCGTGCCGGCGGGGCACTGGCTGTCCGCGGTGCACGCGTCAGGCGGAGGCGTTCCCCCGGGCACGCAATTGCCCGCGGTGTCACAGATGAGGCACTGGCCGCCGGCGCACACCTCGCCTTGCGCGCACTGGGAGTTGTCCTGGCAGGGGACCGGGCCGGCGCCGGGGTCACAGTTTCCCGTTGAGTCACACGCGATGCACACGCCGTTGAGGCACGCCGCCCCGCCCGGGCACACCAGGTCCGACGAGCAGGTGCCGCCCTGGCCATTGCGGCATTCGCCGTTGAGGCACACCGAGCCGTCCGGGCAGTCCCACGCGCTCCCGCACCCGCCCGCCGGCGGAGCGGACCCGCCGGCCACGCAGCTGCCGGAGCTGTCACACGCCAGGCAATAGCCGTTGATGCACACCTCACCCTGGGCGCACTGCAGGTCCGCGCTGCACGGCGGCGCGCCGTCAAGGCAGCGGCCGTTCACGCACAGTCCGCCCTGGCATTGCTCTGCGCCGGAGCAGGCGGCACCGGTGGTGCCGGGAGGCGGTTCGCCGGGGCCCTGGCAGTTGCCCGCGGAATCACACTGCAGGCAGACGCCGTTGAGGCACGCAAACCCGCCCGGGCACGCCGCGTTGGCGTCACACGGGATGCCGCCCAGCGAGCACAGGCCGTTGAGGCACAGGCCGCCCTGCTGGCAGTCCACGTCGGAGGCGCAAGGCACCGAGGGGTCTGTGGGGGGCTGGTCACCGGGCTGGCAGCCGGTCTGCGGGTCGCAATAGAGGCAGACGCCATTGATGCACGCTTCGCCGGCGCCGCAGCCGCCGTTGGCGTCACAGGTCTGGCCGTTCTGCGGCGGCACGCAGCGCCCCGCGGCACACACCGCGCCGCCCCCGCACTGCGCGTCGTCGCTGCAGGCGATGTCACCCCCGCACTGGGGGTCGGTGCTGTCACAGAACAAACACAGCCCATTGGCACAGCGGGCGCCTGGTGCGCAGTCGCTGTCGGCCGTGCAGGGCACGCTTCCGTCCGGCCGGGCGCACACCGCCTGCTGACAGGCCAGCCCGCTGGCGCAGTCCGCGTCCGCCTGGCAGGCCGTCCCCGCCTGGCCGGGTTGCGAGCCGCCACCGCCACCACCACCCTGCGGGTCCTGGGAATTGATGCCCCACACGCCGGGCTTCACCGTGCCAATGCCCACGTCCTGCAGGCACCCGCACAACGACGCCACGCCTGCCGCCAGGATGAATCCACGCCCGTTCATGTTTGCTCCCTGCAGCCGGTGAGGGTGGCCGCCTTGGGATGTGCTTGTGGGACACTGCGCGGATCCATGGCGCTGCTCCGTCCGTCAACGGGGGGATGCCGTGGTCACCGCGGATTCCACGGCGCTGCGCAGCACGCTGTGCGGGTGCCGCTCCAGGAAACGGACGGCGGCGCGGCGCGCCTCCGGGGCGCGGCCCAGGTCTGCCAGCGCCATCACGCGCAGCGCATCACGCTCCTCCGCCAGTTGGCCGCGGGCATACTGCTCGCGGTGTCTGTCCAGTGTGACCAGCGCCGCGTCACCGCGGTGGTCCGCCAGCGCCTGCCGCGCCTGGTCCAGCAGGCGGCGCTCCGCGGGCAGCGTGCCCGTGGCCGGGCGCGTCACCGGCACCGGTGACAACGGGACCGCACGTGGGTCCGGGGCGGGTTGCACGGCGGGCGCCGGGGCGGGTGCCGGCTGGATGACGACGAGGGGCGCAGCCGCGGACGGAGCCGGCCGGGCCACAACCGGCGCGGTCACCGCCGCCACGCGCGCCGGACGCTCCACCACGCGCGCCACCGTCACACCGCCGGCCACCGCCACCACCATGACGGCGGGCACCACGACCTTGGCAGTGAGCAGCGAGGCCAGCGTGGTGCCTGCCACACCCGCCCCGGACTTGCCGGCCAGCGCGCCGGAAACGGCGGACAGCGCCGCCCCCTTGGCGGCGGAGAACGCCGCCACCCCGGCAGCCGCGCCCACGGTGAGGGCCAGCCGTTGCCGTACGCGGTCCCGCGCTCCGTCCGGCGGTGGGGGTGCCCGGCGTTCCGCGTCCAGCACGCGCGCCACCTCCGGTGGCAGGTCCGCAAGCCTCTCCGTGCTCATGTGTCACCCCGTCCAAGCAAGCGGCGCACCGCGTCCGCAAACATCGCCCGCGCCGTCCGCAGGCGCGAGTAGAGCGTCCCCTCGGGCTCACCCAGCAGACCCGCCAGGTCCGGCACCGACCAGCCTTCCACGTCGTGCAGCACCAACACGGTGCGCCGCGCCTCGTCCAGCCCGTCCATGGCGCGCGCCACCAGCTGGCGGTTGGCGCGGTCGTCCTCGCGCTGCAGTGCGTGGGCGTGGGTATCCGGCTCGGGGAGTTCGTCCTGGGCCACTTCACGGCGGACGGGCGCGCTGCGGCGGTGGTTGGACGCCACGCGCGCGCAGAACGCGGTGAGCCACGGCTTCAGCGGACGGCTCGGGTCGTAGTCGGCCAGGTGGCGGTGCACGGCGACAAATACGTCGTGGCAGGCGTCCTCCAGGTCCTTCTCCGGCACGCCCAGCCGCCGCACGCAGTGCCACACGTAGTCAAAGTGCGCCTCGTAGATCTCCGCGAGCGTCACCGGCGCCGCCCGCGGCACGGCGGGGGCGGACAACGGGTCAGCAACGGCGACGGAAGGAGTCACGCTGGGTACTTGTGGGGACCGCCGCGGATCCATGACGGCATCCCACCCGAGCGCACGGTTTCCCGCAAGGGCGCGAAACAGCGTGGATTTCCATGGCGAGTGCTGCGTCACAGAGTGGCGGAGAACTGGTGCCCCACCCCCAGCACCACGGCCAGCGGCGGCTGCGTCCACAGGGTGGTTCCCGTGGCGGACTCGCGCAGGCGCGTGAGCAGGGGCACGGCAAGGAAGTCCGCGTGGAAGGCCAGGGCGGTGGCGCGCCCGTAGGGCAGCACCACCGTGAGACGCGGGCCGGCGGCGACAAAGGGGAGCCACGCCTGGCGTTCGCGCAGGAAGCCCGCGCCGTGGCCGCGCGCGTCCCGCAGGCCCAGCACGCCCAGGCCGCACGCTGAGGCCAGGTCTGCGCGCAGACACGCGCTCAAGGTGGCCGTGGAGAGCTGCGTCTCCACCGTGGCACCGTCACGCGTCACGCCCGCGGGAAGCAGCCACCCGGCCTGCAGGCCCGCCTCCCACACGCCCCGGCGCAGGTGCACGCCCACCTGGCCGCCGGGCTGCGGCCGCGGTGCCAGACCCAGCGCCACCAGCGCGTGCGCGCGCACCTGCACATCCACCCGCCACGCCGGGAGCAGCGGGCGCGCAAGCGCGGGCAGCGACGGCAAGCGTACGCCACGCGCGGGGGACGCGGGCACGGCCGGCGCGTGCTGGACGGGCGCGGGCTGGGGCGGCGGTTCGCTGGGCGGTGGTTCGACGGGCGGTGGCTCAGCGGGCGGTGGTGCGCTGGGCGGTGGTTCGACGGGCGGTGGCTCAGCGGGCGGTGGTGCGCTGTCGGGCGGGTCGTCCTCGTCATCCGGGGCGGCGTCCGGTGGCAGCGCGACGGGCGTGGTGCGCGCCCGCAGCGGGTCCATGGCCAGGCTCACCGTCAGCGCCACGGCTTCCATCAGGTCCGCGCAGCGGTGCGGGGACTCATGCAGCACGCGCCGGCCCAGGTGGCGGCCCTCCCCGTCCGTCATGTCCACCACGGCGCGCAGGCGCGCGCCTTCGGGCGCAATGCGCACGTCAACCCGCCCAGGGCCCGCGGCGGACCACGGGTCGTACGGAAGCCGGGCCGTGATCCCCGCCGCCAGCCGCGCCCGCCCCGGGCAACCCGGCGTGCCCGGCCCGCGTTCCAGGCGCAGCGCCCACGCGTGCTCGGCAGCGCCCGCCGCGGACGGAGCCAGCAGCGCGCCAACCAGCGCCAGGAGCGGGGCCAGCCGGGTCACGCGCGCACGTTGCGGAGATTGGGCGGGCGGAAGCAAGCGGCGCCGCTTGTTCCGCCGCGGGCGGGGCGCCATCGGCGTCTCGGTGACGACGACAAGCGTTCCCCGCGTTCCGCGCCCGGGTGCGGCCGGACAGGGCCGCCACCACACGCGCGGGCGGTGCGGGCACCGGGTCCATGCACCAGCTCCGACACAAGCGGAGGCGAGGACGCCGGGCGCGAATACCCGCTTGGGAGGGCAGAGGTCCGGGGATAGGTTCAGCAGGTGCGTGACACGGCGCAGGGCGGATCCCAGTCGGCAGCGCTGGAGGGTGAGCAGCCCCTGCCGCCCGGCGCACCCGTGGAGATTGGCCCGTGGACGCTGCGCTCCCTGCTGGGACGCGGTGGCATGGCGGCGGTGTACCGGGCCACGCGCACGCGTGACGGACAGGAGGTGGCGCTCAAGGTGATGGACGCGTCGCGGCGGCCCGCGGAGGCGGACGCCATGCGGGAGCGGTTTGGGCGCGAGATTGCGATTCTCAAGCGCCTCAGCCACCCGGGCCTGGTGAAGATCCTGGACCACGGCGAAGACCGCGCGGGGGCGCGCCCGCTGACCTGGTACGCCATGCCGCTCATCCGCGGTCTGACGGCGCACCAGCTGCTGCTGCGGCGCGGGCGGCTGTGGCTGAGCGAGGCCGTGCGCGTGGCCCACGACGCGGCGGCGGCCCTGGCCGAACCCCACCAGCAGGGGATTGTCCACCGGGACATCAAGCCCTCCAATGTGTTCGTGACGTCGGACGAACAGGTGGTGGTGGCGGACTTTGGCGTGGCGCTGCTGCCGGATGCGACGACGCTGACCGGCCAGGGGCGCGTGTGGGGCACGCTGGCGTTCCTGGCGCCGGAGCAATTGGTGGGCGAGCGCGCCCGTCCACCCAGCGACGTGTTTGCGCTGGCCGCACTGCTGTTTTCGCTGGCGACGGGGAGGCTGCTGCGTGACCCGGATGCGCCGCCGTGGTCCCAGAGCACACCGGAGCCGACGGACCGCCTGGCCGAGATGCCGGACCTCCCCACGGGGCTGGCGCGCGTGCTGCGGGGGGCGCTGGACGCCGACCCCGTGGCGCGTCCGCCGCACGGCGGGGCGCTGGCGGACGCGCTGGCGCCGTTTGCCGGGGCGGTCCCGCGCCCGCTGCCGGCCCCGCGCCGCCCGGAGCATGACGAGGTCCGGCGGGAGGGGACCCAGCTCACGCGGCTGCCCGCACCCATCCCCTACGCGGCGGCGGCGTTGACGGACGAGCTGGGTATCCCGGCGGAGGAGCGGACCACGGACGAGCAGGCGGTGCCCGTTCCCGCCGGCCGTCCTGACGTGTTCCGCGGTCCGTGCCACCTGGTGCAGCGGGACGGCGCCGGCCGCGGACGCATCTTCCGCCTGGCGTCTGACCACGTGGTGGTGGGGCGCGAGCCGGGCAGCGACGTGGAGCTGGAGGACGCGTCCGTGTCCGCGCGGCATGGCCTGTTGCGGCGCGAGGCAGGGCGGTGGGAGGTGGTGGACGGGGGGAGCACCAACGGCATCCGCGTGAACGGCATTGGGGTTCCCGGCGCGGTCCTCCATGACGGTGACGAGGTGCAGGTGGGGCGCGTGCGGCTGGTGTTTGTGGGCAGCGGGCGCGACGTGGAGCAGGCCCGCGCCGCGTTGCTGCCGCCCACCGCCGCGGTCAGGGACACCGTGGGTCCGCGCAACGCGGTGCGCCCGGCGCCGCCGGGATTCCTGGCGCCGTGGGATGCGGCGCTGCTGGCGGGCGTGGCTGCGGCGCTGGGCGCGGTGCTGGGCTGGCTGCTCGCGCGCTGAGCGCGGGAGGATGGGACCATGGTCGCCGCACCGGAGGTCCTGTTGCAGTCCCGCACCGGGCTTGACGGGCGCGCGCCGCGGTTCCGGTCATTTGCCTCGCTCCTGGGCCCGGATGACCCCAACGACCACGCGGTGGTCCTGGCGGGCGAGCGCGACGGCGTGGACCTGGCGCTCACGCTGGGTGCACTGCGCACGACGGCGTGGAACCTGCGGCGGTGGACGGGTGACCACGCCCTGGCTCCCGGCGCCTCCGTCCTGCTGGTGCGCCTGCCCGGCGCGCCGGAGCTGCCACTGGCCGCAGCGACGGTGGGCCTGGTGGCCGCGGGCATGCGGGTGGTGCTGCCCATGGGGTTTGACGCCGGGGCGCTGCGTGACGTGTTGCGGCGTTCCGGGGCGCGGCACGTGGCGGTGGCCCCGGACAGCCGCCCAACGGACGCCCAGGCCGCGGCGCTGGAGACGCTGGCCGCACTGTGCCGCGCGGACGGCGCGGCATGCCACACGCTGCACGACGAGCTGGCGCACACGGGTACCGCGCCGGCGCTGCCCGAGGTCCCGCCGGCCCCGGACGCCCTGGTGTTCGCCACGACGGGCAGCACCGGTGAGCCGCGCTGGCTGCGCTACACCGCGTCCGCCCTGCTCACCGGCGCGCATGCGTTTGAGCTGGCGGGGTTGTTCACGCCGGACCTGCTGGGTGGCCCCACGCTGGTGCCGCTGCTGTCCCACACCATGGGCGCGCGCGCGCTGCTGCACGCGCTGTGGAACCGTTCCACGGCGTTGTTCGTGCGCCCGGAGTGGATGGCGGAGCAACCGCAACGCGCGTTCCGCCTGCTGGCGTCCTTTCCGCCGGCGCACGTGACGTGCGGGCCGGCTCTGGTGCGGGCGTGGATGGCGCACAACGGCGTGGTGGCGGCGCCGCGCCTGGCCGGGCAGCTGCGGTGCGTGGTGCTCTCCGGGACGGGCTGGGACCCCGCGGTGGCGGCGGCGTTGCGCGGCGTGCGGGTGGCCAACGCGTTTGGGACCACGGAAACGCAACAGGTCAGCACCACGCTGCTGGGCGGGGGCGGTCTGGGCCGGCCGCTCCCGGGTTGCCGGCTGGGTGTGCGTTTTCCCGGCGGAGACCGGACGGCGCCGGGACGGCTGGTGGTGTCCACGCCGTTTGGAGCCGCGGGCGTGCTGGGTGGGGACGGCGCACTTGGAGAATGGGTGGACACCGGGGACCTTGCGCGGTGGGACGGCACGGACATCCACCACGCCGGGCGCGCCGATGACGACGTCATCAAGACCGGCCTGGGGGTGAAGGCCGTGCGCGCCGCCGTGGAGCGCGAACACGCCGCGCAGCTCCCCGAGGTGCTCGGCCTGCTGGCGTTCCCGGACGCGGCAAACGCCGGCCTGGTGGGGCTGGCATTTGTGGATGGTGACCCCGCGGACCCGGGGCTGCAGGAGCGCGTGCGCGAGGCCTGTGCCCAGCGTGCCGAGGTCGACACCTCGCTCCTGCACGCGCGCATCCATGCCGTCGCACTGGTGCGTGGCGGCGTCCCGCTGCGCGGCCCCGGCAAACCGGACCACGCACGCGCGGAGCGTGAGCACGCCGCGCTGCTGGACGCGGCCCGCGCTCCGGGTGCGTGCCATCCCCACGTCGTACGGATCCCCGCACCGGAGTCCGGCGCGGGCACACGCGCCCGCTTCCTGCACCCGGGCGTCGCCCCCCGGGTGGCAGCAGCCGGCCTGGACGTGGCGTATGCGCGCGGCGAAGGCGACCTGCTGTTCCGCGCGGGTGACGACGAGCCGGTGCTGGACCTGGCCGGCGGGTACGGCGCCAACCTGCTGGGCCACGGCCACCCCGAGGTCCTGGCGGCGGCGCGGCAGGCGCTGGAAGGCGTGCCCGTGCTGGACCAGTTCTCAGCCCGCCCCGCGACGACGCGGTTTGCCGAGGCGCTGGCCCGCCGCGTGGGGCGAGAGACCGGGCGGCGCTGGGTGGTGTGCCCGGTCTCAACGGGTGCCGAGGCGACGGACCTGGCACTCAAACACGCCGCGCTGCACCGGGCCGCGAGGCTGGCGGCGCTGGAACGGGGCTGGCGCCACGGGGGCGCGCCACGCGCGCTCGTCGACGAGGTCACCGCGCACAACCGGTCCGTCCTACAGGGGCGGAGTCCCGTGGTCATCGCCCTCCAGCGCGGCTTCCACGGCCGCTCCCTGGGCGCGCTGCTGGCCACCGGCTCCGACGAGCACCGCGCCCCGTTCACGGCGCTGTTGGGCGTGCGCACGGTGTTCCTGGACCCCCGCGGAACCGACGAGGCCCGGACCCGCCTGGCCCAGACCGTGGCCCACGAGACGGTGCGGCTGCACGGCCTGGTCACCGGTCCGGGCGGCGTGTCCCGCGTCGGGCTCCCGTTTCTGGACGTGCTGGCGACCATCGCGGAACCCGTGCAGGGTGAAGGCGGCGTCGTGGAGGTCCCGCCCGAGTGGCTTGCGCAGCTGCGCTTGCCGGGTGTCCCCTTCATCCTGGACGAGATCCAGTGCGGGATGGGCCGCACCGGGACGTTTCTGGCCTGCGCCGACCCCGCCGGCGCGCGGGTGGTGCCGGACTGCCTGTTGCTCGGCAAGTCACTGGGCGGCGGCGTGGCCAAGCTCGCCGCGCTCCTTGTGGACCGGGCGCATTACGTGGAGGCGATGGATGAACACCGCGCCACGACCTACGGCGAGGACTCCTTCTCATCGACCGTGGGGATGGCGGTCCTCCGCGTGATGGACCGCGAGGACGTGCCGGGCCGCGCACGCCGCGCGGGCGAACGGCTGCGCGCGGTCCTGGAGGACGTGCACCGGGACCACCCCGACGCGGTGGTGGCGGTGCGCGGCCGGGGCCTGTTGCTGGGCGTGGAGTTGCGCGTCCCGCGCGCCGCCGGGTCAGCCATCCTGGAGGCGATTGCCGCGCGCGGCCTGGGCCATCTGGCCGCCTCCTACCTGCTGCACCGCCACCGCGTGCGCGTGCTGCCAACGACGTCCGCGCCGGACGTGCTGCGCGTGGAACCCTCCGCGTTCCTGCGCGACGCGGAGGTGGAGTGGACCGCGCGTGCATTCCGCGCCCTGGCAGCGGCCCTGGCGGGCGCAGACCTGCTGGAACTCACGGCGCACCTGGCGGGGCATGCGCCGGCGGCCACCCGCCGGCCCTCCCGGGAACGGCGCTTGTCCGCCTTCCGCACGGAGCGGCAGCCCGCGGCGGAGGGTGCGCGCCGGGTCGCGTTCGTGCACCACTTCATCCATCCCACGCGCGAACTGGTGGGCGACTCCCCGTCGCTGGCGGCGCTGGGCACCGCCCGGCGCCTGGAGCTGGTGCGCCGCTTCCAGGTCCTGTGCGGCCTGGAGCCGCTGGTGACGTCGTCCGCCAACCTGTTTGACGGCCGCGCCTGGCTGCTGACCATCACGCTGCCGGTGACCGCGGCGGAGATGCAGCACCTGCGCGCAGACGGGCGCGGTGACTTCCTGCTGGACCGCCTGCAGGACGCGGCGGACATCGCACGGCGCCACGGCTGCGGCGTCGTCGCGCTGGGCGGGCACACCAGCGTGGTGTCCCGGGACGGGACGCTGCTGGCCCCGCCACCGGGCACGCGCGTGGTCTCCGGCAACTCGTTCACCACGGCGGTGCTGGTCCGGCAGGTGCGCAAGCTCGCCGCGGAAGCCGGGATGAGCCTTGAGCGCGGACACCCGCAGGCCGCGCGCATCGCCGTCGTCGGTGCGTTGGGCAACATCGGGTCCGCCGTGGTGGAGCTTCTCGCGGGGCGGCGGGCGCTGGGCCGCTCTGTCCTGCTGGTCGGGCGGCCGGGTTCGGAAGCGCGGCTGGAGGAGCGCGCGGCGCAGCTTCGGGCTGACGGCGTGGAGGCCGCATGGTCCACGCACATGTTGGACCTGGAGCACGCGGACGTGGTCGTCGCGGCCGTGAGCAGCCCGGAGCCGGTCATCCGCGCGGAGCACCTGGCCGCGGAACGGCCCGTGCTGGTGGTGGACGTCTCGCAGCCGCGGGCCACCGCCCCGCGCCTCGCGCGTGAGCGCCGCAACGCCCGCGTCGTGGGTGCCGGGCTGGTGGCACTGCCGCGGGACCCCCGCTTCCGGTTCAGCCCGTACACGGCCCCGGGGACGCTGTTCGCGTGCGCGGCGGAAGGCCTGCTCGCCGCGCTGGCGGAGCAGCAGATGGAGCTCACCGGCCGGATCCGCCGCGAGAACATCGAAGCGCTCGACGAGCTCGCCGCCGGGCTGGGGTTGTTCGGCCGCCTGGTGACGGAGGAGTGACGGGCGTGGAGGCCCTGCACGCGCTCACGCTCGGACTGTTCGCGGCCACCTACCTCGTCGTGGCGGTGGGCGTGTTCCGCGTGTTCACCATGCCGCAAGGCGTGCCGCGCGCGTTGTGGGCCGTGCGCGCTGCCGTGGTGACCGCCAACGTCGCCGTGTGCGCGGCGCTGGCGGTCTCCGGCCCGCCGGGGACGGGCGCGGCAGCGGCGGGCCTGGTGCTGCTGACGCTGTCCGCGGCGCTGTTCGCCTGGTGCGCCGTGACCACACGCCGGACCCGGCTGAGCATTGCGTTCAGCGGGGACGTGCCGCGGCACGTCCAGCGCGACGGCCCGTACGCGTACGTGCGGCATCCCTTCTACACCAGCTACGCGCTGTCCTACGTCGCGGGCGTCGTCGTCACGGGCGAGCCGTGGCTGCTGGTGCCCACGGCGCTGGTGCTGGCGGTGTTCCACGCGGCCGCGCTCCACGAGGAACGGAAGTTCCGCGCCAGTGACCTGGCTGAGGAGTACGCGGCGTATGCGCGCACCACCGGCATGTACCTGCCCCGCCCCGGCGAGCACTTCTGGTCGTGATGGTGTTGCCGGACCAGGCGGCCGCCGGGGATTCTCGTCGTGGAAGACGGTGGCTAGCGGGGCCGGGCCGGCGGCGTGGGTCCGGACGCGGGGCGCGCGGACACGCCGGTGAGCTTCGCCTGGCCCAGCACGTCAGCGAGCGCCGACCGCACGGGACCCGCCAACGCGGCTCCTGCGGCGCGGCCGAGCGGCGCGCGGGCGACAAACGCACTCCCGCCGCGCGCCAGAAACAGGCGCAGCACCAACGTGGACGCCTGTCCGTTCCTGGTCACCTCGGCGGTGATGACCCAGTCCGCCCCGGTGCTGTCCGCCAGTTCGCCGCCGCACACGTCCGTACAGGACCCCATCCGCTTCATCTCGTCCGGCGGGACCACGGACGCCAACTCCTGCAGGCTGATCACGCGCCCAAACGCCTCCGAGCCGCGGGTGACCTGCAGCACCGCATCACCCAGGTCCTGCCCGGCTTGTGGGGACGCGCCCGGCCCCGCGTCCACGTGGAAGACCAGCACGGCCGGGCGGTGGCTCTCCGCGGCGGCCGCCGCCATCACGGATGCAAGCAGGAACGGAACGGCGGTCAGCGCGCCCATGACGTCACCCCGACGCATGATGTGGATTGCGCCGGGCGGTGGTCAAGCTCGTCGGGAAAAGGCGCCTGGGCCGCGGGCGCGGGCGCGCGTCACGGCAAGAACGGCAACCGGTTGGCGGCAGCGCCAACGGGATTCAACTGCGCGTCCAGTTTCACGGTGAACTGCACGGTGCAGCTGAGCGCGGGGCGTCCGTTGGCGGTGACCTCCACCTTCACGGTCATGGCGTCCTGGGTGACGTAGTCCTTGAGGTCCAACCCGGGCACCGGCGGAATGTCCACTGCAAACACGCCCGGACCAAACGTCGGTGACTGCGTCCCCCCGTCGCCGCCCGCGGCGGGCAGGCTCTCCGCGACGACGACGTCCGGCAGTCCCTCCGCGGACATGGTCATGGTGAGCCGGTCCAGGAACCGCAGATCCTGGATGGGCGCGCCGTTGCGCAGCGGCGCGGTCACCGCCAGGTGCAACTGGGTGAGTGACACGTTCTTCACGTCACCCTTGGACACGCCCTGGTTGGACAGCGTGGAGGACAGCGCGCGCGTGAGGCCGCCGCCGGCATTCGCGGGGTTGAGCCCGTCCGGCGCCAGGATGCCCAGGCTGGGGCCGCCCGGGATATCCACGCTCTCGCTGTGCTCCACCACCACGTGATCCGGCCGGTTGGGATCCACATTCCCGCAGCTGCCGGCCAGCACCCACGCGGCGGTCCCCAGGACTGCAAGGCCCCGCCGCATCAGCGCCTCCGCCGCCGCCACACCAGCGCGGCCAACCCCAGCAGCGTCCACGCCAGCGGCGCGTCCGATGACGACGACGACCGGCACCCGCAGGGCGCCAAACCGAGCCCGTGGGGCATGCCGTAGTCCTGCAGCGCTGTGCGGATGTTGCCGGTGTTGCGCTCGTCGTGGTGATAACCGGGCCACTGGATGGGGTTGGGCGCGCCGGAGTTGGCGCGTTGCACGGTGCCGGGCATGTCCCACACAAACAGCCACCCCTCACGCGTGTTGACGGCAACCTCCATCTTGTTGTCGCCATCCAGATCGCCCAGGGCGGGCGTGGTGATCACCCAGCCATGCGTGTTCTTGGGCCAGCCCTCGGGCTCCTCGCCCTGCGGGTTGAACGCGTGCACCAGGTACACGCCGGATCCCATCACCGCCTCATGCGCGCCGTCACCGTCAATATCACCCACCGCGTAGTTCATGAAGAACTGGTAGTCCTCCACCACCTGCGGGAAACCATCCAGCTGGTAGCCGCTCTCCAGATTCCACGCGGACACGCTGTGCTGGAACGGGATGCGCTGGCCGCCGCTCTCCGCCGCACCGGCCAGCTGCAGCCCCGCCGTGCCGTTGATGACGTCCAGCATCCCGTCCTGGTCCAGGTCCGCCACCGTGGGGTTGTTGATGAGCGAAGCCACCACGTTCTCCGTCGTGTTGGCCGCGGGACCAAAGTACTCGCGGCTCCCTTCGGTGGCCTGCACAAGGCCAAACGGCCGCGCCTGCCCGTCCAGCTTCATCACCGGGCCGCCCATGCTGGCCGCCATGACCTCATCCTTGCCGTCACCGTCCAGGTCCGCCGCGGCCACCGCGTTGGGCATGCCCTTGCCCACGTAGGGCAGCACGTCATTCACAAACCCGTTGAGCATGGTGGGCCAGCCCGGCATGAACGCGCCGCCCGGGGCCGCGTTCCCGCGGTGGTCCAATGCGTACAGGTAGGAGGACGACGTGTTGTTGATGATCTCCTCGGTGCCCACCACCAGCTCCGGCAGCTCGTCGTCATCCAGGAACGCCACCGTGACGGGCGCAATGATGCGCTCATTGAAACGGCCGTTGCGGCCCACCGGCACCTCGGTGTTCTCCACATGCACCGGCCAACCGTTCACCTCTGTGCCGTCGTGGTTCCACGCGTACACCCACTGGTCCATGCCGCTGAGCACAATCTCCAGGTCCCCGTCACCGTCCATGTCCACCAGCACCGGCTGCGCAAAGAAGCCCTGCTCCGCAAAGCGCTCCTCGGTGGGGACGTACTTGCCCCAGATGAACTCGCTGACGTGGTCCGGGTTCATGTGCACCGGAAAACCGGGCAGCAGCTGGCCCGCCGCGCTGAACGCGTACACGTACCCGTCCAGGTCGCTCACCACCACGTCCTTCTCCGGTGCGCCGTCGCCGTCCAGGTCCGCCAGCGAGGCGGCGGACACGGTGGCGGAGCGCAGGTCCGTCACGTCAATCTGCTGGTACGCGGGCGCGCTGCGGTGGCAGCGGCGCCGCGTGGGCGCATCCGCCGCGGTGCAGGTTTCATCACTGAAGGAGCGGTAGTGGTTGAGCTTCACCGGCCAGCCCGGCAGTTCGCTGCCGTCCGCGCGGAATGCGTGGACCCGCCCGTCGGAAACGGCCAGCACCAGCTCGTCCCTGCCGTCGCCGTCCACGTCAGAGAACCGGGGTGACGCCTCACCGGATGCGTTGAGGTCCAGCGCCAGCGCGCGCCGCCGCTGCGGGTCCTTGCGCACGCTGATGGTCTTGCGGAATTCCCCGCGCACCGTGTCCGTGCCCTGGGTACCCGTCGCCGTCAGGCGCAGCGTCACCGTGTAGGCGTCCACGTCCGCTGACGGCACATCCGGGCGCGGGATCAGGCTGGCGGACATGTTCACCGTGGTGGTCAGCGTGCCCGCCTGCGCGTGCGTGCCGTCCCCCACCGGCACAAAGTCCGTCTCGCGCGGCGCCACGCCCGGCGCCGCCTCCACCTTCCACGCCACGCTGTCAAAGCGCCGGTTCCCCACCGTGATGGCAATGGCAATCTGCGGGGTGACGTCCGGATCAAACTGCTCAAAGAACTTCGGACTCTCAATGTACGCCTCGGGCGGAATCCTGCGGTCCCGGACCATCTCCAGCATGCGGCGCGCATTGTTGCGGCCGTAGCCAAAAGCCTCGTCCCAGCCCTCATTGGAGACGTACTTCTTGAGGGACAACGCGCCCGGGTCGGCTTCGGCTCCCTCCACGTCAATGTCATCCGCGGAACCGATCAGCACTTGGAAGGCCTCCGCGGCGGTGAGCGGAATGTCGTAATACGTGTCCGCCCCGTCCTGCAGTTGCCGGTAGTAGCTGTACAGCAGCCCCGTCTGCCCGCTGGTCTTGCCCGTGGCCTCCGACGAACAGCCGCCGCCCGGCGTGGAGAGCTGCAGGTGGCCGCCGTAGTTGGTGCAGTTGTTGAAGTTGAGGAACGTGGTCGCCCGGCGCCAGCCGCCGGGCTGCCCGTCGGTGTCGTACAGGACGGCGTGGACGTTGATGAGGTGGTCCAGGTTGGCCGGGTAGTTGTGGTGGCGCGAGGTCTCATCCGCCGCCGACCCCACGACGAGCACGTTGTGCTCCCAGGCGTACGTGATGGCCTGCTGCGCGAACGGCGTGTTGTTCACCGTGCCCAGCGCTTCCTGCACCACGCTGGCACCGCTGTCCACGGAAAACGCCACGCCTTCGGCGAATTGGTTGATGTCCGCCATGAAGCTGTCACCCACGCGCACGTTGAGCAGCGTGCAGCGCATGCAGATGCCCACCGCACCGGTGTCATCGTGGCCCTGCGCCACGCTGTCCTTGGCCTCGCCGGTGCCGTGGCCGTAGTCGGTGTCGTCGGAAGGATCGTTGTCATTCCAGAAGAAGTCCCAGCCGGAGATGTCATCCACGTAACCGTTCAGGTCATCATCCACGTCATCCGAACACGGCGTGTTGTTGGCAGGGTTGTGGCCGTGGATGAGGTCCTGCGGGTCCAGCCGGCCGTTGCCGTTGACGTCGGCGTACGCCGGGTCCGCCCAGTCGTAGTCGCGCACGTTGAAGACACCGTCATGGTTCACGTCAAACGTGGCCGGGCTGGCGGCGGTGGCGCCCGGCGGCGGACACACCGCCAGCTCGCGCGCGTTCAGGTACGCCTTGTCGATGAGCGCGCGTTCGTGCCAGCGGATGCCCGAGTCCAGCACCGCCACCATCACGCGCGGGTCCCCGCGCGACAGCATCCACGCGCGGTCCGCACTCTGACCCGCGGCCAGCCCGGCCTGGCCCGCGCGCGTGCAGCCCGTCATGCTCCCGCCCGTGCACGGCGTGCGCTCGGGCGCGTCAAGCAGCGCGCCCGCGTTCTCGCCGGGATGGCTGGTGTCGTCGGGGAGGAAGCCCCACAGCTCCCAGCTTCCACCAAAGTCTCCGTCGGAGACCCAGAACGCGCGGTCGCGCGTCTGCGCGGGCGTGAGGTCACTCAGGTCCCGCGGCCAGACGTCCAGGTTGACGGGGAGGAGCACCGCGCTGCCGGTGTCCGGCGTGATGACCACTTCACCGGTGAACGGCCCGTTGCCGGTCAACGTCTCCGTGCTGAATGACACCGTCACCCGCCCCGGTCCGGACTGGTGTGTGGACGGTGAGACGGACAGGAACCCGCCAATGGCCGTGGCGGTCCAGCCCTCCCCCGCCTCCGCGGTCACCGTCACCACCTTGTCCGCCGTCCGGGCGCCGCGGATGACCTTGAGCGCGTCCAGGTGCTCGTGGCCGCGGGTGTTGGCGTGGGTGGCTTCGGTGGCCCCCACCACCGCAAGCGCGGACGACGAGGCGAAAGCAAAGGGGAGCAGCAGCAGCGCGTGGCGCACGGGACCTCCGTGAAGACGAGACGGGGTCCTATAGACAAGTGGCTCGGGGATGGGAACCCTGGGCCGGTCAGTGGACGTCGTCCCCGTCCGCGCCGGCCTTGCCGCCGTAGCTGCCCAGTGATGGGCTTGCCAGGCGCACCGGGGCGGACTGGCCGCGCTGCACGCGCTGCAGCAGTTCGTCCTCGGCGGCGAGGAGCATGCTGTTGTCCGCGGGCCGGTACTGCTGCAGCGCGTGCGCGTGGCGGTCCGTGTCCGCCAGGAACCGCGCCATCACGTCCACGTCCAACGCGCGCGCAAACACGCCGTAGCCCAGCTTCTGCAGGTAGCGCGCGTTGAGCTCCTGCTCGTACTGGCCCTCCAGCGGAATGGACATCATGGGCACGTGCAGGTGCACCGCCTCACCCATCAGCGAATAGCCGCCGCCGGCCACCACCGCCCTGGCCGTGCGCAGGTCCTCCACAAAGCCCGTCTCCGAGAACGCACACAGCGTGACGTTTCCCTCCGTGCCCGCGCGGCCCAGGCCGTACACGCGGAACGGGAAGGGCAGCTTGCGGAGCGTGGGCACCAGGTCCGTGTTGGCCGCCGCGGTCTGGTACACCAGCACGTGCGCGCCGGGCTCGCGGCGCGCGGCCAGGATCTCCGCGCGCAGGATGGGCGGAACCAGCGTGGTGCGCGGCTTGCGCACCTCCGGGAAGAAGAAGCTGGTGACCAGGTAGTGGTACGCGCCGGGGAGCTTCAGCTTCACGGCCGCCTTGGCCAGCCGGAAGTGGAACCCGCGGTGATGCGTCACGTCGTCGTCGTGGCGGCAGCGGTTGAGCACCTGCATGTTGTCAATGCTCACCACCGGGATGCGGTGGTTGAGTCCATACAGGTACGCCCACGATTCAAAGTCGCTGAACACCACGTCCGGCTTGAAGCCGTCCTCCGCCACCTTGCGGTACACCTCCACGTTCTGCAGCAGCCCGCGCGGCGCGTCCTCCAGGTTGGTGCGCACGCTTTCGGACTTGTCCACGGCGTTGCCTTCGTAGTTCATGTGCAGGCCGTGAATCTCGTCAAAGCGGATGTTGCGGCGGTCCTTGAAACGGTCGGTGAGAAACGTGTGCGCGCGCCCGCTGACCACCACACGCACTTCGTGGCCGCCGGCCAACAGGTGATCCAGTGACACGCGGCTGCGCGTCGCGTGGCCCATGCCCTCACCCACCACGCCGTACAGGATCCGCATGTCCGCCTCCGTTTTCCGGGGACAAAAGCCGCGCCCGGGTGGCAGAGTCAACGCCTGCCGGACCGCCACTTGTCGACGAGGTGGTCCACCGAGAAGCGCCCGGGCCCGGTCAGGCCGAGGGTCGCGAAGAGCGTCAGGTACACCAACGCGAGTTCCTTCTTTGCCCAGGGGTCCCCCGCGTGCACCATGCCGGCGGCGACCAGCATGGTGACCACCAGCGGCACCACCGCCAGCCGCGTCAGCGTCCCCGTCACCAGGCCAAGCGCGCAGAACACCTCGGCGAACACCGCGAGCGCCAGGCTCGCCGCCGACCCGACGCCGAGGGGATCCGGGAAGCTGGCGCTCTTGTCAGCGAAGCCCGCAAGCTTCCCCCACCCGTGCACGAACACCATGATGCCGCCGGCAGTCAGCCGTAAGAGCAGCAACCCCACGTCCCGCGCCAGCGCCTGTGACCGTTCCGTCATGCTGCACCCGCACCACCGTTACCGCTCTTCAAAGAACTCCGGGTGCGCCCGCCCGAAGTACAGCGTGACCCGCGTGGCGCGGCCCTCGGAAGGACGGGCGTCCAATCGGCACAGCGCGCGGTCCTCCAGCGGCCCGCCCAGGAACTCCTTGTTGAACCGCCACGTCGCCGCGCCGTTGCCGCACACGTCGCCCTCCACGCTGAGGTCCAGCACCCACCGGGTCCGCGCACGGATGGCGCGCTCCACCAGCGTTCCGGGCGGCGGCCAGCTCACCAACACCAGGTCCGGACGGAACCGCGTGATGGCCGCGGCTGCCCCCAGGCGTTTGACGTTACTACCCGGACGGATCCCGCTGAAGCGCACGCCGCGGTACACGCGCCGGTCCGCCGCGTTCATGCGCGCCCGGGGGCGGCGCCACGCGTGCGTGTCGGTGGCGGTGACGTGCAGGCCGCTCCCCGCGCGGGCCAGACACTCCGCAAGGAACCCGTCCCCCGCGCCCACCTCGAGCACGCGCCGCACGCCCAGACGGTCCAGCAGGCGCACCAGGTGACGCATCCATTCGCGCGTGGGCAGCAGGTACACCGGCCCCGCGCTGGTGGCCTCGCACACCCACCAGGGGTCCCGCCGATCACACGCTTCCAGCGCCGCCACCAGCGCGCGCACCGTCGGCAACCGCCGCCGTCCGTGCGCGTCCCACAGCGTGCCCATCAGCGCGGCGCATGCTTCCCGCCGCCGCCGCGTCAGCCGGCCCAGGTCAACCGGCGGCGGAAGCGTGATGTCACCGTGGCGGATCCAGGCGTCGTGGTGGGTGGTCATTCACGTTCTCTTCGGATGCTCCCGGCTGCACGTGGCGCCCGTCGGGCGGCCGTGCTCCGGGGGAGGAGACGCTTCATGGTGCGCTCCTCCTGCGGTTCTGCGCAACGCACCGAACGGTCAGCATTTGGCCCGTTTGCCGCAGGCCGCTGTTCGCCCCTGCGCGCTCACCGGCACAGGTCCGGCCGCTACCCGTTGCTGCTGTTGATTCGACACCGCTGCAATCCGGGTGACCCGACGCAACGACCGCCCGCCGCGGTGCCCCGGCGGTGTGCTAGTAGCGCGCGCCGCTGGTCCGTCGAGGAAGGGGCAGGTGCGGTATGAGCGGTTCAGAGCTGGTGTCGCCGTTTGTGTTTGTGACGTGCCAGCCGGGCGCGGAGAAGTTTGTGAAGGCGGACGTCACACGCCGGCACAAGCACCTGCGCTTCTCCTTCTCCCGGCCCGGCTTTGTGACGTTCAAGTGGCCGGACGGAGCCATCCACACCAACGTGGAAGCGCCCACCGTGCTGGCGCGTTGTTGGGGCCCGTCATTCGGGACGGCCTTGCGCGGCGCGGGCGCGGTGGACGCGGCCTGCACCCGCCTGGCGTCGCTGGCGGGCGCCAGGCACCCGGTCCTGCACGCGTTCGCGCGGGACACCTTCCCGCCGGGTGATGAGCCCGAGGGCTACGACACCTGGGCTGCAGATGCGTCGCTTGCCGAGCGCGTGACCGCGTCACCGGAGTGCCGTTGGCCGGTGCAGGCGGAGCCGCGGCGTGGGCAGCTGGTTCTCGACGTCATTGAGGTCGACGCGGGCGTGGTGTTCACCGGAGCGCACGTCCACGGCGGTGCGCACCGCCCCACGCCGGGCGGGCGGCCCCCCAAGCGGGCGCCCCCGCCTGAGACTCCCTCGCGCGTATGGCTGAAGATTGAAGAGGCGTTCTGGTGGAGCGGCGTGGCACCGGGGAACAACGACGTTGTCCTGGACATTGGGTGCGCGCCGGGCGGCGGCACCCTCGCGTTGTTGCAGCGCGGCGCGCGCGTGGTGGGCGTAGACCCGGGGGACATGCACCCGGCTGTGGCGGCACACCCGCGCTTCCAGCATCTCGCGGTGCCGTTTGAGCGACTGGACCCCGCGGCGCTGCCGCAGGACCTCACCTGGGCCGTGTACGACGTGAATCTGTCACCGCTGCTGGTGTTGGGCGCGCTGCGCCGCCTGTTGCAGGGACTCCCGGGCGTGCGCCACGCGTTCCTGACGCTGAAGCTCAACAAGCTGGAACACGTGGAGCGGCTGGACTGGATGCTCGCACAACTTCGCGGCGCGGGGTTCGCGCACCTGCGGGTGACGCAGTTGTTCCACAACCGGCAGGAGCTGTTTGTGCACGCGCGCCGCTGAACGCTGACACCGCGGACCGTCTCATTCTCGCGACACCGTGACCGGCGTGCCGGACACCTGCGTGGGTCCGCCACGACGTGGAGCGACGAAAGGGTGCAGAAACGGCGCAGCCTGACGCGGCGCGTCCCAGGCCAAGGCAGCGGCCTTAGAACTTGAACGAGGCGGCCGCCCTATGCGAGCAGTGGGTTTGGCGGTCTTACCTTACATGCCGCGTTCAAGGGGGTCGTTCTTCATGCGCCTATCGTCTCTCCATGTGCCCGTGCTGCTGTGCGCGTCCGTCACGGCGCACGCCCAGTTTCGCCAGACGTTCACCAACTCCACGCCCATCACCATTCCGGTCATCGGCTCGGCGCCGACGTCATCAATCGTGGTGACGGGCTTCAACAGCCCGGTGGCCGACGTGACGGTGACGCTGACCGGGCTGACGCATCCCAATACCGGTGACCTGGACATCGTCCTGCTGGGCCCGGGTGGCGCCACGGTTGAACTCATGAGTGACATGGGGACCGGCGCGGCCAACAACCTCAACCTCACGTTCGAGGACTTCAACGCCAACCGGATGCCCACGACGGGAACCATCACCTCTGGAACCTACCGGCCAGAGGGCCAGACCCCGGGTGGTGTGGTCGGTTTTGCTGACACCTTCCCTGCGGAGATCCCCGGTGCGCCAACGGACACCTACCTGCACGCGTTCTACGGCCAGGACCCCAACACCACGTGGAAGCTCTACATTTCCGACGACAATCAGTTCCTTCAATCGGGGACCGGCACGCTTGCATCCTGGTCATTGACCATCAACGCGCGGGACAAGACCTCAACGGTTGCTGGCCCCATCACGCTGCTGGACGGCGCCACGCCGCCCACCAAGGCGAGTTCCTATCCGATGGTGTTTAACGAGCCCTTCTTCGTTGGCACCGTCACCGGGCTGTCCCTCACGCTCACCAACTTTTCGCACGGCCGCCCGGACGACGTGGACATGCTGCTGGTCTCACCGGATGACCGGGTGACCTACGTGCTGTCCGACACGGGCGGCACCACCACCATGACCACGCCGGTGACGTTGACCTTTGACTCCACGGCCACCGCCACGCTGCCGGACAGCACGTTGCCGGTGACCGGCACGTACGCCGCCACGGACTATGCGCCCTCTGACATCCACGCCACGCCGCCCGCGCCGTACTTCGTGCCCCCCGACTGGCGCGTGGACCTCAACCGGATGGTGGGGACCACGGGCGGAACCTGGGAACTGTATGCGTGGGATGACACCACGGGGCTTTCCGGTGCCATCGGGTCGGTGACGCTGACGCTGCGCGGCGGGGCCAACGTGCCCCCGGTGCTGGACAACACCGTCACGCTGACCGTGCCCGCCACCAACGAGGACGACGTGACCAATCAGGGGTTCGCCATCACCGCCCTGTACGCCGCGCCCAATGGGAACTTCCCGGTGACGGACCCTGACCCCATTGGGCCTGGCGGCATGGGCGTGGTCTGGACATCCGCCTGGCACGGGCAGTGGCAGTACAGCCTGGACCGCGGCGGCACGTGGCAGCAGGTGAGCGCTGGGTTTCCCCTTTCATGCGCCGACACGACGTGCCCGGCCCGGCTGCTGCGGTTCAATGAAGCCACCCGGCTGCGGTATGTGCCCCAGCCAAACTACAACGGCACCGAGGTTGACTCCCTGCGCTTCCGGGCCTGGGACACCACGCAGGGCGCCAACGGCGCTCTGGTGACGACGACGGGCGCGGGGAACGGTTACTCCGCGTTGAGCACCGCCGTCACGGCAGTGGACTTCACCGTCAACGCGGTCAATGACGCGCCCACCATTTCTTCCATCACCGCCCAGTCCACCAACGAAGACACGCCCACCGGCGCCATTGCGTTCAGAGTGGAGGACGTGGACACCGCCACGCTCACCGTGACGGCCACCTCCTCCAACACCACGCTGGTGCCCAACGGCGCCCTGGCGCTGGGGGGCAGCGGCGCAGACCGAACGGTGATCGCCACCCCCGCATCCAACCAGAACGGCACCACCGTCATCACGTTGACCGTCAGTGACGGAAGCGCCACCGCCACCACCACCTTCAACCTGCAGGTGAACGCGGTGAATGACGCGCCGGCCTTTGCCACCGTTCCCGCCACGCTCACCGTCAACGAGGACACGCCCGCCACCGGCAGCCTCACCTTCGGGGACCCGGACGGCACCACGCCCGTGCTCACCGGGTCCAGTTCGGACCCGGCGCTCCTCCCGAACGCGGGGATCAGCTTCTCGGCGGTGACGGCCACCTCCGCCAGCTTTGCCTTGGTGCCCGCGGCCAACGCCGCCGGGACCGCCACGGTCACCTTCACGCTGTCGGACGGTGAGACCAGCGTCTCCCGCACGCTCACGCTCACCGTGACCCCGGTGAATGACGCGCCAACGCTCAACGCCAGCCTGAGTTCGGCAGCCATTGACGAGGATGGGTCCTTCCAAGTGGACCTGGCGCTGGGGGACGTGGAGACGCCCCCGGACCAGCTGGTGTTGGGGGTGGACAGCGCGGACCTGGCGCTGTTTGACCCGCGGAACGCCTCCACCATCCTGGTGACGGGCACCGGGGCCAGCCGCACGGTGCAACTGTGGCCACTGCCTGACGCGTACGGCTCCACCGTGATCACGCTGTCCGTCATGGACACCGGCCAGACCCCGGCGGCGCCGCGCACCGCCACGCGGACGGTTTCAGTCCTGGTGCGGCCAGTGAATGACCCGCCCACCATCGGCCTCATTGCGGAACAGCAGATTGACGAGGACACAGTGCTTGCGCCGGTGGCGTTCACCTTGTCGGACGTGGACAGTCCCGCCGCGTCGCTGTTTGCGGACGGTGCGCTGGACAACCCGCAGCGGGGCAGTCTGGCGGTCACCGGCAGCGGGACCAACTGGACGGTGGCGTTCACGCCGGCGGCCAATGTGGATGGCACCGTGGGGATCACGCTCACCGCCACGGATGACGCGGGCGCGCAGGCCACGCGTTCCTTCAACGTGGTCATCCGGCCCGTTGAGGATCCGCCGGTGCTGGAGCCCATCCTGCCGGTGACCACCGCCGAGGACGTCCCCGCAACCGTGGAACTCACCGTCACGGACCCGGACACCACCGCGTTCACCTGGGTGCGGTCCGCCGACAACGACACGCTCATCACGTCTGCCGGGCTGGTGGTGACGGGGACGCAGAGCCCGTTCACGCTGACCATCACGCCGCAGGCAGATGCGTCCGGCACCGCGCAGGTTGACCTGGTTGTCTCTGACGGGACGGCCACCTCCGCCAGGCGGTTCACCCTGACCGTGACGCCCGTGGCGGATGCGCCGCGTGTGACCCCGCCGGCAGACCAGGTGCTGGACGTGGGTGAGGCCAGCGCGGCACTCCCGTTCACCGTTGCTGACCCGGACACCGATGTGGCCACCGTGACGGTGACGGCGGTTTCCGATGACAACACGCTGTTCCCGACGGCGTCGCTGGTGTTGGGCGGGAGCGCGGGCGCCCGCACGCTGCAACTGATGCCGACGGCGGGCGCGCGAGGCACCGCCATCATCACGCTGACCGCGGATGACGGGGCGCTGACGGGCACGGGCTCGTTCCAGGTGGAGGTGCGCAGTGCCGCGTCCAGCTCCGGTCCGGCGGCGTCGTCAGTAGGCACGGCCAGTTCCGGAGCCGGGGCATCGTCGGCGGCCGCGGGCAGTTCTGCCGCGGTGACCGCCTCCAGCGCGTCCGCCCCAACGAGTTCCGCGGCCACCTCGGGACCTGCCACCGCGTCGTCCGCCGGAACCGGCGGAGGCGGTGGCGGCGGTGATGATGACGGCGGTGGGTCGTCCGGGTGCGGGTGCTCGGCCAGCCCGCAGGTGGCCGGCGTGTGGCTGATCGGATTCACTGCGGTGCTCGCAGGCTGGCGCCGCCGCCGGCGCTGATCCGCTGGGCCTGCAAGGGGGGACACCGCCAACGTCGCGGTGGTGACGGCGTGCACTTCCCCGCAGGTTGAGAGCCGTGCGCTTTCGCACGCGCACTCTCCGGCGTACCCCGGCGGTCAGGCTGACACGCGGGCCGCGGCCCGCTGGGCCAGGCGCTCGCGTACCAGGGCGCGCAGGTCCCGCACATCAAAAGGTTTCTGCAGCCGCGGCAGCGCAACCGTATCCAGCAGCGTGCGCGCACACGGTGGCACCGCGTCCCCGCTGAGGAACACCAGGCGTGTGGCCAGCTCGGTGTGGTCCCGCAATGCGGCGTGGACCGCGGTACCTGGACACGTCGCGCTGGTGAGGTCACACAGGATCACGTCAAAGGACGGGTCGCGTTCCAGCCGCGCCACCGCCTCGGCGGCCCCCGCAGTCACCACCACCTCGTGCTCACCCCCCAACGCACGCATGATCAGGGTTGCGGTGTGGGGGTCGTCGTCCACCAGCAGCACGCGCCCGCGCGCCCGGTCCGGCGTGGCGGGGTGTGGCGCCCCCGCGCCCGCCGGCTGTTCCGCCGCAGCGGGAAGCTTGACGGAGAAACGGCTGCCCTGCCCCGGCGTGCTTTCAACGTGAATCTCGCCCCCCAGGTCCGTGATGATGCGGTGACAGATGGACAGGCCCAGGCCGGTGCCGGAAGACGGGGGCTTGGTGGTGAAGAAGGGGGTGAACAGCTGTTGGATGACCTGCTGGCTCATGCCGCAGCCGCTGTCGCTTATGGTGACCCGGGCGCGCCCCTTCTCGTCGCGCCCCGTCTCTACCCGGATGACGTGGCGGTCGGGTGCGCCCTCCGGGACCGCGTGCGCCGCGTTCACCAGCAGGTTGAGGAACACCTGGCCCAGGCGGCCTTCGTTGGCCTCCACCAGGGGCGTGGCACCGTATTCCTTCACCAGCCGCGCACGGTGCCGGATCTCCGCCCAGGCAATGTTGCAGCAGCCCTCCAGCACCGGGCGCAGGTTGACCAGCGTGACCTCGTCGGTCCGGACGCGAGACAGGCCCTTGAGGTCCCGGGCCAGCTGGCGCACGCGCCCGGCGCCTTCCCGTGCGTCATCCAGTGCGGCGCGGATCTCAGCCAGGCGATCCATCACGTGGCTGCGGGCCAGCTCGCGCGTGCGCAGGTCTTCCGCCAGGGCCGCCGCCTCGTCAGCGCCAAAGCCGACATTGGCCAGGACGAATGAGAGCGGATTGTTGATCTCATGAGCGATGCCGGCCGTCAGCATTCCCATGGAAGCCAGGCGGTCCGACGTGGCCAGGCGACCGTCGAGTTCACGTCGCCAGGTCAGGTCCCGGGCTATCGCCAGCACCGCTGGCAGTCCGTCAAACACCGTCCCCATTGCAACAATCTCTGCAAACACGATGGAGCCGTCCGCGCGCACAAAACGCTCCTGTAACGGCGGCAACGGTTCCGTGGCGTGGCCGGCGGCGAGCATCCGCTCGGCCACCAGGCTGCGGTCATCAGGGTGGACGACCTCCGCCACGCTGCGGCCCAGCAAGTCCTCCGCGCGTTGATAGCCGAGGTAGCGCAGGCACGCGGGGTTGACGTACACGAAACGCCCCTGGCGGTGCACCACGACGGCGTCCGGGGAATGTTCAATGAGCGCCTGGTAGTTGTGCTGTGCGGTGGCGGCGAGTTGCTGGGCGTGCGCGGTCTTCTCAACCAGCGGATCCACAAACAGGCGCCAGATGACGGGCGCGGTCACCAGGCACAGCAACAGCGCGTCCAGCACCGCCCCCTGGAACAGCGGCAGGTGGATGTCCACCGCCTCCAGGGCCAGCATGACCACCGTCTCGCTCGCGAACACGACGAGCAGCAGGAGCAAGAACCGGCGCAGCGACCGGCGCCGCGCCCATGTCCCGACAGACGTGCCGGACCTCATCCGCTCGCCTCCGGATGGAGATATCGGCACACCGGCGACGGAACCATAAGTGCCGCAGACTCCCGCGCCCGCGCCCACGGCGGTTCAGCCCAGACTGCGGGAATCACCCTCCCGGCAACAGGGGGCGCACCTCCGGCGCGGGCCGGCGCGCGGCGGGCGGCGGCGCCTGGTCCGGCGGGTCGTCGCGGGTGCGGCGCGCCGGCTTGGCGCGTTCACGCGCCAGCGCAAAGGGCACGCGCGCAAGCCACTGCTGTGACACGTGGATGAGCACGCCGATGATGCCGAAGCCGAGCGAGCCGGCGAGCGCGGCGACGATGCCGCCCACGACCGACGCCACGACGCCACCGATGAGGCCGGCGACGATGCCCCAGATCAACCCGGCCACCAGCCCGAGCACCGCTCCCAGCAGCGGCCCCACGAAAATGAGTGTCACGTTCTGCGTCGCCACGCCCGTGAAAAGGCCGCCCACGAACCCGTACGCCACCCCGCCCACGATACCGCCGACGAACGTAGCCAGGGCGACCGCGACTCCCGCCACCAGGGATCCCCACGCCCCGACGAACGCCGCGCCGAACAGGCTCCAGACCACGCCGGCTTTGAAGGCGTCCAAGCCGGGCGTGATGGGGTCAACCACGTGCTCCTGGATCTCGTCATCCTCAAGCCCGGGCTCGTCCGACGCGGCCAGGGTGAAGTTGGCGCCCAATGACAACACCGCAGCAATACAGAGGGTGCGAATGACGAGCATGGTTCTCTCCGACACGCGGGTATGCGTGCACTGCGTCGTAATGCCGCCGGACGGGGCGCCACAAGACAGCCCCGCGTGGGTGCTCAGCGCGGCGCGGCCAGCGCCACGCGGTGGATCACGGTGTAAACCGGCCCGGACGCAGACAACACGCTGCGCACCAGCGCCACCTCGCGCACCACCAGCGGACCGGCGTCAAAGTCCGCCACCTCGTCCACCGCCGCCCGCACGCGCGCGGCCGCACCACCGCGCACGTCACGCGCCACGCGTCCCAGCGTGAGGTGCGGGTGGAACGCGCGGTCCTCCGGCGGGTAACCCAGCGCCGTCATCGCGGCATCCACGCGGGCGGCCAGCGCGCCAACAGCGCTCTCGGCCGCGTCCTCACGCACGGCCACCCACGCCACCCGCGGTGCACCCCGCGGTGGGAAGCAGCCGGTGCCCGTGACGCGCGCCTCCAGCATGGTGACCCCGTCCAGCGCGCGCGTGAGCGCGTCCCGCACGGCGGGCAACCGCTCGTCCGGCGTGTCACCCAGGAACTTCAGCGTGACGTGCATGAGCGCGGGGTCCACCCACCGGACCGCCCGCCGTGGCACGCGGTGCCGCAGGCGCACCAGCAGGGCTTCCACCGCAGCGCGCACGGCGTCCCCCGGATCCACCGCCACAAACAACCTCTGCGTCCCCATGCCCCCTCAGTTTTCCGAGGGTCCGCCCGCGGCGCAACCGGCTGGGATCGCAGCGGATGCCGCATGGCAGGCCGCTTGCTGCACGGGGGCCCCATGTCGCGTCTCTCCTGGCTGGTGGCGGTGGCGGTAGCAGTCGGATGCGCCCAATCGGGCGACGAAGACCTCAAGTCATTCACGGCGCGCCTGTACGCGGAGCAGTCCGAGGTGGCGTTCCCGGAGACCGAAGCCGGCCACCCGGTGGACGCTTCCGCGGTGTTCATGAACGACGGCACGGGCGCAACCACCGCGTGGGCGCGCGTGGAGGGCGGCGGGCTGTCCGTGGTGTTGCTGACCCCGCGCATCACCGTGTCCCCGGGCGAAACCGCGTCGGTAGACCTGCGGCTCATTGCGCTGGACGCGGGTGACGTGGCGGCCACGCTGGTGGTGCGGCACGACGGGCAGGCGGGGCCGGATGGGTCACGCACGCTGCGCATCCCGGTGCGCGGGCGCGTGCGGCCGCCGCCCAGCTGTGACGACGGGAACCCTTGCACGTTTGACCAGGCGGACCCGTCCGTGGGCGGGGGCTGCGTGCACTTCCCGGCGGCAGCGGCCTGTGATGACGGCAACGCCTGCACGGACGCGGACAGCTGCGTGGCGGGACGGTGCGTGGGCCGGCCGGTGATCTGTGAGGACGGCATCACCTGCACGCTGGACACCTGTGACGCGGCGCGCGGCTGCGTGCACCTGCCCACCGCGGCGCGCTGCGCTGACGACGACCCCTGCACCGACGATGCGTGCGACCCCGGCGTGGGCGCAGACCCGCGCGGTTGCCGTCACCCCGTGTCCCCCAATGGCACGCTGTGCGGCGCCCCCGCGTGTGACCTTGTGTCCATGTGCGTGGCAGGGAACTGCACGCCGCTCCCCACGCCGGAAGGCTTCCCGTGTGATGACGGCAACCCGTGCACCTCCGGGGACACCTGCCACGCGGGTGCGTGCCTGCCCGGACCGGGAGGGTCACTCACGCTGGGGCCGCCGGTGATGGTGCATGACGTCATGATGGATGACGCGGAGAACGCGTTCACGTCACAGGCGTGGGAAGGGCCGGTGCGGGGCCTGTACCCCGTGCGGGTGGACGGTGTGCGGCCGCTGATGACGCAGGTGACCACGGGGCTGTCGTCGCTGGTGGTGTGGCGCGGGACGGACTCGCCGTGGGAGGGCTGCCACATGGCGCCGGCACACTGCACGGAAGCGCCGGTGTGCGGCCAGTCCGGCGTGGTGCAGTCACCGCGCACGGACCTGGCGCTGACCTGGGTGGGCCCCGCGGGTGATGTGCTGGCGCACCACGTGTTGGACCCCACCGACGCGTACGCGGCGCTGTCCGCCCAGGTGGTGGGCTCCGCGCAGCCCATGCCCGGGTTCTCCGTGTGGAACGCGGCGTTCACCGCCCACGGGGACGCGCTCTCCGGCGCGGTGCTGCTGCGGTTTGCGGATGGCTGCAGCGGCTGCATGCTGGTGGGCGCCGAACAGACCGACCAGGAGCGCGTGTGCATGCCCGCCGGGACGGCACTGCTGCTGGTGCAGGGCGGGGTGGACGGGCTGCACGTGACCGGGCACGCATGGGTGGGGAGTGACTACGTGTACGCGGTCAATGCCGTCAGCGGTTGGCTCAAGTCCGCGGAGGGCCTGCCGCTGCTGGGCACGGCCACGGACGGCATCCGCACGGTGGCGCTGGTGGCGGACGGTGACGGTGGCTGCCCGCCCAACGCGGACTGTGACGCCACGTTTGACGGTCTTACGCTGCGCGCCTTTGTGCGTGAGACGCAGGCGCCCGCCTCGGTGGCCCCCATGGTCTCGCTCTCCGAAGCCACCTGGACCGTCCCCATGGGTTGGCCCGGCGTGCAGGGCAACGTGCTGGACCTGGGCGTGGACCTGTTCACCGGTGACGTGTGCGCCACCTGGACGCAGCAGGCCTCCGGCTTCACGCCCCCGGAGGGCACCTGCTTCCCGGAGGGCGAACCCCTCCGCGACGCCTGGCGCGCGTGCCTGTCCCCCAACGACGACGGCCCTCCTTCGGTGCGGTCCGCGTCCCTGGTCCACCAGCACACGCTGCTGCCCACCGGCAACGCCGTGCGCTGGCAGCGGCTGGGCTTCCCCGGCGAGGTGTGCGCGCCCTACGACGATGTCACGCTGGACCCGGTGGCCGGTGAGCCGGTGCCGCTGCTGCACCGCGCGGAGTCCCTCTCGCTGTTGCGCGCCATCCGCGTGGCGTCTTTCCAGGACATCCCGGTCATGGCCGGCGTGGACGTGGCAGGCCGGTGGGTGCTGGCGGGACCGGGGTTTGAGACGGCTGGCGGGTTCGGCCCCAACCTGGACAGCCGCATCTTCCCGGAGGACGCCCCGCAGCTGGGAACCGACGCGTCCGCCGCGGCCATGGCCGCGCTGGCGGAGGCCGGCCTGTACCGGGACAGCTTCCCGCTCACCGCGCTCGTCGTCGCCACGCTGCAGTGCGGGGATCTGCCCATCCTGCCGCCGCCCCCGCCGTGAGACTCATTTGCCCGGCGCCGCCTTCACGCGGGGAGCCAGCACGTCGTCAATCAGTCCGTATTGCTTGGCTTCCGCCGCGGTGAGGTAGTGGTCCCGGTCGGTGTCCTTGCGGATCTGCTCGGCGCTCCGGCCGGTGTGGTGGCAGAGGATGGCGTCAATCATGTCGCGCAGGCGGAGGATCTCCCGCGCCTGGATGTCCACGTCGGTGGCCTGCCCAGTCCCACCGCCCAGCGGCTGGTGGATCATGATCTCGGAGGAGGGCGTGGCAAAGCGCTTCCCCTTGGCCCCCGCCGTCAGCAGCAGCGCGCCCATGGACGCTGCCATACCCACGCAGATGGTGGACACGGGCGGCCGCACGTACTGCATGGTGTCGTAGATGGCCAACCCCGCCGTGATCGAGCCACCCGGGCTGTTGATGTACAGCAGGATGTCGCGGTCCGGGTCCTCGCTCTCCAGGAACAGCAACTGCGCGACGATCACGTTGGCCAGGTCGTCGTCAACCTCCTGGCCCAGGTAGACGATGCGGTCCTTCAGCAGGCGCGACCAGATGTCGTACGCGCGTTCGCCACGCGCGGTCTGCTCAATGACCATGGGCGGGTAGTACGTCATGATGCCGAGGTATGCGGTTGATGCGCCCCGGCGTCAACTCCAGCCGCGCACCGGATCCCTGGCCGCGTGGTGCGCGTGGGAGGCGCGCCGCCCCGCCCGGTTCCGGCCGCGCGCGCTGCGGCCACCAGCCTCGCGCACCGGCTCCCCGGCCGCCACGCGGTAGCGGCCCGGACGGGGCTCCGCTGCGGGCCACCCGTCCACCCGCGTGCGGTACGCCGCCCGCGACACGGCGCGCTGCTGCTGGATCAGTTCCTCCCAGGCGGCCGCCTCATGCTCCGCGGCCGTGGCCAGCAGGCCCACCACGTCGTACCGGGAGGGGAAGGTCCGCGGCTGTGCACCCGGAACCCGCCCCTTCCCCGTTGACGAGAACCGCCGGAAACAGTCGGGACCGAAGCGCTCGTAGTACAGCAGCGTGTGCGCGGTGCTGAGCGCACCCGCCCACGGGTAGTGCTCCAGGCGCCAGCGCCGGCTCAACCCGGACAGCGCGTCGTCCACGCGGGCGCGCTCGTCGGCGGACTTGGGATCGCGCTGCTCGCGCCAGAACAGGCCCAGGCCCAGCTCATCCCCGGCCACCTTCCACGTCTCCGCCACACCAAACCTGGCGGGATCCCGCGCCACCAATGACCCCTTGGTGAGCTCAAACTCGCCGCAGATGAACAGCGCCACGTGCTCCGCCAGTTCCTCCACAAACCGCACCGTGGCCATCGCCTCGCGGTAGTTCTCCGTCGGGAAATCGGTGAAGCACATGGCCTCCACGCCAATGTCCGCGCCGGACAGCGCCCGCATGGCGTCACGCACGGTCTCCACCGGCACGCCCTTGTCAATGAGGCCCAGCACGCGCGGCGCAGCACTCTCCACGCCCAGCGCCATGGACAGCGCGCCACCGTCACGCAACTCGCGGCAGCGCTCCGGTGTGAGGGACCGCTCCGGCCGCATGTCCGTGGACCACCGCAGCGTGACGCCGCGCGCGCGCAGCCCCTGCACCATGCGCAGCATGGTCTTGGGATTCACCGCGTCCTGGCTGAAGTAGAACACGCGCGTGCCGTGCCGCCGCTGCAGGTCCTCCAGGTGGTTCACCACGTCGTCAACCGGGCGTTCGCGGTAGGCGGCCGTCCCCGTTTCCGCCAGGCCGTAGTGGCAGAAGGTGCACTTGCCCCAGTAGCAGCCGCGCGTGGGATCGTAGGGGAGGACCACCTCGGGTGCCAGGTACTTCTCCAGCGGCAGTCCGGAAAAATCCGGGGGGGGCAGCGCGCCCAGGTCGGTCACCTGTTCGCCCGGAATGAAGCGTGGCGGGGTGTCCCCCTGTTCCAGCGCATGCACCAGGCCCAGCAGCGCCTTTTCGCCTTCATAGGTGACCACGTGATCAAACAGCGCGGCCGCCGCCTGCGCGTTCCCGGCGGGCAGGCCTTGGAACAGCTGCGTCAGCGCGGGCCCCCCGGCAACAAGGCGCACACCCGGCAGCGCCTGCCGCAGCACGTGGGCCAGCGCATACGCGGGCTGCACCTGTCCCGGAAACGCAATGGAGATGCCCACCAGCACCGGGTCAGCGGCGCGGATCTTCTCAACCAGCGGGCCCGCAAAGTACCCATGAAACGGGTTGCGCTCCGGTGCCGCATCCCGCGCGATCTCCTCCGCGTTCAGCAGTGAGAACGGTGTGCGGTACGCGGTGAAGGTCATCTGCAGCGGAGCGCAGGCCGCACTGGCCAGCCGCACGGCCGCTTCCACCGTGGCCACCGCGCCGCCGTACGCCTCCACGTCGTAGAACCGCGCGGGGTCGCGCAGCACCGCAACGGCGGCGGCAATGGCGCCGGGTACGGCCACCGCGTCACCGCGCGCGGACCACAGCGCACCCAGCAGGAGCTGTTCCGCGTGCCGCAGGCGCGGCTTCCGTTCCAGGGCGGCCAGGCGCTCCTCCAGCCGGTCCGCACACGCGCGCATGCGTGCCGGCGTCAGCAGCCAGTCAAACGCCTCCACGTTGGCATCCACGGGCACCACGGGGACGTCGTGGCGGCGCAGGTAGGCCGCCAGGGTGGGCACGCTGAGGTACGGCGCCGTCGGGTCGCACGCCGGCGGGTACACAAGAACCACGGGTCGCATGCGGCGGTGCTAGCGGAAAGCGCGGCGATAGGAAATGGGGCTATCTTCCCAGGGCCCTCAGCCCTGGGAGTCCGGATGGTCGCTGTCGACAAACTTCGCGCGTTCTGCACTACGCTGGCCGGTACCACCGAGGATGTGAAGTGGGGTGCGGACCTGTGCTTCTGCGTGGGCGGGAAGATGTACGCAGTCACCTCGCTGCAGGGTGGTGCGGTGTCGCTGAAGGTGCCGGAGCCGGTGTTTGCCGGGCTGGTGCGGCGTCACGGGGTCACACCGGCGCCGTACCTGGCGCGCCACCACTGGGTTCACGTGGAGCCGTTCGCCGAGGTCACCTGGAAGGAGTTGTGCGGGCTGATTGCCGGGTCGCACGCGCTGGTGGCGGCCAAGCTACCCAAGCGGCGCACCGCGCGCCGCTGACCACCGCCGGCCCACCCCACTTCATCCGCGCTTCCACACAAACCGCGGTTTCAGCATGTTCTCCACGGTAAAGATCTCATCCAATTGTTGCCGGGTGACCACGCCGCGTTCCAGGGCCACCTCTGCCACGCTGCGCCCGGTCTCCGCGCAGATCTTCCCAATCCGGTCCCCTTCCTGATGCCCAATGATGGGATCCAGCATGGTGACGATGCCAATGCTGTTGAACACGGAATCCCGGCAGCGGTCCGCGTTGGCAGTGATCCCGTCCACGCACTTGTCCCGAAGCGTGGTGAGCGCGTTGCCCAGCAGGGTGATGCTCTCCACCAGCGCCTGCGCAATGACGGGCTCCATCACATTGAGCTGCAGCTGACCGGCCTCGGCGGCCATGGTGATGGTGACGTCGTTGCCCATCACCTTGAAGCACACCTGGTTGACCACCTCCGGAATCACCGGGTTCACCTTGGCAGGCATGATGGAGCTGCCGGCCTGCATCTCCGGGAGGTTGATCTCCTTGAGCCCGGCGCGCGGCCCGGAAGACAGCAGCCGCAGGTCGTTGCAGATCTTGGACAGCTTGACTGCCAGGCGCTTGGCCGCGCCGCTGATCATCACGTACGCGCCGCAATCGCTGGTGGCCTCCACCAGGTCGGGTGACACCACGTACGGGTGGCCGGTGATCTCGCGCAGGTGGCGCACGGCAACCTCGGAGTAGCCCTCCGGGGCGTTGACCCCGGTGCCAATGGCGGTGGCGCCCAGGTTCACTTCCAGGATCAGCTTCTGCACCAGGTCCATGATGCGCACTTCTTCCTTCATCAGCGTCGCAAAGGCGCCAAACTCCTGTCCCAGGCTCATGGGCACCGCGTCCTGCAACTGCGTCCGCCCCATCTTGAGCACGCCGTGGAACTCGCCGGCCTTGCGCTCAAACCCGCCGCGCATGTGGTCAATGCGCTCTTTGAGCACGTCCAGGTGTTCCCACAACGCCACGCGGAACGCCGTGGGGTACGCGTCGTTGGTGGACTGGCATTTGTTGACGTGGTCGTTGGGATGCAGCACGTCGTAGCGGCCCTTCTCGTGGCCGTGGAGTTCCAGCGCCAGGTTGGCAATGACCTCGTTGGCATTCATGTTGACGCTGGTACCGGCGCCGCCCTGGAACTGGTCGGACGGGAACTGGTCCAGGCAGCGGTCCTCGCGCAGGATCGCGTCGCACGCGCGGGTGATCATGTCCGCCTTGTCGGCGGGCAGGCTGCCCAGTTCCTTGTTGGCCAGGGCGCACGCCTTCTTCACCTGCGCCAGCCCGCGGACAAACAGGCGGTCCTCGCTCACGGCCCGCCCGGAGATGCGGAAGTTCTCCACCGCGCGCAGCGTGTGGATGCCCCAGTACGCCTCCGCGGGCACCTCCTTGCGCCCCAGCAGGTCCTCTTCAACGCGCACCTTTGACGTCGCCATGGCTTGGTTCTCCCGGGAAAGGGGCGCCTTATACGCCTGTGCGGTGCGGACGCGAACCCTCCCGCCGCACCCGCGCGTCAATCCGGGCCGGCCGTCGTCGTCGTGGCCTCGGCCTTGACCCCCCGTGTGCGCCTTCCTACGGTCCCGGCCCCATGCGTCACGCCTCCACGCTCCTCGCCCTCGTCGCCGTGCTGGCCTGCAACCCCACTGCGACGGGTGAGACCGACGGCGGCGGCGCGTCCTCCGGCAGCAGCAGCGGCGGCGGCGGCGGGTCATCATCGTCGTCGTCGTCATCTTCCTCCAGCACCGGCGGAGACGGGGGCACCGCCGCCGCGTGCGGCAACGGCCGCCTGGACCCCGGCGAAGGCTGCGACGACGGCGACCTCGCCTCCCTGGATGGGTGTTCCGGGACGTGCACGCTGGAGAACGGCTGGGCCTGCCCCCTCCCCGGGCAGGACTGCGTGTCCACGGTGGTGTGCGGCAACTCGGACATCACCGGCACGGAGACTTGTGACGATGGCAACATCCGCGGCGGTGACGGGTGCGGTGCCACCTGCCAGGTGGAGCAGGGCTGGGCCTGCCCGGCCGAGGGCGCGGCCTGCGAAGCCGCCCGTTGCGGCGACGGATTCCTGGCCGGCGGCGAGCAGTGCGACGACGGCACGCCGGGCGGTGGCGATGGCTGCACCAACGGCTGCCAGTTGGAGTCCGGGTACCAGTGCCCCACGCCCGGACAGCCCTGCCAACCCACGGTGTGCGGTGACGGCGTGCGCCAGGGCACCGAGCAGTGCGACGACGACAATCACGACTACGCGGACGGCTGTGTGCCCGGCGCGTGCACGCGCGAACCGGATTGCAGCGCCAGCCCCGCCTCCCCGTGCTCCACTTCGTGCGGGGATGGGATCCGCCTGCCCAACAACCCGGCCGAGGAATGCGAGGACGGCAACAACAACGCGGGTGACGGTTGTTCACCGACGTGCACGGTGGAGCCGGGGTTCTCATGCACCGCGGACACCAGCGTGCCGGACACGCTGGTGCTGCCCATTGTCCTGCGTGACTTTCCCGTCTCCCACCCGGATTTTGAGGACTTCAACGGCCAGGAGACCGGGATAGTAGCGGACCTGCTGGGGAGCGACGGCAAACCGGTGTACGCCCATCCCGGCTCCACCACGGCGACGACGACCGGGCAGTCCGCGTTTGACCAGTGGTACCGGGACGTGCCGGGCGTGAACCAGACGTTTGTGCAGACCATCACGCTGGGCCGGCTGGGCTCAGGCGACTACCAATTCTCCAATTCCTCGTTCTTCCCGCTGGACGGCAGCGGATTTGGCAACGAAGGCAACAGCCACAACTTCCACTTCACCAGCGAGGTCCATTACTGGTTTGAATACCGTGGAAATGAAACACTTGAATTCACCGGTGATGATGACGTCTGGGTGTTTGTGAACCACCGCCTGGCGGTGGACCTGGGCGGTGTGCACGGCGCCACCAGCGGCAGCATCACACTGGACGGCACGGCGGCCGGCAGCTTCAACCTCCAGGTGGGCCGCGTCTATGAAATCGCGGTGTTCCAGGCGGAGCGGCACACCTCTGAGTCCAACTACCGCCTCACGCTGGGCAACTTCCTCAACGGCCTGTCCCGCTGCGCCAGCATCTGCGGGGACCACATCCGCACCCCGGACGAGGCGTGTGACGACGGCGTGAACGACGGCAGCTACGGCGGCTGCACGTCCGACTGCCGCAAGGGCCCGCGCTGCGGTGATGGCACGGTCCAGTCACCGCAGGAGGAGTGCGACGACGGGACCAACCTGTCTCCGTACGGCGGTTGCGCGCCGGGCTGCCTCAATGGGTCCACGTGCGGGGACGGGACGGTGGACAGCCTGTTCGGCGAGGAATGCGATGACGGCGTCAACAACGGCGGCTACGGCGCCTGCGGACAGGACTGCCGGTTTGGTGGGCGGTGCGGGGATGGGCACCTGCAGGAGCCGCCGGAGCAGTGTGACGACGGCAACCGCGTGGACGGAGACGGCTGCGCGGGAGACTGCATGCTGGAGATTGGCGGGTAGCACCCTCCCGTCCTTGCGCGGCGCGGCGCATTCCGTATGTCCCCGGGCTGGAGGTGGCGTGATGACCCGCGCATTGTGGCTTGCCCTGGCACTGGGGATGGCGGCCCCCGGAGGCCTGCGGAACTTTCAGGACACGGCCTACGCCGAGGCATCCTTGCAGAAGAAACCCACGGTGGTCTTTGTGGCGGCCACGTGGTGCCCGGTGTGCAAGGCGCAGGAGGCGGCGCTGACGGAGCTGCTCAAGCAGAAGGAGTTCGCCGGCGTGGTGGTCCTGAAGGTGGACTTTGATGACCAGGCGGACGTGGCCAAGCGCTTCAAGGCGTCGTCGCAGAGCACCATCATCGCGTTCAAACAGGGCCAGGAGATCGGGCGCTGGGTGGGAGAGACCAACCGGGACCGCATTGCCATCATGCTCAAGCGGACGCTCTGACGGTCACTGCGCGGACGCCACCACCGTCGCCAGCGCGTAGTCACCGTCATGCGCCACGCTGAGATCAAAGTGATTCGCGCCGCGGGCGACCGCGTATTTCCACGCTTTGGGTGACATCCCCAGCACGGGCGCGCGCTGCGGGTTGTCCACCCACGCATCCAGGAATCCCAGTTCCAGCGGGTGCCCGCCGCTCACGGACTTGTAGAACGCCTCCTTGGCGGCAAACCGGGCCGCGTAGTGCTTCGCCGGCTCCACGTGCCGGTTGCAGTACGCAATCTCGTTCTCAGTGAAGATGCGGCGGAGGAAGTCGTGCTCCCAGCGCACCACCAGCCGCGCCATGCGCGGCACGTGCACCAGGTCGGTCCCCACGCCCATGATCATTTCACGCCTTCGTCAGGCCCACGCCAACGGCGTCGCCGTCCACGTCGGACTTCTCCACAAACGCGCCGGTGGGCTCCGCCTCAAACTTCACGGAGACCGCCAGCGCCTCCGCGGCAATGCGTTCCTGGTGCGCCTGCGCGGCCTCCAGCAGTTCGCCGGTGAGCGCAAGCGACAGGTGGATGCGGTCATCCAGCTTGAGGCGCGCACTCTTGCGGGCCATCTGCACGCGCCGCAACACCTCGCGGCCCAGCCCTTCCACCTGCTGCTCGCGCGTGACCGTGGGGTCCAATTCAATGGAAATCGCCCCGGTGGAGGCCAGCACCACGTCCGTGCGCAGCGGTGCGCGGCGGATGTCCACGTCCTCACGGGTGATGGTCTCGCCTTCCAGGGTCAGCGTGCCGCCCTCCTCCAGGCGGTTGAGCTCGTCAGGACTGAGCTTGGAAACCGCCGCGGCAAACACCTTCATGCGCGGCCCCAGGCGCGGCCCCAGGCGCGGGAAGTTCGCCTTGCACGCAAACGTGAGGTGCGCGGCCTCGTCAGCGTCGTACACCACCTCGCGGACGTTGAGCTCCTCCACAAAGTACCCCTCCAGCCGCTTGAGGTCCTCCAACACAGCCTGGTTGCGGTGGATCACGCGCAAAGTCCTGAGCGGAATCTTGGCCTTCACGCCAATCTTCTCGCGGAGGTTCCGGCCCATTTCCACCAGTTTCTCCATCCGCTCCACGCTCGCTTCCAGGGCGGGCTTGCGCAGCTCCTCGCGCGCGGCGGGGAAACGCTCCAGGTGCACGCTCTCCTGCAGGCCGGGCCGGACGCGGGCCAGGTTGCGGAACACGTTGTCCGCCATGAACGGCGTGAACGGCGCCATCACGCGGGACGTCTGCAACAGCACCTCGTACAGCGTCTCAAACGCCAGCCGCTTGTCCTCCGGCATCCCGTCCGCCCAGAAGTGACGGCGGTTGAAGCGGATGTACGTGTTGGTCAGCTCCTCAATGAATGACAGCAGCGCAGGCACCACGTTGTAGAGCCGGTACTTCTCCATCTCCTCGTTGACGGTGTGGATGAGCGTGTTGGTCTTGGACAGGATCCACTGGTCCAGGATGTTCGGGCTCTTCTCGGCGTCACCGCGCGGCACAAACGCGTCAATGTTCGCGTAGTTCACAAAGAAGCTGTACGCGTTCCACCAGCGCAGCAGGATGCGCCGCACCACGTCGCGCACGCCCTTTTCGGAGAAGCGGAGTTCCTGCGCCTTCACCACCGGGCTGTCAATCATGTACAGCCGCAGCGCGTCGGCGCCGTGGCGGTCCAGCACCTCATTGGGGTCCGGGTAGTTGCGCAGACGCTTGGACATCTTCTTGCCGTCCTCGGCCAGCACCAGCCCGTTGACGACGACATTCTTGAACGGCGCGCGGTCAAACAGCGCCGTGCCGATGACCATCAGCGTGTAGAACCAGCCGCGCGTCTGGTCCAGACCCTCCGCAATGAACTCCGCCGGGAAGCCCTTTTCAAAGCGCTCCTTTCCGGTGACCGGGTAGCCGTGCTCCGCGTAGGGCATGGAGCCGGACTCAAACCAGCAGTCCAGCACCGGCTCAATGCGCTTGAGCGGCGAACCGCCCTTCTGCGACGGGATGGTGATCCGGTCCACGTGGTGCGTGTGCAGGTCGGTGACGCGTGTGCCACTGAGCTGCTCCAGTTCCTCGCTGGAGCCGATGCAGATCGTCTCGCCCTCGGCGTTGCGCCACACGGGCAGCGGCGTGCCCCAGAAGCGGTTGCGGCTGATGGCCCAGTCCCGCGCCTCTTCCAGCCAGTTGCCAAACCGCCCGTCCCGCAGCGTCTCCGGCACCCAGCAGGTCTGCTTGTTGGCGGCGATGATGCGCGCCTTGATCGCCTCCACCTTCACAAACCAGCTCGTCACGGCGCGGTAGATGAGCGGCGTGTCGGAGCGGTAGCAGAACGGGTAGGCGTGCGTGATCGTCTCGTGCTTGAAGACAATGCCGCGCGCCTTGAGGTGCGCAATGATCTCGGGGTCAGCCTCCTTGAGCTTGCGGCCAGCCCAGTCCTTCACCTCGGCGGTGAACAGGCCGTCGTCGTCCACGGGGTTCACAATGGGCAGCCCGGCGGCCTTGCCGGCAATGAAATCCTCCTCGCCAAACGCGGGCGCCATGTGCACCACGCCGGTGCCCGCGTCGATGGTGACGTGGTCTGCGTGAATGACGCGGAAGGCGCCCTCCGCCTCCTTGGCGGCGAAGTACGGGAACAGCGGCTCGTACTTCTTCCCGATGAGCTCGGCGCCCTTGAAGCGCGCCTCCTCCTCCACCGGGTGCTTGCCGAACACCGCGCCCCGGAGCGCCTCCGCGACGATGTAGCGCCGCCCGTCCTTGGGATCGCGCACGCGGACGTAGTCCAGGTCCTTCCCCACGGCGAGGCCGAGGTTGGACGGCAGCGTCCAGGGTGTCGTCGTCCAGGCCAGGAAGAACAGGTTCTCCTCGCCGCGCACCTTGAAAAGCAGGGTCAGCGCCGGGTCCTGCACGTCCTTGTAGTTCTGCTTGGCCTCAAAGTTGGACAGCGGCGTGGAGATGCCCACGGAGTAGGGGACCACCTTGTAGCCCTCATAGATGAGGCCCTGGTCCCACATGCGCTTGAAGACCCACCACACGCTCTGCATGAACGAGGGGTCCATGGTGAAATACGCGTGGTCCATGTCCACCCAGCGGCCAATGCGCCGGACGGTGCGCTTCCACTCCTCGGTGTAGCGCGTGACAATGCCGCGGCAGGCCTCGTTGTACTTGTCCACGCCCATGGCGATGATCTGCTTGCGGTCCTGGACGTTGAGCGCCTTGTTGATCTCGTATTCCACGGGGAGACCGTGGCAGTCCCAGCCAAAGCGGCGCGGGACGTGGCGGCCGCGCATGGTCCAATAGCGGGGGACAATGTCCTTGAGGACGCCGGCGAGCAGGTGGCCGTAGTGCGGCAGGCCGGTGGCAAACGGGGGCCCGTCATAGAAGCTGTAGAAGGGAGCATCCCGGGTGGCGTCCAGGGACTTCTGAAACGTGTGGCCCTGGTCCCAGGCTGCGAGGATCTCGGCCTCCTGGGCGGGGATGTTCACGTCGTGGCTGACGGGGGCGTAGGGCGTCTTCTCGGGGGAGATCATGTCGGGTGCAGCGCGCCCGTCGACGGGGCGGGCGGCGTGCCCGGGCTCCGCGACGGAGCGGGCGACGCTAGACGAACGGGCTCTCCCGTCAAGGCGGCTGGCCTCCCCCGCCCGGGGCGGGGGGACGTCCGGCGCGGCGGCGCATTGTCTGGGCGGGGGGTGGCTTGACGGGGTGGCCTGACTGACGTCTACGTTCCGTCGCTCGCGCCACTGGTGCCCCTCTTGCAGGGTGCCCCTGCATGCGCAACGAACAGGGGACATTCGTGGTCTGGAACAAGATGCTCGGGCTTTTCAGCGCGGACCTGGCCATTGACCTGGGCACGGCGAACACGCTGGTCCACGTCCGTGGCAAGGGCGTGGTGCTGAACGAGCCGTCCGTGGTGGCCATTGTGAAGAATGGCAGCGGGACGCCCAAGGTGCTGGCGGTGGGGCGCGAAGCCAAGGAGATGCTGGGCAAGACGCCGGGCAACATTGTGGCCATCCGACCCATGCGTGACGGCGTGATCGCGGATTTCACGATCACCGAGCAGATGATCCGGCACTTCATCCAGAAGGTGAACCAGCGCAGCTACTTCATCAAGAGCCGCGTGCTCATCTCCATCCCGGCGGGCATCACCAGCATTGAGATGAAGGCGGTGCGCGAGGCCGCAGAGGGCGCGGGCGTGCGCGAGGTGTACCTCATTGAGCAGCCGATGGCGGCCGCGGTGGGCGCGGGGCTGCCGGTGCAGGACGCGCGCGGTTCCATGATTGTGGACATTGGCGGCGGGACCACGGACGTGGCGGTGATCTCGCTGGGCGGCCTGGTGTGCTTCCAGACGCTGCGCGTGGCCGGCGACAAGATGGACGAGGCGATCATCAACTACATCCGCAAGAAGCACAACATCCTCGTCGGTGAGCGGACGGCGGAAATCATCAAGATGAAGATCGGCAGTGCGCACTCGTTGGAGGAGGAACTGGACCTGGAGGTGAAGGGCCGGGACCTCATCACGGGTGTGCCGCGCTCCATCAACGTGACCAGCGTGGAAATCCGCGAAGCGCTGCAGGACTGCATCCGCGCGATTGTGGGCGCCGTGAAGGCGACGCTGGAGAAGACGCCGCCGGAGCTGAGCGCGGACATCATTGACCGCGGGATTGTGCTGTGCGGCGGCGGCAGCCAGATTGCCGCGCTGGACGTGCTGCTGAGCGAAGAATGCGGGCTGCCGGTGTTCCTGGCGGAGAACCCGCTGCACGCGGTGGTGGACGGCGTGGGCAAGGTGCTTGAGGAGCTGGACACCTACAAGAACCTGCTGATCTGAGTCGCCGGCAAGCGGGCGGCCTGGGAGGGCGAGGCTCCTGCCGAGCCCGCGTCCGTCCTTCTTCCATGCGTGACAACCGCGCGCCGTGGCTCGCCGGGAGGCTCGCCCTCCCAGGTGGCGGCGGGGGATCCTCCCGGCCCGGCGGGCTCAGGTGCGCGCGGCGACCATCTCAATCTCCACGCGGGCCCCCTTGGGAAGCGCGGCCACCTGCACGGTGGAACGCGCGGGCGGCGCCGCGGTGAACGCGCGCCCGTACACCTCGTTCACCTTGGCAAAGTCCGCCAGGTCCACCAGGAAGATGGTGGTCTTCACCACGTGGGAGAAGTCCATCCGGGCGGCGGCCAGCACGGCCTGGAGGTTGTTCATCACGCGCTCGGTGGCGACGTCGATGCCGCCTTCCACGAGGTTGCCCGTGACCGGGTCGAGCGGGATCTGCCCGGAGGTGTAGAGCATGCGGGTATCGCCCACCTTGAGCTCAATGGCCTGGCTGTAAGGGCCGATGGCCCGGGGTGCGGACGCGGATTCAACGACGCTGCAGTTCATGGGCGGGGTACCTCCGGCGCGCGCGCTTACCCCAATCCGCCCGCCGCCGCATCCCACGCCGCAACCAGCGCGGCCACCGCCTCCGCCGGGTCGGCAGCGCCCCAGGCCTCGCGGATCACCGCCATTCCGGATGCGCCGGCCGCGCGCACCAGGGAGACGTCCTGCGCTCGGATGCCCCCCAGCGCCACCACCGGCGTCGTCGTCAAGCGGACCAGCCGCGCAAGGCCACCGTTCCCCAGGGGCGGACGGACTGGCGCATGCGAACGCGGCATGAACACGGGGGATACCAGCACCGCATCTGCACCGGCGGCAGCGCGCAGTTCGTCCGCATCATGCGCGGCACGCAACAGCAGCCGCCCGGCGGGGAGCAGGCGCCGCACCTCCGCGGTGGGCAGGCCGCCCGCGGGCAGGTGAACCCCCAGCCCGTCCACCACGCACGCCAGGTCCACCCGCCGGCTGACGACGACAGGGCCGCCCGCCCCCACGCAGTTGCGGCACAGTTCCAGCAGCGCGCGCGTTTCCAGAACGCGGTTGCGGATGGACAGGCCCGCACGCCCACCCGGGACGCGCGCGGTGATCGCCCCCCAGCCCGCCGCAATCCGCGCGGGTTCCACCTCGTCGTCCGTCAGGACCCAGACCACCGGGTTCACCGCCTGCCCCCCTTGGTGCCACGCGGCGGTTTCCGCGGGACGGGCGCGGGCGGCGGCGTCTGCGCGGTGGGCGCTGGGGCCACGCCCGCTTGCGCCCACTGCCGCGCGTTGTGCACCCGCACCACCTCGTCCGCGTCAGCCGGGTCCCACGCGGTGCCTGCGCCCAGCGCGTCCACCAAGGCGGGATCCGGCGGCGGCGGCCGCACCACGTAGAGCCCTGCCAGGATCCCACCCGCCACACCCGCGGCGACGGCGGCGCCCAGCAGGGCCAGGCCGCCCAGGGCCAAGGGGGGGCCCATCCGCGGGACCTCCGTGAACCAGCGCAGCACGGCGGGCGGTTGCGGTGAGATCCTCCCCAGCACCAGCAGCGTCCCGCCGGCAGCCACCCCCGTCAGCCCCGCGGCGCCCATCCCCGCCGCCACCACCAGCACCACGCCCCGCCGCAGCAATTCGCGGTCCACGCCACCCTGCTGCTGCTGCGTGCGGCGCGCATGCTCCACCAGCCGAGTGGACAGGCCTGCGTCGTCGTATCCCTCCGCCAGGCTGATGGGCCGGCCAAACGCGGTGAGCACGCGGACCCGCCCGGTGACCTCAGGCGGCGCCTCCACCCGCCACAACCGAGGCGCCACGCGCGCCTGCGCCGCGGGGTCCACGGGTGCCGCGCCGTCCGCGCGCGCGGTCACGGCCGCCCACAGCGACGTCACCACGCACGCCGCGGTGGACGCGGCCATGCGGCCCTTCCGCGGTGTCATGTCCCCCGTCCCGTCACGCCCGGGCGAGCTGGATCACGGCGCAGGCGCCGGAGCAGGCGTCTCGGCAACCGGCGGCTGCATGCCGGCGGCCGCACCGCGGTCCTCGGTGTCCATGCGCTCATTGTGGCGGCGCACCACGTCCAGCGCTTCCTTCTCCTCCCACGCCAGCGCGGCGCCCAGGGCCTGCACCACCGCGGGGTCCGCCGGCGGCGGGCCGCGCAACATGAACCACGCCCACAACGCTGCCGTGGTCACCACCGTGAACAACCCAATGGCCGCGGCAATGAGCCCGGTCAGCAGGATGGACGGCCCGGACACGACGATGGATGACACCTGGGCCGGCAGGCTGTCCGGCAGGCCACCGCTGGACCACGCCCAGAAACCCGCGCCCAGGCCGGCCGCCAGCAGGCCCGCCACCGTCAGACTGCCGCCCACGCCCAGGACCACCACGCGGCCCAGGATGGCCTGCCAACCCGTCTGGCTGTCATCCAGGCGCGCGGCGCGGTCCTGCAGCTTCTTGGTGTCGCCCACGTCGGCCAGCCCTTCACCCAGGCTGACCGCGGTCTCATCCGCGCGCAGCACGCGGACCTCCAGGCGGGCGCCCCCGCTGCCGGGCACTTCCACCTTGGACAGACGCCAGTGGCGCGGGTTGCCGGGCGCCGCCACGGGACCGGGCGCGGGTGCCGCTTCCGTCGTCGGCGGCATGGCCGGCGCGGGCGCCATCTCCGGCGCCGGGGCGGGCGCGGGGTCCGGCATCACGGCCGCCGGTGGGGCCGCTTCCGCCGGTGGCGGAGCGCCCTCCGCCTGGGCCAGGAGAAAGAACACGCTGTGGGAGAGGAGGGTCGTCAGGTGCATCGTCGCGCTCACGTGCCCACCAGCCCGTCAAGCGGGCTGGAGGCGGAAGCATGGAGTTTCCGTGGAATTCGTCCGGCCTTGAATGCCATCCGGCCCGCGCGCACCGCGTCACGCATGGCCTCCGCCATCCACACCGGCTCCTTGGCCAGCGCAATGGCGGTGTTCATCAGCACGCCGTGGCACCCCAGCTCCATCACCAGAGCCGCGTCCGAGGCGGTGCCCACCCCGGCATCCACAATCACCGGGACGCGGGCCTGCTCCAGGATGATGCGGATGTTGTACGGGTTGCGCATGCCCAGGCCTGACCCGATGGGCGCCGCCAGCGGCATCACCGCCGCGCAGCCCGCGTCCTGGCAGCGCAGCGCCAGCACCGGGTCATCCGTGATGTACGGCAGCACAATGAAGCCGTCCTTCACCAGCTTTGCCGCGGCTTCCACCGTGGCCGCTCCGTCGGGGAACAGCGTCTTGGCGTCACCAATGACTTCCAGCTTCACCATGCGGCCGTGCTTTTCGCCCAGCAGTTCCCGCGCCAGGTGGCAGGTGCGCACCGCGTCATCCGCCGTGAAGCAGCCCGCCGTGTTGGGCAGCAGCTGGAACCGCCCGGACAGCAGGTCAAACAGGTTCCCGTCCGTCCCCGCTTTCAGGTTCACGCGGCGGACTGCCACGGTGACCACCTCGGCGCCGCTGGCGGTCAGCGCCTCCAGCGTCTCCGCGTTGTCCTTGAACTTGCCGGTTCCCGCCAACAGCCGGCTCCCAAAGGAGTACGGCCCCAGCACCAGCGGATCGTCGTGGAAGGCGGCGCTTGTCACGTCTTTCTCCTCAGCCCCCGCCCACAAACGTGACCACTTCCAGGACGTCACCTTCGCGCAGCGCGGTGGTGGCGTGGTCCCGGCGCGGCACCACGGCGCGGTTGAGCTCAATGGCCACCCGCTCGGCGCCCAGGCCCAGGGTGGACACAAACTCGGCCACGGTCAGGGGCCGGTCGAAGGATCGGGGTTCGCCGTTGACGGTGAGCTGCATGGGGTTCCCGCGTGGGGGCCGGGGCTCCTTAGCCCCAACCGTTGCGCCGTGCACCTGCCGCGGCAGGGGACGGCGGGCAGCGGTCCGCGCTAGGCTTCGGCCCCCCGCACCGGTGGCCGGGCGGCGCGTTTCGCATGGGGCAGACATGATGGCCAATCACCGCGAGTTGCTGAGGAAGGTGTCCATTTTCGCCGCGCTGTCGGACAAGGAGCTGGACGTCCTGGCCGCCGGCACCGTGGAGCGGTCGTTTGAGAAGGACGCGCTCATCGTCGGCGCGGAGGACCCCGGGGACGCGCTGTTCATCATTGGCGCGGGCAAGGTGAAGGTGGTGCTGTACGGCGAGAGCGGCCGCGAGGTGATCCTCAGCGTGCTCAAGGAGGGGGACTTCTTTGGCGAGATGAGCCTGCTGGACAACCAGCCGCGCAGCGCCAACGTCCGCGCCATTGAGCCCACGCGCGCGCTGGTGCTGTCCCGGGACGCGTTCCACCAGGTGCTGCGCGGCGGCCCGCAGATGGCCATCCCCATCCTGGCGGAGTTGAGCCGGCGCCTGCGCCGCGCGGATGAGAGCATTGGCAACCTGGCGCTGCTGGACGTGTACGGCCGCGTGGCGCGGTTCCTGCTGGACCTGGGCAAGCATGACGGCGTGCAACGCGAGGACGGCCTGGAGATCCGCGAGCGCCCCACGCAGCAGCACATTGCCGCCATGGTGGGCACCTCACGCGAGACGGTGAGCCGGGCGCTCAATGAATTCCAGCGCCGTGGCCTCATTGAGATGGATGGCAAGTACATCCTGCTCAAGCCGGGCTTTGAGGTTGAGGGCGCGGGGCAGGACTGATCTGGGTGGCGCGGAGGCCCGTATGTCCGAACCGTCGTCGAAGGAGTTCTCGGTAGCCTGGTGCGTGGCCAGCGTGGGCCTGTACACCGCGGCGGAGATCCTGCTGGGGAAGTTCCTGGGGCCGCTGATTGTGGGGACGTACGTGTCCCCCATGCTGCACCTGCGGGTGATGACGGGGATGCACCTGGCCAGCTTCTTCTTGGGCGGGTGTGCGGTGGGGGTGATCTCGCCGGGCGTGCGGCTGGCGGAGCCGGCGGTGGGCGCGTTTGTGTCCGTGTTCATCTCCATGCTGATGTCAGTGTTCATGCCCACGCCGTGGATGAACATGTCCATGGGCAAGCTGCTGGTGGGCGGGGGCATTGCGTTCTTCCTGGCGCTGGCCGGTGCGTGGACCGGAGAGAAGTGGATGGGCAACGTGGCCCAGGACCGGTCCACGGCGCGCGGCCGCATCCGCGGGCAGCTGTGGGAGGGCGAGGACCCGTTCATGGTGCCGCGGCAGCGTTCGCGCGAGTACTCAGATCGGTGACGGCCGACCACCCCCCTTTCCGGGCGCGTTGACGTCGTCACCCACGCTCCGGTCTTGGCCCATGAACGCGAGCTGACGCCAGCCGATGGAAGCGAGGCGGATCAGTTGCATGACGTGCGTTTGGCTTGCCGCAGGCAAGCCATCCATGCCGCCCCCCTGTGGGGCGGCCCTCGACGACGGAGCGCAGCGCAGCGACGTCGGCGAGGGGGGTGGGGGTGTCCGTGAGTGGGCCGCCCGCCTCGGATGGCAGCGCTTCACCGCGTCCACCGCCTGCTCCTGCGGCGTTCCCGCGAACGCGTGTTCTGCGCGGTCAGAACGACACGGTGGCCAGGCCCACCATGTACGGCGTCAACTCCCGCGAGCGCGACTGCGTGTGCATTCCCGCCAACAGGATCACGCTCACCGCGTTGCGCACCACGCCGCGCAGCGGCGGCCCGATGATCACCGCCGCGCCCAGCTGCTGGTTCTGCCCGCGGGACCGCCACGCGTGCGCCACGCCGTGAAACATGCCCACTGACAGCTCCGGCAACCCGGCCCGGTCCAGGACGGACAGCGCCACCAGGCCAATGTTGCGCACCACCACTTCGAAGCGGCCGTGCACCAGCAGGTCATATTCGCCGTTGTAGAACCACCCGTCAGCGCCGGCCCAGTTGCCATCCACGGTCAGCAGGTCCAGCGCAATGAACCGCCACACCCGTGCCTGCCACTGCGTGTCCGCCACCAGCCGCTGCACAATCCGCGGCGTGGCGCGTCCGCCCGCGCGCATGCGCCACCAGCGCGCGTACCCATCAAACGCGTCTCCGCGTGACGGGAATTGCGTCATGTACCCAAACGTCCCAAACGTCTGCGCCGCCTGGTAGGTGATGCGCGTGCGCCACACGGCGGCGGGCATGAACTCCACCCCCACGCCGCCGCGCACAAACGCGGGATTGGCATCCACCGTCGCTGCCAGGCCCACCGACGAGGGGGCAAACAGCGCCTGCCGCAGTCCCGGCTGCCGCAGCGGGTGGCCCGGCGGGAAGAAGCGGTACCGCAGCGTGGTGCGCAGCGCGGCGGACACGCCCACCGGGTTGTACCGTCCGGCCACTGAGCCCTCGGCGCCCGCCGCCCAATGCCCGGACCCCTCCAACTGCCCCGCGGCCGCCGCCGGGACAGCCAGGGCAACCAGCAGCCACGCGCTCACAGTCCAAACCACGCCAGCACCTGCTGCCCGCCCAGGGTCAGCACCGAGAAACGCACCATCCGCGTGATGAACACAATCGCACTCATGCGCAGGCGCGGGTAGAACACCGTCCCGCAGAACGGCGCCATGGCAATCACCGGCGGCAGCCCCACCAGCCCCCCGGACACCAGCGCGCCCGTCGTGGAGCGGCGCATCCGTTCGCGCGCGCGGTCATCCAGGCGGTTGAGGCGTTCATCAAACCAGCGGATGCGCCGCAGGCCCTTTTCACCCAGCGCGTACAGGATGAGGAAGGTGCCCACCTGGCCCAGCGCCGCGCTGGCCGCCAGGCCCAGCGGGTCCAGCCCGGCGTGTACCTGGTAGACGACAATGGCCTCCGTGCTGAGGGCCCACAGCAGGGGACCGGGCATGGCCATCAGGGCCACCAGCAGGTAGGCGGTCATGGGCCCGCCCGTTGTACCAGAGGACCCGGGGCCGCGCCCTGCCGTGATAGCTTGCCGCCGCCCCAAACCCCCTCGAGGAGCACACCACCATGAAGATCCCGGAGCAGGGAACCCCGCGCGCTGCGCTGATGGCGCGCATGGATGAACTCGCGCGGTCCGACGCCGACTGGCGCCGCGGCAAGACGTGGAGCCTGGTGTACTGGGCCAGCGACGAGGCGCTGGCGGTGGTCAAGGAGGCGTATACCAAGTTCTTCTCCGAAAACGGCCTCAACCCCATGGCGTTCCCGTCGCTGCGCCGGTTTGAACAGGAGGTGATGGCCATGGCGGTGGACCTGTTCCACGGGCCACCGGGTGCCGCCGGGTCCATGACCAGCGGGGGCAGTGAGAGCATCCTCATGGCGGTGAAAGCCGCGCGTGACTGGGCGCGCGTCAATCGCCCGGGGGTGAAACAACCGAAAATGCTCGTGCCGTTGTCCGTGCACCCGGCGTTCGAGAAAGCCGCGCATTACTTCGGTGTGTCCGCCGTGCACATGCCGCTGGGGGAAGACCTGCGCGTGGACGTGGCGCGCGCGCGGGACCTGGTCACGGCGGACACCATCCTGGTCGTCGGGTCCGCGCCCGCCTATCCGCACGGCGTGATCGATCCCATTGAGGAGTTGGCCGCGCTGGCCCGGCAGCACGGCATCCTGTGCCACGTGGATGCGTGCGTGGGCGGGTATTTCCTGCCATTTCTGGAACGTACCGGCCGCGCCGTCCCGCCCTGGGACTTCCGGGTGGACGGCGTGACGTCCATCTCTGCGGACCTGCACAAGTACGGCTTTGCGGCCAAGGGCGCCTCCACCGTGGTGTACCGCTCGCGGGAATTGCGGCGTTTCCAGTACTTCACCTACGGGGATTGGCCCGGCGGATTGTACGGTTCCCCGTCCATGACCGGCACCCGGCCGGGCGGCGCCATTGCCGCGGCGTGGGCCGCGCTCAACCACATTGGCATGGACGGCTACACCACCATTGCCCGGGACGTGATGGACACCACGGGGCGCATCCTGGACGGCATCCGCGCCACGCCCGGTCTGAGAATCATGGGCAACCCGGTGATGGGCGTGTTTGCGTTCACTTCTGACGTCATTGACGTGTACGGCCTGGCGGACGTGATGGAGAAGCGCGGCTGGAAGCTGGACCGGCAGCAGCGCCCGCCGTGCCTGCACATGATGGTGACGCCGGCGCACAAGGGCGTGGTGGACGCGTTCCTGACGGACCTGCGCGAATGCGTCAACGGACTGGAACACGGCAAGGTGGTGCCCGAGGGTTCCTCCGCCATGTACGGGATGCTGGGCTCCATGGAAGACCGCGGCGCCATCCATGACATCATCCTGGACTTCATGGACGGCATGGACACGCTGGACGCAGGCTGAGACGCACCCATGGAGACCCGCTTCCGCGACCTCGCAGACCTCGCCCGGCTTCCCTGGTTCAAGGTTGTGGACGGGCGGCTGGTGATGCACGACCGCTCCGTGGGGCCGATCATTGACATGCATACGCACCTGGCGCTGGCCTACGTGCGCCCGCTGCAACTGGACCTGCGCAAGCCCACCCCGTGGACCGAGCACTACCTGCCGGCGTGCTGCGCGGTGGACCTGGACGTGTACGTGAACCGCAACTTCACGGTGGCGCGGCTCAAGCAGATGAAGCGGGACCTCACACTGGGGAGCCTCACCGCGGGAGGCCTGCGCGCCACGCACACGCTCCCCAACCTGCTGCGTGAGATGGGCGAGATGGGCATTGCGCGCTCCGTGCTGCTGCCCATTGATTTCCCGTTCCTCTCCCGCAACAGCGAGAACGCATTGGAGGTCACGCGCGGGGTGGAGGGCATTGTCTGCTTTGGCAGCATCCACCCGTATGACGTGGACATGGAGCACCACCTGGATGACCTGGTGGCCCGCGGCGCGCGTGGCGTGAAGATGCACCCCGCCGTGCAATCCGTCCGCCCGGACAATGAGCGCGCCATCAAGCTGTACCGCGCGTGCGGCGCGCGCGGCCTGCCGGTGCTGTGGCACTGCGGTCCCGTCGGCATTGAACCGCGGCTGGGGCGGCACCTGTCGCAGGTGCGCTTCTATGAAAGACCGCTGCGCGAATGCCCGGAGACGACCTTTGTGCTGGGACACGCCGGCGCGCTGCAGGTGGAGGAGGCCACGGCGCTCTTGAACCGCTATCCCAATGCGTGGATGGAGATCTCGTCACAAGGGCTGCCGGCGCTGCGGCGGCTGCTGGAGCAGGGTGACACGCGCAGGATCATGTACGGGACGGATTGGCCGTTCTACCACCAGGCCATCGCCCTCGCGAAGGTGCTCATGGCCACCGAGGGCAACGCCGCGCTCCGCCACGGCGTGCTGTACGGCAACGCGGCCCGCCTGCTGCGCCTGCCGTCCTGAACGCCCATCCGGCGGTTGATTCCGTCCCGTGCTCTGGTAGTGCGGCGCGCCCAGGAGGAGCCATGCCCGCCCGCGACGACACCCCGCGCGTGAACTACACGGTGACGGCGCACCCCGCCGAGCACGTGCTGGACGTGGTGGTGGACGTGGACGCGCGCGGGATGCCGGACCCGCTGCGGGTGCGCGTTCCCACGTGGGTGCCGGGCGCGTACGCGTTCTTGCGCTACGCGCGCAACCTCTCCGCCATGGAGGCCCGTGACGCCGTCACCGGCGCGGTCCTGCCGCTGGAGCGGGACGGTCTCACCGCGTGGAAGGTGGGCGGCGGGGTGCACCGGGTGGAGCTGCGCTACCGCGTGCACCTGTACGAGCCCGCGTGGAGCGAGTTGCACGGCTACCTGGAACAGACGCAGGCGGTGCTGCTGGGCACCTCCTGGCTGCAGGTCCCCGAGTGGGACGGGCCCGTCTCCGTGACCTACCGCTTCCCGCCGGAATGGCCGCTGCACCACCCCTACGGCGCCGTGGACCGCGGCGGCGCACGCTTTGAATACGCGGATTTCCACGCCATGATGGACACGCCCGTGGCCGCAGGCGCGTTTGACCGCTTCACGCGTGACTGCGCGGGCACGCCATTCCACTTTGTGTTCCTCAACCGCTGCGTCGGCTTTGATGAAGAGCGCGAGCGGTTCCTGGACGCGGCGATGAAGGTCGCGGAACGCTGCCGGGACCTTTTCGGCGGGTTTCCGTTTGCGGACTACACGTTCTTCTGTTCCTTTGCGCCGCAGCACCACTGGGGACTGGAGCACCGCAGTTCCACCATGGTCGCATTCGGCGAACTCGCGTTTGTGGACGAGGCGGAGCGCCGCCGCGCGCTGCGGCTGGTGGCGCATGAGCTGTACCACGCGTGGAACGTGTGCGCGCTGAAACCCCGTGAATTGCTCCGGCCGGACCTGGAGCACGGCAGTTTCACGGACCTGCTGTGGGTGGCTGAGGGCATCACGCGCTATGCGGAGTACCTGCTGCTGGTGGGCACCGGTGAGATGGCCCCCGCGGACTTCCTCTCCAACGTGGTCAACTTCCACCGCCACCTGTCCTGGACGCCGGCGTACCGCGTCGCCACCGCGCGGGACAGCTCGCTGGCCACCTTCCTCAACCACCACCGCTACCCGGGCAGCCCCAACAACTCCGTGGACTACTATGACGTCGGGATGCTCATCGCGTTTGACATGGACGCGGTGCTGGTGGGCGCGGACCGGTCGCTGCTGCGTGAATTCGGTGAGTTCTACCGCCAACACCTGCCGCGCGGCTTCACGCACGCGGACGTGGTGGAGTTCTTTGCCGCGCGCGTGCCCGCGCTGCGTGAACTCATTGAAATGGACACCGCGCGCGCCGGTGTGCTGCGCACCGAGGAGATGCTCGGCGCGCTGGGCTTCCGTCTCACGCACGAAGAGGTGGCGTGCCTGGGGGTCACGCTGGCCGACGAGAAAGGCCCGGCGATCCTCAACGTGTTTGACGGCACCGCGGCCGCGCGCGCGGGCCTGGCCCCCGGTGACCAGTTGCAGCGCATTGACGGGTTCCCCTGGAGCCTCAAAGCGTTTCAATGGGTGGTTGCCCGCAGGCGCCCCTGCACGCTGACCGTGCAGCGCGGCCACACCTGGCACACCTTCCACGTCCAGCCCACGCTGCGGCGCCAGGTTGCGTCGCTGAGCTGGGACGGCACGGACGCGCAGCTGGAGCGGGTGCGCCGCTGGCTTGGGCGGCCGGAGTTTGCCCCCGCGCGCGGCGCGGCCATCCCGCTGACCGTCTATGACACCTTCCACGGGGTCCACACGCTCTACTAGATCCCGGTCCCCCCCCCCAAATCCGCGCCCGCGCCCGGGCGCCCGGAGTTCCGCCGTGTCCCAGAAACCGCTCAACATCCTGGTGCTTGCCAGCTACTTCAAGGGTGACCGTTTCATGCGCCAGGCCGCGCGCCGCGGTGCGCGCCTGTTCCTGCTCACCGTCGCCAAGCGCCTCAATGAGGCCTGGCCGCGCGAGGTGCTCGCGGATGTGTTTGCCCAGCAGGACGACAGCCCGCTGTCCCATACGCTCAACACGGTGAGCTACCTGGCGCGCTCCATCAAGTTTGACCGCATTGTTCCCATGGACGACTACGACGTGGAGACGGCGGCCAGCCTGCGCGAGCACCTGCGCATCCCCGGCATGGGTGACACCACCGCGCGCCACTTCCGCGACAAGCTGGCCATGCGGGTGAAGGCGCAGGAGGAGGGCATCCCCGTGCCGGACTTTGTGCACGTGCTCAACTACGACGAGCTGCGCGAGTACATGGCGCGCGTGCCGCCGCCGTGGATGCTGAAGCCGCGCTCGCAGGCGTCCGCCACCGGCATCCGCAAGATCCGGGACCCGGACCAGCTGTGGAAGGAACTGGAGCGCCTGGGTGACCAGCAGAGCTACTTCCTGCTGGAGCGGTTTGTGCCCGGGGACATCTACCACTGCGACTCCATCATCTCCGAGAAGAAGGTGGCGTTTGCCGAGGTGCACCGGTGCGGCACGCCGCCGTTTGACGTGGCGCACGGCGGGGGCATCTTCACCACGCACACGGTGGAGCGCGGCAGCAGTGATGAGAAGGAACTGCGCAAGCTCAACGAGCAGGTGCTGACGCGGCTCAACCTGGTCCGCGGCGTGAGCCACACCGAGTACATCAAGGGCAAGGACGGGAAGTTCTACTTCATGGAGACCAGCGCGCGCGTGGGCGGGGCGCACATCTCCGACGTGGTGGAGGCGGCCACGGGGGTGAACCTGTGGGAGGAGTGGGCCAACATCGAGATCGACAAGGGCCAGGTCCCGTATGAGCTGCCCAAGAATGTTCGCAGGGACTACGCGGGCGCGGCGGTGACGCTCGCGCGGCAGGCGTGGCCGGACTACTCGGCGTACACGGACCCGGAAATCGTGATGCAGGTGAAGAAGGAGCACCACGCGGGGATCATCCTGAAGTCCACGGACTGCAAGCGCATTGAAAAGCTGATGGGCGAGTACGGCGAGCGCTTCAAGAAGGACTTCATGGCGACGGCGCCGGCGCCCGAGAAGCCCAACGACTGAAGCGGAAAGGCACAACACAGCACCGCCTCCCCTCGCTTGCGGGGGGAGGTCGGGCGATGCGATGCGGAGCATCGCCCGGGTGGGGGGCGGGTGTGGTGGGCCGCGCCTAGGTGTTCCGCCGCGGATGTGGCAACCTCGGGCCGCATCCGACCTCGAGCGCAGCTCAGCAGGAACACCGATGAACGAACCTCGCCAACCGCCACCACCCGGCACTCCGGCGCGTGCCCCGGCGCCACTACCGGGTACTGCGGCGCCTGCGCCGAGGGCCCCCGCGCCGCTGCCCGGCTCCGCGCCGCCCGCGCCACGTGCCGCCGCGCCGCTGCCCGGTTCTGCCGTCCCGTCGTCACCAGCACCGCTGCCCGGTTCCGCACCGCCACCACCACGAGCCGCCGCGCCGCTTCCCGGTTCCGCCCCACCCGCGCCACGTGCCGCCGCGCCGCTGCCTGGTTCCGCCGTCCCGTCGTCACCTGCGCCGCTACCCGGTTCCGCACCACCGCCACCGCGCGCCGCCGCGCCGCTGCCCGGTTCTGCCGTCCCGTCGTCACCAGCACCGCTGCCCGGGTCTGCGCCGCGCGCGCCGGCCGCGCTCCCCGGTTCCGCGGTTGCCGCCCCGCGGCCCGCACCGCCGCCCGCTGCGGTCGCCGCGGCGGACATCGGCCTGGAGTTGTCCGCCGTGGAGGAATCCACGCCGCCCGGTGGTTCGCCGGCGCCTGCCCCGGTGGCCCCTGCCCCGGTGGCGCCGCCGCCGCCCGCCCCCAAGGCGGCCGCCGCGGTTCCCGTTGGGGAGCCGGCGCCCGTGGCCGCCGCACCGGCACCGGTAGCGGCCCCTGCCCCCGTTGACAGCGGCCCGCCGCCACCAAGCCTCCCGGCCTCCGGCGAGCGAGCGCTTCCTCCGGAGTTCATCAGCGACGCGGTGCGCAAGCACACGGGCGGGGCGCCGGCGCCGCTGCGGATGATGGCGGCCAAAGGCCTGGCGCCCATCCCGCCGCGCGAACTCGTCCACGTCGTCTTTCTGCTCACCGGCGACACGGATCCCAAGATTGCGGAGGCGGCGGACAAGAGCTTCAGCACGTTCCCGGACCGGATCCTCCAGGCCGTCCTGGGCGAGAAGATCGCCGCGCCGGTCCTGGACCTGTTTGCGCAGAAGCTGGTGGACAATCCCAAGTGGATGGAGACCATCCTGCTCAACCGCCAGACGGCGGACGAGACCTACGCCAAGGCGGCGCGGCTCACGTCCAATGAGACGGTGATCGGGCTGATTGCCAACAACCAGGAGCGCATCCTGCGGCACCATGACATCTGCCGCGCGCTCAAGGAGAACGGGCACACGCTCAAGAGTGTGCTTGAAAACGTCATTGACTTCATGGTGCGCGTCGGCATCGTGCTGGATGACGTTCCCGAGTTCCAGGACTCCGTGTCCCGCCTGGGCAAGACGGAACTTGAGGAGGCGGTGAAGCACATTGAGGTTCCGTTTGACCTGCTGTCTCCGGACCTGCAGGAGCGGGCGTTCCGGGAAGGCAAGGCCCCGCAGGGTTGGAAACCCGGCCAGCAGACCGAGGAGGGCAAGACCGAAGCGGAACTGGAGGCCATGTCCGCCGAGGAACTTGCCTCGCTGGAGGACGACGACAGCGTGGACGCGTCGGGCAAGCGCCTCACCATCAACCAGAAGATCATGAAGATGTCCACGTCGCAGAAGATCGCGGCGGCCCTCAAGGGCAACAAGGAAGTGCGCTCCATCCTCATCCGTGAGTCCAACCGGATGGTGGCCGAGGCGGTGATCAAGAGCCCGCGCATCACGCCGCAGGAGGTGGTGTCCGCCGCCAACAGCCGCTCGGTGCAGGACGTGGTCATCCGCTACGTGGCCAACAACAGGGAGATGACGCGGCCCTACGCGGTGAAGCTGGCCCTGGTGAACAACCCCAAGGCGCCCATCGCGGTGTCCCAGCGCTTCCTGTCCATGCTGCGTGAAAGCGACATCCGCTCGGTGGCCAAGAGCAAGAGCGTGTCCGCGGCCATCCAGCAGGCCGCGCTGCGCATGATGAAGGCCAAGATGAAATGACGCCGGTCAGGGCCCCACAACAAGATAGGCGTTCTCCAGCGTGTCCGTCCCAAACCGGTTCTCCACCCGGACGTTGTGCAGCCCCGCGGCCAGGTCGTCCGGCAATTCCACGCGCAGCCGGCTGCCTCCCGCGTCCGCCTCCAGCACCGTGACCTCGCGGTCATCCACAAACGCCCGCACCGGAGTTACGTCGTCACTCCACGCGTTGTACGCGGGCTTGAGGTAGCGGCCCAGGATCGCAGTGTCGCCGCCCGTCCCCGCGGTCCGCTCGTTGGGGCTCACACCGTCCACCCGTGGCGGCCGCGCGTCCTGGACCCACGGCGCGTCCTCCCCGCAGGCGGGGGCCAGAGACGCCATCACCAGGACCACCAGCGCGCGCACCATGGAACCAATCTGCGCTGGCGGCGTCCCATGGGCAAGTTCCCGGAACGCCCGTGGCCGAGCCGGCGCCGGGTGGCTATGCTGGAAACTTGCCGTGGCGCCCCACCGGGGGTGACAAGCAGCAACCCCCGCCGGCGGACCGCCGCGCGGACCATGACGGACCTCGGAGGCGGGTACCCCAGATGGACGTGACCAACCTGATGCTGGCGATCCTCGGGATCGGTCTGCTTGTGGCGTTCCACGAGTTGGGGCACCACCTGGTGGCGCTGTGGTGCGGCATGCGCGTACGCCGGTTCTCCATCGGGTTCGGCAAGGCCATCCTGCGCTGGCACCGCAACGGCGTGGACTACACGGTGGGCGTGCTGCCGCTTGGCGGGTTTGTGGACATTGTGGGCATGAACCCGCTGGAGGAGGGCGCGGACGAAGACCCCCGCAGCTTCCAGCGCCGCCCGCGCTGGGCGCGCGCGCTGGTCATCGCCGCGGGGCCGGCGTTCAACTACGCGCTCGCGTTCGCCGTGCTGGTGGGCGTGTACTGGCTCGGGAACATGAAGCAGGACGTGGAGATCGTCATCACGGAGGTGGTGGCCGCCTCCGCCGCTGAAGAGGCGGGCCTGCGCAAGGGGGACGTCATTGTCACGCTGGGCGGGGAAAAGATCTCCCGCGAGACCAGCATTCCCCAGCGCGTGGGCGAGAGCGCCGGCCGCCCGCTGCCCATCCAGATCCGCCGCGGCACCGAGACCCTGGAACTCAAGCCCATCCCGCGGGGCGCGGACGGAAGCGCGCGCCTGGGCATCGGCTTCGAACCGCGCCCCATCGGGCCCGGGCAGGCCTACACCCTGCCTGAGGCGGTGACCCTGTCCTCATTTGCCGTCGTGGGCGGCACGCTGCGCATCCTGTCTGACGTGGGTGACCTGCTGCGCCGCGTGGTGGCGCCCGGCGAGAGCGCGCTGGACCAGCTGCGCGGCCCACCGGAGATGGTCAAGCAGCTCAAGACCGCAGCCAACCGCAGCGTGAAGGACTTCCTCATGCTGTTTGCCGTGCTGTCGCTCATGCTGGGCCTGTTCAACCTCTTCCCCATCCCGCCGCTGGACGGCAGCAAGCTCATCTTCCTGGGCGCTGAGACGCTGGCCCGCCGCGCCATTCCCGGGCGGGCGCAGATCTACATCCACGGCGTGGGCATGATGTTCATGATCGGGCTGATGGTGGTGGTCAGCGTCAAGGACTTCATGCGCGAGGAACCCGCGCAGGAGGCGCCCGCCAAGACCGCGCCCGCGCCCGCCCCGCCTGCCCCGGCACCCGCGCCGGCCGCCCCCGCACCCTGATCGCGCCGATGGAGCACCGCGGCTCCATTGAACCGCCCCGCCCCCCCGTGCCATTCCACGGAACGGAGTCGCAGCCGGATCTGGTGACCGGCACGGTCTTCAAAACCGTTGTGGGGGCTGCACATGCTCCCGGGCGGGTTCGATTCCCGTGCGGCTCCGCCATTTTCACCCTGTGGGCCCTGACGGCCGCCTCCCCGGCACGCGCCGCGGAGGCGCCGCTGGAGCGGGCCGCGCGGGAGGCGGCCCACGCGCTGGCGGTCCGTCGCTGCGCGTCAGACGGGACCGCCGCCGAGCTGGTCCGCGTGGTGCTCCGGCAGCACGGGATTGCGGACGCCCAGGTGTCCGCGTGCGCGTCACGCCAAGGCGCGGCCCCGGACGCGGCGCGCGCGCTGGACACGTGCGTGGCGCAGCGCACGCGCGGCCCCACCGTGGACGCGGTGGGGCGCGCCACCGTGGCGTTCAAGGGCCAGCACTGTGCGGCCGCGGTCGTGGTGCGGCGGCTGGCGGAGTTCCTTCCGCCGCCGGAGCGCGCCGCGGCGTTTGATGCGCTGGAGCTGCGCGCGGTCACGCGCCGCCCGTCCGCCACCGTCAGCTGGCTGTGCATGGATCCCCGCGGGCGCGTCACCGTCCTGCCGGACCGTGACGAGGGCACCGGCACGCACCGCGCCACCGCCCACCTCCATGCCGGCGAGGGCCGCTACCGCCTGCAACTCACCGTGGATGACGGCCGCGGCCCCGAGGTGGCCGCGGTCCATGACGTGTGGGCGGGCAGCGCGGCCACCGAGCCCGCGCGGCCGCCCGCTCCCCCGGGCGACGGCGCGGACGGCCTGGCCGAGGCGCTGCGGCTGTGGCGCGCGCGGGAGGGGCTCCCGTCCCTGCGGGTGGACCCCGCGCTGGCCGGCGCGGCCCGCACGCGTCTGGAGGCACTGCGCGCCGGCGGGGCGCTGCAGCACCTGGACGCGCGCGGGATGGGCGTGGTGCAGGCCTACGCCGCCCAGCCCGCCGCTCCCGCCGTGGCCCGCCTGGGCGAGGTGCTGGCGGCCGGCCCCACCCCCGCGGACGCGCTGCGCGGCCTGCTGGACTCCCCCGCGCACCGCCAGCAGCTGGCGGACCCCGCGTTCACCGGCGTGGGCCTGGCCCTGGAGCGCCAGGAGGCCCTGGACGACTGGCTGCTGGTGGTCACCCTGGGCCGTCCGGTGGAGATTCCAGCGCCCGGGCAGGCCCGTGACGTCGTCCTGGCCCGGCTCAATGACGAGCGCCGCCGCCGCGCGCTCCCTCCGCTGGCGGGCGATGAGACGCTGGCGGCGCTGGCCTCCGAGCACGCGCGCCACGTGGCGGGGACCCGCGAACTGGTGGACACCCTCCCCGACGGGCGGCGCGTGGCGGACGTGGCGCTGGCGCACTCGTCGGCCCGGCGCGCCGGCCTGCAGATGTACCGGGTTTCCCGCGCGGACGAAGTGGGGGCCGCCGGCGCGGTGCTGGACGGCCGCTACGCGCGCGCCGCGGTGGCCACCGTTCCCGGGCAGGGTGTGGACGGACTGTACGTCGTGGTGATCCTCCTGGAGCCATGACGCGCGCGGCGCGCGGCCCGCTTTGACACCCCGTTTTGCGTTCGCTAGCCTCGTTCCATCACGTTGTGCCAGGGCCGTTCGTCGAGGGGACTGCATCACCCAAGCGCAGGAAGAACCGCAAGAACTGTCGTGGCACGTTTCCACTCCACCACCACCAAGACCCGTCCGGCAGGCCTGCAGGCCCGCTTGGGCGGGTCATCCGCCCACGGGGGTGACGTCCCCGCGGACGGCATCCAGCAGGGGACGGGGGGATAGCCCCCGGCCCGCATCCATCGAGGAGCCCCATGGACGAAGGCCAGTACGAGGATCAAGTTGTTCAGTGCCGGGATTGCGGCGTTGAGTTTGTGTTCAGCGCCGGCGAGCAGGCGTTCTTTGCCCAGAAGGGGTTCCTGGCGCCGCCCAAGCGCTGCAAGACCTGCCGGGAAAAGAAGAAGGCCGGCGGCGACATGGGCGGCATGGGTGGAGGAGGAGGAGGCGGTGGTGGCGGCGGAGGTGGCGGGCGGTACCGCAACCAGTCCGTGGAGGTCGCTGAGAAGCCGGCCCGCGTCTTCCGCCCGCGTGACGGTGGCGGTGGCGGCGGTGGTGGCGGCGGGCGCGGCGGCGGCGGCGGCGGCGGTGACCGGGTGCGGGTGGAGGTGACCTGCAGCTCGTGCGGCATGCAGACCAGCGTGCCGTTTGAGCCGGCGCCCAACCGGCCCGTCTACTGCCGGGACTGCTACCAGAAGCAGCGGCACGGCGGCTGAACCACCCGGGGGCGTCTTGCCCCCTCCCCGAGCCTCGTGGCTACAGTCCCCCCCGTCCCGGCCTTTCCCGGGGGAGGTGCGCCATGGCGGTCGGTTCCATCCTGTTGGCGGATGACGCGGACGCGGTCGCGCGCCCCATGCTGGGTGCCCCGGTGGGCATCCGCGCGCTGGCCGCCACGCTGCTGCCGCGCCAGGAAGTCCACGCCGTGATGGTGGCCCCGCTCCCCGTGCATGAACTGCTGCGCAAGGAAGCGGACCGCTTCGGGCTCAGCGAGTTGATCGACGTGCTGCCCAGCTCGCTCCACGCGGCCGAGGCGCTGGCGGCGGCGTTGGCGCGCCTGCCGGCGGACGTGGACGCGGTGCTGGTGCATGACGCGCTGGTGGCGCTGTGCCCCACCGCCATGGTGCTGCGCGTGCTCAACGCCGCGCGCGTGTCCGGCGCGGCCTGCCCGGTGCTCCCGCTGCGCGGCGAGATCTTTGTGGATGGTGAGGAGCTGCGCACGCCCCAGGCCGGCCCGCTGTGCCTGGCGCAGCCGCCCATGGCGTTCACCCGCACGTCGCTGCAGAAGGTGGTGGAGCGCGCCGGCACCGCCGGGCTGGCGGCCGCGGCGCTGGAAGCGGGCGTGACGCTGGCCCGCGTGGAAGGGGACCGGGACGCGTTCCGCGTGAAGGACGGCGCGGACCTCACCCGGGCGCTGGAGGTGTGGGGGCGGCGGGCGCCGGAGTTCGCGTTCATCTGGCCGCGGCCTTCCACCCGGGAGGAGGAGGCCACCATCATCACGCCCGGCCCGTCTGAGCTGAACGTCACCATCCCCGAACGCCCCGCCTGACCCCGGGAGGCCCGCCGTGCAGGCACTGTTCACGCTGGTAGGCCTGGCCGTGGCCGGGGGGCTTGCCGCGGTGGGGTTCACGCGCGGCGCGCGGCTGCGGCGCATCCTGGCCACGCCCACCACGTCCCTCAGCGAGCTGCGCCCGGGCTTCCGCGAGGTGAAGGGCCGCGTGGCCGCCGCCGAGGGCACGCAGATGCTGGTGAGCCCGCTGTCCGGTACGCGGTGCGTGTATTACGAGTTCAAGGTGGAGGAGCACCGGCACCACGGGAACAAGTCGCGGTGGCGCACGGTGGTCAAGGATCGCGGACAAGTCCCGTGCGTGCTCTCCGACGGTACGGCGGAGGTCCGCGTGAAGCTCAAGGAGGCGGAGCTGGTGCTGCGGCCGGATTCGCGCATGCGCACCGGGCTGTTCCAGGACGCGCCGCCGGAGCTGGAGCAGACCATGCTGGAGCGCTACGGGCGTTCCACCCAGGGGCTCATCTTCAACAAGCACATGCGTTACACGGAGACCGTGCTGGAGGAGGGGGACGCGCTGTACGCGCTGGGGACGGTGCAGGGCACGCGCGCCAGCGGGCTGAAGATGGAAAAGGGAACGGACCTGTTCATCGTGTCGGACCTGCCGGAGAATGAACTGGTGGGCCGTTACCGCTGGCAGGCGTTGGCGCTGTACATCGCCGCGGGGGTGGTGGCGGTGCTCGCCGCGGCCCTGCCCGCGCTGTCCCTGCCCACGCACCGCCGGCACCGCTGATTCACGCGCGGGGCAGTTGCATCACAGCCTGCGGCCCTTCTTCTCCACGTTGATGCACTTCCCCTTGACGTCGGCGGGCTCGCCGCCGGCCTCCTGCATGTCGTCACCCACCCAGGTGAGGTCACCCTTCTTGGTGACGCGCACCAGGCGCCAGTACCGCGGGTGCTTGCAGCCGTCCTTGGTGTAGTAGAGGAACCAGATGTACGCCTCGTCGTCCTTCACCAGCGCGGTGTGGAACTGCTCCACCACAACCGAACTCCCTGAGGTGGCCAGCGCGCGCAGGGCGGCGCGCTTCCCGTTCCACTTCTTGTCAAAGTACTGCCGGTAGTCGTCGTCCTCGCCCACGTACATGTTCCCGTCCGCGGCGCCCGTCTGGAAGCAGGTCACCGTGTACGCGTAGTTGCCGCGGCTGAACTCCGTGACGTGGCGGCAGAGTTCCAGCTTGACGCCCAGTTCCTTCATCAGGTCCGCTGGCGTCGTCGGCAGGGCGCCCCAGCCTTTCACCTCCATGGCGGCTTTCATGGCGGTGCGGATCTCCGGCGCGGTCTCCGGCGCGGGGAAGATGTCCCGCACCTGGGTGGGCGGCTGGCGGCGCTCCAGCGGTTGTGCAGTGGCGGATGCAGCGGCGATCACGACGAGCAGGGCGGCGAGCGTGCGCATGGGACGCATTGGACCAAACGCCCGCACGCGGATGCAACCCCTCGCGGGCGGGCTTGACCCATGGCCAACGCTGCCGCACACCACCCCGCAGCATGTTGGCCCCGCACCCGCCCACCTACCGCGCGCTGTGCCTGCGCTGCCGCCGCGCCGCCAGCGCGTGCGTGTGCAGCGTTATTCCCCCGCTGCGGACGCGGTCACGCCTGCTGTTCCTCCAGCACCCGCGCGAGGCGCGCAATCCCATTGGCACCGCGCGGATGGCGCACCTGGCGCTGCAGGGTTCCCTGCTCCGTGCCGACGTGGAGTTTGCCGCGGACCCGGTGGTGCGTGAGTTCCTGGCGCAGCCGGGGCGCCGCACGGTGGTGCTCTACCCCGGCCGTGACGCGCGTGACGCGCGCGAGCTCTCCGCGGTGGAAGAGGACCTGAACATCGTGATTCTGGACGGGACGTGGTGGCAGGCGCGCAAGCTGTGGCGGATGAACCCGGCGCTGCACGCGCTGCCCGCCTACCGGCTGGACCCCGCGGAGCCCGGCCGCTACCGCATCCGCCGGGAGCCCGCGGCGCACTGCCTGTCCACCATTGAGGCGGTCGCGGCGCTGCTCGCCGTGGTGGAGCGGGATGGCCAGGACTGGCCGGCGCTGCTGCGCCCGTTTGATGCCATGGTGGAGAAACAGCTGGAGCACGCGCGCTCCCCGCATCCCCGTCACCTGGGGCGGACCACGCCGCGGGTGCCGCGCCTGCGCCCCGCCGTCCCCGAGCTGGCCGCCGCGCTGCCGCACCTGCTGGTCGTCCACGGGGAGGGCAACGGCTACTCCACGCGCCCGTCCGCCGGCCCGCACCATGCTGCGCTCCTGCAGTGGGAGGCGTGGCGCCCGGGAACGGGCGAACGCTTCCACGCGTGGGTGGACGCGGGCGTGCCGCTGGCCCCCGGTGCGCTGGAGCAGCTGCGCGTGGATGAAAGCGTGCTGCGCGGCCGGCGCTCCCCCGCGGAGTTCCTGGCGGCGTGGCACGCGTTTGTCCGGCCCTTGGACCGTTGGGCCGCGTGGGGGACCTTCACGCCCAACCTGCTGCGGACGCTCGGCGCGCCGGTCCCGGTTGACGTTGTGGACCTGCACCGGCACGCAGCGGAGCGGCTGCAGAAGAAGGTGGGCCCACCGGAGACGGTGGCCGCGCCGTTGGGGTTGCCGCCCGTCCCCCCGGTCACCCGCGGCCGCGGCGAAGCGCGCCTGCACCTGCTCACCGCCATGGCGCATGCGCTGGCCGCCCCGGGTAGCGCGCTGCCGCGGCCGCCGCGCAAGCGGGCACCGCGGGAACTGCGCACCTGACCAGGGCGGGCGCCCGTCTCACTGCGCGTCGCGTGCGTTCATCGCCGCACGCAGCGCGCGCACGCGCTCGGCGGACGTGAGCAGCGGGTCACCCGGCTCCTTCAGCGATGTCCCCACGATCGCGTAGTCGATGTACGGCAGCACCGACGCGATGTTCTCCGTGCTCACGCCGCTGGCCAGCCCCATGGGCCATGCGCCGGCCAGCTCCCGCGCGCGCCGCACCCGCTCCACGTCCGCCAGCACCCCGGTGGCCGCCCCCGTGATGTTGATCCCGTCCACGGTGCCCAGTGCGTCCCGCAGCGCCGTGTCAAAGCTGCGCCCGTCCGTCGGGCGCGTGTACTTCATGTGCACGCCGCTCACGTGCAGCGCCGCCGGGCGCACCCGCGCCTGCGTGCCCAGCGCCAGTTCCACGGGTGTCACCGCACCCGGCTTGTAGCTCCCATCGTCATCCTCCCATTCAAAGCCCTGCCCCGGCACCACCTCCGTCCACACCAGGTCCGCGTGGAAGCCCTCCGCCAGGCGGAATCCCTCCGTGAGGTTCTGCGGCCCGTAGCTGAGCGCACTGATTCCAAGTGGAAACTGCGGGAACGCTGCGCGCACCGCGGCAAGCACGCGCTCGTACAATGGCATCTCACAGCGGCTGTTGATGAGGATGACCATGTCACCGCCGCCCTCCACCACCGCGCGCGCGTTGCGGACCGCCGTCTCAATGAGCCGCGGTTCATCCACCGTACCGTCGGCGCGCAGCGTCTTGTGCGCGCGCACGTGGACCACCACCCACAGCTGCGCGCGGTGGCTGGACAGGCGCGCCAGCTTGGCTCGTGCCGTGGCGAGCTGCAGCCGGGCGGGCGGCGCCGGCCCATCGGCACGGGGGGTGGCGCAGGCCAGCGCGGACAGCAGGGCCAGGAGAAGCACGGGTCGCATGGCGGGCGGGATAACAGGCGTCCCGGCGCGCCACACCCGCCGCCGCCGCCGCCTTCGTCGGTGACAACCGCTGCGTGGCCTGCTACGCCGTCACGGTTTTCAACCCGGGAGGCGGACAATGTCGGTCGGGCGGTCGGGCGGCGGCAACATCCAGAACACCCTGCGGTCAGTCACGCAGGACGGCACGCTGGACAAGACGGACGCGGAGAAGCTCCTGGGCGCGGCGGGCTCCACCGTCAGCGCGCGCGAAGAGAAGGACCTCAAGGCCGCCTCCCAAGGCAGCGGCTTCACCGTCACCGCCGAGGCCAGGCAATTCCTCGCCACCAACCTGCGGGACATCGCCTCGCTGCGCCGCCAGGCTGAGCAGCAGAACGCCATGGTGGCCCGCCGCCAGCCCGCGCTGGCCGCGCAGGAGCAGGCGCGCCTGGACCCCACCAAGGCCACCCGGACGCTGGGCGGCACGCCCATCCCGGACGACGTCAAGAAGCTCATCAACACGGCACTGGCCGCCGGCGCGGTGGCCTATGACGTGGCGGAGCTGGGCAACCCCGCCAAGGACGACCACGGCGAGGGCTTCACGATCACCGGCAAGTGGACGCCGTACCCGCAGGAGATCGCCCCGGGCGGCAACATGGCGTTTGACTACACGGAGGTCACGCCGCAGAAGCTCCAGGACGACATGGAGAAGTCCACCACGTACACCCGCATCAAGGGCTACAAGAGCGAGACCCAGCGGGACATGCGCACCGGTGAGACGCATACCTTCCAAGTCGCTGAATACGAGAAGGTCACCGGCAAGGGCACCGGAGACATCATGGCCCACTATGACGAGGCCACGCACCCCGACCAGTACGCGCGCGGCACCAACAACCAGAAGTGGGCCAACAACTACGCCATCCTCGCGGATGGTTCGCTGCACTGCCTGCCCGCCGCCCGCCGCAACCCCGGCGAACCCGGCCTCATCCTCACCAACCCCTCCCTGGCGCGCGGCCAGCGCATGCTGGCCAACGGGCACATTGAAGTCCGCGGCGGCGTGGTCACCTCCATTGGCATCTCCGGCCGCATCCAGAAGCTGGCGCAGGACGGGGACGCCAAGTTCTTGGACCCGGTGCCGCTGCTCAAGGCGTGGGGCTTCAAGATCGCCCCGGACGTCAAAGTGACGTTTGAAGGCGGCGGCCCGGACCCCAAGATTGACCCGAACACCCACGTGATCGGCTGAGCCCGCCGGGGCGCCCTGCGTCGTGGACTGCGCCGCCGACCCCCGGGACACGCTGCTGCTGCTGCTGGGGCTCCAGGACCGCCTGCTGGCCCGCCTGGGCAGCGCCGGCACCCAGGTCACCCAGCGCGCGCGCCAGCTGGTGCTGGCCGCCACACGCGCGGGCGTACCCGTCGCCGTGGTCCACGCAGCCGCCCTGGGAGTCCTCCCGCGCACCTTGGATGACGCCTGCCGCGCCGCGGCCGCCACCTTCTCGGACGCGAACGACGGGCCAGGCGTCAGCCACGGCGTGCTTGCCCACCTGGAGGCCAGCCGCCGCCGGCGCGTGGTGGTTGCCGGCGCGGAGTCCCACGTGGGGGTGTTCCTGGCAGCGCGGGAAATCCACCAGGACGGGTTCATCACGCTGGTCCCGCATGACGCCTGCGCATCCCGCCGCCCGGCTGACCATGACGCGGCCTTGCACCTGTGCCGCCAGGCCGGCGTGGCCGTCACCACCACGGAGACCCTCCTGCACGAGTGGCTCCTCCCCACCCACGCCGAGGAGCTGCACCGCCTCCTCCAGGAGACGGCCGCATGACCGCCGACCCCGCGCACAAGCGCTCTGATGCCCCCGGCCCCATCCGCTGCCACGTCATCACCGTCAGTGACACGCGCACCGCCGCGGATGACCGCAGCGGCGCCCTGCTGGTGGAGCGCCTGGCCGCGGCCGGCCACACCGTCACCGGCCCCGTCATTGTCCGGGACCAGGCCAACCTCATCCGCGTGGCCGTGCTGGAGGCACTGCAAGCCGGCGCGCGCGCCGTCATCCTCAACGGCGGCACCGGCATCACCCCGCGGGACGTCACCCCGGAGGCGCTCATCCCGCTGCTGGAGAAGCCGCTCCCCGGCTTCGGGGAGCTGTTCCGCGCCCTGTCGTTTGATGAGATCGGCGCTTCCTGCATCCTGTCCCGCGCGGTGGCCGGCGTGCGCGGCAACGCGTTCATCGCCGCGCTGCCGGGCTCCACCGCCGCCTGCCGCCTGGGCGTGGAGCGGATCCTGCTGCCGGTGCTCCCCCACGTCATCGGTCTGGTCAGCTGACGGTGCGGCCCACGCGGGCGTGTATTAGCCTCGGACCACTTCCATGACGTCCCAGACCGTGGAGAGGAATCGGGCGCCGTTGATCTCGCTGAGGCCCCTGGCCGCCGGCGACACGGACAACATCCGCCGCTGGATGGGGGACCCGGAGCTGGTCCGCTTCACGGTGCTGGTGCCCGGCCCGGAGTACGCGGTGGGCGGCGTGGCTGGACCGGACGCCACTGAGCGCTACATTGAACAACTGCTGCATGACTCCCGCCGCGTCTCCTATGCCATCCTGCGCGACGGCTCCCACGTCGGGAACGTCGGGCTCAAGGACTATGACACCGGCCGCCCGGAGGCGGAGTGCTTCATTGAGGTGGGCGAACCCCGCCTGCGCGGCCAGGGCATCGGCCGGCAGGCCATGCTGCTGCTGCTGGAGCAGTGCTACGGCCCGCTGCGGCTGGAGTCCGTGCGGCTGGGGGTGTTTGACTTCAACACCTCCGCCATCCGCATGTACCGGGGCCTGGGGTTCCACTTCACGGGCCGCTACGGCTGGCACTGGTGTGACGGCCGCTACCATGAGGTGCTGGGCATGAAGCTGCTCCGCTCCCAGCACGAACGCACCCGTCTGGGCTGGCGCCGCAACGGGGCGCCCCGCCGCTGATGCGCCCCGAACCGCTCGACCGTCTTGCCCACCTGCTCGCCAGCCGCCCGCGCCGCGAGCTGCGGCCCTCCCGCCGCACCGCCGCCGTGCTGGTCCCCCTGGTCAGCACCCCGGCGGGCCTGGAGGTCCTGTTCACGCTGCGCACGGACACGGTGCCCACCCACAAGGGCCAAGTCGCCTTCCCCGGCGGCGGCACGGATGAGGGGGACACGGACCTCATCATGACCGCCCTGCGCGAAACCGAGGAGGAGCTGGGCATCCCGCCCGGCGCGGTGGACGTGCTGGGCCTGTCGGATGACACCTTCTCCATCAGCGGCCAGCGCGTCACCCCCGTCGTCGGCTACCTGCCCGCGCTGCCGGAGCTGCGCCCCAGCCCGCACGAAATCGCGGACGTGTTCACCGTCCCGCTGGCCACCCTGCAGCACCCCGGCGGCTTCTACGAGGAGGAGTTGCAGGACCACCTGAGCAACCCGCGGCGCGTGCCGTTCTTCGAAGGCGGCCGGCACACCATCTGGGGCCTGACGGCGTGGATCCTCAAGGAACTGCTCACGGTGCTGGACGGCGTGGACCGCGGCGGGGACTACCTGCGCGGGCGCGATTGAGCCGGCCGCCCCCGCGTCGCTAGGCTCACCGCCGGATGGGGGGACGCATGCGGCCCGCACCGGACAAGGACGCGTTTGTCTCAGCCCCGCTGGGCCGCTGGATCGCCGGCGAGACGTTCCTCTACTTCTGCGCCAGCCCCACGCTGTACGGCTTCACGCTGTGGGGCTGGCCCACCGAAGCGGACATGCGCCGCCTGGCCCATTTCCTCACCGTGGAGCTGCTACCCGGCGCGGTGCCGCACGTGTCGCTGGTGGACACGCGGCGCATCCGGCGCGCGGACCCCGGCGCCTTTGCCGCCCTGGACGAATACGTCCGCCGCCACCATGACGCCCTCCAGCGCATGGTCACGCGCCTGGCGCTGGTGCGTCCCGCGGGCATGGAGGGGGCCGTGGTGGCGGGCTTCTACCAGGTGCTGCAGCCGCCCTACCCGCACCGCGTGTTTGAAGACGCGGTGGCCGCGCTGGAATGGCTGGAGGCCCCGCGGGCGGCCACCCTGGCCGAAGAGTTGGACGGGCTGCACGCGGCGGTGACCGGCGTGGCGCCCGCCGTGGGGGCCTTACAGGCCGCGCTGGGGGGTCACCTGGATGACGCCACCCCGGCCACCCTGGCCCGCCTGCTGGGCCTGTCCCAGCGCACGCTGCAGCGGCGCCTGCAGGAGGCCGGCACCACCTTCCAGGCGGAGCTCAACGCCGCCCGCATCCGCGAAGCCCAGCGCCGCATGCTCGCCACGCGCGACCCGCTGACCGCCATCGCCCTGGACGTGGGCTGCGCCTCGCTGCAGCACTTCTCCGCGCTGTTCCGTCGCCTGGTGCGCGCCTCCCCCAGCGAGTGGCGCCGCGCCAACGCCCGCTGACCCGCCCAAAACGACCGCGGGGCCCACCAAGGGGCCCCGCGCCGGTCCTGCACCGCTTGGCAGACACCTCACTGCGGCGTGTCAGCGGTCTTGTCCTGCTCCTGGTTCCACGCCACCCAGTCGGCGTCTTCCTTGTCGGCCGCGTCGTTCTCCGCGGTGAACGCCGCCGGTTCCGCCTGTTCACCGTTGGCGGCCACCTTGATGCCCATCATCTTGCCAACAATCTTCTCCCACTCCTGCAGGGTGACCTCCTTGAACGGGGCGGCCACTTCCTTGCGCCCCTTGAAGTCTATGGGGCCCTTGCCGCCGCCCGCCTTCTGCTTCTCCACCATGGGCCCGTTGGAGACGGCCACGGCGCCTTCGTAGACCTTGACCACGGTGGAACCGTCCGTCTCGGCGTTCACCCGGAACGTGGTGCCGCGCACGCCGGCCACGGCATTCTCCGTGCGCACGGCGAACTTGTTCTGCGACCCCACCCCCTTGGTGACGGACGCCCACAGCTTGCCCGCGGTGAGCTTGGCCTGCGCCTTCTCATTGTCCCCGGTCTCGGCCGCCTTGGCGGTGCCCATGCGCAGCGCGCTGTTGGGCGCCAGCCGCACCAGGGAACCGTCCGCCAGTTTCACTTCCAGCCGCGTGTCCGCCGCCGTCTTGACGTACTCGCCCTCGCGCAGGTCGTCATTGCGCTTGAGCGGCTTGAACGGCCCGTTCTCCTTGGCGCCGCGCTGCGCGCTGCCCTTGAGGAAGGTGACCTTGCCGGCCACGCCGCCCTGCGCCGCCGCTGCGGGCTTGGCCGCCTGGCTGTCCGTCACCGGCAGCAGCCACGCCGCCAGCCCCACGGTGGCCGCGGCCACCCCCCTGCCAACCCATCCCGCCGTCTTCATGGCACAACCTCGCTGTACGGATTGGAGACCTGCACCCCGGGAGTCCCGCGTTGGAGCGGGACTCCCAGGAGGCAGAAACGCTCACTTCTTGATTTCGATCTCGATGAGGTCGTTGTTGACGCCCGTCACCTCAACCGTGGAACCGCCGACCTTCTTGGAGGACAGCTCACCGGCCAGGTAGTTCACGTCCCCGCCTTCCAACTGCAGATCCAGCGTGGCCTTGCCGTCCTTGAACGTGCGCTGCTGCACGTCCTTGATGCCGCCAATGGCCCCGCCCTGCAGCGCCTTCACAAACCCGTTGAGCGCCGCAAAGCTGGCCACCTTGGCCCGCACCTGCACACGCCGCTCGCCGGTCACCTGCTGCTGGAATGACTTGGCCGTCTTGTTGAGCAGTTCCTGCGCGGCCGGCTCCACCACGCGCGCCCGGTACAGGCTCATGCACGACACGGGCGCCAGGTTGGGGCTGATGCACGGGATGGCGTTGCTCTTGGTCACCGTCGCCACAATCTCATGGGTGGCGGTGGAGAACATCTTGAGCGTGAAGGTCATGTTGTAGGAGCGCAGGCCCTGGATCATGATCGGCCCGGCGTCCACGCCCACCACCTTGCCCAGCACCACGTACTGCGCGTCCGCCTTGTCGGCCAGCTTGTCGGCGTCGGCCGCGCTCAGTTCACCGGAGGCCGCGGCGCCGGACAGGTTGACGCCCGTCATGCCCCCAAAGTCCACCACCTTCATGCCGCGCTCAATGAAATAGTCCGTCAGCATGTTCTCGCTCTTGCCGCGCTCCTGGTTGGCCAGCGAAAAGTCCGTCTGACCCGCCATCCGCTCCGCGATGACAAACGCCACCTTGGGGTGACCCGCCTGCATGAGCATCAGGTTGTAGAAGCTGTCCACGCCGCTCTTGGCCACGGTCACCGCCGCGGTCACCGAGCAGACGCTGGCATCACACTTCACTTCCTTGTCCTCGTGGGCCTTCACAAACCCGTCCGCCTGTGACCGCACGACGTCCGAGGTCATCATGAAGTTCTTGACCACCGTGGAGCTGGCCAGCTGCACGCCGCCCACCTGCTCCACCGCCAGCCGGAACGCATCCCGGCGGGCCTTCTCCGTGGCGCCCTTCTGGTCCCCGTTGACGATGGCCGCCTGCCCCGTGACGGTGACCGTTTTCTCGTCCTCGGCGCGGGCCGTGGTGGCCACGCAGAGCGCCAACGCCGTTGCACTGATGAATGCCTTGTTGCGCATGACAAGCCTCCCTGACTTGCGTGGTGCCACCACGGTCAGTCAATCACGATGATGACCTTGCCCTGCGCAAGGTAGGACTGGTTGGAGTTCGGGTCCTTCAGCTTCTCCGCGTCAGCGTTGCTGATGACCAGGTCGCTCTTGCCGGGCGTGGCCAGGCGGATGGCGCGGACCACCACCGGGGTGCCCTTCACCCGGCTGTGCCCCTGCGCGCTGTCCAGGTCCTTCACGTAGCCGGCAATGCCGCTCTCCTTGGCCGCCGCTTCCGTGACCACGTTGACGCCGTAGATTTCGTTGCCGGCCTCATCCACAATGCGTGGCGCCATGGCCGGGACTGCCTGCAGGCCCTTGGCGTTGACAATCAGGCCGCTGTTCTTGGCCGCACCCGCCGCGGGCACCGCCACGGGCTTGGCCGCGTCCGGCACCAGGGCGTCAGACAGGTCGCCCTTGAGCTCCACGCGGACAATGACATCCACGCTGCCGTCCGAATAGTACTTGGTGTCCACGACCTTGAAGTTCTTGATGACACCTTCCACCTTGCTCTTGATGGTGCCATTGCTCATTTCGTCGGCGCCGGTGCTCTTCGCCGTCACCTGGGCGCCCTTGAGCACCTCCAGGATGTTGCGGAAGGCATCCATCTTGGCCGCGCGTTCCGCGGCCAGGCGCGCCTGGGCCACATTCACGGCGCCCGGAGGCGGTGCGCCGCTCCCGGTTGCCACCACGTACTGGTCGGTCCAGTTGATTTCGCCGTGCCCAATCTTCTGCACCGCGCCACTGCCCGCCTCCGCCGCGTGGGCCGCCGCCATGGCCACCACCAGCGCTCCTGCAGCCGCCGCCCACCTCAAGATGCCACTGACGCTCCGCATTGCTTCCTCTCCACGCGGCGGCAGCCTGACCCTGGCCAACCCGCCTCTGTCTGGTCTCCAGAAAAAAACCCGCGGGACTCCGCCAACCACTCCCGTCAAAAAAATCTCCACCGGAACCGCTTGAAGAACTTCTTGGTGCCGCGCGTCACATGTGACGCCTTTCACCGGTGGTGCCGCCCCTGCTTCGCCGCCTCCCGGCGGGGGCTCACACGCGTTTGGACGCCCGGCCGGGGCGCACATTCACCTTTCCGGCTTTCCCATGCAAGTACGCCCGTCACACTCCTGATCCGTTTCGGAGCACCCTGTAGGTTCACTCCCACTCAATGGTGCCCGGCGGCTTGCTTGTGATGTCCATCACCACGCGATTGACCCCGCGCACCTGGTTGATGATGCGGCTGGAGATGCGGTCCAGCACGTCCCGCGGGAGCCACGCCCAGTCCGCGGTCATGCCGTCTTCGCTGGTGACCGCGCGGATGGCCACGGTCTCCTCATAGGTCCGGCCATCCCCCATGACCCCCACGCTGCGCACCGGCAGCAGCACGGCAAAGGCCTGCCACATGCCTTCCGCCAGGCCGGCGGCCTCAATCTCCTCCTGCACCACCACGTCGGCGGCGCGCACCAGCGCCAGGCGCGGCGCGGTCACCTCGCCCAGCACGCGGATGGCCAGGCCCGGGCCGGGAAAGGGCTGCCGCCGGATGAGCGAGCGCGGCAGGCCCAGTTCCTCGCCCAGCGCGCGCACTTCGTCCTTGAACAGCTCCCGCAACGGTTCCACCAGCTTGAGTTTCATTTTCTTGGGCAGCCCGCCCACGTTGTGGTGCGTCTTGATGACCGCCGACGGCCCCTTGTTGGACACGCTTTCAATGACGTCCGGGTACAGCGTGCCCTGCGCCAGGTGGGTGACGCCGCTCAGGCGCTCGGACTCCGCGTCAAACACGGCAATGAACTCCGCGCCGATGCGCTTGCGCTTCTCCTCGGGGTCCGTGACGCCCTTGAGCTTGTCCAGGAAGCGGTCCCGCGCGTCCACCACGCGCAGGTCCATGCGGAAGGCGTCCACAAACACCTGCCGCACCCGCTCCACTTCGCCGTGGCGCAGCACGCCGTTGTCCACAAACACGCACGTGAGCCGGTCCCCAATGGCCCGGTGCACCAGCGCCGCGGTCACCGCGGAATCCACGCCGCCGCTCAGCGCGCACACCACGCGGCCCTCGCCCACCTGTTCACGGATGCGGGCCACGCTCTGCCCCACAATGTCCGCCATGCGCCACTGCTGCGGCACGCCGGCCACGCGCACCAGGAAGCTCTCCAGCACGTCCCGGCCAATGGGCGTGTGCACCACCTCCGGGTGGAACTGCACGCCGTACAGCTTGCGCGCGCGCCAGCCCAGGGCGGCGTGCGGGCAGGTGGGCGTGTGCGCCAGCACGGTGAAGCCGCGCGGCAGCTTCTCCACCTGGTCGCCGTGGCTCATCCACACCGGGTGCTTGCCCGGCCCCAGCGTGGCAAAGATCTCCACGGACTCGCGTATTTCAATCTCGGCGCGGCCAAACTCACGGTGGGCGGCGCGCTCCACCGTCCCACCCAGCGCGCGCGCCATCCATTGGCAGCCGTAGCAGATGCCCAGCACGGGAATGCCCAGTTCCAGGATGTCCGGGTCCGCCGTGGGCGCGCCCTCCTGGTACACGCTGGCCGGCCCACCGGACAGGATGATGGCCGCCGGGTGGCGCTTGCGGACCTCCGCCGCCGTGACCGTGTGCGGGACCAGCTCGGAGTAGATGCGCAGCTCGCGGACGCGCCGCGCAATGAGCTGGCTCGTCTGGGAACCGAAGTCCAGGATGAGGACGGGCTGGGATTCAAGGGGGGCGGCCATGGGCGCGCGCACCCTAGCACCAACGCGGCGGCGTCGCGCCACGACCGCCGGCTCACTTCCCGCGGCGGTAGCTCTTGGCCGAATGACAGCTCTTGGCGCAGCTGCCGCCGTCGTCGTTCTTTTCAAATTGCACCTTCAGCACCCAGCCCTTGCGGCCGAACTTCACGCCGTCGGTGATCATGCTGGGCCCCTTGACCGCGTGGAAGTCATGGCAGGCGCGGCAGGTCCGGCCCAGCTCCTTCTTGTTCACGTGCACGTAGTGCAGGTTGCGCGTGCCATCGCGGAACTCGGTGTCCGAATCCGTCGTCGGGTTCGCCGCCAGCTGGTCATTGTGGCAGTCAAAGCACAGGCCGTACTTCTCCTTGGCGTAGCCTTCATGGAAGCGGGCAGGGAAGGTGTTGGCCAGCATCCGGAAGGAGGGGCTGCCGTGCGGGCTGTGGCAGGTGACGCATTCCTTGGCGCCGACGGGCGCGTGCCACTCCGCGTTGGCATCCAGGCGCTGCTTGATGTTGGTCAGCACCATGCCGCGGCGGTCCTTGACGTCGTCCTTGTCATGGCAGCCCAGGCACAGGTCAAACTGCTCTTTATCCAGCAACGGCTTGAAATCCCCGCCGTGTGGCGCGTGGCAATTGAGGCACTTCTTTCCCTCGACGGCGGGGCCGTGCTTCACCGCGGTGGCCAGCGCGTTCTTCACCGTGTCGTGGCAGGACAGGCACAGCGTGTCCATGGTGTCCCGCAGCAGCGCCGGGGCCACCGAGTTGTGCGGGTTGTGGCAATAGGTGCAGCCCTCATTGAAGGGCACGTGCTGGGACGGCTTCTCCAGGAACTCCTTGTGGCCCTCGTGGCACTCAAAGCACAGCTCCTTCATGTCACCCTTGAGCGGGCCCGGGTCCTGGGCATCCGTGCCGGTGTGGCAGGCGCTGCAATCCCCCTCTTCAAACGGCGGGTGGATGGTGGTGGCGCCGTCCTTGACCGGGGCCACCGCGCCCTTGGCCAGCGCGGGGAGCTTCTTGGCCGGGGGCGCGGCGGCCGGTGCCGGGGCCTTGGCGGGTGGCTCGGCCTGCTTGGCGGGCGCGGGCGGCGGCGCGGCGGGCTTGGGCGCCTCTGGCTTCTTGGCGGCGGCGGCGGGCGGCGGCGCACCCTTCTTCCCGCCCCCTCCCTTGGGCGCGGCGGCGGCGACGGGAAGTGTGAACAGCAGCACCGCGGCCAGAAGGGCCAGGGTGGGACGGACGCAAAGACCGTGTCGTGTCGTGGTCACGGGTTCCTCGTGCCATGCCATGCAGGCGGCAGAGCGGGGGTCTACGCCGGAAAGCCGGGCGGGAAAAGCAAGAACCGTGTCACGCCCACGCCGCGCCATGGCGCGGAGGGCCGCACGGGGCACGCGAAAACCGTGCGCCATGGCGAACAATCAGCGGTCAACGCAGGACGCCAGGCCCTCCCGGGCCACCTTGTCCGCGCGGTCCAGGGCCAGCGCCGTCTGGAATGCCTGGCGCGCGGCGGGGCATTCGCCCTGCGCGGCCAGGATGGCGCCCACCAGCGCGTGCGCCGCAGCAAACGACGGATCCTGCCCAGCGGCGCGCCGGGCGGTGCGCAGCGCCTTGGGCAGCGCGCCGTTGTTGAACAGCATCTGGGCCAGGTGCAGCGTGTTGCGCGCCATGTTGGGGTCCTGCACCACGCCCTCGCTCGGCGTGGCGGCAACATCGCGCTCCTCCGGGGCAGCCGCTGCAGCGGGCTGCGGCGCAGGCGCCGGCGGCGTGGGTGACGGGTCAGAGGCGGCGGCAGCCTCCGGGCGGCCCTTCTTGCGGGGCCTGGCGGCCGGCTCCGGGCTCCGGCGCGGCTCAGCCTTGCGCGGCTCAGCGCGCGCAGCGGGCGCGGGCGCAGGGACCTCGACGGGCGGCGCGGCTTCTGCCGCAGCGGGGGGCAGCGCCTCGTCGGCGGCAGGTGCGGGCGGTTCGGCGGCGGGCGGTGGCTCAGGTGCTGCGTTTGCCACGGGCGCGGCCGGGGCGACGGGGGCAGGGGCAACGGCTGCCAGGGCAACGGGGGCCGGGGCGACGGGGGCCGGAGGTTCGCGGGCGGGTGCGGGCGTGCGGTGCTCGTTCCGGGCGAGTTCCTCCACCGCCGCAACCGGCGAGCTGCCGTGCTGCTGATACGCCGCCCAGATGACCACGCTGGCGCCGGCCACCCACAGGCCACCCACGACGACCGCCGCGCTGCCCACGCCCAGCATGACCCGCCAGGCGCTGCGCCGGGCGTCTTCGTCCACCGGCGGGAGCGCGGGCGCCTCCGGCGCGGGTGCGGCCTCCACCGCCTGCACCATGTCGTCTTCCACTGCAAAGCCGGGCACGCTGACCTCGGGCGGCGAGGGGGCATCCCGGGCGGGCGCAGGGGGACCGGGTTCGGCGTCCCACACCGCGGCGGTGGGCGGTGCGGCCATGGGGGCGGTGGGCTCGGCGGTGACCGAGTCCGCGGGCAGCGGCGGGGGCAGGGAGACGGGAGCCGGCGCGCCGGGGGCGGGTGAGGGTGTGGCGGCCCGCGGCGAGGGCGAGGGCTCCTGCGTGCGCGGGGCCACGTAGCGCAGTTCCGGCTGCTGGCCCGTGTCCGGGAACAGCTGCGCAATCCACTCCGCCACGTCCTGCGTCCTGGCGCGGTATTCGCCCTCGGTGACAAACGACTCCAGCGCCTCCTGCATGGCCTTGGCGGACGGGCAGCGCTGCGCGGGGTCCGTCTTGAGCGCCCAATTGACAACGGCCTCCAGCTCCGGCGGGTACTCAGAGACCAGCTTGGAGGGCTTCACAAAGCGCCCCTCCAGCACGGCGTGCATGATCTCCGCCTCGCTCTTGCCGTCAAAGGGGCGCCGCCCGGTGGTGGCTTCGTAAAGGCACACGCCGGCGGAGAACACGTCCGCGCGCCCGCAGAGCGGCTCGCCGCGGATCTGTTCAGGGGCCACGTAGCGCAGCTTGCCCTTCACCAGCCCCGGCGAACTGCTGGACATGCGCCCGCGCGCCATGGCCACGCCAAAGTCCACCAGTTTGGGCACGCCCTCCACGGACACCAGGATGTTGGGCGGGCTCACGTCACGGTGGACAATCCCCAGCGGCTGCCCGCTCCCATCCCGCGCGTTGTGGGCGTGGTGCAAGCCGTCACAGACCTTGGACATGATCTTGGCAATGCAGCCCATGCGCACGTCGTGACGGCGGTGGGCTTCGCGGATCATTCCAAAGAACGTGGGCCCGGCCACGTACTCCATGGCCAGGTAGGGCAGCCCCTGGAACGCATCAATCTCAAACACCTGCGCAATGTTGGGATGCGACAGCAGCGCGACCAGGCGCGCCTCGTCGAGAAACATGTTGACGAACTCAGGGTCCGCCAGGTGCGAGCGCAGGATGCGTTTGATCACCACCGTCTTGTCAAACCCGCCCAGCCCCACGAGGTGACCCTTGAACACCTCGCCCATGCCGCCCTGCCCCAGCCGGTAGTCCAACCGGTATTTCCCGAACGGCACGCCGGCGGGCGGGAGCGACATGCCAGTCTTCATGGGCTCAAACATGGCGGCCCCAGGCCCCTCCGGCGGGCGCGGACCATACACGCCGCCGTCCGCGGGTTGAACCGCGTCAACCGCTGCCAGCGTGGGGTCCGTTGTTGCGCCCATGGGTCACCTCTTGGCTCCGCCCTCGCATTCCTTCCGGCCCTGGAGGGCACGGGCATTCTGTTTGTCCAGCGCCAGCGCGGCGTCAAACGCCTTGCGCGCCCCGGCGCAGTCCCCGCCCAGCGCCAACGCGGCGCCCAACAGCGCATGCGCGTCGGCCAGGTTGGGGTCCTTGTCCAGCGCCTTGCGGGCCGAATCCGCCGCCTTCTCCGCGTTGCCCGCCGCCAGCAGCCGCTCCGCGAGCTTGAGGTGGCGATGCGCGGCGGCGCCCTCCAGGCCGCCGGCCTGCTGGCTGGGCGGGTGGAGGATGGTGTCCAGCTCGGCGTCGGTGAGCTCGCCCAGTGCGTGGCGGATGCGGGCGCGGATCACCTGCGCGTGGTTCTTGGTGTACGGCACAAAGACCACCAGTTTCAGCTTCCCGTCAATCACCGCCATGGCGGGGTTCTGGATGACCTTGTAGCGGCCACTGAGCGCGGCGCCCCCGTCCACAAACACGGGCATTTTCACGCCGGCGGCGGTAACCGCGGCCTGCACGTCGGCGCCGGGGTACTGGTCCGTCACCACCGCGGCAAAGTGCACCGGCTTGCCCGCCATCTCCTGCTCGCACGCGGCCAGGTCCTTGAGGACCAGCGCGGAGAACTCCTGGCCCGGGCGGAAGAACAGCACCACGTTGACCTTGGCGTTTCTACCCATCAGCTCGGCCTTGCCGCCGTCCAGCGTGGGCAGCGTGAGCTGTTCCAGCTGGGTTCCCGGGGGCAGCGGCTCGCCGTCAGCGGCGCCGCACCACAGCGCGCCGGCGGCCAGCACCAGCGCGGCGGCTTCCACCGGCCGGCGGAAGGTCTGCAGGGCGCCACTCATTTGATGGTCCGGTTGTAGACGCGCTTGGGGTGGCAGCTCTTGGCGCAGGACCCGCCGGTTGCCGTCTTCTCGTACTGGATCTTCAGGATCCATCCCTTGTTCCCAAACGGCACGCCCTCGCGGATGTGGAAGGGCCACTTGGAGGCGTGCACCTCGTGGCAGGCGCGGCAGGTGCGGCCGCGCTCCGCCTTGTTCACGTGCAGGTGGTGCAGGTTGCGCTTGCCGTCGCGGAACTCGGTGAGCGCGGTGGTCTCCTCGGTGGCCGCCATCTGCTCGTTGTGGCACTCAAAGCACAGCGCGTAGGTCTTGACGGAATACGGCTCATAGAACCGGGCGGGGTATTCGCTGGTCAGCAGGCGGAAGTTGGGGCTGGCGTGCGGGTTGTGGCAGACGCTGCAGTCCTTGGCCGCCACCGGTGCGTGCCACTCCGGGTTGTCATCCAGCAGCTTCTTCATGTTGGTCAGCGCCTTGCCCTGGTCATCCAGCTGCGTGTCCTTGGCGTGGCACTCCACGCACAGGTCAAAGGGCAGCTTCACCAGCAGGCTCTCAATGTTGCTGCCGTGCGGCTCATGGCAGGTCATGCACTTCTCACCCTCTTCCACGGCGCCGTGCTTCACCTTCCCGTTCTGCAGCACCTGCCGGACCGCGTCATGGCAGCGCAGGCACAGCGCGCTGCTCTCCTCCAGCAGCAGGTGCGGCTGCTTGGAGTTGTGCGGGTTGTGGCACCAGGTGCACCCCTCCTGGGTGGGACGGTGCTTCACCACGCGCTGCGTGGAGTATTCGCGGTATTCCTCGTGGCAGCCCAGGCAGAGTTCCGGGGTGGGGTCCAGCGCCGGGCCGGGGTTCTTGGGGTCCTTGTTCTTGTGGCAGATGCTGCAATCCCCTTCTTCAAACGGGCCGTGGACGTAGGCGACCTTCTCCTTGAGCGGCGCGTGGGCGCCCTGCTTGAGTGGCGGGAGCGGCTTGACCGGCGCGCCCTTGGCGGCTGGCGGGGCCTTGGCCGGCGGCGCACTCTTGGGCGGAGGCGCCGGGGGTGGCTTGCCCTTGGCTTTCTCGCCCGCGGCCAGGCTGCCGGCCGCAGCCATCATGAGCCCGCCCAGCAGTACGGCAAACCGGGCGTGGCGAAGAGAACAATGCGGCAAGCGGGTCACGACAGCCTCTCGCGGGCCACCTTCCCACTCACCCCCGGGGCGGCCAGTGTCAGGCGCGGGCAGCAAGAACCGTGTCAGTCCGCCTTCTTGCCGCACTGCGGCATGTGACGTCGGGGTTTACCCCTTGGCGTTCACCGGCTTGCGTCCCGGGTGCCCGGGGGCGGCCGGGGTGCCATGGGCCCGGGCGGGACCCGATGTTCCTTCGGATCGCGCAGGCTGGGCGCACCCGGTGCGCGAGGCCGCAGCGGCTGCGGGTTGCCACGGGACGCGCGGGAGGGCACAAGACCACGTCGATGACGGCGCGATGGGCGGTCTGGGCGGCGGGGCTGCGGCGGCTGCTGCTGGGAGGGTGGCTGGGTGCGCTGGCGGGGTTCAGCTTCCTCGTCGCGCCCACGCTGTTCCGCGTGCTGCGCGCGGCCGGACCGGACCGCGCCAGCCCCGCGCCCAACGCGCTGGCCGGTGACGTGGTGGTGCCCGTGCTGCAGGGCCTGGCGTCCTGGGGGCTGGTGCTGGGACTGCTGACGCTGGCGCTGCTGCACGTGGACCCCGAGCGCCGGCACATCCGCTGGCGCGTGGGCGGGATTCTGCTGGCGCTCTTGTGCGTGGTCGCTTCGCGCGCGTGGTTGACGCCCACCATGCTGGACCTGCTGCAACAGATGGCCGCGCCGGTGGACGCGCTGCCGCCTACCCACCCGCTGCGCGCACGGTTTGACGGGATGCACGGCTACTCGTCCGGGCTGCACCTGGGAATGCTCTTGGGCGTGGCCGCGGCGCTCTGGTTTGAACGCGATCACTCCACCCGGTAGTTGGGCGCTTCCTGCGTCACAATGACGTCATGGACGTGGCTCTCACGCAGCCCGGCCGCCGTGAGGCGCACAAAGCGCGCGTGCGCGCGCAGCTCACCCAGGTCCCGCGCGCCCAGGTAACCCATCCCGGAACTCAGGCCGCCCATCAGCTGGTGCACCACCTGTGAGAGTGACCCGCGGAACGGCACGCGCCCCTCCACGCCTTCGGGCACCAGCTTCTCCGCGTCACTGACGTGCCCCTGCGAATACCGGTCCCGGCTGCCGCGCTTCATGGCGCCAATGGAGCCCATACCGCGGTACACTTTGTAACTCCTACCCTGGTACAGGATGAATTCACCGGGGCTCTCCTCCGTGCCGGCCAGCAGGCTGCCCACCATCACCACGTCCGCCCCGCCCGCCAGCGCCTTGGTGATGTCCCCGGAATACTTGATCCCGCCATCCGCCACGATGGTGACGCCCGCGTCCCGGGCCGCCGCCGCGCAGTCAAAGATGGCCGTCATCTGCGGCACACCCACGCCCGCCACCACCCGCGTGGTGCAGATGCTCCCCGGCCCAATGCCCACCTTCACAATGTCCGCGCCCGCCTGCGCCAGCGCCGCCACGCCCTCCCGGGTGGCCACGTTGCCCGCCATGATGCACAGGTTGGGATACGCGCGGCGCACGTGCCGCACCGTCTGGATCACTCCTTCGGAATGTCCGTGTGCCGTGTCCACGCACAGCACGTCCACGCCCGCGTTCACCAGCGCGGTCACCCGCGGGTCGCGCTCGCCGCACACGCCCACCGCCGCGCCCACCACCAGCCGCCCGCGCCCGTCCTTCACCGCGCCGGGGAACCGTGACGCCTTGTCAATGTCCTTCACCGTGATGAGCCCGCGCAGCCGGTGCTGGTCATCCACCACCAACAGCTTCTCAATCCGGTGCTCCTGCAGCAGTGACCGAGACTCCGCCGGGGACACCCCTTCGCGCGCCGTCACCAGCTTGCGCGTCATGGCGTCACGCACCAGCCGGCCCAGCTGCGTTTCAAAGCGGATGTCCCGGTGCGTGATGATCCCCACCAGCCGGTCCCCCTCCACCACCGGAATCCCGCTGATCCCCCGGCTGCGCATCAGCGTCACCGCCTCCTGCACCGTGGCCTCCGGACCAATGGTGATGGGATCCGTCACCACGCCGGCTTCATACTTCTTGACCGCCAGCACCTCCTCCGCCTGCTCCTCCGCGGTGAGGTTCTTGTGGATCACCCCCAGCCCGCCCTCCTGCGCCATGGCCACCGCGGTGTCACGCTCCGTCACCGTGTCCATGGCCGCGGACACCAGCGGGATGTTCAGCGTGATGGGACGCTCCGGCCGCGCGCACAACACCGCCTTGAGTGACACGTCCCGCGGCAACACCGCGGAGTGCACCGGCTCCAGCAGCAGATCATCAAACGTGACGGCGTCACGGATGGGTATGGCCTGGTTCATGGGAGCCTCCGCGCGGGGGCGCTTCCCTTACCGGGGCAACCCCCACGCCGTCATGTGTGAAACGCGGGCACACCCGCCTGACCGGCGCGCCCGGTTCCCCCGGCGGCGCGGGCCGCGCCGTCCGGAGCCAGCAGGGTTTTTCCGGGTTGGCCCGTTCATTGAGGGGGGCCGCCCTCGCGGTGCGCTTCGCGGTTGTCCCAGCGGGAACCTCGTCACCGGTTGACGTGACCCCGGTGGGTTGTCCTAAAGGCGCCTCGCGTTGGAATTCTTGCGGGCCCGCCCGGTCAACCCAGGGTGGGATAGGCCACGAGGCGGCCCGAACGGGAAAAGGGAGCTGACTATGAAGCTGATCAAGATGTTGATGCTGCCGCTCGTGGCGGGCGCTTTGGCGATGGGCTGCACTGGCGGCGATGACGACGACGATAACGGCGGCGGCGGCGGCTGCGACAGCAACTACACCGCGGCGACCGCCAAGGCGTTCACGGTGGGAACTGAGGCCTCGGGCAAGGCCTGCGACTCGACCGTGATGACGGGCTCGTACGCCTACTACAAGGCCACCCTCGCGGCGGCCGCGGTGGACACGGACAAGTACACCGTGAAGGTGAAGCTGGACGCGGCCACGGACGCGGGCGACTACCTGCAGTTCGGTCTGGGCAGCGACGGCACGTGGGGCCAGTCCTCCTACGCTTCCGACCCGACCAGCATCTCCGACGCGACGGAGCACACCAAGATCGACATCACGCCGATGTCCACGGGCTACACGGGCACCGCGCTGTACTTCATCGTCAGCAGCGGCCTGACCACGGGCAAGACCGCGAGCTTCAAGTTCACGGTGACCAAGCAGCCGTGAGCTAGCAGCAGCATTTCACTGGTATCTGGAACCCCCGGCTCCGCATGCGGAGACCGGGGGTTCTGGTTTTCAGGGGCTATTCACCAATCAACCGTGCGCGCACGGGCAGGAACCCGCCGGCAGCGCACACGGCGTCAGCCTCCAGCAGCGCCGCCAGTGGCGCGGCCGGGTCCGCCAGGATGGCGCAATCCAGGTTGCCATTGGGACGGATGGCCTGCAGGTGCGCCCGCTCGATGCATGCCACCAGGCCATCCGGGCACCCGCCAAACCGGAGCGTCCCGTCCGCCTCCACCACCAGGGCAGCGCCAGGCAGCCCCCTGGGCGGCGGGCGCGGCTTGCGGTGCAGCGCGCGCCAAGCGAGCCCCCCACCGCCCAGGCCGAGCAGCAGCACACCTAAGAGGATGATGGTCTTCATACTGGGACGTTTCATGCGGGAACTCGACTCAGCGCCAGCACCCTACATGTAAGGGGGACGCCGTCAACAACCCCTGGTGCTCGGGTCCAGCGGGCGTGCTGCCACCCGGCCATGACCGCAGCGAACACCGCAGAAACGGCCGGTTGACCCACCCGCACGGGGGTGATGGACCCCGCCGGCCCAAGGTCAACCCACCCCTGCGGGGGTCCCCACCCCCTCCGGACGGCGGCTGACCCACCCGGTTGCGCGGTGGCGGACCCGGTTGACGCCTGGCCAAGCGCCCTTGGACCGGGTCAAGCCCCGGTGGCCACCGCATCCCGGACCCGGTGCACCCGGTCTTTGACCCCGCTGGGAGGGGGTCATTCGCCGCGCGGAGGGGTGGTGGACCCCCCGGGACCCCGGTTGACGGGCATGCGGCCCGGTGGAGGACCCCGTCCGGGGCCGGTCAACCCGGAATGTCGTCGGTCATTTCCACTTCACCGGTGTCCGGGTTGACGTCCGTGGGGGGCCGCCGGCGCTTGCGGGCGGCGCGCACCTCTTCCTGCTGGGTGAGAACGGGGCCCAACAGCTCTGCGCGGCGCTGGGTCTGTTCATCCGTCTCCTCCGGGAACAGGCCAATCACCCGCGCCATGGTCTCCAGCATCCCCTGGTGACCCACCTGGCGCGCATCCGTCAGCTTCTTTAAGGTCAGCATGCCGTTGTGCGTGGACCGCATCAGCGCCCGAACCTCCCGGGCAATCCGCGCCAGCTCCACCGCGTACGGTTGAAAGTGCAGCGCGTCCATCACCGGCCCCAGGTCCCCGGCAAACCGCTCCACAATGATGTCAGTCTCCGTCCACTGCTCCTCCAGCGGCTTCTGCGAAATGGCCGCCACGCCCGCCGGGAAGATCTGCTCCAGCAGCGTGCGCGCGGCGGCCACCGGGGTCCCGGGGACGTTGGCCCGCACCACGGCGCCCGCTCCGTCATACAGGGCGGACAGGATGCGGTCCCCCGCCATATCCAGCGCCAGCAACGGCCCGGAGTCCGTGGGACGGTTGCGGTTGTTCCGGAACTCCACCTCCATGCGGCGGACCTGTGTGTCATGGATCAGCGCGCGGTCCAGGTGCGCCACCAGCGGTCCCTGGGCGGTGCGGTCGGCAATGATGCGGACCTCGCGGTGGGCCACCAAGCGGCGGCCGGTAGGCAGTGAATAGGCATTGATGAGTACAGCCAGCGAACTCATGGATTCTCCTGTTGAGCGGGGTTTCGGGCGGATTTCAGCTGAGCCTGGCGCAACACGTCCGTCAGCCAGGTTTCAGCATCCGCACGCTTGTCAAAGGCCTTCACCTGCGTGGGCATGGGCGCAATCATCAACAGCGTGGACAACACAAAACGCGCCGCGGGCGAATTCACCACGACCGCATTGGCCAGCCAGATGTCCCTGAGCGGCGGGCGGGTCTTCATGCCCTCCACAAACAACATGACCACCGGGCGCGGCGCGGCCTTCATGCCGCTGGTGTCCGTGAGGATCACAAACGGCCCCCTGAGGCGCTGCGCGTCAATGGCCCGCAGCAGGTCCGCCACGTCATCCGGCGTGAGGGTTTGGGTGACAATGACATCCAGGAAGCTGCCGTGTTGGCTGAGGGTGAGGGTCATGGAGAGGCTCCGGAGCGGCTGGCCTGGGGAGGCGGGGGACAGGGATGGGGAAGGGCGTCCACGGGCCCGGGGGCGGCGCTGGCCAGGGCCGGGACAAACAGGAAGGACGGCGCCACCACCGCGCCGTCCACCACCAGGCGGTGCGCGGCGTAGCGGGGTGCCTGCGCCTCCCACAGCGTGAAGCCCAGGGACGCGTAGCGGACGTCCTGCACCCACCGCGCGATGTACGGGTCGGCTTCGGGAGACCAGGTGCCCAGCGTCTCGGCCAGCTGGTCATATTCCTGCAGTGATTCATCATGCAGCTGGATGATGGTCTCCAGCGCGGCGGCCGGGGTCAGGCCGCGTTCCTGCATCACCGTGGTGACCAGGTTGAGCTGGCCGGTGGCAACGTCCTTGGCGCAGCTGAACAGGTCATTGCCCAACCCGACAATCTGGTTGGCCAGCACCGTCATGCGCTGCACGGTGGGATGCGCGTGGAAGTCAACGGGCAGTTCGTAACCGTAGCCGTCCTCCAGCAGGTACACGGTGCCAAACATCCCGATGGTGGCGATGCGCACCTGCAGCTGCCGGTCAAACGACGGCACTTCGCCCTGCTCACGGAAGCGGCGCACCATCAGTGCTTCATCCATGGCGGCTGCGCACCAGGCGGTCATGGTGTTGCACAGCCCGTCCAGCCAGCGGGGGCTGCGCACCGCGGCGAACTCCTGGAACAGCTGCCACCAGCCCTCATCAAACCGGGTCATCTGCGGCGGCCGGAGGTTGGAGAGGATGTGCTCGCTGGTCAGCCGCCAGCGGTTCTCCGGGCGCTCCAAGTGGACGTCATCCCACAGCAGCCACAGCGCCAGGTATTTGCCCACGCGCAGGGCCTGGGGGTGGGAGAGCAGCGGAAAGGGCAGCCCCACGTACCCGGCGGCGTCAAACTTCCGCGCGCGCGCCACCTCCGCCGGCGAACACCCCAGGTCAAACAACCACGACAGCACGGCCGCCTCCACGGCCGCGGCGTGCGGGTTGCGGCGCACCGGGCAGCACCAGTGGCTGGGCCAGGCCTGGAGGCGCAGCGAATCATGGGTGGGCAAGCCCGCCGCCTCGCGGGCCGAGGCAATGCGGAACTGCTGACCGTGATGGGGGGCGCGCATGGCGTGACCTCCAGGGGGATCCGCGGCGTGCGGGTCCGTGCCTGCGCAAACTAGAGGGCGCGGTGAACCGTCCGTAACCCCCCGAACGGGGGGGTCCGCGCGAGTTTTGCACCGCGGAACCATCCCGGGGCGGGCCCGCGCGTTCCCCAGGACCGCGTCAATCACCGGGGGCGATCCCTCTCACGGTCCCCCCCGCCCACGTCGCTGCGCTCCGTCATCGAGGGCCGCTCCCGCAAAAAGAAGCAAGAGTGGGGCGGCGTGGATGGCTTGCCTGCGGCAAGCCCGGCGCCCCGAGCAACCGCGCAGCGGGGTCCCTTGCGCAACAAAAAGGCGAGCAAGACGCATTCAGCTCCTGTGGGAGGTCGCGGACCCCCCCGATCGGGGGGGTCCGATTCTTCCGGCCGGCCGTTAGCGTCCGCCCCGCGGTCGTACGACGGAATGGCGCAGGAGTGCCGACATGCAGATCGCGGGAGAGGTCCCGTATTGCGTCTGGATCGCCGCCCCGTGATCCGCCTTTCCGTCGAGGACTGCGTGCGCGTTTCACAACAACGTTTCGAGGAGGCAAACCATGACCGAACACGGGATCGCAGGAAGGCTGGGCGGTGTGCTGGCCGCTGGGGTGGCGGCTGCGGCGCTGGTGTCGTCGGGTGCTGGCGCGGAGGCGCATGGGAAGTGCCATGCCGTTGAGGGACACTTTGATCTCATCCCGGTAGGAGGACCCGAATGCACCTCGCCCATTGGCGTGTGCGGGCGCGGAACCTTCCGCGGGGGTATTCGCGGTGACTACTTCTCCTTGTTGCAGACCATCACGTTCACCGACGAGACGCCAATCACCGGGGTGGTGCTGATCACTGGTGACACGGTGCTCGGGGCGAGGGCTGGCGAGCGGAGGGGGGACCTCTTCTTCAAGGACAGCGGCGCGTTCCACACCGCCGGTGACGGAGAATTCGCCGAGATCTTCACAATCACCGGCGGGACGGAGGATTTCGCCGGCGCGAGCGGCTCGCTGCTCACAACCGGAACGTACGACTTCGCCGCGGGTGGCGTGGGCGAGTACCACGGAAGAGTCTGCCACCAATGAGCGTGATCCGCTGAAGGGCGCCACACGGCGCGGCATACTGAAGAAGGATGTTCCGGTGGGACGAGCCGCCGCCCGCCGTCGCATGGCAACTCCAGCCGCTGCGCGCCGCGGCGCTCATCACCGCGGCCCCACAATGCGCTTCCACGCCGTCACCTCGAGGCCGCCCCCGTCACGCGCATGAAGCTCCAGTCCATCCATGAGCCGGCGGACCGCGCCCAGACCACAGCCCAGGCCGTCAGTGGGCGCCACTCCCAGAGGACGTGGGCGGCCCGCCGACCAATGGTCCCGCAGCGCCGACTCAACATCCGCTATGCCGGGGCCGCGGTCCAGCGCGCGCACCCAGAGCAGACCCGGCGCCATCCCCAGCTGCACCTCCCCTCCCCCGCCGTGACGCTGAATGTTTGTGGCCAGCTCGCGCACCGCGATCGCAAATGCGTGCGCAACCGCCGTCGACGCGCGTTGCGCGAGTGCCTGGCGGAGCGCTCCTGACGCCGCCACCACTGCGTCCGTCACGTGCTCAATGGAAATGGTCGACACGACGCTGGGTGGCGGCGGCTGCATGACGGAACGGATGCTCTGCCTGCGTCTTGGGACCGGTCAACCTTGGTGTCGTCATGGCAGCGTGCCTGACTTGGGCATTGGCACCAGCGCGTTGTTTCGAACCACGTCATATTTTGTCGTCGGGGATGAGCCCATGCAGGAGAAAGCCGCTGGAAATGTGTGGCGCAACGTACGTTGCGGGAACGGGCGTTCATCTATCTTTCGTCGTGATAGCGCTGATAGCTTCGACATCGCAGCGCGGCGGGGATGAAGAGCTTCGCCGCCTGCGGACGGGCTGGCATGGAACAATTCGAGCAACAACTCCTGGCTATCCTCACCCGGCATCTCTCCGTCCCCACGGCGAAGGGCATGATCGGCCGGGCGAGGGAGAAGGCCGGCATACCGACGGACCGGCCGGCCACTCCAGCCGATCTGCCGCGGATGGTTGGGCAACTGGAGGCTGGCGTGCGCCTGTTCGCCCCGGAGGCAGCGCGTGAGCCAATGCTGCAGGCGTTGCGCCGCCTGCAGGATGGACCCGCCAATCTTCCTCCGGTGACCAGGGATGTGCGGGACGAGAACGGCATCCTCCAGGTCCGATCGGACGTGCTGTCCATGTGCGAATCGGCGGGCGCCGGGAGCCTCAGCACCCAGAAGGCCATGACGCTCGTCAGCGAATTGGCGCGGAACATTGTCAACTACACCCTGGGAGGGAAGGTGCGGCTGGAATTGACGTCTTTGCGGCCCCTGCGCTTGCGGATCACCGCGACCGATCAGGGCGGCGGCATCCCCAATCTTGAGGAGATACTGACCGGCAACTATCGCAGCAAGACCGGCATGGGCCGCGGGATCCTCGGTGCCAAGCGCCTGTCCAACAACTTCGACATCAAGACCGGCGCAGCCGGCACCCGCGTGGAAGCGGAGTTGTCGCTATGAAGGTGGTCGTCGAGCACCGGACCCGCCCATGCCCGGGTGAGCAAGCCAACGGGGATGCTGCATTCGTCCGCCATGACGGCGGCAGTGTTCTGCTCGCAGTCGTGGATGCGCTGGGGCACGGGCCGAACGCCGCCGCGGTCACTGCGTCCATCGTGGCATCCCTCAAGGAAATACCCCTCAACCATGGCGTGGAGTCCATCCTTGCCGGACTCCACAACAGCCTTCGGGGAACACGTGGCGCTGCTGCGCTGGTCTGCGTGCTGAAGAACTGGCGGATGGAGGGCGCCGGTGTCGGGAACGTGGAGTTGCGGTGCGCGGGGCCTTCACTGCCAATCCGACTGTCGGCGGGGATACTTGGCTCGCGCTGGCCGCGCTTGAACGTCTTCGACGGAGAAGTGATGCCGGGACATCGCTTGGTGCTCTTTTCCGACGGGATCTCCCGCCGCTTCACGCTGGACGCACTCGCTGGCCGAAGCGCCGCCGAGGCGTGCGCCCTCCTGCTGGAGCGCCATGCCAGTCCATTTGACGATGCCACCGTGATGGTGGCCGACCTGGGGGGTTGAGGGATGAGGAAGCATGACAATGACGCGGTCCCAGTGATCCTTCTCTGGGGCCAGCTCCTCGTCGTCCTGCAACGCGAGCTTTCCGACAGCGACGCCGTGCAGCTCACCCACAACGTACTCCACACGCTGCGCCGCACAGGCGCGCGCGGCCTTGCCATCGACGCGTCCGGCCTGCGCGTCATGGACAGCCACCTCTGCTCCGTACTCGCGCGCCTCGCCGCCGCGGTCCGGTTGATGGGTGCTCGCTGTGTGCTCTGCGGCATGGGCGCGGAGGTGGCCATGACCCTCCAGGCCATGGGCATCGAATTGGAGAACCTGGATTCCGCTCACAGCCTCGAGGACGCGCTCGAGCACCTTGGCATTCACGCCACGCGCATTGACGAGTCCGCGAAGGCTTGGGAGCTGCTGGACGCACTCCTGGAACGTGACCACCGCGCACGTGAGTCGGACCAGCCCGCCTGACCCTTCACCACCCACACGAACAAGGAAACACGACATGGCCATAGCGTCGCATCAAGTCGGTCGTCACATGGTGAGCCTCGAGGACCCGGACATCGTCAGCGTTGAGATGGTGGGAGACCTCTCGCCCGAAGAGGCAGCTGAGCTGAACCGGCACATCTTCCGGTTCTCGTCGGGGAAGCCGTTTGTCTTCTTCCTGGCGAGTATCAGCCGGCTGGGCACCGTGCCCCCCGAGGCGCGAAAAATCGCCGCCAAGGCCACCGAGAACATCCCCTACCGCGGAATGGCGTTCTTTGGCGCGAACTTCCAGACCAGGGTCGTCATGACGCTGATCTTCAACGCGGTCAACCTCGTCACCCGACGGGACAACCCTGGCGAGTTCTTCCCCACCGAACCCGACGCGCGGGCATGGATCGCCAACCGCCGCGAGACCTGCGCCGCCGCCATCTGAGCGCTTCATCGGACCCAAGTTCCCCCTTTCCCATAGGATCCACGGCATGACCGCAGCAACGATCACCATCAGCACCGAGCGCCTCACACGCGTAATGCAGGTGCTCTCCTTTGCGTCAGTCGACGCCATTGAGCAGGCCGCCGCATTGTTGGCCCACCACGAAGAGGATGACTTTGGACAGCTTGAGGCCACGCTAAGCGTCTTCCTCAGCGAACTGCAGCAGGCCCAGGAGGTGCGCAAGAGACAAGCTGAACAGCTGCGCCTTATCGAAAGCCAACAACTCGCCATTCGGGACCTCTCGACCCCCATCATCGACCTGTGGGACGACATCCTGACCTTGCCGGTCGTGGGGGTCGTGGACACGCAGCGCTCTGTCGAGATGACCGAGAAGCTGCTGCACCGCATCGTGGAGACGCGGGCCAAGTGCGTGATCATCGACATCACAGGCGTGAGCGTGGTGGACACCATGACCGCGGACCATTTCATCAAGATGGTCCGGTCGGCCCGGCTGCTGGGATCCTATTGCGTTGTCACCGGCATCAGCCCGGAGATCGCCCAGACGCTTGTCCAAAGCGGCGTGGACATCGGTGATGTGCCTACGCTCCGTTCTTTGAAGGAGGGCCTCAAGGAGTGCTTCTCTCGGCTCCAGGCTCAGCGCGAACGCACACGCAACGACCGCGTGGGGGCTTCGTGATTCTGAGGAACATGCGCCGCCTGGGGGCTGGTGCTTGCTGCCGCCACCTGTGGGGGCCTTCTCTGCGTGGTCGTGGAATTCCAGAAAAACCCCCCCGATCGGGGGGGTGCGCCTGCATCCGGCGTGACGCTATCAAAGCGCGTCAACAAACATGCTGGCGGTGGGACAATGACGCAGGAGTGCTTGGCAGAAACGGCTCCAAACACAGCAAGCGAGCGCCGGTTTTCCGTCTGGATCGCTGCCCCTCAAGTTCGCCTCCTCCTTTGGGAGCAGCTGGTCGGTCCCCTGCGATGTACCGCCACCGATACCTGCATCACCGTCTCCCCGCGGGGGACGTCTGCCTTGGCGGACCTGGTGTGCTGGGACACCCTTGATGACCCATGTGTGGCCCCAGGCGATGTTTTTCCGCTTCACGCGGCGCAACTTGTTGTTGCGGTTCGTAGGTACAGAAAGGAAGGGCCGGTCCTTCTCCACCGGACGGCCTGGCGTCCTCTGACAACGGCGGGACTGGAGGCGATTCTTGCGGCCCAACGAGACCGCCGCGGCCAGATCCGCGAACTCGGCCGGGCTCTCCTTGGCCACGTCTCGATCCCGCAGGCCACTGACCTACTTCGACGTGAGATGATGGAAGCAGCGCTCGGCGAGCGCCGCATGAACCGAAGCCGAGCGGCCCGCTTGCTGGGCGTGTCCAGACAGGCTGTCCAGCGGTATCTGCGCGAGTAGGCTTGGCCACCGTCAACTGCGTGCACTCGCGACGTGGACTTGGACACTTCGCCAAACGCGCGACACACCGTCACGCCGAGGCGGCCCCCGTCTGCCGGTGACGCTCAGGGGGCAAATCAGAGCCGCGGAGGCGCACCAAGTAGGCGCGATTAGTCCTTTGTCTGGAAGGAACTTCCCTTGCTGCGCATGTTCAGGCGGATTTCAGCTGGGCATGGCGGAGCACGTCAGTGAGCCAGTGTTCGGCATCCGCGCGCTTGTCAAATGCCTTCACTTGCGTGGGCATTGGCGCAATCATCAGCAAGGTTGACAGCACAAACCGCGCAGCGGGCGAGTTCACCACGACCGCATCCGCCAGCCAGATGTCCTTGAGCGGCGGGCGGTTCTTCATGCCTTCCACAAAGGACATGACCACCGGGCGCGGCGCAGCCTTCATGCCGCTGGTGTCCGTGAGGATCACAAACGGGCCGTTGAGGCGTTGCGTGTCCAAAGCGCGCAGCAGGTCGGCCACGTCATCAGAGGTGAGGGTGTCACTGACAACAACATCCAAAAAGCTGCCGTGCTGGCTGATCGTGAGGGTCATGGAGGACTCCGGGACTGCTGGCGGGAAGGCGCGGGACGGCTCAGTGGATACGGGGAGGGGGGTCCGGGGGCGCGGCTGTGCCGCTCCCCAAGACCGGCACAAACAGGAAGGAGGGCTCCACCACGGCGCCATCTACAACGAGACGGTGCGCGGAATATCGCGGCGCCTGCGCCTCCCACAGCGTGAAGCCCAGGGATGCGTACCGCACGTCCTGGACCCACCGTGCAATGTACGGGTCCGCCGCCGGGGACCAGGTGCCCAGCGTGGCGGCAAGCTGGTCGTATTCCTGAAGTGACTCGTCATGCAGTTGGATGACGGTCTCCAGCGCCGCGGCTGGACCCAGGGCGCGCTCGTGCATCAGCGTGGTGACCAGATTGAGCTGGCCCTCCACAATGTCCTTGGCGCAGCTGAGAAGGTCATTGCCCAGCCCGACAATCTGGTTGGCGAGCACCGTCATGCGCTGCACGGTGGGATGCGCGTGAAAGTCCACGGGCAGTTCGTAGCCATAGCCGTCCTCGAGCAGGTACACGGTGGCGAACATCCCAATGGTGGCGATGCGCACCTGCAGTTGGTGCTCAAAGGACGGCACTTCGCCCAGTTCACGGAAGCGGCGGACCATCAGCGCCTCATCCACGGCGGCAATGCTCCACGCGGTCATGGCTGCGCACAGGGCATCCAACCAGCGGGGGCTGCGCTCCGCGGCGAATTCCTGGAACAGCTGCCACCATCCCTCATCAAACCGGGTCATGTGCGGCGGCCGGACGTTGGAGAGGAGGTGCGCGCTGGTCAACCGCCAGCGGTTCTCCAGGTTCTCCACGTGAACGTCATCCCACAACAGCCACAAAGACAGGTACTTCCCGATGCGCAGCGCGTGGTGTTTGGAGAGCAGCGGAAAGGGCATCCCCACGTAGCCGGCCGCGTCAAACTTCCGCGCACGGGCCAGTTCTGCCGGAGAACACCCCAGGTCAAAGAACCAGGAAAGCACGGCGGCCTCCACGGCCGCGGCGTGCGGGTTGCGGCGTACCGGGCAGCGCCAGTGTTCCGGCACCCACGCCTGGAAACGCGGCGAATCCAATGTGGGCAAGGCGCGCGCCTCATTGGCAGAGGCGATCCGGAGTTGCTGGCCATGATGGTGGGCGTGCATGGCGTGGACCTCGTGGTGGAGCCGCAACGTGCGGTTCTCGGGATGTGCGCAAGCTAGAAGGTCTGCCCAATTCGCCGTAACCCCCCGAACGGGGGGGTCGGAGCGATTTCTCGGTCCTCCGGTGGAGTGGGCTCCACCGGGCCACGCGCCGACGCACCCCTTGCGCACCGGGACGGGCGGGGGCAAGAACGGCGGCATGCGATGGCCAGCCCCGATGTTGGCGCTGTTGGGCGCGTGCTCCGCGTTTCCCGGCGGTGCGCGGGACTCCGGCAGCGTGGTGGACCCGTGTGAGCAGGCACCCCTCAACCGCTCCCCTGCGGAGGCGGTGGGCCTGGAGCTCAATGTGGAACAGGTGGGCAGCTACTGCCGCATGTCCGGCGTGGGGACGCTGTGGTGGAAGGTGCCGGACACCTTTCCGGCCGCCGGGTGCGCCAGTTCGCCCACGCCCGCGGGCTGCCGCTGGCGGCTCCAGGTGCACTTCGAAAGCGGCACGGAGGCGGAGGACCTGGACTTCCGCCTGGGCGTGCTCAACGCGGAGGGGACCGGCCTCAACGGGCAGACGGTGTTGGGCGGCTGCCGCCAGGCCGCGGGCCAGGATGAGGACTGCGTGGTCCTGCTCCCCGAGCGCGACACGCCCTACGACGGGCTGTATGTGGCGGGGTGGGCCAACACCCGCGAGGTCCGCGGCGAGGTGTTCCGCCTGCGCGTGACCGAGTACGTCCCGCCGCAGACGGGTCCCTGACCCTACGGCAGCACGCTGCCGGCAAACCGGCTGAGGTCCTCCGCCAGGCCCGCCGGGTCTTCAATCATCTGCAGGTGGCCCACGCCCGCACATTCACGGAGTTGGGCATGGGGCAGCGCCGCGGCGATGGCGCGGCCCAATGCTGGCGGGACCGCCTGGTCCAAGGCTCCCACGCGGACCAGCACCGGGACCGCCACCGACCCCAGTTGTGGGGACAGATCCGGCATATCCAGCGCGGCCTGCAGGTCCCAGGTGATGGTGTCCATGGCGGTGGCGGTGAAACGCGCCCGCGTGGCCGCCGCACGGTCCGGCCGGCCCGCCAGGAAGGCGGGAGCATGCATGATGGAGGCAATGACGTCGGCCACCGCGCCGGGCGCGGCCTGGCACGCGGCCAGGTTCTGCCGGAACTGTGCGCGTTTGTCGTCGGACAGGCCCACCACCGGCGCCAGCAGCGCCAGCCCGGCGGGCGCCAGCAGGCCGCGGGTGAGCAGGGCCAGCGCGTGGTAGGCGCCCAGCGAAAACCCAACCAGCACCAGCGGCCCCTTCACGCGCGCGCGCAATTCGCGGCCGAGCCGGTCCTGGACATCCGCCACGCCGGCCGCCCCGTCCAGGGGCGACCGGCCATAGCCGGGGAGGTCCGGCACCAGCACACGGAACTGCCCCGCCAGTGTGGCCGTCACGCCGTCAAAGACCGCTCCATCAAACAGCTGGCCATGCACAAGGACGATGGTTCGGGGTGCGGCGGCGTTCAACTCGCGGAAAAACATGACAGCCCTCGCGACGTGGGTGTCGCGAAAGCCGCGGACGCTGTCAAGGCGCCAGTGCGTCCGTCAGCAGGGGCGCTCGTTCACGCCCGTCACGACGAACTTGTTGTAGAACAGCACCGCGCCGTCCACCTGGAGCGCCGCCAGGTACTCGTCCCGGAACTGGCAGGCGACCGCCCGGCTGCCAAAGAACACAGCGAGCGGTTCCAGCGCGTGGGTGAGCCGCTCCTCGGTGAGGCCCACCTCCTCCTCCAGGCGGGGGCCGGTGCATTCCACCGTGTCAATGCGCCAGCGGACGTTGGAGAAGCCCGCGTCCACCAGCATGGCCGGCAGCTTGCGGCCAATGCGCAGGTCCACCGGGAATTCGCGTTCCAGCCGGCCCAGCAGGTGGGAAAGCAGCGGCGTCTGGGGGTGTAGGTTGTACAAAGTACCGTCAAAGTCCACCAGGCAGGCCTTGCCGCCCGGCCGCAGGCAGCGCTTGAACTCGGCCACCGCAGACGCACGGCCCTCCGGCGACACGTGCTGCAGCACATAGCGGCAGAACACCAGGTCAAAGGACTCCGCCGGGAAATCCAGCCGGGCCAGGTCCTGGTGGGAGAAGGTGATGTTGGGGATGTCGCGCGCCAGGCGCGCGGCGCTGGCCAACCGGTCAGCGCCCAGGTCACAGCCGGTCACGGTGCACTGCGGGTGGCTGCGGGCCAGGTGGCGCGTGACCACGCCGGAGCCGCAGCCCGCATCCAGGATGGCGTGCCCGGGCCGGGGGGATACGCCGGCAAGTGCCAATTCCCGGTGGAAGTCATAGCCGGGGAGCGCGGCCTGGCGCTCCAGGCGGTCAAACTCTGCAGAGGCTTCAAGAACGTAGGACATGGTGGGGGATCTCCTTGGTGGACGGTGTGGGTTGGAACGGGGGACGGCCGCGCACCACCAGGCGCGTGGCCAGCACGTCACGGTGGCGCGCCAGGCACTGGCGGCTCCAGTCGGTGACGCCAGTGTATTGGAGCAGGCGCACCGGCTCGCCGCCGGCGGAGGCCTTGTGGAAGGGAGGCAGCTCCACGCCGGCGCGCCGCATGGGGTGGTAGCCCATGGATGCGTAAAGAGTACAAACACGGAACCGGGGCACGCTTCCTGTCACGCGCACGGTGCCCTCATGGTGCGGGGCATCCGCCGCGTGCATGGCGGCCACCAGTTCCTTGACGGTGCCGGACACCGCATCCGGCCCGCGCAGCGCCTTGGGGACGGTGAACCCGGACGCGTACACCACGTCAGCGCCGCGGGCGTCCGCCGCATCCACCAGCTCCTGCAGCGCGGCGGCGTGGTCGGGGCTGCCGGACTCGCGGACCGTGCGCAGCAGCGGCAGTTCCAGGCCGTGTTGGCGGCACCGGTGCAAGGACACTTCGCGCCAGCCGGCCACGGGTTCCAGCGCGTCCTCCCGCACAAACAGGTGCTGGGTGCAGACAAAGTCGGACGCGTCCAACGGCAGGTAGTTGCTGGGGTAGTCTGCGCCGTAGCCGCGCTGACGCAGCTGCACCAGCCCGCCCATCAGCTGGCGCGCCAGGGCGGATTCCGCGCACGGGTAGAAACCGTCAATCGTGATGAGTCGCAAGTTGTTCAAGAGGTGCCTCCTGGAAAGGCGGCGACAGGTAGGTGGCGGTATGTGATGTGTCACCCCCCCGATCGGGGGGGTCCGGCGTGGTTGGGCGCGCGAGCACGCGCCCGCTAGCATCCCGGTCCGCCCCAGGAGCGTGTCGCATGGAATGCAGTCCCGCGAAGGTTGGCCGGCGCCTGAAGACGCTGCACGGAACGGACGCCCGCGCCATCCGTGCCGAGGTGCTGACCGCCATCCGGACCGTCGCCGGGATGGATTTCTCATTGTTCTATTCGTTGGCTGACGTGGACGGGAAGACGCACCTGTCTGAATGGCAGGCGGACGGTGATGACGGGCTGGTGGACCGGATCATGTCCCCGCTGGCCCGCGCCCCCTGGCCGGGCGAGAGCTTTCTCAACCTGCAGACGCCTGAACCCCGGTCCACCCGGTCCTTTGTGGAATGGTCCGCCATGGGGCTGCGCGACGAGATTGAACAGAGTCCCGTGTTCCGCAGGATCTACGCGCCGCACGGCCTGGCGGACCAATTGCGCCTGCTGGTGTACTGCGGCAACCAGTTTGTGGGCTGGCTGGGTGGGGTACGCCGGCGTGGGGCACCGCGGTTTGGACGGGAGGACCGCCGCCAGCTTGACCCGTTGGTGGAAGGGGCCGTGAGCGCCCTGTGCGCGGCGGACGCGCTGGCGCGCGGGGAGGTCACCGGGGCCCCCGCGTTTGTGATGTTGCTGCCGGATGGGAGCGTGGAGTCGGCGTCAGAAAGCGCGCGCGCCTGGCTGCAGTGGCCGGAGTTGCGCGTGCTGCTGGAGAAGAACGCGCGGGCCATGGACCAGGGCGCCGAACAGGAAGGGGTGTTGGCGCTGCGCCAGGCCCTGGTGCGGATGGTGCGGCTGGACGGACCCGGTGGCGTCCGTTACCTGGCGCGCCTGGGGCATGCGGCCGCGGTGCGCCGCCGTCCGGAGGCCGCCCTGCCCCGTTCCCAGCGGGAAGTGGCGGAGCTTGCAGCGGCTGGGATGTCCATCCGCGAAATTGCCGACGCGGTGCGGCTCACGCGCAACACGGTCCGGTGGTACCTGCGCGAGGTGTACACCAGCCTGGAGGTGTCCAACCGGGTTGAGTTGGCGCGCGCCCTGGCCGGGGAACACGTGCCGCGGCCCACCGGCAGCTGAAGCCGCCACGGCTGCCGGGGGCTCACCGGCGCTGCGGCAACAGCACCCGAAAACACGCGCCGCCCAGGTCGGAGTCGCCCACGTCCACGCGGCCGCCGTGCACCTGGGCGCAGACCCGGACCGAGAACAGGCCCAGCCCCGTGCCGTCCGGCTTGGTGGTGAGCATGCTGGAGAACAGCGTCTGCCGGCGCTCCATGGGCACTCCCGGTCCATCGTCATGCACTTCCAGATGCGCACCGTCCGGACCCGGCTGCAGGCGGACCTCAATGGTCCCCGCGCCGCCGGTGGCTTCACCCGCGTTGATGACCAGGTTGGCCACCATCTGGTGCACCAGTGCGGGAACGGCGTCCACCGGCGCGTCCAGGCTTCCCACCACGCGCACCTGGCAGTCCCCTACGCCCGGGTGACGCCGTGCGGCATCCACTGCTTCCTGCACCAGGCGTCCCAGGTCCACGCTCCGCGCCTCATCACCGCCGGCGCCCTGGGTGACCGCCAGGCGGCGTAGGATCTCCATGATGCGTTGGCCGCACGCCAGCGCTTCCGCGCGCCGTTCCCCGGCATCCGGGTCGTCCGGGCTGCCTGTCAGGTCGGCAAGCAGCACGGTCATCGCGTTGTTCGCATCATGCGCCGTGGACGCGGCCATCACCCCCGCCAGCGCGCGCTGCTCGTTGACCATCACCGCCCGCTCCATGCGCGCCAGCAGGGCCGCATCACGCTGGCGGCCGCGGTGGTGGCGCAACAGCAACCCCAATAGCAGCCCACTGGTCACCACCACCCATGCGAGCACCGCTCCCCGCTCCAGCCCTCCGCGCTCCGGCGCGGTCCGGGCGGTGGCACTGGCCCACCACGCCGCCACCCAGGCATAGCTGAGGGCCGCCACCAGGTACGCACCGGACACCCACAGCGCGTGCCGGAGGCCACTCCCCTGGTGCGCGCCGCTGCCAATCTGAAGAGAAGGCGTCTCCTCCATGGCGTACCCCTCCGCCCGCTCCAGCCCGAGGGCGGGCCGGGCAGGGTACCGGAACGGTTCCCCTCTACACCCCCCCGATCGGGGGGGTCCGGCCGTGGCTACGCAACCGACCTACACATTCCGCGTCGGCACATCTGCAGATTCTTGAGTCTTCCGTTTGTCTGTGCGGTCGCAAGGGCGCCTCGGCTTCAACGCGACTCCCACAGAAACAGACTGACCAACGAGGGGCCGCCAGCGGTTGGGACCAGTGCGACACAATGGGTCAGATCGACTTTATGGCGCGGCGCTGGTGCCTGAAACGGCCTGACGACGATGTTGTGCGCGAGCGAAGGGGGCACGCGGCGATGCGTCGCGCGACCTACAGTCGGGGAACCCTGCTCGCCCGTGGACCTCCCGTGCAACGCGGCCGCCAGCGATTGCACGGCCAGCCTGGATGGCGGAACCACCTGTGTCGCCTTGCCGGCTGAGCTGGGAGCAGCGTGCCACGGGCCTGTGGTGAAGGTTTGACCTGTTCTGCGGACCCAATGGGGAGGTCGCGTGCCGGCTCCCTGCCCGCCCGTACGTGCGCGCGCCCGAAATCCCTCCATAGTCACCCGGGCGGCACTGGCCGCAACCACCGGCCGCGGGATTCGTCAGCCCCCTGGGCCAGCCCGCGAGGCCCAGCGCCCCGCAGGAGTGCCTCCTGCAGCGCAGCCCCCGCGCGAGGCATCCGTGGGCCCTGGCGACCGCCCGGTGACCGCCCCGGACCCTATCCGTGCCCCCAGGCGCCCCTTCCGTGACCCCCGGCGACCCTATCCATGACCCCCGGCGACCCTTCCGTGACCCCCGGCGACCCTTCCGTGACCCCCGGCGACCCGTCCGTGACCCCCGGCGACGGCTTGGTGCCCCCACTTCCACCTACAGGTGCGGTCCCGCCACCTACCTGGTGACCCCCTTTTGCCTGGGCGGTGACCCCCAACAGCCCCGCCGGTGACCCCCGCCTACCCCCACCTGTGACTCCACCCACCTACATCCAGCCCCCGGAACCAGGCACGGGTGACCCCCGGAAAGCCGTCCGGTGAGGCCCAGTTCGCAGGGCGACACCCCGCCATGGGGTTCAGGCACGTTGACACCGATAACCTGGGCGCGCGGGGGAAAGCGCAGCGCGCCGCGGTTCGCCGTTCTCACCCGCCACCATCCTGCTGCACCCCGCTGGCCGCCTGCCCAGGTCCGGTGCCAAGACATCGGTAGGACCAGGCCGCGGGTTGGGCGAGTTGTTCAGGTAGTTGTCCCGCTTGCAGCTGCCAGTTGGTCCACGCCGGACGGGAGGGTACCCGTGCCAGCGAGTCGCGAATGACCTGGTGGGCCTCTGCCATCGATAGGACCTCATGGTTCTGCTTGGCCACCGCATCCACGTCCCATCCAGGTCGGGTGGAAATAGCTAGAATCATGTCCCACCCAATGACCCCCTCGCCGTCTCGAGAAACCACCATCAAGGCACCTCCCATCCCTGCACGGCGCCCTTCTGGAACCCAGGCGAAGTTGGCCGCGGGGGCTGTGTAGCCGCAAACCGAGTAGGTCCCCACGGGGTCGTAGACATCCGCGAGCAGAAGCCCTCGGACGGTGTTCGCGCCGACATAGTCCCGCACCGCGCGCCATGCCTCCGGCCGAAGGACCAGGGTGCCATCTGAGAAGTTCGCCCCTACCTCGGCGGTCTCGACATGATACGCCACCCGCACACCCGCTGCCGCCGGGCAGGAACTCACTTCCGGACAAGCCTCTCCGTCGGCGTCTGCCAGCGAAACCCAGGCAATGAAATTCGCCGAGTCGAGCACGGCAGGCTCAAGCGGCGGAAACAACTTCTCGCTTCCAGCGTCACCGCGGCACCCCGCAGCGAGACCCAGCAGGCCGGCCAATGACAAGAGGATGGGGACGCGCGTCACCATGGGTCACCTCCTGCCAACTGAATGCACGCAAACCGCCGGGGGACAAGTTCAAGGAGGAAGCGAAAGTCACGGCGGCGCTGGCCGCGGCCGGGGTGCACCTGGAGAAGCTGGGCCCGTGGCGGCGGGTGATTGAGCGGACGGCGTTTTCCACCAAGGACAAGACGCGCCGGGACGAACTGCTCAAGGTGGCGGGCTACGGCCTGGGGCAGGTTGAGTCGCCCAAGGAAGCCAAAGAGTTCCTGGCGAACATCAAACCGCTGGTGGAGATGCGGAAGGAGATGCTGCTGGGGCGGGGTCTGGCGCCCGCGGTGGTGGACTTCCCGGTCAACACGCTGGCCGCCATGGAGTCGGAATCAAAGACCGTGGCCAAGGAGAAGGCGGAGGCGGCGCTGGCCGGCACCAACACCCGCAGGTGCCGGGCGGAGTTGACCGTGATGTTGGACCGCGCGGACGACTCCGTGGAGATCCTGGTGCAGCAGTCCCTGTTCCTTGAGCCGGCGCAGCGCAAGGCGGTGGAGGACCTCAGCGCGGAGTGGTTGGCGGCGCTGAACGAGGCGCGGGTGCTCACGCGCAAGCGCGTGGAGCAGGGGGACGTTCCGCCCAGCCTGGTGGATGGCCCCTCCACGACTCCACCCGCCACCACACCCGCGGGTACGCCGGGCTGAGGGCCTACTCCGCGTTCCAATCTGACGCGGGCAGCACGCGCCAGCCGGTGTCCAGCTTGTCCGTGCGCAGGCGGAGCAGGCGCAGGGGCCAGACGCGGGACTTCTTTTGCGCGCCCTCCAGCACCTCCACCTTGAACAGGTGGAAATCCAGCTGGTAGCGCCCCTTGCTGCCGGCATCCGCAATGAGCTTCCGCACCGGGTTTTTGGGGTGCCAGTACACCTCGCGGTCCACGCGGGCCACGTAGGCAAACACCGGGTGGCTCTTCTGGAACGCGGCGGCGCGCGCCTTGGTGGGCGCCAGCAGCTGCTGCGCCTGCTCAGCGTCCAGCTCCTGCATGGACAGCCCGTCAGGATCCGAGGCGGGCCCGCCGCCCAGCATCTTGGCCAGCGCCATGCGGCCCTCCTTGTCCAGGTTCTCCATGTTGGTTGCCACGTCGGCCAGTTCACCCAGCTCCACCTGGCCGGGTTCACGGGAAACAATCTTCCAGTTGGGCAGCGTCTCCAGGCGGGCGTTGAGCGTGGCCCCGCCCAGCAGCGTGTCGCGCGCGGTGTCGTCGCCCTGGCCGGACAACGCCTTGAGGTAGGCCTCCGCGGCCTTGCGGGGCTCGTCCACGGCGTCCAGTCCCAGCGGCGTCTGCGTGACCTTGCCTTCGCCCACGGACAGCGGCGCGGCCTTCTCCGGCGCCTTGGCCGCCCCACCCTTGGGCGGCCGGGCCGCGTCCTGCATTCCCAACCCCAGCAGAACCACCACGGTCATGTGCATCATGGCGACGGACCCTAGTTCTGGTGCGCGGGGCTTGGAAAGGACCACGGATTCCTGCGCCGGCCCCGCGGCGGCGCATTGCCGGCTACCATGCCACCGCGTTATCCCCTTCCCGGAGGCCCACCATGGCGTTCAAGGAGAGCGAACTCGTCTTTGACTGGAACACGGTCACCACCACGCGCCCCGCGTTGCGCGTCCCGGAGACCATGGACGAGTCGCTGCGGGACGGCATCCAGTCCCCGTCCGTGACGGACCCGCCGGTGGAGCAGAAGAAGAAACTGTTGTCACTGATGGACGGGCTGGGCATCACGTGGGCGGACGTGGGCCTGCCCGGCGCCGGCCCGCGTGCGGTGGCGGACAGCCTGGCGCTGGTGCAACACATCCGGGACGCCAGACTGTCCATCAAGGCGTGCTGCGCGGCGCGCACGCTGGTCAAGGACATTGAGCCGGTGGCGGAGATCCAGCAGAAGTCCGGCGTGCACGTGGTGGCGTACACGTTCCTGGGAACCAGCCCCATCCGCCAGTACGCGGAAGCGTGGGACCTGGACCGGCTGATGAAGACGGTGGAGGAGGCGCTGGGTTGGGCGCAGCAGCACAACGTGGAGGTGGCGTTTGTCACTGAGGACACCACGCGCTCCTCCCCCGCCACGCTGGAGAAGCTGTTCCGCCAGGCCATTGGCCTGGGCGCGCGCCGGCTGGTGCTGTGTGACACGGTGGGCCACGCCACGCCGCACGGCGTGGCAGCGCTCATCCGCTGGACGCGCGCGCTGGTGGCGGACACGCGCACGGACGTGGGGCTGGACTGGCACGGCCACAATGACCGCGGCCTGGGCGTGGTGAACGCGCTGGCCGCGTATGAAGCCGGCGTGGACCGCCTGCACGGCACCGCGCTGGGCGTGGGCGAACGCGTGGGCAATGCCTCCATGGACCTGCTGCTGCTCAACCTGCGGCTGATGGGCGCCTGGCCGCATGACCTGGGCAAGATGGTGGAATACACGCGCTTTGCCGCGGAGATCTTTGGCGTGGAGACGCCGTACAACTACCCGCTGGCGGGCCGGGACGCGTTCCGCACCGCCACCGGCGTGCACGCCGCCGCGGTGATCAAGGCGGAGCAGAAGGGGGAGAGCTGGTTGGCGGACCGGGTGTATTCGTCCGTGCCGGCGGCGGAGTTTGGCCTGGAGCAGGTCATTGAGGTGGGGCCCATGAGCGGCATGTCCAACGTGCGCTACTGGCTCAAGCGGCGCGGGGTGGCTCAGGATGAGACGCTGTGCCAGGTGATCCTGGACGCCGCCAAGCAGACCAACCGGCTGCTCACGGATGACGAGTTGTGGGCGCTGGTGAAGAAGCAGGGCGGGAACACGGCGGCAGCGGCGCAGGCCTGACATGAACCCACGGAGCCACCACGCGGTGCGGGAGGAAGCATGGCCTCGATGATCGAGCTCATGCGCGAGCTCAAGCACCTGGGCGAGCTGCGCAAGGCCGGGCAGATTTCGCCGCAGCAGGAGGCGCGGCTCAAGGAGATTGGCGCACTGATCCAGGCGCAGGGCGGCCGTCCCGCGGCCGCGCGGCCCATGACCACCCCGGGCGCCGGCACGCCGGCCGCGCGGCCCCCGCCGCCCGCCGCCCGCACCCAGGGCCCCGTGGCGGACTTCCAGAGCCCGGACGGCAACCCCAACGCGTTCAAGATTGACATCCCTGACGAGTTGCAGGCCGCCGCGGCGGAGAGCGCCAAGAAGGCGGACGCCGCGCTGGCCGCCAACAAGCGCCGCGAGCCACCCAAGAACGCCGAGGAAGCCGTGGTGCAGCTGGTGGAGTTGCAGCGCGAGAGCCAGTACACGCCGCCGGAGACGTTCTACGGAGACGGGTACTTCGCCTACGGCGCGGAGTACCAGCCGGTGCCGGACGCGGCGGTGGAGCTGCCGCTCATTGACCCGCGCGCCGAGGAGCTCAAGGCGCTCAAGGCCGCCATGGCCAACGCGGCCACCGGCGAAGCCGTGGTGGCCACCGTCACGCCCGGCGGCGTGTTCCTGGATGACTTTGTGGAACTGTACACCTCCGGCGTGTTGAGTACCGAGGCGTTCTGGGAGGACGAGGAGGACAGCACCGACCCCAACCTCCTCATCCCCGGCAAGCGCAAGGTGACCGTGCACATGGCCTCAGGCGAGGTGAAACGCGGCGTCATCACCCGCATGGCGCGCGAGGACCAGGGCTTCACGCTGCTGCCGGTCACCGCGGGCAAGCCGGAGGCCATCTCACTGCAGCAGATCAAGGCCATCTTTGTGAACCTCAACCCCGGCGCGCAGGCGCCGGCGCCCGCGGGCAAGAACGTCACCGTGATGTTCCAGGACCGCCGCACCATCCAGGGCGCCACCAGTGACTACGGCCAGGGCCCGTCCTTCACGCTCATCCCGCCCCCGGGGCGTGGCGGCGTGGAGAAGATCATCGTGAACCAGGCCGCCTGCGCTGATGTGCGTTGAGTGGTAGACAGCGCCGCATGCCGCACCGTGCCATCTCCCCGCTGTTTGTCGTCGTCATCACCGGCGTGCTGGCGGCGGGCGCGTGCAAGCAGGACGGCGGGAAGGACGGTGGCGCGCCGCCGGCGCGGGACGCGGGAGACCTGGGCATGCTGGGCGGGGAGTGCGTGGTGGAGTGCACCACGGCGGCGGACTGCTGCGCGGGGGAGCAGTGCGGCACCAGCATCTTCAACTACAGCTGCGAATCAGGCCGCTGCCACCAGCTGGGCTGCGTGACCGACCAGCACTGCGCGGACCTCCCCGGCGGGCGCTGCGCGTCGCTGGGGAGCTTTGCCGCGTGCGGGAAGGGCTGCCGGGTGGCCGCGGACTGCTGCCCCCCGCTGCCGGCCGGGGTGGTCCTTCCTGACGGCGTGGACCGCCTCACCCTCACGCTGGACGGCGGCGCCCAGGGCGCGGTGAGCGCCACCTTCTACCGCTGCGGCGTGTACCCGCAGAAGTTCCTGTGCACCGGCCTGGACGTCCTCCCGGATGACGCGGGCACCACCGGCATCTGCGTGCGCCACTGCACCACGGACCAGGACTGCCCCGGCATCCCCTTCCCGCTGGACGACGGCGGCCTGGCCCAAGCGCGCGTGGACGGCGGCATGATGGAGTTCCCCGCGGACGGCGGCACGCTGCGGCTGTTCCAGCAGGCGTGCATGCCGGTGTTTGCCGGCGCGGGCCAGTGCCACAAGGGCTGCCGCGTGGACGCGGATTGCTGTGCCGGCGGGTCCGCCGCCGGGTGTGACAGCCTGGGCAACCGCCAGGTGTGCGTGTCCGGAATGTGCCTGGCGGACGGCTGCCGCGCGGACGGGGAATGCGGCGGCGGGACCTGTCAGCCGTCCCCCTGATTCACAGCGTCTGCAGCACGCCGTCCAGCTGGCTGGCCAGCTTGCGCACGTCGCGGCGCAGCTTGCCCACGCGCTTGCCCATGGTCTTGAAGTCCTCCCGGCTGGGGAGGCCCGCGGTGTTGCGCAGGCGCGCCGTGGTCTCATCCAGGCTCTGCTTGCCGTCCTGGACCTTCTGCACCGCCGTCATCAGCTTCTGCGCGCGGTCCGGGTCCTCCATGAGCTTGCTCATGGCCTTCATCCCCAGCTTCAGGCCCTCGTCACGCAACTTCTGCTTCACCCCGGCCATGGTCTCCCTCGCTGCCCGGGAACACGCCGGGCGACGCCGGGCAGGCTGCCGCGCGGTAGCGCGCTGCGTCAACCCCGGCGGCCCTGTGCCCGGGCGGGACTTGTTGGGTAGGGTGCCCGCCCGCCGACGGTGGCGGGCGAGGGAACCCGGGTGCGGACGACGAGCGGACTGGCGAGGTTGGTGGCGGCCCTGGCGTGTGCGGCCTGTCCGCGTGCGGCGGTGACGCCGGATGCCGGGAGCGCCGTCCGGGCGGACGCCGCCGTCGTCGTGGTGCCCCCCGCCGGCGAGGAGAAGCTCACCGGCGTGGTGCTGTCCCCCGCACGCGTCTGGGTGGCGCAGGTGAAGGCCACCCCGGACCCGCGGGAGGCGGAAGCGCTGGCCGGCGCGCTGGAGAAACTGGGCCACGCCGCGCGCGTGGTGCGGGTGGATCTGGGCGCGCGCGGGATCTGGTTCCGCGTCACGCTGGGCGAATGGCCGCGCAAGGACCTGCTGGAAGCGCGCGCCCCCGCGCTGGTGGGGGAGCCGAAGGTGCGCGCGGTGCTGGGCCCGGTGCCGGAGGGTGAGGCGCCGTACGTGGCGCAGGAGGCGCCGCGCAGCCGCGCCGTGCCGCCCAGGCTGGGTGCGGCGCTGGAAGCGCTGGCGCGCGCCGAGGCGCGCGAACTGGACGCGTGGCTGTGGACCGGGCCCGACGGGGTGCGGGCGTACGTGGGCGGGCTCAAGGACGGATCCATCCGCGTGCTGTCGCCCGCTGGCGAGCCGGTGGAGACCATCCCGGCCGCGTTGCCTGAGTGCGGCAAGGCCCCGGAGGCGGATGCGGGCGTGGACGCCTGCCGGGACCCGGCGCGCGGCGCCGCGGTGCTGCTGGTGGCGGACGTCACCGGAGACGGGGCGCCGGAGCTGGTGGCGGGCTGGGGACCGGAACGGCAGCGCGTGGTGGCGTGGCTGGTGCGCGGCAGCGCGGGGTGGTCCCCCGTGGCCACCGTGGCGTCCCGCGAGACCGAGCACGAGGTCACCACCGTGGACTGCGCCTTCCGGGACCTGGATACCGACGCGGATCTCGAGTGGCTGTGCAGCGGCGCACTGATGTCGTTCTTCGAGGCGACGTCGTTGTGCAACGCCACGCCGGTGTCCGTGGCCTGGGACCTCCACGGCGGGCGCGCGCGCCGGATGGATGAGCGGCTGCACCACGCCAACGGCGTCGCCCGCCGCTCGGGGGGCGCCGAGGAGATCCGCGCCTTCCTGCGCGGCGCGCAGGACCGCGCCCCGGAGCTCGCACTGCTTGCCGCGCTGGCCTACCTGGCGGACGCGCCTGACGACGCCGAGATCTACCGCGACGTCGTCGCGCGGGCGGAGGCGGCGGGGAAGGAGGGCCGCCGAGGGTGGCAGCTCAAGGCGCTGGCCGGCCTGGTGGCCGCGCGCGCAGAGTGGCGCGTGGGCTTGGCCCCGCGGCTGCATGACGTGCTGCCGCTCGTCGTCAAGCATGCGCGCGGCGCAGGCGGCCGCGGCTGTGATGAATCCCCGCTGCTGGCCGGCGCAGCCGCGCAGCGCGCGCGGACCGAACCGCGCGACGCGCTGACGGCCGCCTCCCGCCGTCCCGACCCGCGCGCCCTGGACGCGGCGGAGGTGGCGGCGCTGATGATGGCGTTTGAGAAGGGATCCCCGCTCGCGGATGACGTGGCGGAGCTGGTGTCATTGCTGGAGGTGCAGCGCCCCAGCCTGGTGGTGGAGGCGCGTGGGCTGGTCGCCGCGCGCCGCAACGCGCCCGCCGCCCCCCTCACACCCGTGGCGCCGCAGGGTCCGCTGCCCGGCGTGACCCCGCCACCGGCCCCCAAGGACGAGGAGGCGTCGCCGTGACCCAGCCTGCTGCCGCCGCCGCCGCGCCCTCCCGCCGCCCGTTCATCACCGCCAACCAGGTCACCGTGGCGCGCATGGTGCTGCTGCCGCTGCCGTGCGCCATGGTGCTGTACGGCTCGGTGCCCCAGCAGTGGGTCGCCCTGGTCATCTACACGCTGATGGGCATTACCGACTGGGTGGACGGCTACCTGGCCCGCAAATACGGCCCCACCGTGCTGGGCGGCCTGCTGGACCCCGTGGCGGACAAGGTCTTCATTGCCGCGGTGCTGATGCCGCTGAGCTTCTTCAAGCTGGCACACCCCGCCGTCATCATGGCCATCCTGTTCCGTGAGTTCCTCATCACCTCGCTGCGCAGTGTGATGAGCCTGCAGGGCACCGCGGTAAAGACCTCCGTGCTGGCCAAGTTGAAGACGGCCATCCAGATGGCTGGTGCCGGGTTCATCTTCATCATCTACCGCATGCCTGACGATACCGATGCGCGGGTCACCCTTGGCATGTTCGCGGCGGGCGCGGTGCTGTTCATGGCCTGGCGCTGGCGCGCGGCGGGCAAGCTCAACCCGCTGGTCAGCGTGCCGTGCGCCATGATTGTGCTGTCTTTCCTGGTGCGCCTGGCGCTGGACGCGGATGACGCGGTGACCGTGCACTGGGGCGTGATCCTGGTGTTCACCTGGGCCAGCGCGCTGGATTACCTGTCCGGCGCCGCCGGCGTGCTCAAGCGCGGCAGCGCCGTGCAGGGCCTGGGGCGGCTGCTGTGGAGCGTGGTGGCAGGCCTGGGGCTGCCCTACGTGATGGTGCACCTGCCGGAGGTGACCCCCGTCTGGGTGCTGCTGTTGGGCGCGGAGTTGACCAGCGGCGCGGTGGACAACCTGCGCTGCCATGAAGGCGAAGTCCCCAAGCCCTGGAGCTACCCGCTGCGCGCGCTGGTGCTGGCGGCCGGCACGGTGGGCATCCTGGCGCTTCCCTCGGATGGGCGCATGGGCTCCCCGGCGTTCCTGGGCGCGCTGGGCCTGGCGTTTGGGATGTCCCTGTGGACCAGCCTGGACTTCTACATGGCCCGCCGGATCATCTGGGGTGACCAGGCGGTGGCCCCACAGTCCGTCCAGGGCAGCGTGGGGCGGTGAGGGGCGTGATGCGACGCGCGGCGTGGGTGGCGGCGTGGTGCGTGGCCGCGGGGGCCTGCGGCGGCGTACGCCCGCGCGACGCAGCGCCTCCTGCGCCCGGCGGCCCGGTCCCGCCCGCCGCGTGGGACGCCCTGTGCCCCGCCAGCGGCGCCACGGCACCCTTCCCCATCCGCGTGGGGGACGGCGCGGTGAAATTCGAGCCCTCCGCGGCGGCGGTGTGGGACGGGCGGCTGGCGGTGTTTGGCGACAAACAGGCGCACGCGTGGTGGTGGACCCCGGGCACCACCGATGTGACCCAAGACCCTGCGTGGGCCTTCACCCTGGTGGGCACGCCTGCCCCGGACCAATGCTGCTCCGCCGCCCCAGGTGACTGGGGCTCCGCGCTCAAGCGTCAGAAAGCCCGTGAAACCTGCGAGGCCCACCACATCGCCATCGGTGCGCGCGTCCCGTGGTTGAAGCTGGAGGGCGCGGCCAGCACGCCGGCGGGCGTCCACGTCGTGGGGAACATGGGGTTTGGCTGCTCGGACAATGCCCGGGTGCTGCGCCTGCCCGCGCCGGGTGCGGCGCCCGTGCCGCTGGCCGGGGTGGACCGGGACCTGGCGCTGTCCACGCTGGCCGCGGCGGACCTGCGCGTGGAGGGGCTGGCGCTGGGGGACGGTGGCAAGGTGGGCCTGTTGGCCGTGCGTGAAAAGGATGACGCGCTGTCGCAGTCGGTGATTGTGGTGGACGGGCTGGGCGGCCCAGCCTCCGCGCGCCGTGTGGTGCAGCTGCTGCCGCCCGCGGGGAGCCGGCTGCGGACGGTGCCCATGGGCCTGTCTGACGCAACCGTGCTGCCGGATGGCCGCGTGGCGTTCACGCTGAGCCAGGAGACGGACCTGGACGGCGTGCGCGTTGTCTCGGGCGAGCTGTGGGTCTCCGCCCAGCCGCGGCCCTGGGCCGCACCGGGCCAGGCGTGGGACACCGCGCTCATCACCGTGTTTGCCGACCACAAGCCGGAGGCGGTGGTGATGCTGTCGGCGCATTGCGCCGCGGTCCTGTTTGACGACGACGAAGGCTACAAGGCGCAGCAGCGCAGGCGGACGCCGGACCCCGCGTGGGACCCGGCGTCCGCGTTCGCCGCCTACGTGCGCGTGCAGTGAATCAGTTGATGGTGATGGCGTCGTCCAGCACGCGGCTGTTGGCCACCAGGTAGCCCTTCAGCTTCTTGAGCGCGTTGGCCTCAATCTGCCGGGCGCGCTCGCGGCTGACGCCCCACTGCTCGCCAATCTCCCGCAGCGTGGGAGGGTCATCGCTCATCAGGCGCGCCTCCACGATGGTGCGCTCCTTCTCGGACAGCGACTGCAGCGCGCGGCTGACGTCCTGGCGCAGGAGTGCGCGCACCTCGCGGGTGCCCACGGACTCCTCCTGGCTCTCAATGTTTCCCGGCAGCAGGTCCAGGTGCGTCTCCTTGCCGTCCTCGCCCACCTCCACGTCCAGCGAGAAGTCCCGCGCCGCCAGGCGCAGTTCCATCTCGTTGACCTCCGCCCGCTCCACGCCCATCTCGGTGGCCAGACGTGCGGTCCGCTCTTCCTGCGTCAGCTCCTCGTCACGGTTCTCCGCCTCCTGCTCCAGCCGCGCCTTGGCGGACCGCAGCCGGAAGAACAGCTTCCGCTGCGCCTGCGTGGTGCCCAGCTTCACCATGGAGAAACTGCGCAGGACGTACGCCTGCAGGAACGCCTTGATCCACCACACCGCGTAGCTGATGAGCCGGTAGCCGCGGTCCGGGTTGAACTTCTGCACCGCGCGCATGAGCCCCAGGTTCCCCTCCTGGATGAGGTCCAGCATCCGCATGCCATACGCGCGGTACTGGTAGGCCACCTTCACCACAAACCGCAGGTTGGCCGTCACCAGTCGGTGCGCCGCCTCCACGTCGCCCTGGTCGCGGAAGCGCCGGGCCAGCACGTCTTCCTCTTCGCGCGTGAGCATGGGGATCTTCTTGACCTCTGCCATGTAGCGCTCAAGGGCTGTTCCTTCTTGCGTCATCAGTGCGTTCATGGCCTGACCCTCCAGTCGTACGGTTCAAACAGGGGCACATCCACATCTGGTGCCAACGGTTAGACGTCCGATCCCGGGCTAGGGTTCACCGTCCCCTTGGCAGTACAATATTAAACGTATTCAAAGACCTCTGTATCGACCGGTGCGGGCGCTCTAGCACTTGATGAGGTTGAGTGCCAATGGGCTCACGGATTGCCGTCAAGGCAAGATGCCCTAATGTATGGACCAGGCTGGGGCAGGACGGGGCGCATGCTGCACCATGCAGCAGGTGCCGCGGCCTAGGTCTGTGGGGCCTTCAGGACCAGGCGGGTGATCTCGGCACGGGTGCCCAGGCGCATGGGCGGGCCCCAGTAGCCGGTCCCCGGAGACACGTAGAGCTGCGAACGGCCGTGCTGATAGAGGCCTTCCACGTACGGTTGCTGCAGGCGGACGGCGTAATTCCAAGGCCAGATCTGGCCGCCGTGCGTGTGGCCGGAGAGCATGAGGCCCACGCCGTGGGACTCGGCCTCCCGCACGGCCCGCGGCTGGTGCGCCAGCAGAAGCAGTTCGCGCGCGGGGTCCCTGCCCAGCAGCGCCCGCGGCAGGTCCGCACCGTGACCGTTGCCGAACCGATCCGCATTGAAGTCGTCAATCCCGGCGAGGTCCAGCGCGGCGCCGTCCTGCTCCAGCGTCACGCGCTCGTTGCGCAGGACGCGGATGCCCAGCCCGCGCAGGTAGGCCAGCCACTCGTCCACGCCGGAGTAGTACTCGTGGTTGCCGGTGACGAAGTAGATGCCCAACCGCGCGCGCAGGCGCGCCAGCTCGTTGACCGCATCACCCAGCTCCTCCGGCGAGCCGTCCACCAGGTCCCCCGTGATGGCCACCACGTCCGGCACCATGCCGTTGGTCCGGTCCACCAGGTACTGCACGTAGTCCTTGCCCAACGTGCTCCCCACGTGGATGTCCGTCAGCTGCGCCACCACCAGGCCATCCAGCGCGCGCGGCAGCCGGGGCAGGTCCACCTCCACCGTCTTCACTTCTGCGCCTTCGCCCATGCGCCGCACCGCCACCGTGGACAGCGTGCCCGCCACCGCCGCGCCGGCCACCGCCATGCCCGCGGCGAGTGCCTGGCGGCGCTCTGGGTCCACCAGCAGGTCCGGGCGGCCCGCCAGCTTGAGCCCCGCCAGGCCGAGCGCGCGCAGGGCGTCCATGGCCACCAGCGCGCAGAACAGCAGGAACATGGTGCCCATCCACACAAACCCGGGCCACGCCAGCGCCTGCCCCAGCGCCGGCCACACCACGCGCCCCGCGAACATGGTCAGCGGTGCCAACAGCGCCAACGCGACGACGACACCGGTCCCGACCCGGTCCCACGGCGCAGGCCAGCGCGGGTCCCGCACCAGGCGCGTCCACAGGTAGTAGTGCAGCAGGACGTTGACGGTGGTCCCCGTCGCCGCGAAGAACAGGATCTGCATGACGCGCGTCATTGGGGAGGTAGATGCCCGGGGGCGGGGCCCGTTTCCAGCGGCCGGCCGTGAAGACTTGTGAAGGACGGGCCGTTGCTGCGCCCGTGCGGGCGGGATAGGTCGCGCCGATGACGACCCACGCGGTGGATGCGGCCCCGTTGCGGCGCTGGGACGAGTTGGCGGTGGGGCTGGCCGGCGCGGCGGCGGGCAGCAGCGGGATTGTCCTGCTGTACCGGGAGCCGGCGGCCGTGGCGTGGGTGCAGGTGCTGCTGCTGGCGGCGCTGCTGGCGCGGTGGCACCGCCGCGCGGACCTGGCGGGACTGCTGGTGGGCGCCGCGCTGGGGAACCTGACCGAGTTCCTGATGGATGTGGCCGGCGTATGGGTGCACCACAACCGCGACGTGGCCGGGGTGTCCCCGCTGTACATCTTCATTTGTTACCCGATCCTGCTGTTGGCTCTGCCCCGCCTGCTCAACCCGCTGGTGGGCCAGCCGCGGCCGCTGATGGAGGGGAGCGGACGCGCCGCCGCCGTGGCGCTGCTGCTGTGGGCGGCCCACGTGGGGGCGAGCTTCCTGTGGGGCACGCGCAACGCGCCGGAGGCCGCAGCGTGCGTGGTGATCCTGGGCCTGGTGCTCTGGCAGTTCCACTCGGCGCACGACGTGGCGAGCGCGTTGTTTGGCGCGGTGCTGGCACTGGTCTGGGAGCTGCCGGCCACCGCCACGGGCGCCTGGCACTTCCCCGCCCCGCAGGTGCTGGGGCTGGTGCCCGCCTGGCTGCCGCTGGCCTATGCGATCTTCTTTGTCACCCTGGGGCGCATCACCGCGTGGCTGTGCGCGCTGCGGTGGGTTCGCGGGGACGCCACGCCCGCCGCGGGCTGCTAGGTTCACCCGGATGGCGAGGTTCATCCGGGTCCGGGCGACGTTCCTTGACGACGTGACGGGGGCGCCGCTGCACGGCGCCCACTACCACGCACGCCTGTACGATCAGGATGTGCTCCGGGATGACTTCCTGGGCGACGCGCCGCTCAGCCCGCGGGGCACGGTGGAGGTGCTGTTTGCGTCATCCTCCGTGCGCAGCCGGGACAGCCCCAGCGAGACGCAGCCGGACCTCTACCTGGTCCTGTACGAGGGCACGCACGTCCGCTTCCGCACCACCGTGCAGGTGGACGTGGACCTTCCCGAGCCCAACCCCGGCGTCAGTGAGGGCGCCGCGCGGCTGGACCTGGGAGTCTTCCGCGTGAGGTGACAGGCCGCCGCGCGTCGTGGCAAGGGGCCGCGCATGTCACGCGTTACTGAGAAGCCCACCGCCAAGACCGCGGACCGCTACGCGCTGTACCTGGCCTCCGTGCAGGACCCTGACCACGAGGTCCACATGCTCCGCCGCGTCTACCGCGACGCGTACCGCCGCGACCCCCGGCTGCTGCGCGAGGACTTCTGCGGCACGGCCGCGGTGTGCGCTTCCTGGGTGCGCGGGCGTACGCAGGCGCACGCGTGGGGCGTGGACCTGGACCGGGACACGCTGGACTGGGGTCACCGTCATAACCTCAATGAACTGACGCCCGCGGAGAAGCAGCGCGTGGCGCTGTGGCAGCGTGACGTGCGCAGCCCGCAGCGGCCCAAGGTGGACGTGGTGGCGGCGCAGAATTTCTCGTTCCAGGTGTTCAAGACGCGCCCGGAGCTGCGCGAGTACTTCCGCGTGGCGCACCGCAACCTGGACGCACAGGGCGTGCTGCTGCTGGACATGATGGGCGGGGCCGCCTGCATGGAGGAGGACCGCCGCGAACGCCGGCGCATCCCCGGCGGGTTCACCTACGAGTGGGAGCAGGCGCGGTTTGACCCGGTCAGCCACCACGCGCTGTTCCACATCAACTTCCACTTCCGCGACGGGACGCGCCTGCGCCGCGCCTTCACATACGACTGGCGGCTGTGGACCATGCCGGAGGTGCGCGAACTGCTGACCGAAGCGGGCTTCCGCCGCTCCGTCGTGTATTGGCTGGAGGACTACTCGGAGGCGGGGAACTCCATCTACCGGCAGCGTGACCGCCTGCCCGCCGAGCCGTGCTGGCTCACCTACGTTGTCGGCGTCAAATAGCGCGCATCAGGCCAGCTGCTTGTCCGCCGCCCACCCGATGAACGGCGCGTACCACTTCCTCCCGGCGAACGCGCCCACCAGCAGCGCGAGCCAATACAGCGTGAAGAACACCGCCATGGGCCACCACAGCAACCCCACCAGGTCCACGGACGGCGCCAAGTGCGCCACCATGCCGCCCACCTCAAAGAGGAAGAAATACGGGAACCCAATGGCCAGCACGCTGAAGATGGCCTGCCAGGCGTGGAAGCCCACGTACTTGTCCGCGCCCGCCTGACGCCGCAGCACATACAACCCGGTCAGCGGCCCCAGCACGTAGGCCAGGCCCGCGGCCACCCGCGGCGGCAGCGACGGTGTCACCGGCGCGGAGGCGCGGACGGTGGTGTCCGTGATGGCCTGGCCCTCCACCTGCAGTTCGGCGCGCGTCACGGCGGCCTCCGTGGTGCGGCGCGCGGAGACGGGTACCTCCATCCAGCCCAGGAACGCGTAGCTGCCCATGGTGAACAGGATGACGTCACCCACGTACTGGTAGGGCACCAGGCCCAGCACCGGCCCCAGCAGGATGGTCACCAGCGTCAGCCCAACAAAGAGGAAGTAGTAAAACCAGTAGATCTTGGGTGAGCGCCCGGGCGAGTGGTGATTGGGATAAGGGAAGGTGGAGACGTTGAGCACGCCAAAGGCGAGCACCAGGCCCAGCCCCACCATCCGCCCGGCCAGGCCCACGGAGAACAGGTGGCTGTTGACCAGCGCGGCCAGCGCAAACCCCGTCACCGGGCGCGCCACGCCCAGCCAATAGCCCGGCGTGTCGTAATGGTAGGTGTTGAACCGCGCGAACCGCAGGCTGGCGGCCACCAACGGCACACTGCCGACGGCGAACGCGAGCGCGGCGGCGCCCAGCGCGGGGAGCTGCAGTTCGTGGCGGAACACCGGTTCATACGCGGCGTAGAGCATGAAGCCGGGCGCCACCCCGTAGCTCATGTGGTCGCACACGTTGTCCAGTTCGCCGCCAAACTTGTTGTAACGCTTGGTGAGCCGCGCGACGATGCCGTCAAACGCGTCAAAGAACATGGCGACGGGCATCATCAGCGCCGCCCACATCAGTTCCCCGCGCATGGCGAACACCGCCGCTGCGAAGCCCGCCAGCAGGTTGCCCGCCGTGACCCAGTCCTTGAGGTAGATGCGCATGTCCGTCCGGCCCGTTTGCCCCGGCGGTCCTCTAGAGCAGGACCAGGGGCGCGGTCACTTCAGCTCCCGCGAAAAGCTGGCTTCCTCTCCGGGCTTGAGGTCGACGGTGAAGGTGGCAGAGATGCCCTCCTCCGGGTTCACCAGCTTGATGGTGTGCTTCCCCGGCGGCACGGACAGGCCCAGCGCCGGCGTGAACTTTCCCGTGTCCTTCCCGTCCAGGAACACGTTGCCCCACGGCTTGGACGTCAGGGTCAGCTTGGCGGGCGTGGTGTCCGCCGCCGCCGGCGCCACCGCGGCGGGCTCCTTCCCGGGGCGACGCACCGGCTCCGTCTTGCGCGTGCCGCCCTTTTTGGCCGGCTTCTCCGCCGGTGCGGCCACGGGCAACGGTTGCAGCACCAGCTCCGCCGTGGAGGGCACCGCGCCGGCCGCCAGCGGACGCTCCGCCGGGGAGTGCCCCACCGCCTCCGCGCGCAGCGTCCCGCCGGCCCGGGCATCCACCTCCACCTCCAGCGGGCTGGTGCCCAGCGCGCGCCCGTCCAGCGTCACGCGCGCCCCGGGAGGCTGCGTGGTCACGCGCACCGTCACCGCGGCCAGCTCAAAGCGCAGCCGCACCGTGGCCGCCGTCCCCGCCGCCAGCGCCACCGTCTCGCGTTGCTCCGCGCGCGCACCGGCCAGCGCGGCCACCACCACGTGATCACCCGGGCTGAGGTCAGAGATCACCAGGGGCGTGCGCCCCTCGCGCGCCTTTCCATCAATGGTGACCGCGGCCCCCGCGGGGTCCGTCTCCACCACCAGCGGTCCGCCCACCGCGGCCACCGGAGCGGGCGTGGCAACGGGCAGGGGAAGCGGCGCGGGCGTGGGGCGCGTGAAGAACCAGGCGCCGGCGCCCAGCCCGCAGACCGCCATCACGCTGGCGAGCACGATCCCCCCGCCCCCGCGCGCGGAACGGTCCCGCAGGGCGGTGTCCGTGGGCGGCGGGATGAACGGAGCAGGCTGCACCACGGGCGCCATGGCCGGCACGGACACCAGGCTGGGCAGGCCGCGCGGCGTGACGGTCGTCGGCAGCTCGTCGCTGGCAACGGGGGGCGGCGGCACCGGCGCGGAGGCGGCGTGTTCTGCGGGGCGGGCGGCGGGCGGCGGCGCGGGGGTGGGCGGCGCCACCGTGCGCGCGCCGGAGACGGACGGCCGCGACGGCGTGTGCACGCCCGGCAGCACCTGGCTGGGCTCGGACAGGATCACGCTCACCCCGTCGGGCTCGGGCGGCTCCTTGATCACGCGCGCAAACTCCACCTGCGCGTCGCGCTCCTTCTCAATCTCCGCGGGGAACAGGCGCGCCATGATGCCGGCCACCTGGCTCTGCGTGCAGTGCCAGCCCTGTTCGCGGTTGACGTCCTCCAGCGCGGCAATGAACTGCCGCGCGCCCTGCCAGCGGTCTGCCGGCCGCGGGGCCAGCGCTTTGTACACGGCGGCGGACAGCACGGGCGGAACCTGGATGCCCTGGTCCTCAAACTTGGGGTACTCGCCCGACGCCACCGCCATGAGGATCTGCACGTCCGAGTTGGCGCGCCGCATGCGCTTCATGGCCAGGCATTCATGCAGCACCACGCCCATGGCGTAGATGTCCAGCCGCTGGTCAATGTGCTCGCCCTGCACCTGCTCCGGGCTCATGTAGCCGGGCTTGCCCTTGATGGTGCCGGTCAGCGTGTGCGTGTTGCGCTCCGCCGCGCGCGCAATGCCAAAGTCCGCCAGCTTCACGCTGCCGTCAAAGCCCACCATGATGTTGTGGGGTGACACGTCGCGGTGGATGATGTGCGCAGGCTTGCCAAAGCTGTCGGTCTTTTCGTGCGCGAACGCGAGCCCTTGTAGCGCCAGCATGACCACGTGGACGGCGAAGTCATGCGGCAGGCGCACGCCGGCCTTGGCCGCGGTGGCCAGCACCGCGTCCATGGAGCGGCCCACCACAAATTCCATGGTGATGAAGTGCTGGCCCTTGTGCTCGCCCAGGTCCAGCACCTGCAGGATGTTGGGGTGGATGAGCGTGGCGGCGATCTTGGCTTCGTCCACCAGCATGGTGACGAACGCGGGTTCCTCCGCCAGGTGCGGGAGGATGCGCTTGATGGCCACCATCTTGGCAAAGCCGGCGCTGCCCACCTGTGCGGCGCGGAACACCTCGGCCATGCCGCCCTTGGCGATCTTTTCGACGAGCATGTAGCGGCCAAACGGCTCCAGCATCATGGCGGGAGCCTCCCACGCGCGGCGCGGTGCGGCCCTGTCACGTCACTTCTTCTCCTTGCGGCGCTTGTCCACCTCGTCCTTGAGCGCCTTGAGCTTCTCATTGCCGCCGTCAAACATGACCGCGGTCTGCAGGTCCTTGAACGCGCCCTCCCAGTTCCCCGCGTTCATCTGCTGCACCGCCTTGAGATACAGCGGCTTGGCCTTGGGGTTGGTGGTGACCTCCTTCTCCTGCTTCTCCTGCTCCTTGGCCTGCTCCTGGGTGGCCTCGTCAAAGCGCAGCTTGGTGGCGCGGGACGGCCCGTTGATGTTGGCGGTGTACACCTTGCGCTTCCGGTCGTCGCGCAGGACGTTGTACGCCTCAGTGACGCGTTTGTAGATCTTATGCACCGCGTCTTTCAGGCTGCCGTCGTCCAGGTGGTAGAACTTGTCCGGGTGCAGGGACCGGCTCTGGCCGTAGTAGCTGCCCTTGATGTCCGCAGGCGTGGCGTCCTGGGCCAGGTTGAGGATCTGGTAGTAATCCATCCCGTCAATGTTCTGCGCGAGCTGCTTGAGGACGGGCCAGAATTGCGGTTCGGTGTAGTCGGCCATGGCGGTGGTGGGTTACCCGGGGTGTGCTTGGGAAGTCAGGCGGGCTGGACCTCGCCGTCCTGTTTTTCGTGCGGGGCCAGCGCCGTGGCGGCGTTGCGCGAGGCGGCGTTCTGGATTTCGGATTCGGACAGACCGGAGGAGAGGTTGATGTTGGTGGACGCCACCTGGCCGGTCTCGCCGTCGCGCGCGGTGACGCGGACAATGCCGTCGGTGTCAATCTCAAAGGTCACTTCCACTTTCACGTCGCCACGGCGCGCGGGGCGCAGCCCGCTGAACTCGAATTCACCCAGCATGGTGCACTCCTGCGCCATGCGGCTTTCGCCCTGGTAGATGCGGATGTTCACCTTCTCCTGCCCGTCACGCACCGTGGTGAACGTGCGGCTGCGGTCAATGGGAATGGGCGTGTTCTTGTCGATGATCGCCTCGGTGTAGCCGCCCACCGTCCCCAGCCGCAGCGTCATGGGGGTTACGTCCAGCAGGAAGGAGCTGGTGCGTTCGTTCAGCAACGCGTGCGCCTGGATGGCGGCGCCCATGCACACCACCAGGTCCGGGTTGATGGACGTGTTGGGCTCGCGCTGGAAGTAATGCCGCACGCTGTTGCGGATGACGGGCAGGCGCGTGGGGCCGCCCACCAGGATGACGCCGTCAATGTCGTTGGCGGTCATGCGGCCGCTCTGCAGGGCCTCGTCACAGACCTTGAAGGTGCGCTGCACCAGGTCCATCACCATGTGGTTGAACTGTTGGCGTGTGAGCGTGGCCTCCAGGTCGTAGCTCATGCCCTCCGCGTCGGTGTGGACCAGCGGCACATGGATCTGCGCGGTGTCCCCGTCACTGAAGGTGTTCTTGGCCTTCTCCGCCGCCTCCTTGACCTTCTGCAGCGCGTAGCGGTCCTGCATCAGGTCCACGCCGTACTGCTGCTTGAACCCGGCCAGCAGCCACTGCAGCACACGGTCGTCAAAGTCGTCGCCGCCCAGGTAGGTGTCCCCGGCGGTACCCAGCACCTCAAACACGTCCGTCCCAATCTCCAGGATGGACACGTCAAACGTCCCGCCGCCGAGGTCATAAATGACCACGCGCTGGTTGACGTTGTTGCCAAACCCGTAGGCGAGCGCCGCCGCGGTGGGCTCATTGAGAATGCGCAGCACGTCCAGCCCGGCAATGCGGCCGGCGTCCTTGGTGGCCTGGCGCTGGTTGTCGTTGAAGAAAGCCGGCACGGTGACCACGGCCTTGGTGACCGGATGGCCCACGTACGCCTCGGTGATGGCCTTCATCTCCTTGAGGACCATCGCGCTGATCTCAGGCACCGCGTAGATCTGGTCCCGCACGGCAATGCGCACGCCGGAGTTGGGCCCTTCCACAATGGCGTAGGGCATGACGGCGCGGGCCTTCTTGACCTCTTCTGAGAAGAAGTACCGCCCGATGAGCCGCTTGGCCGACGAGATGGTGGTCTCCGGGCTGATGCACATCTGCTTCTTGGCATCATTCCCGACGAGGACGCTGCCGTCCTCCAGGAAGCTGACCACGGATGCGTGCGTGAGTTCGCCCCATTCGTTGGGGATGACCACCGCCTGTCCGTCCTGGATGATCGACACGCTGGAGTTGCTCGTGCCCAGGTCGATGCCCATGGCGACTTCTTGAGCCATTTCCCGTCACTCCCCGGCGCCGCGCGCGCCCGACATCCCCGCTGGTTTCCGGCCGCGTGGGCCTGGTGCCGTGTTCCTGCCACACCGCCGCCAACCGTCCACGGAGCCGCCTGCGCGGCGTAGACCGGGGTGGGCGAGGGTGGGCGCGGCGATGCTAGGCCACGCCCTGACACGCTGGCAAAGCGGTGTGCACCCCTCGGCGGCCGTCCTTGCAGCGGAGGCGGCGCATCCCTACCATTGCAAGTATGAGCACGTGTTCCGCACTGGGCTACATCGCCAACGAGCCAGAGCGGGTTTCGTGCGCCCTGCACGAACTGAAGGGCACGCTGAAAGCGCCGGACAACGCGGCGGGCTTTGGCCTGGCGCACTACGTGGACGACCGGCTGCTGTTGAACCTCAGGCCCAGTCCCGTGGCGGCGGGCACCACGCTGGAAGACCTGGTGGGTCCGGTGCGGACCAGCACCTTCCTGTCCAACTTCCACGGCGCGGATGACGGCGGGCCGTACAAGTTCCGCGCGTGGTCGTTTGCCATGGTGGGCGGCGGGCCGGAGTCCCTGCGGGATGAGCTGTTGCGCGGACTGCCGGACTTCCTGCGCCGCAACATGTCCGGCGAGCACGTCTCCGAAGCCGCGTTCCACCGCCTGCTGGCCAACCTGGTGGAGGAGCGGCACCCGCTGGAGGACGCCAACCTGGCGCCGCGGGTGGTTGGGACGGCGCTGGCGCGGCTGCTGGACGTGTTTGGTGCGCTGCGCGTGGTGGTGATGGTCTCCAACGGGCGGTTCATTGCCGGCGCGCACAACGGTGCGGGCATGTCCTACAACCTGCGCGAAGGCATCCTGGCCTGCCAGCGCTGCGCCATGGACCGCCACGCGCTGGACAGCTTCCCGCTGCGCGAGAGCCACCGCCGCTTCCGGGGCGTGCTGCTGCTGGGCGGGCAGGGCACGCCGCCGGGGTTCCAGGCCATCCCGGCGGGCCAGGCGCTGGTGGCCAACCGCAAGCTGGAAGTCACGCTGCTCTGACGCATCCGGTGGCCGCGTGACGCGGCGCACGCGCCGCCTTGTCGACGAGGGTTGGAGGGCGTCACAACGCCCGCTAGGATGAGGCCATGACGGGCGTGAACGACAAGCTGGTCCCCGGATTCCTGGTGGCGCCACCGCCCATGGGTGACCCCAACTTTGACCACACGCTGGTGCTGATGGCGCTGCACGACGACAACGGGTCGCTGGGGTTTGTGGTGAACCGCAAGAGCAGCCTGAGCCTGCACACGCTGCTCAAGGAGCTGGAGATTGAACCGCTGACGGGTGACCGGCCGGTGCTGTCCGGCGGGCCGGTGAGCGGGACCACGGGGTTTGTGCTGTACGAGCACGCGGCCAACCAGCCCATGGGCTCCGGCGTGGAGGTGACGCCCAGCCTGAGCCTGTCACCCTCCAAGGACGTGCTCACCGCGGCGGCGCGCGGCGAACTCAAGGGGCGCTTTGAGCTGCTGCTGGGCTACGCGGGCTGGGGCCCCGGCCAGCTGGGGACGGAGATCCAGCGCGGGAGCTGGCTGTACGCGGACTTTGACCCGGCCATCCTGTGGGACGTGGCCCTGGAACAGCGCTGGGAAGACGCGTACCGGCGCCTGGGCGTGTCCCCCATGGCGTTCATGCACGTCCCCGGCGGCGCCCGCGCCTGAGCTGTCCTCCCGACGACAAACTGGCCGCACCCTTGCCGACCGCCACCTGCGCAACCATGTTGCTGGCCCATGACTGACGGCACCCCACAGGTTTCCCGGACCATGCAGGTGGATGGAATGACGTGCGCATCCTGCGTGGCGCACGTGGAAAAGGCGCTGCGCGCGGTGCCGGGCGTGACGGAAGCCAGCGTCAACCTGGCCACGCGCAAGGCGCGGGTGCACGGCGCGGGGTCCGTGACGGTGGCGGCGCTGGAGGAAGCGGTGCGCGAGGCGGGCTACACGCCGCTCCCCGACGACGATCCGCCGCGCGAGCTGGACCTGTCCATCACGGGCATGACGTGCGCGGCCTGCGTGCGGCACGTGGAAAAAGCGCTGGCGTCCGTCCCTGGCGTGGAGGCGGCCAGCGTGAACCTGGCCACGCGCGCGGCACGGGTGCGGGTGGGCGGGGCCGTCACGCGCGCGGCGCTGGCCGCGGCGGTGGCGGAGGCGGGCTACGGCGTGGAGCCCCAGGCGGCACCGGTTCCCGCGACGGTGACCCACGACGCGGGCGCATCCGCATCCATGGAGGCACGCGAGGCCGACCAGACGCGCATGGCGCGGCGCCGGCTGGTGGGTGCGGCGGTGTTCACGGCGCCGGTGTTTGTGCTGTCCATGGCGGGGCTGCATTTCCCGGGCAGCGGGCTGATGGAGTGGGCGCTGGCCACGGTGGTCACGTTCTGGTTTGGCCGCGGGTTCTTTGCCACGTCGCTGCGGCAGGCGCGGCACCTCCAGGCGGGCATGGACACGCTGGTGGCGGTTGGCAGCGCCGCCGCGTACTTCTTCTCCGTGTGGCAGGTGTCCACGGGCGCGCACGGGCACCTGTACTTTGAGACCTCGGCGGTCATTGTCACGCTGATCCTGTTCGGGCGCTTTCTGGAGGAGCGCGCGCGGCACGCGGCGGCGCGCGCCATCCGGTCCCTGATGGACCTGCGCCCGCAGCTGGCGCGCGTGATCCGCGGCGGTGTGGAGCAGGAGGTGCCGGCAGCCAGTGTGACGGTGGGGGAAGGGGTGCGCGTGCGCCCGGGCGAAAAGGTCCCGGTGGACGGCACGGTGACCGAGGGAGAGAGCGAGATCGACGAGAGCCTGCTCACCGGCGAGAGCATGCCGGTGCGCAAGGCGGGTGGCGACAAGGTGAGCGCCGGCACGGTGAACGGCGGCGGATCGCTGGTGGTGACGGCGGCGCGCGTGGGCGCGGAGACCGTGCTGGCGCAGATCATCCGGCTGGTGGAGGACGCGCAGGCGTCCAAGAGCCCGGTGCAGCGGCTGGCGGACCGGGTGAGCGGGGTGTTTGTGCCGGTGGTGCTGGGGATTGCGCTGCTGACGTTCCTGGGCTGGTGGGCGTGGGGCGGCAGTGCGGCCACCGCGTTGGTGCACGCCGTCAGCGTGCTGGTGATTGCCTGCCCGTGCGCGCTGGGGCTGGCCACGCCCACGGGCATCATGGTGGGCACCGGCCGGGCCGCGCACATGGGCATCCTGGTGCGCGACGCAGCGAGCCTGGAGCGTGCCGGCGCGCTCACCGCGATGGTGCTGGACAAGACAGGCACGCTCACAGCGGGGCACCCGGAAGTGACCGGCGTGCACCCGATCAACGGAACCACCGTCCACGATGTTGTTTCGCTGGCCGCGGCGGTGGAGGCCCACGGTACGCACCCCATTGCCGAAGCCGTGGTGCGCCACGCGCGCGCGCTGGGCGTGCCGGTGCCCGCGGCCACGGACGTCCGCAACGAGCCCGGCCGCGGCATGAGCGGCCGCACGGGCGACGCGGTGGTGCGGGTGGGAAGCGCGGGATTCGTGGAGGCGGTGGCCGCGCCCGCCGTGGAGGACGGCGCCACGGCAGTCTACGTGACGCGCAACGGGACGCTGGTGGGCGCGCTGGCCGTCAAGGACGTGCTGCGCGCGGATTCGCGTGAGGCGCTGGGGCGGCTACGGGCGCTGGGCATATCACCGCGGATGGTGACGGGGGACCGGCCGGAGGTGGCGCGCGCCGTGGCGCGTGAGCTGGGCCTGTCCGACGGGGAATGGCGGGCGGGCGCACTGCCGGCGGACAAGGCGGCGGAGGTGGCCACGCTGCACGCGCACGGTCACGTGGTGGGCATGGTGGGCGACGGCGTGAACGACGCGCCCGCGCTGGCGGCCGCGGACGTGGGGCTGGCCATGGGCGCGGGGGCCGACGTGGCCAAGGAGACCGCGGGTGTCACGCTGCTGCGCCCGTCGCTGACGGCGGTGGCAGACGCGGTGGCGTTGTCCCGCGCCACGCTGAGAATCATCCGGCAGAACCTGTGGTGGGCATTTGGGTACAACGTGCTGTGCATCCCCGTGGCGGCGGCGGGGCTGCTGGCAAGCCTGGGCGGCCCCATGCTGGCCAGCGCGGCGATGGCGTTCTCGTCGGTGAGTGTGGTGCTCAACAGCCTGCGGCTGCGGCGCGTGAAGCTGTGAGCGGGTGAGCCGTTCATCTTGGCGCGGCGGCCGGGCGGAAGCGCTGCTCGGGCCCCGGAGGCGAATAGACCTGCACCAACCGGACGGGTTTGCCCGGTGGCACCACCGCCTGGTGCTTCACGCCGGGCGGCACGTGCACCGCGTCGCCGGCCGCAGCGCGCGTGGTCTTCCCGCCGCTGGTGACGTCCAGCGCGCCATCCACCACGTAGAGAATCTCCGCGGCGCCTTCGTGCGCGTGCTCCGGCACCACTGCGCCCGGCTGCAGCACCATTTCCGACAGCGACACCGGCGCGCCGGTGGCCTGCTCCAGGAGAATCTTCACCGTTCCCTTGCCGGCCGCCACCGGCAGCGGCGCCACCCCGCTCCCGGTGACAACGAGCACCGGACCCCCGGCGGGCGCGGCCAGCAACAGCAGCGAGAAGACAAACGCGTTCATCAGGACCTCCCGGGAGGCGGAAACACCACGGGCCGCGCGGCTTCAAGGAAGTCCGGCGGCCCGCGGAGGCGTTGGCGTGGGAAGGAATCAGCCGCGCAGGTTGCGAATCGGCGTCATCTGCATGTCGTGCATGGTCTTGATCATGTTGGACAGCATTTCGTACATCTTCTGCAGGTCGCCCATCATCTTCTGCATCATCTGCTGCTTCATGGTGTCGGACATCTTGTTGGGGTCACCCACCACGTTGCCCTGGCCGTCCACCACCTGGCCGCCCTGGCCCTGCACGTTGCCGGCGCCAAACAGCTGCGCCAGCGGGTTCACGGTCTGCACGCCCTGGATGCCCAGGCCCTGCGCCGTGGTCCCGCCGCCCAGGCCAAACAGCCCGCCGAAGCCGCCGTCCGTGGGCGCGGTCTGCGCCTGCTGACCGCCGGCCAGCTCATTGACCTTGCCGGAGATCTCTTTCTCCTTCTTGGTCGAGTAGCTCATCATGGACAGGAACAGGATGTCCTCGAACGAGGCGTTCTGCATGTTGATGCCGAGCTGGTTGGCCATGCTCTCCATGCCCGGGTTGCCCGTCAGGCCCTTGGCGCTGGACACGATGTTGGCCTCCATGGCCTGCAGGCCGCGCAGGATGGAGCCCGTGGGGCCGCCGGCCGCCATGGGATTGCCCTGCATGGGGATGCTCATGGAGGAGAACGTGGCCACAAAGCTGCCGCCGATGTAGCCCTGCTGCTGCGCCTGGCGCATCTGCACGCCCACGCGCTGCTGCTGGGGCTTCCACACGTCCAGCGCGCCGGCCTGGTTGCCGCTTGGAAGCAGGATGCCGCCCAGGGCCTTCTCCAGGGACTGGCGGAACTCCGGGGAGCGCAGCATGGCCACCTGGAGCGAATAGCCCAGTTGGCTGTTGCCCAGCGCGCCTTCCGCGTTCATGCCGCCAAAGCCGTTGCCAATGGGCGGCAGCGCATTGGGGCCGCCGATGGCGAGCATGGCGTAGTCAACGGGGCGGGGCACGAAGCCGCGCGGGGGGATGGCGCCGCCGTTGTCGTTGAAGTTCGTGGGGAGGTTGAGGCTCGCGTACATGGTGTACAGGAGCTGGCCAACCTGCGCGGGGTCGCGCTTGTTGACGGACATGGCCTGCTGGAGCTGGTCGGCAAACGCGGGGTTGAGCCCGAGGCTCTGAAGCATCCTGTCCACGCCGCCGGTGTTGGTGATGGCCATGTGTTCCTCCGATACGCAGGGCGGGGCCCGCCCCCGCCAAGGCCAGCAACGCTGGCACGTGTCCTTGGAATGAACAATCGGCAGGCGCGGCCCAGTTGGTGCGTCCGCATCCTACGGGTTGCCAATGCTCCAGTGTTTACGGTGGGTTGGATGCGTCCGCGCGATCAGGCCGGGGAGCCCGCGCGGCAGGGGCGGACTTGTCAGCCGCGGATGGGTGCGGTGTAGGGCGGCTGCGCCATCTTGGGACGCAGGATGTACAGCTTGTTGCCGGATGCATCCTCCCAGTGCTTGCCCGCGGCGTTGTAGGTCATGTCGTTGAGCCAGGCACCGCGGTCGCGCTCGTATGCGCCGTCGCCGTGGGCGCCGGTGGTCTTCATGTTGCCGGTGGCCGGGTCGTAGCCGGTGATGACCTCGGTGTGGGCGGTGGATTCGCCGGAGCCCGGGTAGTCCAGCACAAACACGTCTCCGGGCTTGATGTTGGCGGGGTCCGTGATGCGGTCAAAGTGCTTGTTGTAGGTGGGGAGCTTCTCCGCATTCACGTAGTGCTCCGTGCCGTCCGTCATCTTGTAGGCGGGCATCTTGAAGCCGGCCTGGGTGAGCGAGTCACCCACAAACTGATTGCACTTGTTGTTGTTCTCCAGCCAGGAGGGGCGGGTCTGGCCGGGGATCTTGTTGCCGGACAGGTTGCGGTTGGGGCTGGTGGGCGCGTTGTTCCAGGCGTACCCGGACGAGTCCTTGGCCGCGCGGTCCGCCGCCGCCGTGGCGACGGCGTCCGCGGACGGCGTGTTTCCCTGGCGGGCCACGGGAGCGGCACCCTGGGCCACTCCCGCCTTGAGCGCGCTGAAGACCTGGCCGGCGGTGCCGCTGTTGTTGAAGCTGCGGCCGCTGCCGTTGCGGTCAAAGTCATCAACCAGCTTGAAGGCCTTGTCCACCTCCGCCCCGGCCAGCTTGCCGTCCCCGTCCGCATCCAGCTTCTTGAGGTCCTGCGTGGTCACGCCCGTGCCCTGCAAGCCCTGCGACAGCGACGGGTTGGCGAGGTCCACGCCGTTCTGGAGGGCGTTCTGGAATTGGCTGCGGGTCACGGTGCTCATCTTGGGGCTCCAATGGAAGTGTGCGCGGTTATCGGACAAAGGGGTGAAACGGTTGCGTCCAGATCAGGAAAACCGTGTCAGGACGTTGGGTTGGCGGGGTGGACTTCAGGGGCAGTTGTCGCGCAGGGCAACGCTGACCTCAAACTGCTCCGAGGCGGTGACCACGCTGTACCGCCGCTGGCTGAGCGCGACCAGGGAGCACGACACGTCCAGCAACATGGGCTCTGCCCCGGGGTCGTTGGCCAGGCGTGGGAAGCGGGCGACGAGCTCCGGGTCCCCGCCTGGCGCGCCTTCGCGCAGGACCAGCACGTCCGGGGTGGAACCGTCCGCGAACAAGACGCTGGCATGGACGGCCCAGTAGATGCGGCCCTGGAAGACGGCGACGTTGGTGGATGACCGGGCAGGATGCTGGTCCACCTGCGCGGGAACAGCCGGCGCCGCCGTGGACAAGGCCAGCACACTCCAGCTGGTGCCCTGGAAATCCGGGTCCTGCTCGCCGGACGCGAACGCCGCCCGCCCGTCGGCGACGTCCAGGTCCGCCACCTGAGCGGGGCCCGGGCCCGACCACAGCACGCGGTCGGGTCCGCCGTCGAGCGGGAGGTGCACAAACTCGCTGGCGGTGACGTAGAACAGCCCGGTGCCGTCCGTGCGCAGCTGCCTGAGCTGACCCCGCGTGGCGTGGACGTGGGACGACGACGCGGTGGCCAGGTCCACGCGCTCCACCAGCTGGGACGCGACGCCCTGGCGCGCGATGTACAGCGTCCCGCCCACCGCCTCCACGTTGTCCACCCAGCCGGCCCCCGCATCCGGCGGCGCGATGTAGACGGGGTCACCGTTCATCACCAGGCTCCCCGACTCGACCCACCACGCCGCGCGGCCGCCGTCCGCGTTGTCCGCGAAGACCACGCGTGGCGGACCGTCTCCGCCGGGATAGGGCGGGTTGGCCCTGGGCCAGCTGGGCAGGTCCCGGGCAACCAGCTCGCCGACGACGGCGTTGGCCGCGGGATCCCAGCGGACCAGGCGCGTCAGCAGGGGCTCGCGCAGGTCAAAGATCCAGGCGCAGTCCTCCTCCACCACAAACAGCGGGCTGCGCACGGCGCGGGACACCAGGACGTTGCCCGCAGTCACGTCAACAAACGCCTCCGCGCCGTTGCTGATTTGGGCCGCCAGGTCCGGCTGCCGGTTGACCCGCGCGTACAGGGCGAGCACCTCCGCCAGGTGCAGCCGCGGGTTGTTCTCAATCCGAAGGGTCCCGCCCACGCGCTCCAGCGCGGCAAACGCGGTGAGGTGCCGCGCGCCCGTCCCGGTGATGACCAGATCGCCGGTGACCTGGCGCAGGGAGGGGAAGCCGTCCACCGCTTCCAGCGCGGGCGCGTCCTGGATGGCCACGCTGGCCAGCGTGGCGGGGTCCGGGCCAGCCGTGGAGCGCAGCGCCGGGTTGCTGGCGACGTTGAGGCGCCCGCCGACCTCATGCAGCGCGGACAGGCCGGCCAGCCCGGTGGCCGCGGTATCCCGCACGGTGAGATCACCGCCGACGCTGCCGAGCGCCTCCAGGCCCTCCAGCGCACCGGCCAGCGGCACCTGCTGGATGACCAGATTGCCGGCCACGCGCCGGAGCGACCCCAGTGGGCGCAGGTCCGTGATGTCCGACGGCACCGGGTCCCCCACCTGCACTTCGGGCGGCGGCCAGGCGCGGCGGCCCACCTCCAGCGAGCCGCGGCACAACACGGGGAGGTTCACCGCGCATGACGCGACCTCGCGCGTGCCGCGGAAGGCCTCCACGCCCTCCTGCGTCTGCACCAGCACGTCGCCATATGCGACGGGGCGGTCCACCCCCAGGGCCTGCAGGCCCAACGCTTCGCACCCGGTGAGCACGGCGGCAGCAAGCACGGGGTGAAGGCGGACACGCAGCATGGCGCTACTCCCGGGCGGTGTCCTGGCCCACCTTGAAGTCCACCCAGCTTTCCTTGGGGGACGGCTCCGTGGCGACGTCCACTTGCAGACCGGTCTCCCAGAAGTACTTGGGCCGTCCGGCCACGCCGGTCACCACGGCCACCGCGGCCGCGTTGGCCAGCGCGCACACCAGACCCGTGACCGCCCACGTCCCGGCGATGGCCGTGTACAGCGCCGCGACGGTGAGCACGCCGCGGTCCAGCACGTGGCCAGGCGTGACCCAGTTGCCGGCGCGGATGAGCAGCGCACCCTGGAAGGCCAGCCAGGCCATGGCGCCCAGCGTCCCGGCCAAGAACAGCACCCGGGGCGCCATGAACACCAGGTCCACGGCGGCGCCGGCCCCGGCGGCCTTGAGCAGCGCCACGCGCTTGCTGGCCACTCGGCTGCCCATCATGAGCCCGGCGACCGGCGCGGCCAGCAGCACGGCAGCGCCGCCCAGGGTCACCCCCACCAGTCCGAGCACCGGGATGGGCAGCAGCAGAGATCCGAGCGCGTCCGCCGCCAACGCCAAGCCAAAGGTGGCGGCAAACGCGGCGAGCGCGCCCAGCGGCACCGGCCCGCGCGTGGGCGCCTGCTGCCACCCGGGTACCTCCTCCACGACGGGCTCCGGCGGCGGCGGTGGTGGCAGCGGCCGGCCAAACGTCATGGCCACCGCGTAAGGAATCCAAGCGAGCACCCGCGCGGGGTCGCTGCTGCGCACCTCGGCACCGCCCTGGCCCACGACGAGCGCGGTGCGCGCTTCCACCCGCTTGAGGGCGAGCACGTGCCGCTTGCCGACAAGCGCGACGGTGCCGGTGACCACCTCGTCACTGTTGAGGGCGCCGGCAATTTCGGCGACGCAGGACACCGAGTCACAACCCGACAGCATCTTGAGCTGCTCAATGTTGAGCGCCTGGCGCATCTCGCGCAGGCCGAACACCTGGTAGCCCGGCAGCTTGCCCAGTTCCTCCGCCACGCGCGCGGTGACCACCTCCGCGTTGTCCAGGGTGACGCCGCCGCGCGGTTCAAGTGGAATCAGCAGGACGCTGCGGCGGGGCGGTTCCTTTGCGGGCGGCGGCGGGGTCGGTTCCTCCGCGGGCGGCGGCAGGGCGGGCGTGTCGGCGGGAGCGGGAGGAGCCTCCGTCCCGGCCTGCCCGGCGAGAAGGCCGGCGAGCACCAGGGCGGAAGACCATCCCGCGGTCACCGGGTCACCTCAGGCGAGAATGGGTTTGAGCGCGGCGATCATCATTTCCAGCGGCGGACGGGCCAGGGCGAAGTCCAGGCCCTTGGCGGTGACATCGCGCAGGGCGCGCGCTGCCTGGTCCAGTTCCGGGCTGACGCCGTAGAGACGGGCCACGCGGCGGGCCCCGTGGGCCACGTACAGGAACGCCTGGCGCGAGTTGGCTTCACCCGCGGTGAGCGCGCGCTCCAGGCTGCGGACGGCTTCGGCGGCCACTTCACGGTCATGGGATTGCAGGCGCTCACGCAGTTCCACGCTCTGCAGGCTGGCAAGGAACTTGGAATGCCCGTCCAGGAACGTGCGGACCTCCGCGCCCGCGGGGTCACCGGCACGCTGCTGCGCGGCGCGGCGGCGGAACATGGTGATCTCCCGGCGGTCCGCGGCGCGCAGGCTGCCAATGGCGGGGTTTTTCAGCAGCAGCGCGGTGCGCTCATCCGCCTGCGCCAGCACCATCTTGAGGACGTCCTTGGGCGTCCCCGCCTTGATCACCTCCAGGCTCTTCTCCAGGTACGCGGCGAGATCCGCCACCTGCCGCCGCATGGCCACGCCCATCTCGGTGGCCTCGTAGGCCTGCGGGAAGACCGCCTCGACGTCGACCTCGTAGAACACGCCCAGCACGGACACGACCATGGCGTGCATGGCGCCCACCATGCGGTCCCGGAACGCCTCCAGTTCGCCCAGGAGGTTCCATTGCTGTTGCATGAGCGCAGGCTCGCGCAGCTTCTTCATCTCCTCCTTGACGGCCTGCTGGATGATCCACGCGTAACTGTGGACCAGGTCCGTGATGGTCTCCTCCGGCGTCTTCTTCTTGACGGCCTTACCGGTGACCGGGTGCTGCTCCCCCTCCTCCAGCAGGTCAAACGCCAGGTCAAAGTCCTTCTCCAGGTCCACCTTCTTGATGTCCTGCCCGGTGGTGACCGCGCGCGGGAACAGCGCGGTGAGGGACTCCACCAGGGCGTGCAGTTCGCGGAACACGGCGGAGAACACCGGCGCCACTTCATTCCACAGTGACAGGCTGTGCTCATCCAGTTCACGGTCCTCATAGCCCACAAAACTGATGGTGCGCGCCGCAGCGAGCCCGCGCGCAGTCTTGGCCACCAGGATGTCAATGCGGGCGCGCAGCGCCGGGTCCGGCACGCCGTTGACGGCGTCAGACAGCGCCTGGCTGATGACGGACTCCCGGAAGTTGGGCGGGCTCATGGGCGGGCCTGGACGCTAGCACCGTTCCGGGCAGGCGGGCAGCGGGCAGGCGCGTGACTGGCGGGACACGGCTGATGGCGTAAGCTGCGCGACCATGACGTGGCATTCCCCCGGACGCGGCGTGCTGGTGGTGGTGGCGCTGGCGGGCTGCGCACCGGCGGCCGGTGACGGCGGTGGTGGTGGTGGTGGGAACCCCAGCGGTTCCAGCACCGGCGGTGCAGCGAGCAGCGGCGGCGGTGGCAGTTCCGGGACGGCGGTGCCGCCGTGCGCGGAGTGGACGTTCACGGGCGCGGTGGCGGGATGGAGCCTGGACCATGACCTGGCGCTGGCCCCGGTCCAGCCGGCCGCGGGCGTGGCGCTGCAGGCGGCGGGGTTTGACCCCTTCATGTCCGTTCCGACGCAGTTGATTGCCGCGGACTGCCCGACGGTGGAAGTGGATGTGGCGCTGAGCCCCGACGTGATCACCACGCAGGCGCAGCTGTTCTTTGCGCGCGCGGGGGACGGGTGGTTCTCCGAGGCGCTCTCCAGCTGGTTCGCCGTGCAGGCGGACGGCACGCGCCACACCTACCGGATACCGATGAACGCGCACGCGTCCTGGACGGGCAGCGTGCAGCAGCTGCGGCTGGACCCGTTTGATTCGTCCGGGCGGCTGGTGCTGTACGCGGTGCGCGTATTGCGCGCAGCGGGGGGATCCTTGTCGTCATCGTCATCGTCATCCACGGGAGGCGGATCCTCCGGGCAGGTGGTGCATTCCAGCAGCGCGGCAGCATCCTCCTCCAGCGCCACCCCGCTGCCGCCCCACGGCTGGGCGGCGCTGTCCGACGCGGAAGCGTGCGCGCGCTGGCAGGAGGGGCGCGCGGTCAACGCGGCGAGCCCGTTCCAGGCGGGCAGCGGCGGACAGTGCGACCCGGGCTCCGTCACGCGGGAAGGCCTGGACGACGCGCTCCGGCGCATCAACCTGTACCGGGCCATGGACGGCCTGGGACCCGTCACCGACGACGCCAGCCTCAACACGCTGGACCAGGCGTGCGCGCTGGTCTCCGCGTGGAACCCGGCAGGCCCCGCGGCGCATTTTCCACCGTCGACGTCAACTTGCTACACGCCGGAGGGCGCCAGCGGTGCGGGCCAGAGCAACATCGCGTGGGGGCCGGGGTCGCCGCCCGACGGGATTGACCAGTTCATGGTGGACTGGGGCAACGAGGAGACCTACGGCCACCGCCGCTGGATTCTGAACCCGCCGCTGCAGCCGGTGGGCATTGGCTTCTACCAGGGCGGCAACAACTACGGCAGCGCCATGTGTCTGGGCGTGTTTGGTGGCGGCAACACCGGCCCCAACCCGGACTGGTACGTGTTCCCGCCCGCCGGGCCGGTGCCGTCCGCCATGGCGGACTGGGAGATGACGTTTTCCACATCGCGCTACAACTACTCCGGGGCCAGTGTGCAGGTGACCCGCCTGTCTGACGGCGCTGAGTTGCCCACCGAGTTCCACATCCTGCAGGGGAGCTACGGGCAGGGCGCCGCGGCGCTGCGGCGCACCGGGTGGGCCCCGCAGGTGGGGCAGGCGTACCGCGTCGTCGTCACGCTGGTGGAAGCCACCACGATTTCGTGGGAATTCCACGTGGTCCAGTGCGGATGAGGAAGCGCCACGGCCCCCCCACCGCTTGCCGCCTCCTCCCGCGCGGGGAGGTGACGCGCTTTGTCGTCATGGGAGCGGGTGCGGTCCTGCTGGCAGCCGCGTGCGTGCCGCTCTCCGTCACCTGCGGCGAAGACGCGGATTGCCCCGCCGGGGAAACCTGCGCATCGGGCCGGTGCGGACCACCGGCGGCAACGGACCCTTCCAGCGGCGTCCTCACCGCCACCTCGTCGTCCCAGGAGGGCCGCACGTCCTCGCGCGTCGCCACTTCGCGGGACAGCAGCAGCCGCGCCTCCGCTTCCTCCGCGGCATCCCGGGCCACTTCTCTCACCTCCTCCTCCTTGGCCCCCGCCAGCCTTGCCACGGCGGCCACCAGCGCAGCGGCATCCAGCAGCGGCCTACCCGCCTGCAATGGCGTGGTGTGCAACGGTTTGTGCGTCCCGGGCGGGACCTGCTGCACTCCGTCTGACTGCGCTCACCCGGCGGCCAGCTGTACCGACCACCAGTGCCAGTGCTCCGGGCGCGCCTGCAACAACGGGAACTGCGTGCCGTTGGGGGGATGCTGCGGCGACGCGAATTGCCCGGCCGGTCAGTGGTGCAACGGCGGAGCGTGCGCGTGCCTCAACGGCTACCTGTGCCCGGACGGCGCTTGCGCGCCGTGGTCCGGCGGTTGTTGCGACGCGTCCGGTTGCTCCAACGGACGCGCGTGCGATTTGTTCACGCACCAGTGCGTGTGCCCGGCGGAGACACCCGTGGGCTGCGGGTTTGACTGCCGCACGGTCTGCTGCCCGGGCTCCGTCACCACCACGTGCGGCCTCCACAATTGCGGCGCGCTCACCTGCAATGAGACCAACAGCTACGTCTGCGTCACGTCCGGTGCCGGCAATTGTGACGGAGCGCCGCCGCCCCCGTGCGGCGACAGCAAGAGCGCCACGTGCATCAACTGCGTGTGGAGCTGCGGCTGAACGGCACCTTCACGCCTTCATTGCGTTGGGATGCTCGCGCCGCTCGTCAATAAACAGCGTCTGCACGCCGCGGCCCAGCACGCCGCGCTCGTCGTGAAAACGCGTGTCCGCAATGCCGATGCCCCCCGGGCCCGGGAGCGTGGTGGCCTCCAGGCAGATCCATTCCCCCACGGGCATCCGGAGCAGGTGCACGGTCAGGTCCGGGTTCACAAACGTCCAACGCGCCAGGTCCAGCACCACCGACACACCGTTGCCCGAGTCCGCCAGCGCCACCAGCCGCTGCAGCGGCGTGGGCGCTTCGCCTGCCACCACGGGACCACGCAGCCGCATCCACGCCGCCACCGGGCCCGCGCCGAACGTGCCCCGCGCCATGCGGATCTCCACGGAGCGGTGGTAGCCCTCCGCGCAGCGGAAGAACGGGAACTCAAACGGTGCACTGTGCGCGGGCGGTGGCGGGGCAACCACACCGGTCTCCACCGCGGGGACCGCCAGCGCCACCGACCGCAGGCACAATGCGCGCGCGCGGAACAGCTCCGTCCCGTCCGCCGCGGCGCGCAGGACGGCGTCCACCCGCACGCTGCGCGAGCCGCCCGCGGACACCGCCGCCTCCACGCGCAGCGGCAGCAGCGGCACGGGGCGCAGCATCTCCACGGTGAGGCGCGCCACGGCCAGGCCGGGGCGGTCAGACAACGCGTGCTCCACCGCCCGCGCCAGCAGCGCCGAGGGCGGGCCGCCGTGCTGAAAACGGTCATCCCAGGGCCCGCGCGTGGCCTCGGACGGGTGGAAGGTCCCGTCAGGGTGGGCGCGGAAGTACGCGGTCACGCGGGTTTCTCGCCAATGCACACGACGGAGAGACCAAAGGGCAGGTCCAGGCGTTCCAGCGCGCGCATCACCGGCATCAGGCGCTCCTGGGTGCGCACGTGGCGGTTGTTGATCTGGCGCGCCCCCAGCACCTTGCCGGCCACCCACCAGCCCACAAAGCCCACCGGGTTGAAGTGGAAGGACTCCTGGATGGTGAACCCCACGCCCGCCATCAGCGCGCGCAGCTGCTGCTCACCGTAGCGGCGGTGGTGTTCCAGGTTGCGGTCAATTTCGCAGTAGAGCGCCTGGAACGCGGGGACCAGCAGCACCAGCCGGCCGCCCGGCGCCAGCGTCTCAAACATGTGCTGCAGGGCCAGCCGGTCATCCTGGATGTGCTCCAGCACGTTGAGGCAGACAATGGTGTCCGGCGGGTGGCGCAGCAGCGCTTCCGGCACGGGAAGCGTGGCGTCATACTGGAGGCACTCCACGCCGGGGGACGCGTGGAACTTCTGCCGCAGCAGGTCCACGTAATCCGCGCGGTAGTCCGTCAGGATGACGCTGTCCGGGGACCCCTGCTGGAGGAAGGCCACGTTGTTGCCAATGCCGCTGCCGATTTCCAGGATGCGGCGCCCGTACCAGGGGCTCAGCCGGCGGTGCATCTGCTGCGCGTAGACGCCCAGTGTCTCCATCACCTGCAGCGTCTGCTTGCCGTAGTCCCGGTAGCGGCCGCGGCCGTAGCGCGCCAGGCAGCGCAGCGCGTCCAGCCCGTCCACCAGGCCCACCTTCTTGCCCTCCGCGTAGGTACGCCCCGCGTAGGAAATCCCAACCTCGTAGAAGCGCAGGTCCATGCGCGCCAGCTTGGCGGTCAGTTCCACCTCAATGCCAAAGCGCTCCTCCTCCAGGGTGAGCTGGCGCAGCGCGGCGGCGGGGATGAGCTTGTAACAGGTCTCCACGTCAGAAAGGTTGAGGTTGGTGATGGCGTTGGAGACGGTGGTGAGCGCGTGGTTGCCCACCGAGTGCCAGAAATACATCACGCGGCGGGCCTGGCCGGTCTGGAAGCGGCTGCCGTACACCACGTCCGCGGCGCCGGTGAGCACGGGTGCAAGCAGGCGGTGGAAGTCCTGCGGGTCGTACTCCAGGTCCGCGTCCTGGAAGACAACGTAGTCCCCGGTGACGTGCGGCAGCGCCGTGCGGATGGCCGCACCCTTGCCGCGGTTGTGCGGGTGGAAAAACACGCGGTCCACGCCGCGGCCCACGAGCGCGCGCGCCACCTCCGCGGTCCCGTCCGTGGAGCCGTCATCCACCAGCAGGATCTCCAGGGGGAACCCGGTGACCGCGCGCACGCGCTCCACCACGCGCGGCAGCGTGTGCACCTCGTTGTAAGCGGGGATGATGACGGAGAGTTTCATGGTGGACGGGGGGTGCTAGCACGCGCATATGGTGCTTGACACGGCGGCCGAAAGGTCCGATAGGGGCCGCCACTTTTGTGCTGCCCCGCGGCCCGGCGCCCTCCATCCCGTCGGAAACCCGGAGCCATCAGAGACGCCCACGGCGCCCCTGGGGGCGCCCGGGTGACCAAGGACCAGGAGGGCCGGACGGAAAGCGGGGCGGCCCGGTGAACGAGGCCCGTATGCACCTGTACCGCAAGGTCATTCCCAAGATCGCCCGTGAAATTGTCCGCACGCTCAACAGCAAGGGCGACATCATGGTGGACGACGGCCAGCTGGACGAGGCCGAGTTGGACCTGGCCGCCGTCATGGTGGAGCACTGCAACCAGGAGGACCGCATCAGCCAGGAGGCCAAGGACGCGATTTCGCGCCGCGGGCTGCCGCAGGAACGGTTCCAGCAGGTGAAGAAGTCCCTGGCGGATGCGCGCGGCGTGAAGCTGGCGGATGACGGCATTGAAGAAGTCATCAACCAGATGATTGAAGCGCTGTTCACGTCCAAGAACATTGCCGAGGTCTTTGCGGAGGACAACGTCCTGCGTAAGTTCTTCAAAGAGGTGATGGTCAAGTACCTCTCCGTGGACGAGGACCTGGACCGCGAGGCCCGCGGGCGCCTGAAGAACCTGCGCGAGGGCACCGTGGAATGGGACATTGAGTACGAGCGCACCGTGGCCCAGCTCAAGCGTCAGAAGGGCCTGCTCTGAGGAGCGCGCGGCCCGGCCCACCATGGCCCCGGCGCCCCGCTCCACCGCCTACCCGGCCCGCCACGCGGCCCGAGGCTGGTTGGCCCGCCGCGCCGCGGTGGGACTGCTGCTGTGCGCGGTCCTGACCGGCGGCGGGCTGGGTGGCTGGGTCTATGTCTGTGTGAACCGCCCGCCGGACGCGGGTGACACGGAAACGGCGGAATTCACCGTCCCCGCGGGCGCCACCCTGCGCGACGTGGGGCGGCGCCTGGAAAAGGCGGGTTTCATTCGCAGCGCGCGCGTGTGGCGCGCCTGGCTGTGGCTGCACCCGCCGGTGCCCATCAAGGCGGGTAAGCACCCGCTCAGCCGCTCCATGCCCATGATGGCGGTAGCGGAGGCGCTGGCCGGCAAGCCGCTGGCAGAGGACGCGCCGCTCACCGTGGTGGAGGGCTGGCGGATCTGTGACGTGGACGCGTTCCTGGCCCAGGGCGGCCTGGCCGCCGCCGGCGCGTACAGCGCGGCCACGCGCGAGGCGATGAAGTACCGGCCCACGTTTCCGGCGCCCCCCGGTGACCTGGAGGGGTACCTGCTGCCGGAGACGTACCGCGTGCCGGTGGGGCCGGTGGACGTGGAGAAACTGGTGGCACGGCAGCTGGACGCCTTCACCGGGCGGTTCTTCAAGCCGTACGCGGAGGAGATTGCGCGCAGCGGGCGGTCCCTGCACGCGCTGGTCACCGTGGCCTCCATGCTGGAACGCGAGGAACACGATCCGACGCGGCGGCCGGCCATTGCCGGCGTCATCTACCGGCGGCTGGAGGCGGGCGTGGCGCTGGGGATTGACGCCACCAGCCGCTACCACCTGCGGCAGTGGAATGACCGGGAGAACTTCCTGGTGGCGCTGCGGGATCCCGCGGACCCGTACAACACCCGCCTGCGCACCGGCCTGCCTCCCGGGCCCATTGGCGCACCGTCGGTGGCGTCACTGGTGGCCGCGCTGCGGCCGGAGAAGAGCGCCTACTGGTACTACCTGCATGACGCGCGCGGTGGACTGCACTTTGCGCGCACCGCCGACGAGCACGAGGCCAACCGACGCAGGTACAACGTGTACTGAGAGCGCGCGGTGAGGGAACCGCGCAGCACACCCCCCCACCCGGCCATGCTCCGCATGGCCGACCTCCCCCCAAGAGGGGGGAGGCGACGCAAGGGACGGCGCTGGAACCGTGGCACACTTCGTCCACTTCGCTGCTGCGCTCGCATGGTGCGCCCTTGCCGCCGCGCCCGCGCTGGTGGACCCCGTCGAGAAGGCGCGCAGTGCACTGGCCGCCGGCGACCCGCAGAAGGCGCTTGCCGTCCTGCGCGACGCCGGGCGCGCGCCACCGAAGGACGGCCATGACCCGGCGGCGGGAATCACCGCCATTGCGGCGTACCGGACGGGGGACGGCGCGCTCGCACTCAAAGCACTGGAGTCCATCCGGCGCGATGCACGCCCCGACGCGCGCGCTGCGCTCGCCGTGGAGGCACGGATCCTGGAAGCGTGCCCGACCCGCTGCCGCGTCCCCGTCCGGTCCCACGCCGACCTGTTGGCCGCCCCCATCGACGTTGCCGCGCGGTATGTCCGCGGACTGACCCGCGGCGATCCCCGCGCCGCCGCTGCGATCGCCCGCGCGTTCCTCAAGGCGGACACGCCGCTGCTGCCCGCCGACGACAAGGCCGCGCGCGCAGAGCTCGTCGGCGCCCTGTGGGCCGCGCTTGACGCCGTCCATGACCAGCCCGGCACCGCCGCGCTCTCCCGCGTTGCGTGGGAACGCTTCCCCCTTGAGCCCGGACTGGCCTGGCTCACGCGCACCCTCACGTTCGCTGGCATGCGCACGCAACACGGTGACGCCGCCGCCGTCACGCACCTGGAAGCGCTGTCCACCGCCAACCAGAACCATGAAGTCGTCCGCGTCGGTTCCGAACTGTGCGCCGGCAAGGTCCTGGCCGACACCGGCGTTTGCCCCGCCCTGCGCGAACGGGAACTCGCGTGCCGCACTGCGTTCTCCGTGGGCAAGGCGCTCCGGCAGGTGCGGAGGCCTGAGGACGGTGAGCACGTCCTGCAGGCGGTTGCCGCCCAGTGCCCCGCGCTGGCCGAACGCGCGCGCTACCTGCAGGCCCGCGCCACCATGGCCATCCCAGGCGCCTCCGCGCGCGCCGTGGAAACCTGGCTGCGCCTGGCCGCACTCCACCCCACCTCCACGCTCGCCGACGATGCGCTGCTGCTTGCGGGGGAGGTCGCCTGGCGTGCGGGCAATCCCGACGACGCGCGCCGCTACTGGGAGCGCCTGCTCAAGGACTTCCCCGCGGGGGACATGGCCGGGAATGCCGCGTGGTGGCTTGCGTGGACCGACTACGAAGCGGGACGCACCACCGCCGCCCGCGCCAGGTTGGAGGCGCTGGCCGGCAGCAAGGAAGCCATGATGAGCCGGCGCGCCCGGTACTGGCTTGCGCGCCTGGCTGAGGGGCCCGCACGCTTTGACGCGCTTACCTCCCTGGTGCGTGACGAGCCGATGAGCGTTGAAGCGGCTCTCGCACGCGGCTGGCTCCAGGACGCCGGCGCGCCCCTGCCACTCCGCCCCGCCCTGCCCGTCCCGCCGCTCCCGCGCGTGGAACCCACGTCGCCACCCGCCCTGCACGCCGGCCTCGCCCTGTATGCCGTTGGGCTGGACGAAGACGCCGCGTCCTTCCTCCGCCTGGCGTTGGCCGATCCCACCAGCGAGATCACCGCCGCGCACGCGCTGGTCCAGGCCGGTGATGCCCCCGCTGCGTCCCGCCACCTGCGCCGCAGCCGCGCGCGCGAACTGTCCGGCGCCCCCCGCCCCGACGACGCCACCCTGTGGCGCGCCGCCTACCCGCGCGCCCACGCCGACGCGCTCTCCGGCGCCGCGGCCACCGCCGGCGTCCCCGGCCCCCTGCTGCTGGCGCTGGCGCGCGAAGAGAGCGCGTTTGACCCGCGCGCGCGTTCCCCCTCCGGCGCGGTGGGCCTTTTGCAGCTTCTACCCGCCACCGCCGTCACGGAAGCCATGACGCTGGACATCATGCTGGACAACGAGCTGGCCCTCATGGACCCCGCCCTCAACGCGCGCATTGGCGCCTCCTACCTGGCCCGCGTCATCCGCATCTGCCGCGGCAGCGTCCCCGTGGGACTGGCCGGCTACAACGCCGGACCCGGCAACGCGCGCGCCTGGCTCCTCAAGGACCCGGATGTCCCGCTGGACCTGTTCCTGGAGCGCATCCCCGTGGTGGAAACGCGCGACTACGTGCGCCGCGTGCTGGACACCATGGCGGTCTACGCCGCCATGGAAGGCGCCCCGCTGGTCCTCCCCGTCCGCGCCGCACCACCACCGCCCCCCGCTGACGGCGGCACCACGCAGTGAGCGGACTTGTGCCGCGCACCCGCCGGGCGCAGCATGGTGGCATCAGGCGGAACGGGTAGGGAGCGCCAACATGGACAGGACCGCACGCCAACTGATGGACCAGGACGGGCTCACCGTGGAGCCAGACCTCCCGCTCACAACCCTGGGACGGCTGCTGGTGGAGAAACACCAGGACGGCGCCTGCGTGGTTCACGACGGGAAACTGCTGGGCGTAGTCACCGCCATGGACCTCATCTTCCAGGACAAACGACCGCACTTGCCCGCGTTCATCACGTTCATGGAAGCCGTGATTCCGCTGGAACGCCCGTCCCGCACGGAGGCGGAGCTGCGCAAGATGGCAGCGTCCACCGTGGTGGGAGTCATGACCGCGGACGTGGCCACCGTGGCACCCGCCACGCCCGGCGAAGACGTGGCCGAACTCATGGTGCGACGGAGGATCTCCGTGGTGCCGGTGATGGATAACGGTGTGTTCATTGGGGCGGTGACCCGCGCGTCCATGCTGCGCGCGCACGTGGAGGCGTAGGCCGCGCGCCCCACTACCCGCCCCCCACCCGGGCGATGCTCCGCATCGCCCGACCTCCCCCCGCAAGCGGGGGGAGGCAGGAGTTGCACACTACGCGGGCGCGGTGACCAGGCGCTGTCGCAATGCGTCGAACGCCGCGGAACCCCGCAGCGGCGCCAGGTCCGGGTCCTCGTCCAGGTGCTTCACGTCCCGGAATCCCTTGTCCGCCGCCGCCGTCAGCCACTTCATCGCGTCGTCGTTGCGGCCCAGCTTCACCAGCGCACACGCCGCGTTGTACGCCGCCGCCGCTGATCCAAACTTCTGGTGCCGGTGCGCCCCCACGCGCGAGGACTCCTCAAACTTGCCCCGCTCATACAGCGCATCCTGCAAGCCTGCGCACGTTTCGTCCGAGTATCCCAGCGACGCCTGTGACGTCAGCAACTCCCGCATCTCATTGTCCAGCCCCGCGTCCAGCAGCGACCGCGCATAGCGGTACGCCGTCTCCCGCACCGGCGCGTCGCGGAACGCGTCGCGGAAGAACGTGCTCGCCTTGAGGTGCTCGCCCTTGGTCGTCCACGCCTCACCCAGCGCCAACGGGCTGGCCTTCAGGCCGCGCGGCATGCTCAGCAGGATGTTCAACGCATCATCCGGACGCCCCTGCCGCGTGTGCACCGACGCAATGATGTGCAGCGCCACGTTCAGTTCCACGTCCTTCTTGGCGCCCATCAACGCCAGCTGCGCCGCCGCGCGCGCGTCATCCAACCGGTCCTCCTTGAGCGCAACCATCGCCGCCGCCAGCGCGGGGTGCGGCGCATCCGCCTCCACGCGGGACAGCGCGCGCAACGTCTGGAACGCCTGGTACGCGTACGACGCCAGCAGCAGCACCGCGATCCACTGTTGCACCGTGGCGAAGTACAGCGCGAGCCCGGCGCCCACGGCGACCGACAGGTAGAACGCCGCCCGCGGCGGGCGTCCCCCGCGCACCCGCCGTTCCAGCGACGCGACGATGATGCCGCCGTCAAGCGGGATCACCGGCAGCAGGTTGAAAACGCTCCACACCGTGTTGGCCCACCACAACTCGTACAGCACGCGCGCGCCCAAGGACTCACGCGGGATGACCAGCAGCTGCCCCACCACAAAGGCCACCGCCGCCAGCAGCAACCCCGTCACCGGTCCGGCAAGCGCCACCAACGCCTGCTTGCCGGGCGGCAGCGGCCGGTCCGGGTCACCACGCGTCGCCCCGCCCAGCCCCTGCAGTTCAATGGACGGCTGGTGGCCATACGCGCGCCACGCAAACGCGTGCCCGAGTTCGTGCAGCAGCACGCTCACGAACACCACCACCACCCACGCCGCCATGCGCACGCCGTCCTCCCGGCCCGCCGCGCCGATCAGCGCCGCGAACAGAAAGAAGGTCCAGTGCATGGCCACCGGGATGCCAGCGAGCTTGAACCGGATCATGCGACTCCTGCGCCCTGGGGTTTCCCCGGAAGGATAACCACCCTTCCGCCTCGGGCCAGTGCCCCCTTAGCGGGACGGGGCCGCCGCCGCCACGCCCCCGCCGCCAACCGGAAGGTCGGCCTTTGCCGCGCCGTGGACAGCGGCCCAAACCCTCTGCCATGGTGCGCCGCCCTCGACGGAGGAACCATGTCCGAGCAGACGCCGGCCACGCCGGAATTCCAGCCCTACATCCCCGCGGAACGCACCGATGTCGCCGAGTTCACGCCCAAGGCGATCGTGATCGGCGTGGTGTTCGGCATCATCTTCGGCGCCGCCACCGTGTACCTGGCGCTGAAGGCCGGCCTCACCGTGTCCGCGTCCATCCCCATCGCGGTGCTGGCCATCTCGCTGCTCAAGCGGCTGGGCGGGTCCACCATCCTGGAGAACAACATCGTGCAGACCATTGGGTCCGCGGGCGAGTCCATTGCCGCGGGCGTGGTGTTCACGCTGCCCGGGTTCCTGCTGCTGTCCCCCGGCAGCGGCGGGCCCGGTTACTTCTCCTACTGGACCATCTTCACGCTGGCCCTGCTGGGCGGCATCCTCGGCACGCTGATGATGATCCCGCTGCGGCGCTCGCTCATCGTCAAGGAGCACGCCAACCTGCCCTACCCCGAAGGCACCGCGTGCGCGTCCGTGCTCATCGCCGGTGAGAAGGGCGGCAGCCTGGCACGCACGGCCTACCAGGGCGTCGGGTTCGCGTTCATGTACGCCATCCTGCAGAAGATCGTGAAGTTCATCGCCGAGGCGCCCGCGCTGGTGACCGCGCAGACCAACCGTTACTTCCCGTCGGCCACGCTCAACGGTGAGATCACGCCGGAGTACCTCGGTGTCGGGTACATCATCGGGCCGCGCATTGCCGGCGTGCTGGTTGCCGGCGGCGTGCTGGCGTGGCTGGGCATCATCCCGCTGCTGGCCTCCCTGGTCCCGCCCGACGCCATTGCCCTGCAGCTGGTCAAGCTGGGCTACCTCAAAGACGTGGCGCTGGCCGGCGGCAAGGGCGGCTGGGACCCCGCCACGCACTCGTTCGCCAGCACCGCCAACGCGGTGTACTTCGCGTACGTACGTCAAATCGGCGCGGGCGCGGTGGCCGCCGGCGGGTTCATGACCCTGCTCAAGACGCTGCCCACCATCGTGTCGTCGTTCAAGGACAGTGTGGCGTCGCTCAAGGAGGGTGTGGGCAACGCCGCCCGCAAGCGCACCGAAGACGACCTCCCCATCACCGTGGTGCTCGCCGGCAGCGCGGGCCTGGTGGTCATCCTGGCGCTGCTCCCGTTCCTCCCCGGCAGCATCGGCGGGCGCTTCGTACTCGGCATCCTCATCGTCGTGTTCGGGTTCTTCTTTGTCACCGTGGCCTCGCGCATCGTCGGCATCATCGGCAGTTCGTCCAACCCCATCTCCGGCATGACCATCGCCACGTTGATGGCCACCTGCCTCATCTTCGTCGGCATCGGTTGGACCGGGGACATCTACCAGCCCATGGCGCTGTGCGTGGGCGGGATGGTGTGCATTGCCGCCGCCAATGCCGGCGCCACCAGCCAGGACCTCAAGACCGGCTACCTCGTCGGCGCCACGCCGCGCGCGCAGCAGATCGGCCTGATGATCGGCGCGGTGGCGGCGGCGGGCGTCATTGGTCTCACGCTCAATGCGCTGGATACCCCGCCGCCGGACCTGGCCGCGCAGGGCGTGCTGCACATGATTGGCAGCGAAAAGCTCCCCGCCCCGCAGGGCACGCTCATGGCCACCCTCATCAAGGGCCTGCTGTCCTTCAACCTTGACTGGCAGTTCGTGCTCGTCGGCGTGTTCCTGGCCATCACCATGGAGCTGTGCGGCGTGAAGGCGCTGTCTTTCGCCGTGGGCGCGTACCTGCCGCTGTCCACCACCGCACCCATCTTCGTCGGCGGCGCCATCAAGGGCCTCGCGGACTACATGGCGCAGCGCAAGGGTGAAAAGGTGGACGAGAGTGAACTGGGCCCCGGAAACCTGTTCGCCACGGGACTCGTCGCGGGCGGCGCCATCGCCGGCGTTGTCGTCGCCATCCTGTCGGTGAATCCCGGCGTCGCGGAGATCATTGGCAAGGTGTCCGTGGAGCATGCGCTGGTCAGCGCACTGGGGGACGGCGGCTTCCAGTTCCTGGGTGTGCTGTGCTTTGCGTTCATGGGCGCGGTCCTGTTCAAGGTGGCGCGCAAGCCCGTGGACGCGTGAGGGTGCCCCGGGCGTGTACCCGTCGGCGCTGCGGCAGTATACGGGCGCCAACGTGGGAGTGACCCGGTTCTTCCTGCGCAAGTGGTACCTCGACATCGTGACCGACGGGGGAGACGCGGCGATCATCTACGCGGCGCAGCTCACCATCGGCGCTGTTCGCGTGGGCTACCAGAGCCTGCTGCGGCATTCTCCGGGATTGCCCACCACCACGCGCACGCGATTCCGCGCTCCCACCGAGCCGCACCAGCACGACGACACGCTCCACTGGCACAGCCGCGCGCTGGACACGCGCGGCACGTGGGCCGCCACCGCGCCGCCGGTGGAACGCACCGTCCTTGACGACGCGCACGGATGCATCCGCTGGAACTGCCTTGCTCCCGGCGCGCGCGCCACACTGGTTGACGGCGCCACCACGCTGACCGGCCATGGCTACGCCGAGGTCCTCACGCTCACCGCGCCGCCGTGGTCCCTGCCCATCCGCGAGCTGTGGTGGGGACGCTTTGTCTCGGCGGACGCGTGTCTCACATGGATTGACTGGCGCGGTCCGCACACTTTCCGCACCGTGTTGCTGGACGGCGTGGAGGTCGCCGATGCGACCGTGAACGAAGGAGGGATCGCGTCGCCCACCGTCAACCTCCGTTTTGATTTGACCGAGTTGTTGCGCCAGGGACAGCTCGGCTTCTCTGCGCTGTCGCTGCTGCCCCGGCGCGTTTTGCAGATCTTACCCGGTCGGACCCTGCTCATTGACGAGACCAAGTGGCTCTCGCGCTCGCGGCTGCAGCGGGCGGGAAAGGCGGAGTCCCACGGCTGGACCATTCACGAGGTGGTCCGATGGCCGTGATGCGCACGCTCCTGCTGTCCGCGCTGTCCGTGGCCGGGTGCGCGGCCTGGGCACTGGCGGTCCCCGGCGTGGTCCACCTGCCCATCCCGCTGCCCGATGCGGCCGGCGCCGTTGCGGTGATTGCCGGCGCGTTGCTGTGGGCGCTGCGCCCCGGCGCAGTGGCTCATCCGCTCCATGCCGGTGCGGTGTTTCTCGTCGGCGGAGGCAGCATCCTGGCGCGGTCCAGCGCGGGGCTCTACCTGGTCACGCCCGTGCTCGCTGCCGCGTCGGCCGCGCTGGTGTGGGGATGGGAACGCGGGCGCCTCCCGCTGCCCGCCGCACCGCTGTTGGCACCGCTTGCGCCCGGTGCCGCGCCGCTGGCCGCCAGGGAGCGCGCCGCCATGTGGATCAACGTATTGCTGCCGTGGCTGGCCGCGTATGAACTCATCGTTGCGCTGGGCCCTGCGCCGGACGCCGTGATGCTTGCGCTCCCGGGCGAAGCCGCGTGGCCCGTGTTCGCGTGGGCGGAACCCGTGTACGCGAGCGCGTACGTCGTCGCGCTGGCAACCCCGTGGCTGGTGCGGACCCGCGGCGACCTGCGCGCGTTCCAACTCCGTGGGTGGATTGCCATGGCAGTGGTGTTTCCCCTGCACCTCGCGCTCCCCGTCTGCGCGGTCCCGCGCCCGTTCAACGTCAATGATCCGCTGGGCGGGTTGCTTGCCATGGAGCGCGCGTGGGACAGCCCCGCCGCCGCGTTCCCGTCCTTCCACGTCGTCTGGGCCATGCTCTGCGCCGCCGCCCTCCCGCGTGCGTTCGCGTGGCTCGCGTGGGCGTGGGCCGCCGCGGTCGCCGCGGCTTGCTCGCTCACGGGGATGCACACCGTCGCGGACATTCTCGCAGGCGTGGCGGTGGGCGCGGCCATCATCCGCTACCCATCCGTTTGGGAGTTGTTACGCGCCACCACGGAGCGCGTCGCCAACAGCTGGCACGAATGGCGGTTTGGGCCGGTGCGGATCATCAACCACGGCGCGTACGCCGGCATCGGCACGTTCCTCACCGTTGCGCTCGCGCACGCGCTGCTGGGCGTGGAGCACGCGCCCGCCATTGCGTGGGCCGCGTGCTGTGGCCTGTTCACCGCCGGCGCGTGGGCGCAGATCATTGAGGGCAGCCACCAGCTCATGCGGCCGTACGGCTTCTACGGCGGCGTGCTGGGGATCATGATCGGCGCGGTGACCGCGCCGCTGTGGGGGACCAACGGCTGGATGATCCTGGGCGCCTACGCCGTCGGTGCGCCCCTGGTGCAGGCGTGGGGCCGGGTCCGCTGCCTGGTGCAGGGCTGTTGTCACGGCCGCGCAGCGCCGGCACAGCTGGGCATCCGCTGCACGCACCCGCGGTCCCGGGTGGTGCGGCTGTCCGCGCTGGGTGGCGTGCCCATCCACGCAACACCGCTGTACAGCATCCTGTGGAACGCACCCGTGTTTCTTGTCGTGGCGCGGCTGTGGTCCCTGCATGTCCCGCTGCCGTTTCTTTGCGGTATCTACCTGGTGATGACCGGCATCGGACGGTTCGTGGAGGAATCACTGCGCGGCGAGCCGCAGACGCCCGAGTACCGCGGCCTGCGCTTGTACCAGTGGGTCGCCATCGGCACGGTGGTGGGCGGTGCGTTGATGACGTGCGTGCCGGGGCCCGCGGCACCCGCGTTCCCCAACTGGGACGGGCACGGGCTTGTGGTGGCGGGGCTGCTGGGCGTGCTGGTGAGTGCAGCGCTGGGCGTGGACTTCCCGGAGAGTGACCGCCGCTTCAGCCGCCTGGCGTGACCCCACCGCGGAGATCCTGGGAGGGCGAGCCTCCGGCGAGCCCTGCGGCAACCCGTCTTCACCAGGCTCGGCAGAAGCCTCGCCCTCCCAGGACGTCAATTCAGTCAATTCACCTCCACGTCCCACGCGCCGGAGCGCACCACGTCCACCAGCGAACCGAAACCGCGGCTCGCCATGGCCAGGAAGGACAACACTGCGTCCGACCAGCCGAACACGTGGAACGTCTTCTTCTCGTGCGGCGGCGCCACCGACTGCACGTACGGCGCCACGTTCACGATGAACACCTTCACGTCTGCGTTCACCTTCCGCCGGTACACGTCCAACCGGTCCAGCAGCGGCGAGCCCGTGTTCTGCTGCTCATCCGTCACGTACACCAGCGAGTCCACGCGCTCCCGCGTGCGCAGCAGCTCATCCACGGCGAGCGTGTGGTTGGTGCCACCGCGCACCCGGATGGACTCCGCCTGGGAGAGCACGGAGTCACGCAGTGACAGCGCCAACTCGTCCAGGCGGTCGTCAAACAGCAACAGCCGCCCATCACCGCGCGCCTTCTTCAACGCGCACAGTGCAAAGATGGCCGCTTGCTGGATGTACGCGCCCATGGAGCCGGACCGGTCCAGGCACACCACCGTCCGTCCGTGCAGCGACGGCACCGCGCCAAACGCGTGCTCCAACGCGTCCCGCAACGCGTCCCGCGCCCACGCGCTCTTCACGTGCCGCGACGCCTCCAGGAACCGGAACGGCAGCACCCGGCTGCGCTGCACCGCGCGCGCATCCCCGAAGCGCGACTCCAGCAACGCCCGGTGCTCGTCGAGAACGCCGTGACGCTCCAGCGTGGCCAGGTGACGCACCAGCGCCAGCATCGGCAGCTGCGGCACAATCGCGCTCCACACCGCGCGCGAGGATCCCGCGAACGACGACGCCACCTCGACCGGCAGGCGCCCGCGCGTGATCGCCTCAACCTTCGCCTCGTCCGTAGTCGCGCGCTTGAGGTCCTCCAGCGCGCGTATTTGCGGCAAAGCCGCCAGCGCCGCCGCATCCGCGCGGCCCAGCAGGTAGTCCACCAGCGGCAACCGGCGCCCCGCGCGCGGGTGGTGCACGCGGAACAGGTCCCGCAGCGCGTACCCGCCGTCCGCGCGCTCCGCGCCGTACTTGATCACCCGGTATTCATCCAGACGCAGCAGCCGCCGCCCGGCGATGGACTTGATCGCGCGGCCGCCCTCCCCGCGCCGTTGGGCCTTCACCATCGTCGTGAAGTCCGCCAGGTCCGCCGGCGTCAGCACCACGCGGTCAAACGCCTCGCGGAACCGCGCCAGGTCCGTGCCGGCCAGCGACGCGAGCCCGTACACCGGCTGCGTGCGCATCAGTCCGCGCATGCGCGCGTACATGATTGCCTTGGCGGCAAACGCCGTGTCCCCCAGCATCATCTCCGCGTGCACAGCACGTGTCTCCGCCAGCAGGTTGGACGCGGATGCATAGAACGTGTTCCCCAGCGTGTTGCACAGCAGCGCCTGCAGGTAGCGCTCCTCCAACGGGCGCTCCCAGGCCGGGTAACCGTCATGGTTGCGGATGGGCGCGGACACCGAGCGTGCCGATGCGCCGAACATTGCCAGTGCCTTGCGGGACATGACGCACCTCGCGCGTAAGAACCGGAAGGGCCGTGACGACGATGAAATCCGAGGATGGTGAATGACCTGGGACCGTGCGTTGCTCTGCCGGACTGAGCTACGGGCGCATCGCTGCACCCGACGGGATTCGAACCCGCGACCTACGGGGTATCAGCCGAAGGAACCCTGGTCTTCGCCTCGGAATGGCGTGGAACGGAGAACCGGGGAATCGAACCCCCGACCCGCGTGCGGGCCTCACGGTTTAGCGGACCGGCCGGGCGCCTCGCCCGGTGTGCTCTCCAGGTGCGGCAGTGATTCGCCGCGGTGCTATCGAGGATCGGTTGGAAAGCGTTGACGGTGACGGGCTCGCGGCCCATCCGTCTTCGTCCCTTACGAAGGAACGCCTCCCGGCGCCTCGACGACGGATGGTGGAGGAATCGAACCCCGGACCCACCAGGGGTCCACCCGGGTTCCAGCCGGGCCGGCGTCCAACGCCGTTCACCATCCGCGTAGGTACTTCAAAAGGAGGGCGGAGGACTCGAACCCCGGACCGGTAACCCGGCCCCGCCGCTTTCGAGGCGGCGCCGGCGACCCCGCCGTGCACACCCTCCAGGCGCGCAGCGACGATGTCACCGCGCGTTTCACACTGCGTCAGGCATCCTGCTCCAGCTCGTCATTCCAGTAGTGCAGCGACGCCACCGCATCCCGCAGGTAGGCGCGCCAGCTCTCCGGCATCCCGCGCTGGAACGTCAGGAAATACGACGGACCTCCCGGCAACCGGTCCGGCTTCACCGGCAGGGTGCCCAGGCGCATCCGCGCCTGCACCGGCGTGCGCCCACCCTTGCGCTGGTTGCACGCCATGCAGGCAATCACCACGTTCTCCCAGCACGTGCGGCCGCCCATCACGCGCGGCACCACGTGGTCATACGTGGCCTCCGGCCGCGCCACCCGCGCGCGGCAGTACTGGCAACGGCCACCGTCACGTACAAACACGTTCTGCCGCGAGAACCGGATGGCCCGCTTCCGGCCGATGTGCCCGCGCAGGAACCGGATCACCGAGGGAACCTGGATCTCTAGCGTCATGCTCCGCACCACGCGGTCTTCGTATTCTTCAATCACCTCCACCTTGCCTTCCCACAGCAACGTCACGGCCCGCTGCCAGTTGATGCGGGCTACCGGGGTCCACCCGGGATCCAACACAAGCGTCTCCGCGAACATGGCGCGGACTCCTTTCCCGCACTTGCGTGCGAAATGGGTTGATTTGCCCCGCGAGGGATTTGAACCCCCACTGTGCAGGACTTGAGCCTGCTGCCTCTGCCGTTGGGCTACCGGGGCACGGTTGTCGCCGGGGGGAGTCGAACCCCCACTGCGCAGGCTCTCGACCTGCTGCCTCTACCGGACGTTGGGCTACGACGACGTGAAAGATGGTCCACCGGGAGGGATTCGAACCCTCACTGGACGGCTTCTGAGACCGCTGCCTCTACCAGGGTTGGGCTACCAGTGGACATGTTGCGTGAAATGCCGGGCCAGGGGATCGAACCCTGCCGAGCCGGTATGTGACACCGGAGCCGCCCCCAGGCGGCACGCCCGGCGAATATCGCCGAATTGAATTGGCGGGTCGTGGAGTCGAACCACGCTCGGTTGGGTGTATGAGGCCCACCGGATCGCCGGACCAACCCGCGTCAACAACAAGTTCCTCCCGGGAGGAATCGAACCTCCATTTCCGGGTTCGCCGCCCGGTGTCCTCGTCCGTTGAACGACGGGAGATCGCTGGTACCCGCGGCAGGACTTGCACCTGCACCCTCCCGGTTCGGAGCCGGGCGCTCGTCTGTTGAGCCTCGCGGGCGTGAACATGCGTGGGCCGGCGCGCTGGCGCCTCCCCCCACCCGGCCGATGCTCCGCATCGGCCGGCCTCCCCCCAACATGGGGGGAGGCAACCCACCCGTGCGTGCCGACGCCGTAAACCACGTGAATTGGACCCGGAGGGAATCGAACCCTCGCCTTCCGCTTGCAGGGCGGATGCTCCACCATGGAGCTGCAGGCCCGGAAACATGGGACGCCCTGGAATCGAACCAGGTTGGACCGGGCTTCAACCGGTTGCCATCACCAGACCGGCTCGCGACCCATCACGATCCCGGGGGGATTCGAACCCGCCCTCACCACCGTGACAGGATGGCCGCCCCACCAGGGGCGTTCGGGACCACGACGACAAAACTGGGGTGACCAGCCGGACTTGAACCGGCATTTCCGCGGCGGATCCAAGTCTGAGCCGGCATCTGTTCCACGAATGCCCCGACCGAACTGCATGCACGCTCTGCGTGCATGCGTACCCGCCCCCCTTGGGGGGCGGCCCTCGACGACGGAGCGCAGCGCAGCGACGT
>JACRCW010000005.1 GCA_016218805.1 Deltaproteobacteria bacterium | reverse complement strand
GGATTCCACTCCGCCGAAGCCCTCATTGCGCTGGCCTATGCCAAGTTCGGCGGACTCTGCCCGCCGCTGCCAACCATGCTCTCGTGATCCCATGCGTCAATTTCAACCCATTCGGAGTGCAGGAGGGCCGTAGGTTCCCCAGGGCGCACAGAAGGTTCCGGTGTGGCAGCACTCGCCGCACTGCATGTTTCCGCCGCAGCCGTTGGGATACGCCTGGGTGGTGCCCGTGTTCAGCGCCGAGGCGTCACACCACCCCAGCGCGCCGCAGCTGGAGAGGGTGGCGCCGCCGCCGCAGACGCCGGTGCAGTCCACCTGGGCGCTCCCGTTGCACGTCCCGGCGCAGTCACGCACGGCGCTGCCGTTGCACGTCCCGGCGCAGTCACGCGCCGCACTCCCGTTGCACGTCCCGGCGCAGTCACGCACCGCACTGCCGTTGCACGTCCCGGCACAGTCACGCACGGCGCTGCCGTTGCACGCGCCGGCACAATCCACCTGCGCGCTCCCGTTGCACGTCCCGGCGCAGTCACGCACCGCACTGCCGTTGCACGCGCCGGCACAATCCCGCACGGCGCTGCCATTGCACGCGCCGGCGCAGTCCAGCACGGCCGACCCGCCACAGACGCCCGCGCAGTCCCGGGTGGCGCCGCCGGGGCACCCGCAGGCCGTGCCCGAGGCCCCGCCGTTGCACACGCCCAGGCAGTCCACCACCGCCGTGCCGCCGCAGGCGCCCAGGCAATCCGTCGTTGCGCTTCCGTTGCACGTGCCCGCGCAGTCCCGCACAGCGGTGCCGTTGCACACGCCCGCGCAGTCCACCACGCCCGTGCACGTGGCCTGGCATGTCCCGCCCGGTGCCGGGCAGGTGCCGGCCGTGCAGTCATTGGGCGCATTGCAGCAGGTGCCATCCGGGATGCAGGCGGGTCCGCACCGGTGGTGCCCCGTGGTGCACGTGCACGCGCCGCCGGCTGAGGGACACGCAGCCCCCGGGCCGCAATCCGACGGTTCATTGCAGCAGGTTGTGTTGGCAATGCAGGCCGCACCGCAGGCGCGCGTCATGGGCGGGCAGGTGCAGCTCTCCCCCGGCACCGGGCACAGCGCACCCGGGCAGTCCGCGTCGGCGCAGCACGTCCCCAACGGGATGCACGCGCTCCCGCACACCCGGTAGCCCGTCCCGCACGTGCATGCGGGGCCGCCGTCAGGCGCCGCCGCCGCGCACGTTGGGTTTGTCCCCGGGCAGTCACCGTCCGCGCAGCAGGTCCCGTCCGCCACGCAGCGGTCAAACCGCGCGCAGAAGAACTGCCCGGTTGGGCAGCGGCATTCGCGCGCAGGGGGGGACGCGGATTCCACGCACTGCTGGCCCGGGTGGCAGTCGCCGTCCGCGCAGCATGACCCGGTGGCCGCCACGCACGCGCCGTTGCAGAGCGCCTGTCCCGTCGGGCATTCGCAGGAACGGACGCGCTGGCCGGACAGGACGGTGACCGCCCCGCAATGCTCACCCGTCCGCGTGCAGTCCGAGTCCCCGCAACACGACGCCTCCGTGATGCACGCCCCCCCGCACAACCGGGTACCTGCGGGGCACGCGCACCCGCGGGCCGCGCCGCCATCGGCAACCGGCGCGCACACCTCGCCCGCGTTCTGGCAGCCGCTGGCGTCACAGCAGGACGCCTCCGGGATGCAGGTGTCACGGCATGGCCTTGCGCCGGCGGGGCAGGCGCAGCCCGCCGCCGTGCAGGTCATTCCCAGCGGGCACACCGCGCCGGCGTTGCCGCCCTGGCAGTCACCCGCCGCTCCGCAGAACAGCGTGCTTGCCGTGGGGTCCACGCACCACGGCGTGCCGCCTGCCGGGTTGGGGCAGGTCAGCAACGTGGCCGGGCACGCCTCACCGCACGCACCCTGCAGGCACGCCTTGGCGCCCAGGCAGGACTGGCCGGCGTGGGCCCCCAGGCAGTCACCCGTGGCACCGCAGAAGTTCACGTCCGTCATGGGGTCCACGCAGTCACCCGCGCACCGCAGCCAGCCGCTGGAGCACGGCACCAGCCCGCCGCTGCTGCCCGCGCCACCGGATGAACTGCCGGCCACCACCCACCCGCCGGAGGACCCGGAGGCCGGAGCACCCGTGGCGCCACTGCCGGAGCGCCCGCTGCCGCCGGACGGCGAGGACCCACCGCTGCCACCCACGGTGCCGGACGATCCGCCTCCGGTGCGCGCCACGCATATCCCGTCCTCGCAGGCCTGGTACTGCGCGCAGTCTGTGGCGGAGTTGCACGCCTGGGTGCCCGTGGGGGCCCGGGGGCACGCGCACCACAGCACAGCCCCCAGCACCAGCGACGCCCGACGCAACATGGAACCTCCGAACCTGATGGGTGCCGCGCAAGTCTGGGTTGCGGAGCGCCCGTTGCACAAGCGCGGCGATGTGGGTGGGCCCCTGCGGTCCCGCCGGGCGCACAGCGTGGCGGCCTACCGCCGGCCGCGGGTCTGCGTGCGCGCCCGTGCGGCGGCGGCGGCGCGGCGGCGCTCCTCATCCTTGCGCCAGGCCTCCTCCACCTGCCGCTGGCGCACACCCGGCGGAAGGCGGCGGCCGCCCTGCTCGGCGCGGCCCTCCGCCTCCAGCGCGCGCTGCCCCTGTTTGGCCTCTTCAAAGCCGCCGCGTGCCAGCTGCTGGAAGCCACGTGCGCCTGCGCCCACCGCGTCCAGGATGGCGCGTTCGCGCTCCGCGGTGAGGCGCGTCTTCCCCACGCCGCGCAGCACCATGAAGATGAACGGCAGGAGCACCACGCGCAGCACCGTCAGCCCCACAAAGCCCAGCATTCCCACCACGGACAACAGCACGCCGGTGGCCAGCCGCATGGGGGGTGGCAGGCCGTCCGCCTGGAGCGCGGGGAGACCGTCCGCCTCCGCCTCTGGGGCGGGCTGCGCGGGCGCCGCCGCCGTGCGCGCCTGCAGCAGCGCCACCAGTTCGGCGCCATCGCGCGGACGCCGGGCCGGCTCGGGCTCGGTCATGGCGCGGATGACGTCGCGCAGCGCGTCCGGCAGGGAGATGTCATCCAGCTTGAAGCGCAGGCCGCCGTCCTCGTGCGGGAGTTCCTCCGGGGGCCGGCCGCACGCCAGTGACAACAGCGTGGCGCCCAGCGCAAAGACGTCCGTGGCCGGGGACGCCTCCCCGTGGAACTGCTCGGGCGCCATGAAGCCCCAGGTGCCCACAAAGGTGCGGTCCACGCCGGCCACGGGCGCTTCGTGCTGGACCACACCAAAGTCCACCAGCACCAGCTTCCCGTCCGGGCGCATCATCAGGTTGGCGGGCTTGATGTCCCGGTGGACAATGGGCGGGCGGCGCGCGTGCAGGTATTCCAGGATGGCCGCGGCCTGCCACAGCACGCTCCACAACTCGTTCTCGCGCAGCGGCCCGGACGCCTCCACGCGGGCGCGCAGCGTCTCCCCCTCCACGAACTCCATCACCAGGTACGCCTCGGTGCCGTCGTCGCTGCGCGCTTCGTCCAGGAAGCGCGGGATGCCGGCGTGCTCCAGGCCTCCCAGCACGCGGCCTTCGCGGCGGAACAGGTCCAGCTCCTTCCACTGCTTCACTTCGCCCAGCGCCAGGACCTTCACGGCGGCCCGCCGCCCGGTGCGCGTGTCCACGGCGTCGTAGGTGCGGCCCTGGCCGCCTTCGCTGATGAGGCGGCGCAGCTCATAGTGGCCGGCGACCAGGCGCGGGAGCGGAGCGGATGCCACGGGCCACGCGATAGCCCGCGCTCATCCGTGTTCCAAGGCATGCACCCACGCCGCGGGCACGGGCGCGGCTCATTGGAACATGTTGTCCAGCATCTCCTTGGCGCGCTGGCGGGCGGCTTCCGCGTTCTGCTTGAGCTGCTCGCGCGTGGCCGCGGCGTCCTTGTCCGCCTGGGCGCGCGCGTCATTGACGGTGTCCAGCGCTTCCTTCCCCACGTCCTGCGCGGCCCCCAGCGCGCGCTGCGCGTCCTGCTGCGCGTCTCCCAGCCGGGCGCGCGCCATCTCCTCCGCCTTGCGGCGGGACTCCATCAGCGCGTCACCCGCCAGCAGGTTCACCGCCACGTTCCGGGCCTCCTCCGCGCGGCGCTGCGCCTCCAGCGCCTGCCGCCGTGCCTCGTCGGCGGCGCGGCGCGCAGCTTCGCTGGGGTGGGTGGCCGCCAGCCTGGCCGCCGCGGCTGCCTGGCGTGCGCGCTCCTCCGCCTCCTGCGCCGCGGCGTTTGCTTTCTCCTGCGCCTCCTGCACGGCCACCTCACGCACGCGCTCCGCCGCTTCACGCGCCGCGCGGGACCGCTCCTCCAGGTCCGCCCGCGCCTTCTCCGCGGCCTCCAGCGCCGGGCCCAGCATTCGCGCCACGCCCAGCCCCTTGGCAAACGCCGCCACATCCAGGCCGGTCACGCGCGGCTCACCCCAGGTGCCGCCCAGCTCCACCGGCACCAGCACCGCCTCCGGCGGCTTGATGGCGCCCTCAGTGACGTCCTCAATGATCTGCGGCTGGAGGCGCGCGCTCCCCACCAGGTCAATCCGCGAATCCATGTAGACCACGCCGGCAAAGCTGATGGTCCCAAACTCAGTATCCGCCTGGAGCGGCCGCGTGGTGGCAAACCGGCGCGCGCTGAAACGTCCGTCCACGCTGAACTGGCTGAACGCGGTGGGCCGGTCCCGGTCCAGCATGGAGCCCTGCACGGGGATGGGCACGGGGGCCATGGCGTTGAGGCGGCTGAACATCTCCCCCAGCAGGTTGATGCCGCTCACGCGCAGCTCCGGGGAGGCCACGCTGATGGGTCCCTGCAGCGAATCCACCATCTCCTGCGCCTGCAGCCCCTGCGCCACCAGGTCAACATCCGCGTCCACGTAGCCGGCAACGCGCCCGGAGCCGTTGGTGTGCGCATCCACCGCGCGTCCCAGGTTGAGTCCCCCCACCTTGAGGATCAGCCGCTCGCGGGCCAGTTCCTTGGCCAGGCGCACTTCGGACCCCGCCGCGTTGAAGTAGCCGCCGTACAGGGACCAGGTCAGCCGGTCCACGCGGACGTTCCCGCGTTGCAGGGTGACCAGGCCGTCCACGTCATCAAACACGTACTTGTCCCAGGTCACGCGCCCCGCGCGCAGGGCCGCGGTGCCCTTGAGGGCCGCCAGCTGCTTGCGCGCGGAGGCGCCCAACCCGTTGGGATTGACCTCGGCGGGCTCCGCCGGTTGGGGCGCGGCGGGCTTTGAGCCGGTGAGCGCGCGCACCTGGCGCTGCAGGTCCTCCACCTGGATGCGGTCCGCCTCCAGCACCACGTCAAACTCCGGCGCCTGCAGGTTGGCCACGCTCAGGCGCCCGCGCAGGTTCACGTCAAAGACGTTGCCCTCCAGCCCGTCCACGGCAATGCGCAGCGTGCGCGTATCCGCCGGGCGGCCGGTCACGGACACCTTGCCCTGCAGGCGGCCCTGGCGCGGCAGCGGCACCGCCGGGAACGCGCGGGACAGCTCCGCAAACTCCAGCGCCACCGGGTCCAGGTTCACGCCCAGCACCGGGTCCGCGGTGCCGCGCAACGCCACCACGCCGGAGACGTGGCTGCGCCCCAGTGACACCTCCAGGTCATCCACCAGCACGCGGAGGTCCTGCGGCAGCTGCGGGCTGCCCTTCACCACCACGCGCGCCTCGGCGGTGCCCGGCGGCAGGCGCGCCAGCCGCGGCACCAGCGCGCGCACGTCGTTCACGTCCAGGAACAGCTGCTGCGTGCGCAGGTCCAGCCCCACCTGCGGCGTGCCCACGCCGGTGATGAGCCCCTCCGCCACCACGGAGGACCCACCCACGTTCACCTGCGCCTGCCGCAGCCGCACTTCACCGCCCTGCTGCAGCACGTCCACGTAGATGTCCGCGGGCACGCCGCGGCGCTTGCGGAACAGCGGTGCGCCGTCCGCATCCACCACGTCCACGGCGAGCGACATGAGGTCCCCGCTCAGTTCCGCGCGGTGACCCCGCCGGTCCGGAGCGTCCTGCAGCGTGAGCGCGCCGTCACCGGTGAGCCGTACGCGCGGCACGCGCACGTCCATCCGCTGCAGCGCCACGTTGGCCTGGACGGCCTGCTGCCCGTCGCGCGGTTCGGCCTGCGCGGTGAGGCGGAGCACGCCGTCCAGCTTGATGCCGTCCTTCTCCAGCTTGCCCGCGGCGGGAAACAGCGGGCGCAGGCGGGACAGGTGCAACTCGCCGGTGGTGAACTGGCCGCGGAACAGGCCCCGGTACGGCACGGGCACCGTGAAATCTCCGGCAATGTTGGCGTCCGCCAGCTGCAGGCTGACCGGGCTCACCTCAATCTCGCCGGGCCGCCGGCTGATGGTGACGTCCAGGTTGAGCCGCGTGCCGGCTCCCTTGTCCAGCACGCCCGCCCACGCCACGCGCGCGCGGTCCAGGTCCACCACAACGTGCCCCTCCTCCGCGTCACCCTGCACCGCCACCTTGAAGGGCCCCTCCAGGGCGAGCTCCTTGGGGAGCACGCCGCTGCCCTCGGGTAGAATCGCCAAAAGGCGCTTGAGGTCCTGCACCTCCAGGTCCATCCGTGCGTCGCGGATTCCTTCTACGGTGCGGTCCACCATCTCCAGCCGCGTGGTGATGGCCAGGCCCGGCCCGCGCACGTCCAGCTTGTGCACGCGCACCGTGGGGTCCCGCAGGCCCGCGTCAATGTGCAGGTCCAGCCCCACGCTGCTCTCCGCGCCCAGGCGGTCCCCCTGCAGCATGCGCAGCTTGTCCACCAGCAGCCCGCCGGTGATCTTGGCCAGGTCTTCATCCGGCGAGATGTCCGCCTCCAGGTTGACGCTGAGTGTCCCCTGGGACGGGCGGATGGCGCTGGAGGGGAGCAGCCGTCCCCACGTGCCCAGGTCCACCTGCGCCACTTTGAAATGGCTGCGCACGGTGGGCCAGTCGGTGAACTCCAGGTCCACTGGCAGCGGCAGGATCTCCAGGTGCGCATCCAGCGGCGAGGTGGTCTTCCCGTCGTCCAGCACCAGGCGCACGTCACCGGACACATTGCGGCCGGGGATGATGGTGGACACCGCCACGTCCACGTGGTCCACGGAGAACCGCTGGCCCAGCTCGTCATCCTGCACCGTGACGCGGCCGTCCTTCACGCGCAGGCCGGCAATCTCCAGTTCGCGGAAGTACTCGCCGGCGCTCTTGGTGCTCTGCTCCGCCTCCTGCTGCGCCTTGCCCGCCAGGTTCTGCACAACGTCCTGGAAGTCCCACGTGCCGTCCGCCCGGCGGCGCAGCGTGATGCGCGCGCCCTCCAGCACCGCTTCACTCACTTCCAGGCGCCGCCCGCGCGTGCGCACCATCTTCATCACGTCCAGCCGCAGCAGCAGCCGGTCCACCGTGGCGGCCTGCGGGTCGCCTTCGGCCGCGCCCGCCAGGCGCATCTGCGTGAACTCCGCGCCCAGCCCGTTCTGCCAGGTGATGTTCACCGGGCCAAACTGCACCGTGCGCCCCAGGTAGGTGCTGGCGCGCACGCCCAGGTCATCCCGGTACGCGTTGACCAGCCGCTCCAGGTTCCACGCCACGTACCCCGCGGCCGCCAGCACGGCGACCACAACGGCGAGCAGGAAGGCGACAATGGCGCGCAACATGGGTCGGGCCCGGACGGGGAAGGTGCTCGTAGCAGAGCGGGAACGCATTGTCCGCACGGCGGCGGGGAGGGTAGGTGGGCGGAATGGCCGTCATCACGCTGCTCACGGACTTTGGCACGCGCGAGCCCTGGGTGGGCATCATGAAGGGCGTGATTCTGGGCGGGTGCCCCGGCGCCACCCTGGTGGACCTCACCCACGAAGTGCCCCCGCAGGACGTACGCACCGGCGCGCTGCTGCTGGCGGATGCGTACGACTACTTCCCCGCGGGCACCATCCACGTGGCGGTGGTGGACCCCGGCGTGGGCAGCGCGCGTCCCGCGGTGGCGGTGGCCACCGACGGTGGTTTCCTGGTGGGGCCGGACAATGGGCTGTTTTCCGCCGTGCTGGAGACGCACCCGCCGCGCGCGGTGGTGCGGCTCACCCGCGCGCGCTTCCACCTCCCGCAGGTGAGCCCCACGTTCCACGGGCGGGACGTGTTTGCGCCGGTGGCGGCGGCGCTGGGGCGCGGTGTGCCGCTCAGTGACCTGGGTGACCCGCACGGGGAGCTGGTGCGGCGGCCCTTGCCGCGCGCCGTGTTCACCGGGGACGCCCTGCGCGGTGAAGTTCTGCACGTGGATGCCTTTGGGAACCTGCTCACCAGCGTGCGGGAGGAGGACCTGCCGCGCGTGGGGGAACCGGTGGTGGTGTGCGTGGGTGCGCACCAGATACGCGGCATTTCGCGCACGTTCTCCGATGTGGCGGTGGCACAAAGCGTGGCTTACGCGGGCAGCTCCGGCTGGCTGGAAGTGGCCGTGCGGGACGGAAACGCGGCGCGCGTGCTGGGTGCGGAACGCGGGACGGCGGTGGTGGTGCGGCGCGGGTGACGACGGTCAGCGGAACAGCTCCGCCGCCGGCGTGATGGTCAGGGCACCCGGACCCAGTTGCAGGTCATACGCAGCAATGGCCGCATCCTCCTCCGCCAGCGCGGCTGGCACGTTTGCCCGCTGGCTCGGCGCGCCGGACAGCAGCGCCGCGCGCAGCGCCTCCGCGTCCGGCGCCAGCAGGGTGGCCACCAGGTGCTCCGCCTGCAGGTGGCGGCGGATGGCCGCATTCACCTCATCACGCGTGAGCGTCTCCATCCGCATGCGCGCGTGGCGCAGGAACTCCGGCGTACCGTTGAGATGATCATCCATGGCCCACGCCAGCCGCCGGCGGGCGCCCTGCTCAGCCAGGCGGGTGTAGCCGCGCAGGAAGTCCCGCGTGCGCTGGAACTCCTCCTCCGTGAGACCGTCACTCACGAAAGCGCGCCATTCGCGCAGCACCTGCCGCAGCGCAAACGCGCGGTCCGCCGCCGCCACGGGGCGCACCCACAGCGAAAACGCGTGTTGCCGGCACGGAATGTTCAGCGCGGCCTGCGGACCGTCCCCCTCTTCTACAAAGTGCTCCAGGTACGCGTAGCTCCCGTAGTTGAGGCCGCGCTCCTCCCGCATGCGCTGGAACAACCGCCCGCCCATTTGCCGGTGTTCCCCCAGCGCGGACACCGCCACCATCAGCGGCACAAAGTCCGGGTGCGCCCGCGTGAGCGCGTGCCGGAACCCCAGCGTGATCGGCGTGGACTCGGTGTCCTTCTGCACCAGGTGGATGCGCAACCCGCCGGACGGCGGCGGCACGGGCGGTAGCGGCACGGGTTCCCAGGCCTCGCCCGGAGGAATGCGTTGAATTGCCACACGGAAGATTCTCTCCGTTTCCGGATCAAAGCCGCCGCCCAGCCCGGCCACCAGGCGCGCCCGCGTGAAGACCCTGGCCGCGTGCGCGCGCAACTGCGCACCGGTCAGCGCCGTGAGCGACCCCACGTGCCCGTCCACCAGCGCCGCGTACGGATGCCCGTCCCACAGGAACCGCTGCAACGCGGCCCAGCCCAGCTCCTCGTCGTCCGCGCGCCGCAGTCCCTTCTCAATCGCAGCCACGGCGTCATGCCGCAGCCGCTCCAGGTCCGCCGGGTCCAGCCGCGGGTGCGTCACCACATCAAACAGCAGCGGGATGGCCAGCGCGGCCACGTCACGGTGCACGCTCATGCCAAACACGGCGGTTTCCCGGTCCGTGCGCGTGGTGATGTATGTGGCCCACGGGAACAGCGCCTCGGCGAGCGCCGCCGCGTCCAGCGCCTGGGTGGCCTCCGCCATCCAGTCCGCCGCCAACGACGTGGCGCCCGCCTGTCCGGCGGGATCATCCACGCTGCCCGCCCGGAACAGCAGGCGTACGGCCACCACGGGGGAGTCCTGGTGCCGCACGATGACGACGGGGTCCGGCGGTGGCGGCGGCGGCGGCGGTGGTTGCGGCGGGCCGGCGTCCGGAACCGGCGCGGGCGCGGCAGGTGCGCGCTCCACGCGCTGCGCCGCGGTGCACGCGCACACCAGGACAGCGGCGACCAGGGCCGTCTTCCTCACGGCTCCTCCGCGGCGGCCGCAGGGGGCTGCAGCGTGGCCACCGTGCGGTTCTGCGTCACCAGGTAGCGCCCCACAAAGGACCGCACATCCTCCACGCTCACCGCCGCGCGCGCCGCAAAGCGTTCCTCCATGGAGCGCAGCTTCCCGGTGAGGTGGATCTCGTTGGCCAGCGTGTCGGCAATGACCTCCTCCTTCTCCAGGCTGGCCAGCAGCGCGTAGCGAGCGTGGCTCTTGACCGCCTGCAGGCGCGCCTCGGGGACGCCTTCCTCCGTCACGCGCCGCAGCTCCGCCTCCACCGCGGCTTCCACGTCGTCCGCGCGGGCCGCGTCCCGCAGGAGCAGGGACAGCACCAGCAGGTTCGGGTCGCGGTGCTCCTGGTAGAGCGCGTAGAGGTTGTTGCACCACTGCCGGTGCAGGACCAGGTCCTGGTACAGCGGGCTGGTGGGCCCAAACACCAGGTCCGCCACCACCCCCGCCGTGGCACTCTCCGCCAGCGTGGCCGGCGTGGCGGCGGGCACGTGCCAGGCCCACAGCGCGCGCGGGCGCGCGGGCTGCGCCCATTGCACCAACACGCGCCGCTCCTCGTGCTGCGGGGGCTCGCGCTCCGTGCGCGGCAGCACGGCGCGTCCCTTCCACGGACCGTACTCCCGCTCCACCAGCGCGCGCGCCGCCGCGGGATCAAAATCCCCAACAATGATCACCACGCAATTGTCCGGCGTGTAGTAGTTGCGAAAGAACGACTTTCCGTACTCGTACGCGCGTGGCATGGCGCGGATGTCGTCCTCAAAGCCGATCACCGGGTGCCGGTAGCTGTGGCGGGTGAACGCGGTGCGGCGCAGCGCCTCCCACAGCGCGGGCCCCGGGCTGGACTTCTCCTTGAGGTATTCGCCCAGCACCGCGGCGGCTTCCGTTTCAAACCCATCCCGCGCATAGCGCAGGTTCTGGAACCGGTCCGCCTCCAGGCGGATGAAGTCCGGCAGCCCCTCCGCGCGCCCCGCCGTCGTGAACAGCGTCAGATCGTCGTCGGTGTAGGCGTTGTTGGACGCGCCGTGCTGCCGGATGACCTGTGCGTATTGCTCTGCGGAGACGCTGGGCGTGCCGCGGAACATCATGTGCTCAAAGAAGTGCGCAAACCCTGAGCGGCCGGGTTCCACTTCGTTGCGCGCGCCTGCGCGCACCAGCGTGTTGTACGCCACCAGGCCCGTGCCTGGCCGCGGCACCATCACCAGCGTGAGCCCGTTGCGCAGGGTGACTTCCTGGTACGCGTACGGGAACACCGGCGCCGCCGCGGACGCGGTACCCAGCAACATGAGCAGGGAGAGGAACACGGCGCGGTCACCTGGATGGCGGGACCGCGTGTAGCGCGTGCGCGCGCGCCGCGCACCGGGTCATTGCAGCGCCCTACTTCATCAGCTTCTTGCCAATGATGGCCTTGATGTCCTGGATGTCCCGCTTGAGCTTGGTGTTGTCCGTCTCCAGCGTGGCCACGCGCTCCACCAGCTTGTGGTGCAGCACGGCCAGGTTCTGGAACTCCTGGCTGGCAATGGCCTCCTTGGACGGCATGGGCGCGGCTTCCGCCTGCGTGGCGTTCTGCGCAATGCGCGCGGCCTGCGCCTCCAACGCCCCCGCCGAAGCCATGGGCGCGGGCACCGGTGCGGGGACGGGCGCGGCGCGGGCCTGGGACAGTTCAGGCAGGCTGATGGCGGGGCGTGAAGCCGCCGCGTTCTGCGCGGCTGGCGCCTGCGCGCGCGGATGGGTGGCGGCGGCGCGCCCGGCCAGCCCGCCGTCGCGCACGTGTTTGAACACCGCCAGCGTGATGTGCTTGAGCGTCTCAACCACGCCCTGCCCGGTGTACGCGCTGGAGCGGAAGTGCGGCACGCGGCGTTCGTTGAGCGCGGCCTCCAGGTCCTCAATGGCGGACAGGTCCTTCATGTCCTGCTTGTTGTACTGGATCACCATGGGGATGGTGGCAAAGTCCAGGTTGTTGGCCTTGAGGTTCTTCTTGAGGTCCAGCATGGAATCACGGTTCTGGTCCATCATGAACCGCTGGCTGTCGGCAACAAACACCACGCCATCCGCGCCCTGCAGCACCATGCGGCGCGTCTCGGCGTAGTAGGGCTGGCCGGGCACGGTGAAGCAGCGCGTAACAAAGTCAAACCCGGCAATCTTGCCCAGCTTCATGGGCAGGAAGTCAAAATAGATGGTGCGGTCCGTTTCCGTGGCCACGCTGACCAGGTCCCCGCGCATCTCCTGCTTCATCAGCTGGTGGACCTTCTGCAGGTTGGTGGTCTTCCCGCACATGCCCGGGCCGTAATAGACAATCTTGGCGGTGATCTCTTTCGTTGCCGGGCTGAAGTAGGCCACGCGCCAGTCTCCGCATGCAGATGCGCCCCACAGGGCTGGGGGAATCTATCCGCAACCGGGCGCCATCCCCAAGTCTTCTTCCGCCGGAGCGGGGTGTGCGGCGCCCTTGGCGTCCGGGCGGGGCTTCCACCAAGATGCGCCCATGGCATCCATCACACGACGACTGGCGGGCGGGGCGTGGCAACTGGCGGGACTGCTGGGGGTGACGGGCGCCGCCTGTACCACCACCACCAGCGAACCGGACGCGGGCACCGGGATTCCCAGCGGGATTGCGTATGCCGACATTGGCTCCCCCTGCCAGTGCGACCTGTCCGACGGGACGGGGGCCTGCGCGCGCAACCCGACCAACACGTGCGCCAAGAGCGCGCTGACCTGCGTGATCTTCACGCCCGACGAGACCACCAACAACGCGGGCAACCCGTGGTGGGAGGCACCCCTCTTCTCGCGGATCACGTCTCCGGACGGCGGGTTTGTCATTGAGGGCGAGTGCACGCTGACCGCACCGCGCGAGCTGCAGCTGTTCTGCCCCACCGGCACCGTGGCGGTGCAGCTGTCCACCGGCATGCAGGCCTGCAAGCGCATGTGCGTGTCCGACCAGGAATGCAGCCGCTCCGGCTGGGTGTGTGACCAGCCGCTGCTGGACCGTGTGGGCATTGACCGGCTGGCCATTCCCACGGAGCGCGGGTTTGACATTGACCTGTGCCGCCCGGCGTGTTCCGGCGGCTTCCCGGACTGCCTGCGCTCCACGCCGTGCACCATGGGCCGGCCCGGCTGCTTCCGCAGCGCGTACACGCGCAACGCGCCCATGGACCTGGGGATCTACGTGGGTGACCGCAACGGCGGCCGCGTCTGCAACGCGCAGACCGGCCACTGCGACGTCACCGCGCTGCGCAATGAGATCAACCGCGTGGGCGGCGCATGCGCCAGCAACGAGGACTGCCCGACGGATCACCTGTGCATCACGGACAACGCGTACGCCAACCCGCCGGTGGGCGCAGGCTTCTGCACGTATGCGGATTGCGACCCCAACGCGCAACCCGGGGCCGCGGGCAGCTGCAACCCGGCGCTGGGCATCACGTGCGAACGCGCGTTTGAACACGGGATGTGCTTCCCGGACTGCCGCGGCGGCACGCTGTGTGACGTGGGGCAGAAGTGCTCCATGCCGGACATGTTCATTGCCGGCAACCTCAACCCCAACACCGGCCAGCCGCTGGGGTGGAAGCAGAACCAGTGCGTGGACTGCGGGTTGACGGGAGTGTGTCCGTGACCACCGCAGCGGAGTGCGCCGGGATGGCGGAATGGCAGACGCAGGGGCCTTAAAAGCCTCGGCCCCGCAAGGGGCGTGCGGGTTCGATCCCCGCTCCCGGCAATGGCGGCGCCCATGACCACCGATGTCCGCCCCCGTCGGGGAACGCGACTGCTCGTCGGGGCGCTGTTCCTGGGCGGGCTCGGCGTTGCGGGCATGGGACTGCTGGACGCGCTCAGCCACGTGGGCAAGCCGTTTCCCAACTTCGGATACACCGATTCGCTGTTTGTCAATCCGGTGCTGTTTGCGCCGGCGGAGCGCGGCACGCCGGAGGTGGCGCTGTGGGACCGCATTGTCTCCTACAACGGCACGCCGGTGACGGACGTGGAGCGGTTCAAGGCGCTGCTGGCGGACACACCGGATGAATCCCACGTGGAGCTGGGCCTGGTGGCGCCTGACGGGCGGCCCAAGACGGTGCGCATAGCGGTGCAGGATTTCACGGTGGCGGACTTCTTCCGCTGGCACACCAACCAGGCGCTGCTGTCCATCATCATCATCATCATCGGCGGCGTGGTGTTCCTGTTCCAGCCGGGCGGGATGGCGCTGACTTTCGGCCTCACCTGCCTGGCCACGTCCCTGATGCTCACCGGCGGCGTGGACGGCACGCTGTTCCACCGCTTCCCGCACCTCTACCACGTGTCCGCGCCGCTGCTGCCGGCGGCGGGCATGGCGTTCGCGCGGCAGCTCTCCCCGCGGCTGGCGCGGCGGCGGCGCTCGCACCTGGTGTGGTCACTGCCGCTGGGGCTGGGCGTGCTGCTGGCGGGCCTGGCCATCCGCTTTGAGGACGGCCCGGTGGGGCCCATGTCGCTCATCGGCGCGCTGGAATACGTGTTCCTCATCGCCATGACGGGGCTGTTCTTCCTGGTGATGCTGGACGCGTGGCGGCGGCCGGCGGGCGCGCTGGAGGGCGCGCGCGCGGGCGTGCTGGTGCTGACCTGGCCGCTGGCGCTGGGCATCCCCGCGCTGAACTTCCTGCTGGCGTTTGTTTCGCGTTCTTACGAGATTACCGCGGTGCCCAACGTGGCGGTGCTGCTGATGCCGGCCAGCGTGGCGTGGCTGTTCTTCCGGCAGGACCTGTTTGAGGCGGACCTGGCGTTGCGGCGCCTGTTTGCGGAGGTGCTGATCACCGGGACGGCCACGGCGCTGTACGCGCTGACCCTTGGGCTTGCCTACAAGTTCTACCCGGACGCGCGGTCACAGCCGGCGGTGGCGGTGGGCCTGGCCGCCACGCTGCTGTTCTGGACCATGCCCATCCGTGACCGCGTGAAGCGGCGCGTGGACCAGCTGCTGGAGGGCCGCCGGTATGACGCGCAGGAGGCGCTGGCGGTGCTGTCAGAGCGGCTGAGCGCGGAGTTGTCCCTTGAGCGCGCACTCACGCGCCTGGGCGAAACGCTGCAGGGCACCATCCGCCCGCGCGCGGTCTCCGTGCACCTGCTGCGTGGCGACGGAAATGTGGTGTCACACGCAGTGTGGGGTGAGCTGCTGCCCGCCGTCTCACCGGCGGCCGCGCGGGGCGCGGTGCTGCTGCAGCGCGGCGAAGGCGGGCCGGCACCGGTGGAGACCGACGCGGGCGCGACGACGGCGGGCGTGGTGCTGGCCACGCTGCCGCACGGCGTGGAGCTGGTGATCCCGCTGCGCGCGGGCGGCGCCGCGGTGGGTGAGCTGCTGCTGGGTCCCCCGGCGGGGAAGCGGCCGCGGTACGGGACGGCGGACCTGTTGTTTGCGCGCGCGGTGGCCGGGCAGGTGGCGCCCACGCTGGCCAACGCGGCGGCGTTTGCGGAGGTGGACCGGCTCAACCGCACGCTGGAGGAGCGCGTGGCCGCGCGCACGCGCGAACTCACGCGCGCCAACGACGAACTGCGCGAACAGGACCGCCGCAAGGATGAACTGGTGAGCACGGTGAGCCACGACTTCCGTTCGCCGCTGTCCATCATCCGCTCGCACGTGGACACCGTGCTGGCGGACCCCGCCATGGACGCGCCCACGCGCATGTCCTTCCTGCGCGTGGTGGAGAAACAGGCGCGCCGCCTGTCCGCCATGGTGGAGAACCTGCTGGACCTGGCGCGCATCCAGCACCGCGAAATGACGACGACGCGCATCCCCGTGGCGGACCTGCTGCGCACCGCCGCGGACGGCGCGCGCCCCCGCCTGGACGCCACCGGCGTGACCTTCCGCGTGGACGCGCCCGCCGCGCCACTGGCGGTGCGCGGTGATCCGGACCGGCTGGGCCAGGTGTTCCAGAACCTGCTGGACAACGCGGCGCGCTTCACGCCGGCCGGTGGCACCGCGCGCCTGTACGCGGCGGCGGTGGGTGGCACCGTCACGTTTGGCGTGGCGGACACCGGCATTGGTATTCCCGCGGAAGACCAGGCCCGCGTGTGCGAACCGTTCTACCAGGTCAAACGCGCGGGCGCGGAGCGTGACGGCAGCGGGCTGGGCCTGGCCATCGTCCGTGAGATCGTCGAGCGGCACGGTGCCAGGTTGCGCCTTTCCTCCGGGCCCGGCGGGACCACGTGGGAGTTTGACCTGCCGGTGGCCCCGTGACCGCGGGGGGTGACGTGGTAGCGTCCGCGGCCATGGAACCGTCCCCGGACACCGCGGCCGGACCGCAGCACGTGCTCGTGGTGGATGACGAGCCCGACCTGGCCAACGTCATCCGCTACAACCTGGCCCGGCGCGGGCACACCGTCACGGTGGCGGATTCCGGCGAGGCCGCCCTGGCGGCACTGGAGGCCGGTGCCCGCCCGGATCTGGTGATCTCTGACGTGATGATGCCCGGGATTGACGGGTTTGAGCTGTGCCGCCGGCTGCGCGCCCGGCCGGCCACGTCGGAAATACCGGTGCTGCTGCTGACGGCCCGCGCGTCCACCGCGGACCGGCATGAGGGGTTTCGCGCCGGCTGTGACGATTACCTGGGTAAACCGTTTGATATGTCCGAGCTGATCATGCGGGTGGAGGCGCTGGGCCGGCGGCTGGCGTGGGCGCGCGGCGCGGTGGCGCGAATGGGTGCGCGCGAACCCGCGGTGTCCTCCCCGGCCACGCCAACCGCGTGGATGGAGCGGCTGGCGCGGCACCAGGAGCGTTTCCCGGCGCTGGGCGCCGTGCGCGCGCGCCTGCTGACCGGGACCTCCGAGACCATGGTGAACCTGCTGGAGGAGATCCTGATCCAGGCGCACACACCGGACCCCGTGCTGCTGATGGGCGAAACGGGCACGGGCAAGACGCTGGTGGCCGACGCACTGTGGAAGCTGGGCCCGCGCGCGGAACGCCCGTTCCGCACCATCAATTGCGCCGAATTGCAGGCGGCGGATCCGCTGGTGGTGATGGGGCGATTGTTCGGGTTTGGCAAGAACAGCGGCCTGCACAACGTACCCAAGGAGGGGCAACCCGGCCTGCTGGAGGAGGCGCACGGCGGCACGTTGTTCCTGGATGAAGTGTCGCGCCTCCCGCCGCAGGCACAGGCGCTGTTGCTGCTGCCGGCGGAAGGGCGCCCGTTCAACCCGGCGGCGGGCCGGGGGGAACCGGTGACGGTGGACGTGAAACTGGTGTTCGCCACCAACCGTGACCTGCCCGCGGAGGCGCGCGCGGGCCGCTTCCCGATGGACCTGATGATGCGCATTGGCCACGCCATCATCCGCCTGCCACCGCTGCGCGAACGGCCCGACGACGTGCGTGAACTGGCAATGCAGTTTGTGGCGGAGGTGGCCGCGGAACTGGGGGCCGCGTCACTGGCGCCCGCTCCGGCGCTGTTGGACCTGGTCACCCGCCGTGAATGGCCGGGCAACGTGCGCGAATTGCGCTCCGCCCTCCGTGACGCGTGCCGCCGCGCGCACTTCCGCGGTGCGGCGGTGGTGGACGTGGAGCATTTGCCGCCCGCGGACCCGTGGTCCGCGCGCCCCGCGCGCACGGCCACGCCCCCATCACTGCGGCCCGTCACCCCGCCCACCGCCGCCTTGACCCCGGCGCCCGCACTGCACGGCGTGGAATTCGCCGCAACGGAATTGCAGGAATTGCTGGTATTGCGCCGCCACCGGTTCCAGATTGCACCGTCGGAGGCAGAGTTGGGCCTGTCCCAGAAGTCACGCACGCTCACCAACCACCTGCGCGGCATGTGCCTCAAGGCCCTGGCCCGCACCGCCTTCCACGTGGAGCACGCCGCTGAGGCCGTGGCCGGCACCGCGGACCGCGCGTTGGTGGAGCGCGTGCTGGTGCGCATCCACCAGTACCTGCAGACGGTGACGGAGAACGTTGCCAGCGGCACGTTTGACCGGCTCTTCAACAACCTCCCGCGCGACTACCACCGCGCCATGGACGAGGCGATTGACCGCGCACGCAACGGCACGCTCCCCGTCCCGTCCGGTCCCGTCCCGTCTGACGACGACAGCCCCTGACAACCCGGAGGTTTCCTGATGCTTGCGCTGCTTGTTGCGTGGGTCCTGGCCGCGCCCGCACCGGCGACACCGGACGCCACCGTGGCGGGCCGCTACCACGGGCAGATCCGCATCCCCGGCGCGCCGCTGGATGTGGAAGTGACCCTGACCCAGCAGGACGGTGCGCTCGCCGGCTCCATCACCATCCCCGCCCAGGGCGCGCGGGATCTCCCGCTCAATGCGCTCAAGCGTGATGGCAATTCACTGTCTTTTGCCATGGCGGGAATTCCCGGTGATCCGGTATTCAACGGCAAACTGGACGGGGCCCGGTTGGAGGGCACCTTCACGCAGGGCGGCCAGGTGTTCCCGTTTGCGCTGCTGCGCCGGGACCCGCTGGCGGAGGCGGTCAGCGCGCTGGCCGGTCTGGACGCTTTCACGGAGACGGCTCTGGCCGCCTGGGACGTGCCCGGCGCGGCGGTGGCGGTGGTCCGCGGTGGACAGGTGGTGCTGGTGCGCGGCTGGGGTGTGCGTGACGTCGAGCGGAAGCTGCCGGTCACCGGCAAGACGCTGTTCGCCATCGGCTCGTCCACCAAGGCGTTCACCGCCATGGTGCTGGGCACGCTGGTGGAGGAGGGGCGCCTGGAATGGGACCGCCCGGTGGCACAGTACCTCAAAGGGTTCCAGATGCGGGATGCGTACGCCGCGCAAAACCTCACCCCGCGCGACATGCTCACGCACGTGTCCGGCCTGCCGCGGCATGACCTGTCCTGGTACAACAACACCGCGCTCACGCGGGAGGACGTGGTGCGGCGGCTGGCGTTCCTGGAGCCCAACCGCGGGATGCTGCGGGAATTCCAGTACAACAACCTGATGTTCATGGCGGCGGGGCACCTGGTGGAGAAGCTCACCGGGAAGAGCTGGGAGCAGGCCACCCGCGAGCGCGTGCTGGTCCCGCTGCGCATGGGGCGCAGCAACTTCACGGTGAAGGATTCCCAGAAGGACCCGGACCACGCGGAGCCGTACGAGGAACGCGACGACAAGGTGGTGCGCATTCCCTTCCGGGACATCACCACCGCCGGGCCGGCGGGCTCCATCAATTCGTGCGCTGAAGACATGGCGCGCTGGCTGCTGCTGCACCTGTCCGGCGGCACGGTTGACGGGAGGAAGGTGGTGTCACCGGCCACACTGCGCGAACTGCACACGCCGCGCGTGGTCATCCCGCAGCCGCCCGAAGACTCCTCCGTCCCGCTGACCGCCTATGCGCCCGGCTGGTTTGTGGACGTCTACCGCGGGCACCGCCGCATCCAGCACGGCGGGAACATTGACGGGTTTTCCGCGCTGGTGGCCGTGCTTCCTGACGACGGGACCGGTGTGGTGGTGCTCACCAACCGCAGTGGCAACGGGCTGCCCGGTGTGCTGGTGAAAACCATCACCGACCGGCTGCTGGCCCTGCCGGAGCGGGACTGGAACCTGGAGGGGCTGCAGAAACGCGCGCGCTACAAGGCGCTGGAACAGGAGAGCAAGGCGCGCCGCGCGGAGCAGCGCCGCCCGGGAACGCGGCCGTCCCGCCCGCTGGCGGACTACGCGGGCAGCTACCGCGACGACGGCTACGGCCCGTTGGAGATCACGCGCAGCGGTGACGCGCTGGTGGCGCGGTTCAACAACATGGACCTGCCGCTGGAGCACTGGCACTTTGACACCTTCCGTGCCGCCAAGAACCCGGTGGAACCTGAGGCGGAGGGCATCCTGTTCACGTTTGTGAACAACGCGGACGGCGACGTGGAGCGCGTGGACGTGCCCATGGAGGTGCTCGCGCCACCCGTGCGCTTCCTGCGCCGGCCTGACGCGCGGCTGTCTGACCCGCGGTTCCTTGCGCTGCTGGCCGGCGACTACGACCTGGCGGGCCGGCCGCTCACGTTCACCGTGCGCGGCAATGCGCTGTTCCTCTCCGCGCCGGGCGGGAACCCCGTCGAGCTGATACCGGGCCAGGGCAGCGCGTTCTCGCTCAAGGGCATTACCGGCGTGCGCCTGGAGTTTGTGGTGCCCCCGGACGGCAAACCCGCGGCCGAAGTGAAACTCACCGATCCCGACGGGACCGTGAGCGCAAGACGCCTGGCGCACTGAACACCCCACGCGTGGCACAGCGGCTGCTTTGCCACCCGCGTGGAGGTGGAAACATGGCGTTGTCCGCGTGGATGCTGGTGGTGCACCTGTCCGGAATTGCGCAAATTGACCAGCTTGAGCCCAGCTGGGTGGAGCTGGCCGCGCGGGAAGACCGGGATGCGCGCGAGCTTGCGCGGCTGGCGGCGGAAGCGGAGCGGGCGCGCGGCTGGAATGGGCGGGATAGACGCGACGCCGCGCGCAAGGGCATCCGCGCGATCAAGCAGGGACGCGCGCGGGAACGGGTGGTGCAGACGGCGCCCATGGCGACGCTGCAACCTGGCACCGCCAGTCGCGACTCGGCGCGGGTCCCGGTGGTCCCGGCGGCCACCTTCGCGCAGCCGCCTGACGACCTGTTGTCGTCGAGAGTGAAGCGTCTGGAGGCGCGGCGCGACCGGCTGCACACGTGGGCCGACGTGCCGGCCCGGAACGAGGTGGACCGGGAGTTGGCGGAGGCGCGGCGGGCCAACGAGGCCTGGCTGCGTCCCGCGCCGGACGTGTGGCTGGACTCCTCGGTGTCACCGGCGTTGCTGGAGGTGCAGGACCGCGTGGCCGCACTGAAGCGGGAGCGCGAGACGCTGCGGACGTGGGCGGACAATGACCGGCGGGCGGACGTGGAGCGCGACCTCAAGCAGTTGCGGGCGATTGCGGACAAATCAGCGGAGGTGATGACCCAGCGGATCGTGCATTGCGTGGAGACCACCGGAGGCGTGGGGGCATCCACCCCTGAAGGCGGTTCACCCCCGCTGGGGCCTGGATTCCAGCATTGCGCGCAGGCGGCGGACTCGGTGGTGGGGACGTTGACGCGCCAGGAGGAGGTACGGCGGCGCATCCAGGAGACGGCATGGACGTGGAGCGATGTCGACGAGAAGCGCGCGCTGGAAGCGGAATTGCGCGAGTTGGAGGGAGGGGGTCTTTGACATCAACAAACCTTGCGCCGGACGTTGCACGGAATCACCATGCGCGGGACGCTGTACCTCCTACACGGAGGTGCGCCTGTGCGTTCCATGCATCTTCTCCTGGCCGTGCCGCTTTGCGCCTGCATTTCGCAGCGCACCACGGGCGACCACGACGGCGGCGCGCCCCCGGCCGCGTCGTCGTCAGCGGCCTCCAGCGGTCCGGGCTCCTCCTCCAGTGCCGCGGACGGCGGGGCCTGCGCGGACACCTGTGCGCACCCCGCCGGTATGGCGTGGCAGTGCAAGCAGCGCTTCATGTACGGCGTGAACTACGCGTGGCACCACTTTGCGGGTGATTTCGGTGGAATCCCGGAATGGGATCAATTGGGCGTTGCTGCGGATCCGGACACCTTCAGCGCGGAGCTTGCGGACATGCGGGCGCATGGTGTCAGCGTGGTGCGGTGGTGGCTGTTTCCGGATTTCCGCGGCAAGGGGGTGGCCTTTGACGCCAATGACAACCTGGTAGGCCTGGGTGCCACCACGCTGGCCGACCTGGAAGCGGCGCTGCAGCTGGCGGAGCTGCATGACCTGTACCTGATGCCGTGCCTGTTCTCATTTGACGGGTTCCGCGCCACACGTGATGACAGCGGCGTGCACATCCCGGGTCTGCAGCGGTTTGTCGTGGATGACACCCGGCGCGCGGCGCTGATGTCCTCCGTGGTGGCGCCGGTGACGCGCGCGGTGGCGCAGAGCGCGCACGCCGCGCGGGTCATGGCGTGGGACGTCATCAACGAACCGGAGTGGGCCGTGAGCGGGACCAATTCGCACGGCGACCCGCCGTTTGACCCCAACGCGGACCTGCAGGTGGTGACACCGGCCCAGATGGAGCGGTTCATCACGGACGCGGTGGCCACGCTGCACGCGGAGAGCACGGCGCCGGTGACGGTGGGTTCCGCCGCGGTGAAGTGGGCCAACGCGTGGAAGAACACGGGAATTGATTTCTACCAGTTCCACACGTACGCCTGGGTGGACGCGTGGTGGCCGTACGCGCAGTCCCCGGCGGACAACGGGGTGGCTGACCGTCCGGTGGTGATGGGCGAATTCCCCATGGGCGACCTGGGCACCACGCCGTACGCGACGGTGGTGGAGAGCTGGTTCACCAACGGGTACGCGGGCGCGCTGAGCTGGCAGTACAACGAGGCCGACGCCACGGCCCTGGCGCGCGTGCAGGCGTTTGCGGACGCGCACCCGTGCCAGACGCGTTACTGACGCCTCAGCCAATCCGGCCCATGCGGCCAGACTGGAAATCGTGGAACGCCTGTTCCACCTCGTCCCAGGTGTTCATCACAAACGGCCCGTGGCGCACCATGGGTTCCTTGAGCGGTTGCGCGGACAGCAGCAGGAACTGCACGCGCTTGTGGGATTCATTGCGAACCAGCACGTGGTCGCCGTCATCGCGCAACAGGGCCAGGTCGCCATCCTGGACCATCTTGCGGTCCTCGCCCACCACACCGCGGCCCTCAAACACGTAGATGCACGCGGTATGGCCCGCGGGCACCGGCTGCCGCACCTCCGCGCCCTCCTGCAGGATGAAATGCAGGTATTGGATGGGAATGCGCGTATCAATCACCGCCGCCTTCCCCAGCGCCTCCCCGGCGATCACCTTCACGGTCACCTTCCCGTCGGCGGATACCGCGGTGGGGATGCGGGAGGCGGGCACGTCCTGGTAGCGCGGCCGCATCATCTTGTCCGCGCGCGGGAGGTTCACCCACACCTGGAAGCCGTGCATGCGGCCGCCGCGCGCCACCATCTCCTCGGCGGGCATCTCTGAATGCACCACGCCGGAGCCCGCGGTCATCCACTGCACGTCACCGGGGCCCAGGCGGCCGCGGTTGCCCACGGAGTCCTGGTGTTCCAGCGCGCCTTCCAGGATGTAGGAAACGGTCTCAAACCCGCGATGCGGGTGGTCCGGCGCACCGCGCGCCTCGCCGGGCCGCAGGTCCGTGGGGCCCATCTCGTCCAGCAGCAGGAACGGGTCCACCTGCTGCAGCCCCTGCACGGGGAACGGCCGCCGCACCACAAAACCCGCCCCTTCCAGCGTTCTGACGGCGGCAATGGTGCGCTGGATGCTGCGGGCCCCCATGGTTCCTCCTGCAGAATCAGAGGTACGCGGGATCGCGGTGCACGCCCCACACCTTGCGGAACACGTCGCTGATTTCGCCCAGCGTGCAGTCCGCCTTGGCCGCGTCAATCACCGCCGGCATCATGTTCTCGTCGGAACGGCAGCAGGACTCAATGCGCGCCAACGCCGCCTTGGCCTTGTCCGGGTTGCGCCGCGCCTTCACCGCCTTCACGCGGTTCACCTGGTCCTGCTCGCCCTGGTGGTCAATCTTCAGCGTGGGAATAGCGGGCTTTCCGTCCGTGACAAACTTGTTGATGCCAACAATCACCTCTTCCTGGTCCTCCAGCGCGCGCTGGTAGCGGTATGCGCTCTCGGCGATCTCGCGCTGCGGATAGCCTTCCTCCACCGCCGGGAGGATGCCGCCCAGGTCATCAATCTTGCGGATGTACTTCCACGCCGCGTCCTCAATCTGGTCGGTGAGATTCTCAATGAACCAGCTGCCGCCCAGCGGGTCCGCCACCATGCCCACGCGGGATTCCTCAAACAGCAGTTGCTGCGTGCGCAGGGCAATGGTCGCCGCCTCCTCCGTGGGGAGCGCGTAGGTTTCATCCAGGCTGTTGGTGTGCAGGCTCTGCGTGCCGCCCAGCACCGCGGCCAGTGCCTGCCACGTGGTGCGGATGACGTTGTTGTACGGCTGTTGCGCCGTCAGGGACACGCCCGCGGTCTGGCAGTGGGTGCGCAGGATCCAGGACCGCGGGTTCTTGCACCCAAACCGCTCCTTGGTGACCTTGGCCCAGATGCGCCGCGCCGCGCGCAGTTTGCAGACCTCTTCAAAGAAGTCATTGTGCACGTCAAAGAAGAAGCTGAGCCGCTGCGCAAAGCTGTCCGGGTCCAACCCCGCGTCCACGCCCAGCTGCATGTAACCAATGCCGTCGGCCAGCGTGAACGCCAGCTCCTGCACCGCCGTCGCCCCGGCTTCGCGGATGTGGTAGCCGCTGATGGACACGGTGTTCCACAGCGGCATGTGCGTGGAGCACCACGCCAGCATGTCCTTCATGATGCGCATGGATGGCCGCGGCGGGACAATCCACTCCTTCTGCGCAATGAACTCCTTGAGCATGTCGTTCTGCACGGTGCCCCGCAGCTTCTCCGGGCCGGTGCCCTGCGCCTGCGCCGTGGCCACATAGAAACTCAGCGCAATGATCGCAGAGGCGTTGATGGTCATGGACGTGGAGACATCCGCCAGGTTGATGCCGTCAAACAGGCGCTTCATGTCGTCCAGCGTGGCCACGGAGACGCCTTCGCGGCCCACCTCGCCCAGGCTCATGGGGTGGTCGGGGTCGTAACCCATGAGCGCCGGCATATCGAAAGCGGTGGACAGCCCGGTCTGCCCCTGCGCCAGCAGGTACTTGAAGCGCTGGTTGGTGTCCTCGGGCGTGCCAAACCCGGCAAACATGCGCATGGTCCACGGCTTGCCGCGGTACATGGTCTCGTGGATGCCGCGGGTGAACGGGTAGCTGCCGGGTGGCGCCTGGCGTTCGCTGACCTCGCGCGGGCGCACGTCCTCCGGGCCGTAGAACGGCTTGAGGTCCATGCCCGACAACGTGGTGTACTTCTTTTCCCTGGGGGCAGCCTTGCGCTGGGTGACCATCACGCCTCCGCACCGCCCGCCGGGGCGGCCGCGGGGGACTTACGGTGGCGCACTCCCGTCGTCAATCGCGGCGCGCTACCGCTTGAAGGCCAGGAACAGCCCGGTGTCCCCCCGGCGCACAAACAGCCGCACCATCTGGCCCTCCTTGACGCCCCGCGCCGCGCTCACAAAGTGCGCCACGCTCTCCACCGGCTTGCCGTTGAACTTCACAATCACGTCTCCCGCCCGCAGGCCGGCCTGCGCCGCCGGTGAGTCCGCCTCCACCTCCTTGACGACGATGCCCTTGAACCCCGGTGCCAGGCCCAGTTGCTGCCGCATGGCTCCCAGTTCCACCACGCGGATTCCCAGGTCGCGCGCCTCGCCGCCGCTGCGGCTGTTGGCCCGTGCCAGCGTGGTGTCATCAGGGCGCGCGGTGAGGATCACCTTGACGGACTTCTCCTTGCCGTCACGCATGACCTTCACCGGCACGCTCTTGCCCACGCCCGCCGTGGCCGCCATGAGCGGCAGGTCCACGCTGTGCACCACCTTCTTGCCGTCAAACTCCACAATCACATCACCCGGCTCCACGCCGGCCTTGGCGGATGGCCCGTCTTCCACCACGCCGGCCACCAGCGCGCCGCGCGGGCTCTCCAGGCCAAAACTCTGCGCCAGCTCAGGCGTCACCTTCTGGATGTTCAGGCCCAGCCACGAGCGCGTGACGGAACCCTTCTCCTTGAGGTCCGGCAGCAGCTGCTTGGCCATGTTGACGGGGATGGCAAACCCAATGCCCTGCCCCGCCGCGTTGACGGCCGCGTTGATGCCCACCACTTCGCCGCGTAGGTTGACCAGCGGGCCACCGGAATTCCCGGGATTGATGGCGGCATCCGTCTGGATGAAGTCATACAGGCCGGAGCGCCCGGACGGATTGATCTCCTTGCGGCCCTTGGCGCTCACCATCCCAAAACTGGCCGAATGCGCCAGCCCAAACGGGTTGCCAATGGCCAGCACAAAGTCGCCGACCTCGAGCGCGTCGCTGTCACCCAGCGGCAGGACAGGGAGGTCCTTGCCGTCAATCTTGATGAGCGCCAGGTCCGTGGTGGAGTCCTGGCCAATGACCTTGGCGGGGCGCGGGGTGTCGTCGTCCAACAGGCGCACCTCAATGCTGGCGGCGTCCTCCACCACGTGCGCGTTGGTGACAATGTACCCGGTGGGGTGGATGAGGAACCCGGTGCCCGCGCCGCGCAGCAGCTCGCGCGGGATCTCGCGGCCGCCGTGGAAGCGCTTGAAGAACTCGTCAAATGGGTTGCCGTCCTCCCCGTTCCCAAGGCCCGGCGGGGGCTTGCCGTTGGTCATGATGTTCACCACGGCGGCGGAGGCCTTCTTGATGAGCGGCGCGGCGCTGGGCAGGAGCACCTGGTCACGCTTGGCCTCGTCCGCGCTCTTCTCCATCCACAGCCGGTCTGCCCGCGCGGGCACCACCACCAGCCCCAGTCCCACCACCAGCAAGATCTTACGCATGGGTTGCACACTCCTCCGTTGCGGACGCGGGACGTTCAATAAGCATTCCAACGTCCGCGTGCACGTTCCCGGCGTCCTGACGACGTGACGGGGCCGGCCCGCCGTGGCGTTCCGCCCCGCCGCGTTGGAATCCGCCCCGCCGTGCTTCTCTCCCCGCTTGCGGGGGGAGTCTGGGAGGGGTCAGTGCGGGCCCATATCGAAATGCCGCAGTTCCGCCACCTGCCGCCGCAGCTCACCGCGGAAGTCCGGGTGGGCAATGCTGATGAGCAGGTCGGCGCGTTCGCGCAGGGTCTTGCCGTGCAGGTTGACGATTCCGTACTCCGTGGCGACGTAGTGCACGTGGCCGCGGGTGGTGACGACGCCGGCGCCCGGCTTGAGCGTGCAGGCAATCCGGCTGGTCTTCCCGTTGGAGGTGGTGGACGGCAGCGCAATGACGGGCTTGCCACCGCGGGACAGGGCGGCAGCGCGGATGAAGTCCATCTGCCCGCCAATGCCCGAATAGATGCGCGTCCCGATGGAGTCCGCGCACACCTGGCCGCTGAGGTCGATCTCCAGGGCAGAGTTGATGGCCACCACCTTGTCATTCTTGCGGATGAGCGCGGTGTCGTTGGTGCGGTCGCAGGAGTGGAACTCCACCATCAGGTTGTCATCCACAAAGTCCAGCAGCTTGCGCGTCCCGGTCACAAAGGACGTGGATGTGCGCCCGGGGTGCACGTTCTTGCGGCGGTTGGTGACCACGCCCTTCTGGATGAGCGGGATGAGCCCGTCAGAAAACATCTCCGTGTGCACGCCCAGGTCATTCTTGGCGTGCAGGCGCATGAGCACGGCGTCCGGGATGGCGCCAATGCCCATCTGCAGGCAGCTGCCGTCCTCCACAATGGCCGCCACGTGATCACCAATGGTGGCCTCCACCGGGCCAATCTTGGGCGGCGCAGCCTCGTGCAGCGGGCGGTTGGTCACGGTGAACGCGTTCACGCTGGACAGCGGCACCACGGTGGCACCGTGCGTGCGCGGGCACTGCTCATTGATCTCCGCCAGCACAATGCGCGCGTTGTCCGCGGCAGCGCGCGCCGCGTCCACGGACGGGCCCAGTGTGCAGTTGCCGTGGGAGTCCGGCGGGGACAGCTGCAGCAACGCCACATCCAGCGGCACGGCACCGGACGAAAACAGCCCCGGAATGTCCGACAGGAAGATGGGCATGAAATCCGCGCGGCCCTCTTCAATGGGCGTGCGCAGGTTGTGGCCGGTGAACAGGGACACGGAATGGAACTTGTCCGTGTGCCGCGGCTCCGCAAAGGGCGCCGGCCCGCCCACGTGCATGTGGTAGATGCGCACGTCGGTGAGGTCCTCGCGCGCCACCATGGCTTCCAACAGCGGGGTGGGCGTGGCCGACGCGCCGTGGAGAAACACGCGGCTGTGGTCCGGGATGTTCTTGACGACGTCCTGCGCGGACATGGAGCGGTTCTTCCAGTTGGCGTTCATGCGGCGCAACTACGCCGGGCCATCACGTCCCGCAAGCAACCGGGGCGCTTCAGCTGACGCGCACCTGCAACATCTTGAAGCGCGCAAGGTTGTCGCCGCCGGGGGAGACGGGAAAGTCCGCGCCTGCGCGGATCACCTGCTCCAGCACCACGGCGCGCGCGGCCTCCCGGGCCGCGGCCTGCACCTGGGACCACAGGTCAGCCGGGTCCTGGCCCACGGTGTTGGTGGAGAACATCAGGTGCGCGTCCGCGTCACACGCGGTGAGCGCGTCCACCAGCAGCGCGTGCAGGTCCGCGGTGTGGTGCCAACCCCCGCCCGCCCGCGCAAACGTGGGCGGGTCCAGCACCACCATGCCGTAGCGGCGCGTGGACCGCGCGGCGCGCGCAGTGAACGCCACTGCGTCCTCCACGACAAACCGGCACGCGCGCGGTGACAGCCCGTTGACGGTGACGTTGCGCGCGGCCCACGGCGCCACCCGCGCCCCCAGGTCCACCTGGTCCACGTGCACCGCACCACCCCACAGCGCGGCCACCGTGAACCCGCCGGTGTATGCAAACAGGTTCAGCACGCGCCGCCCGCGCGCCAGCGCCGCCACCGCCCGCCGCGCCAGGCGCGCATCCGGGAACAGGCCCACCGACAGGCTCTCGTCGCGCGGGCGCACCCGGAAGGTGAGCGGTGGCTCGTCGGCACCCAGTTCCTCGGGGAGGTCCTCGCCCACCCACAGTTCGTCACCGTCCGCGCGCCCCGCCCGGCCGCGCACCACCGCGCGCACCGCGCGGATCTCGTCGTCAACCAGCGCCCGCGCCACCGCATCCAGGTGCGGCCGCCACGCGGAATCATACGCCTGCACCACCGCCAGCGGCCCAAACCGGTCCACCTGCAGGCCGGGCATCCCGTCCGCCTCGTCATGAACCAGGCGCAGGATGGTGCACCCGGGCGGCACCAGCCGGGCGCGCGCATGCCGCGCCCGCCGGAGGAATTGCGGAAGCTCGGCGGGAGAGGGAAGCGGCGGAGTGGGCGGGCGCGCGGCCGCCGCGTGGCGCCGGCGCATGGCTCAGGCGTTGGGCGGGGACGTGGACGGGAAGCGACGGTTCTTCTGCACGCGCGTCAGCAGCTCCTGGAGCATCTCCACTGGGTCGCTGGGCAACGGCGGCGCCCCGGGTGCCTGCAGCGTGGCGCGGACCGCCGCGGACACCGCGGGCGCAACGGCGGCAACCGGCGGGGGAGCAGGGGGTGGGGGGGGCGGCGGTGCCGGCGGCGGTGGCGGCGGTGCCGGCGGCGGTGGCGGCGGTGCCGGCGGCGGTG
>JACRCW010000064.1 GCA_016218805.1 Deltaproteobacteria bacterium | reverse complement strand
GCGCCACCCGCACGGGGCCGAGGCCCGGGCAGGTCGTCAGCACCTTGAATACCGTGTGTTTGCGCGCATGGGCGATCATCTCCTGCTGCGCCTCCAGTTTCAGTTCCTCCAATGCCGAGACCTCGTCGAGGATGTGCTTCGAGGACCAGGAGGAGATCGCGCGCTACCTGGCGGGCAGGCCACCGTGCACCCGCGGGCCATGGGGCCGCCGGACCTCGCCGCGTAAGCCCGACAAGGACCCATTGACGACGTGGACCACCGGTCCGCGCAGGGTGACGCTTGCCGAGAAGAGTGCCGCGGCGCAGGATTCCCGCCCGGGATGCCGATGCATGCACACCACAGCGTCTCCAGAAGGCCGGACGGGCGGCTCTGCGGGGCCGAAGGGGTGCGTGGTCAGCGGGTCACCCGGATGCGCGGCCTACCGTTCAGGGGTGTGTTGCCTCACCCGGAACGTGACTCTTGTAGCCGCCATGGATAGTACGGGCGGCTGAGGAGTCAGCATGGCAAAGAGGAACTACCGGAGCCACTCCGCGCAACTCCCACCTTCCCCCGGCCATCGAACGACCGCCCGGTTCTCCGCTACGCTCGACCCCCATGGCCCGTCTCGATGCGGAGGTCCCATTCGGGGAGCGGCTCAAGACCTGGCGTCACACCCGCCGGCTCAGCCAACTCCAGCTTGCATTGGTGGCTCGGGTGTCGCCGCGACACCTGAGCTTCATTGAAACCGGACGCGCACAGCCGAGCCGCGAGATGGTCCACCTGCTCGCTGAGCACCTGCGGCTCCCGCTCCGCGAGCGAAACGCGCTTCTGCTGGCGGCCGGGTTTGCGCCAGCCTTTGAGCGGCGTGACCTCGGCGCCCCGGAGATGAGCGCGGTACGGGCCGCCGTCTCGATGATCCTGAAGAACCACGAACCGTTCCCGGCCATCGCGGTCGATCGGCGGTGGAACGTGGTGATGAGCAACAGCGCCGTCCCGCTCATCGCCGAAGGGGTCGCGCCCGAGCTGCTTGCCCCGCCGGTCAACGTCTACCGGCTCAGCCTGCACCGGGACGGCCTGAGACGCCGGGTGCTCAACTTCGACGAGTATGCGCGCCACCTGCTGGGCCGGATCCGGCACGACGTGGAGGTTTCCGGAGACGTGGAGCTTCTCGATCTCCTGGGCGAGGTCGAGGCCTATCCCGGCCTTGGCGCGTTCGCGGAGGTGGCGCCGCAGCGGGGGAACGTGGTGCTTCCGATCCGGCTCCGGCACGAGACCGGCGAGCTCGCCTTCTTCACCACCATCACCACCTTCGGAACGCCGTGCGACGTGACGGTCGAGGAACTGGCCATCGAGTCGTTCTTCCCCGCGGACCACTCAACCGCGGAGCGGGTCCGCGCCCTGGGCGCCTCCTGCAAGTTCTGAGGCGCGGGCCTTTACCTCCGGGGGAAGTGCTCCGCCGCCGCGGGATCCTTACCGTCCGGCCATGAACTCAACACGACTGCTCAGGTATGCCCTCCGCGCCAACGCGCTCTTCTCCGCCGCCACCGGCGTCGCCATGGTGGCTTCGGTGGACACCCTGCCCCACCAGCTGGACCTCCCGGCGCCGCTCCTGCAGGCGGTCGGGAGCCTGCTGGTCGGGTACGGCCTCGCGCTCGGCCTGCTCTCTGTCAGCCGGCACGTCGCCTCCCGTTGGGCGGTGACGGCTACCGCCATGGACCTTGGGTGGGTGATCGGCAGCGCGGCTTTGCTGGCCTTCCATCCGGTGCCCCGCGCCGAGTTGGTCGGGGTCACGGCGCTGGCCGTCCTGGCGGTGGCGTTGCTCCAGCTGGCCGGGCTCCGCCGTGCCGGCTTCTGGGCTGAAGAGGGACGGCTGGCCGCGGCGGCGGACCGGGGTCGGAGCGGCTCGATGACCCATCAGGTCGACTGGTCGTTCAGCGGGACCTGGCCCTACTCGCCCAGGTGGTTCGAAACGATGGACGGCCACATGCACTATGTCGACGAGGGACCCAGGTCGGGGCGGCCCGTCGTGCTGGTGCACGGAAATCCGACCTGGGGCTACCTCTACCGGAACTTCATCCCACCATTGGTGGCTGCCGGTTTCCGGGTCATCGTCGCCGACCACCTTGGCTTCGGGCGTTCGGACAAGCCCGATGCCATCGCCCGGTACACCATCGAACTCCACGCGCGCCGGCTCGAAGCCCTGCTCGAGTCGCTCGACCTGCGCGATGCGACGCTGGGCGTGCAGGACTGGGGCGGTCCAACCGGGCTGTCCTGGGCCACACGCCACAGCGAACGGGTGCGGAGCCTCGTGATCATGAACAGCTTCGCACACCGGCCGCCGAAGCCGGTCTCGCTTCCCCTGCCGCTCCGGCTCTTCAGGACTCCGGGTCTCGGTGAGCTGCTCGTCAAGGGGCTTCACGCCTTTGTGCACCTGCTGGTCTTTCGCGCTGGGGTTGTGCACCCTGACCGCCTCACGGCTCCGGTGCGGGCCGCCTACCTCGCGCCACATCCAACCTGGGCATCGCGGACCGCGGTCCTGGCCTTCCCGCGGTCCATCCCGAACGGTCCAGTGGGTCCGGTCTCCGACTTTCTCGAAGACGTCCACGTCGGCCTGGCGGCCTTCCGGGCGAAGCCGGTCTTCATCGCCTGGGCGATGAAGGACATCGGATTCACGCCGGACCTGCTTGAGGAACTCTGGCTTGGCGACTTCCCGGGCGCCGAGGTGCTGCGGCTGCCCGACGCTGGGCACTACCTGCAGGAGGACGCGCACGAGCTGATCGTGCCAGCCATGATCGACTTTCTGCAGCGCACCTGACTGGGTCCCGGCGAGAGCCACCCACCGCCGCTCGAGGTCCGACGCTCTGCTTGAGGAGCCGCATCCGGGCGCGCTGGCCGTGCGGCAGTGGAACATGGTGGATCCGGAGGTCGTGCCGTCGGACTTCCCGCCGGTGGTGGCGTCCGGCGCGCAGCCGGTGTTTGCACGCGAGCCGCCGACGGACGTGCTGCTGCAAAGTGGCCGGGTGTGGTTCGAATACCCCGTGTTCCAGGATTGCCCCCGCGATGCGGACGTCCCGTCTGCCGACGCGGGCGAGGTCGGTCTTCTTCTCGGCTGTTGGGTGAGCCGTGTGTCCATTGAAGGGAACAGGGTCACAATCCGCCTGGCGGAGGGCATGCCGCCGGGGACCGGCACGCTCCACATCCACATCCCCACGCAGCCCCTGCAGGTCACCCGCTGCGAAGGAGCAGAACGGTGCACCTTCCAGAGATACGACTCTGCCGCAGGGGCGTGGTCACTGACCATCACGTCGGCTCCGTGACGCGCGACGCGGCAGGTGCACTTCGCCGGGTTGTGGCGCGTCCTACGGACAGCTCGGGTACACGCCGCCGTCGGCGGTGCACTCCGTGCATTGCGAACCGGTGAAGCCCGTGTCGCAGGCGCACAAGCCCGTGGAGGGCACGCACGTCCCGTGGCCAAAGCAGGTCTGCGACGTCGCCGCGCAGAGGTCCTCCACGCAATTCGGATAGCCCGTGTAGCCGTCGGCGCAGGCATCGCACGTCGCCCCCTTGTAGGCGGTGCCGCAGGTACAGGTGCCGTCGACGACGTTGCACGCCCCGTAGGCGGTGCAGGGATTGGGTTCGCACGGGTTGTCGACGCACAGCTGCTCCACCGTGCAGACCTCCTCGTCCAGGCAGCTGCCGCAGGTACCGCCGCAACCGTCCGCACCGCACCGCTTGTCCTCGCACGCGGGGAGGCACCCACAGACGTTCACGTCAACGCAACAGGTGCCCGTCTCCTGGCAGCCCCCCTTGCACGAGCACCCGTCGGGCGCGAGCCCACCGCAGGCGAACAGGCACGACGAGCCCGGTGAAGGCGGCTCGCACAGCCCGGCGTTGCACATCAGGCCCTGCGCGCATTCGCCGCACGTGCCGCCGCACCCGTCGTCGCCGCATTGCTTGTTCGCGCAATCGGCCACGCATGCCACGCACAGGCCGTTGGCGCAGCGGTTGAGGCCCGGCGCGCTGCAGATCCCGCATGAACCGCCGCAGCCGTCGTCGCCACACTGCCGGTTGGTGCACTGGCGCGCGCACGCCACGCAGGTCCCGTCGCCCTGGCACTGACCGGACGCGCAGCCGTGGACGGGGAGCAGCGTGTTGGCGCAGTCGGGGTCAAACGCGCCGCAGTTGCAGTCGCACGAATCGCCATCGCGATACTGTTCGAAGAAGCACGACCACGACGCGGGCCTTGGCGTCGGGAGGCACGCCTGGTCCGCGCTGCAGTAGAACCCCGGCCCGCACGCCGGCGTGCACACCGGGACGCCCGCATCCGCGCTGGCACCCGCGTCGCCGCCGCCATCGGGCCGCGGTCCTCCGTCTACGGACGCGGGAACGCACGCGCCGTTCACCTCCAGGGTGCCGGTCCCGCACGTCCGCGTGGCGCCGCCGTCGTCGGGAACGCAGCCACCGTCGGATTCGTGGGTCCCGGTCCCGCACGTCGTCGGGGGGCCCGCGTCCACGGGAACACATGTCCCGCTGAATTCCACGGTGCCTTGTCCGCACACCGGGCCGGCTGCGGGAGCCGGAGCGGTGCACACACCCTCGTCGTTGGCAGTGGTGCCGGCGCCGCAGGTGGGTCCCTTCCTGGGGCAGCCCGCCGCCACCAACATGGCGACGATGAAACCAGCGCGGACACCTCGGCTTTGCATCTTGGTCATGGTGGTCACCCCGGCAGGCACAGCGGCACCATGGCGCTGGTTGGAAGGAGGGGAGCGAGCGGACGGTCAACGCACTGGTAGCCCGACGGACAATCGCCCACTCCGGCGGGGCACGGCCGCGTGCAGATGCGACCGGCGCCGCCGTCCTCGCAGCGATACCCCGCCGGACATGCGTCCAGGTCGCAGGCGCGGCCCACGGCGTCCAGTTCCAACAGCGATGCGCACAGATACCGCGGCTGCGTGGTCGATGGGTCCATCACGACGATGCACCGCTCGATGCTGCCGCACGCCGCCTGGCTGGTGCAGGCCGCCCCGGACCCGGCGACGAGGTCGCACGCGCCCACGTAGCCCTGGATGAGCCGCGTTCCGACGTCGCGCACCGGCAGCGCCACGCACCGGGTTGCACCGTCGCAGTCCGAATCGGCCTGGCAGTGCGTGCGGCACTGGCCACCCGCGCACAACAGGGACGCGCATTGCTCGTCCAGCGTGCACGCGGTTCCGGGTGGATGTCCCGTGATGATGGGATCTGCGCAGTAGCCGCCAAAGCGCTGGTTCCCCTCCGCGTAGGCGCCGGTGCACCACTGCGAACCGCACTCGCCGTTGCGGTGGCAGAAGGAGATGCTGCACATCCCGGCGCCGCCGCAGACGCGGTGCTCCAGGGGACAGCCGTACACGTACGCGTCTGACACCGAGCAGTCAGGGTCGATGGCGCCGCAGCCGCAGTCACACCCCTGCTGGTCGCCGAACAGCACGCCGTCGCACGTCCAGTTGGACGGAACGCACTGGTAGGTCCAGTAGCAGCTCTCATCCGTCGCGCAGGTGCCGCACGTTCCCCCGCATCCGTCGCTGCCGCACTGGCGGCCGTCGCATCTCCGGGTGCATTGGCTCGTGCACTGGCCGGCGTCGGTGCAATAGGGCGTGGTCCCCGTGCACGTCCCGCAGTCGCCGCCGCATCCGTCGCTGCCGCACGTCTTGCCTGTGCAGTCCGGCGTGCACTGGCACGTCGTGGCGTAGTCGGCGCAGCAGTTGTTGTGCGCCGCGCAGGTGGCGTCGCAGTAACAGCCGGATGGCGCCTGGCTCCCGCAGCGTCCCGCGCATGAGAACGGCGTCTGCGCCACGGGATCGGTCCGGCACGCGCCGGCGTTGCAGCTGGTGCCGGTTGAGCAGGTGCCGCACACGCCACCGCAACCGTCGTCACCGCACGCGGCATCCAGGCATGCCGCGGGCGTGGGCGTGCACCGTCCCACGCAGGCTCCCGCGTGGCAGACCTGGTCGTTCCCGACGTCACACTGGCCGCACGACCCGCCGCACCCGTTGTTGCCGCATACCTTGTTCGCGCAGTCCGGCGTGCAGGTCCCGCAGGTCCCATCACTGTTGCACGTGGTCACGCCCTCACCGCAGCCGTTGATGCCAAAGACGCTGATGAAGTCGCAGTCCGGGTCATACGCGCCGCATCCGCAGTCGCACGCGTCATGGGCGTTGTACGCCAGCGTGGAGCACGTCCACGACGACGGCGCGGCCGGCACGCAGGCGCCCAGGCTGTTGCAGATTTCTCCCTCTTCGCACCCCGCGAGCGGCCGGCCCAGGTCGCAATCGGTGTCGCGGGCCCCGCAATCGCAATCGCAGACGTCGCCACCGCCGAAGTAGCTGGGGCTGCACGTCCAGGCGTCAGGGATGCAGCGCGCAAGCGTGGCCGAGCAGGTCGTCTCCGAACCACAGGTGCCGCAGGTTCCGCCGCACCCGTTGTCACCGCAGCTGCGACCGGCGCACTGCGGCACGCACACGGCGCCGCACCGGCCGGTCTGCTGGTCACAGCTCGGCTTCGCCGAATCCGTGCATGAACCGCACGTGCCGCCGCAGCCGTTGTCACCGCACTCCCGGCCCAGGCATTGGGGCACGCAGACGGCGGCGTCGGTGCTCCCGCCGTCGCTGAGCACGCACGTGGTCCCAACAAGCACGGTCCCCGGCCCGCACGCCGGTCCGCTTGAACCGCCCGCGTCAAGCGCCACGCACTGCCCATTGACCAGCGTGGTTCCCGCGCCACAGGTCAGTGACGGTGTCACCGGCCCCGTGCGCACACAGCCACCGTCGGACAGCGCCGTGCCCGCGCCGCAGGTCATTCCCGCGGCCTCCACGGGCACGCACGCCCCATCCTTCTCCACCGTGCCCTCACCGCAGGAACCGTTCTTCTGGCAGCCGGCCAGGGAGAGCGCGCCAACGGCAACGCAAAGAACCAGGTGCCGCATCACGGGTTCTCCGTCGTCGAGCGGTATTCGGGCGGGATGAGCTCGTTCACCGTTGGAATGAGCTGCCCCGGCGGCGCAATGCGGCCGGGCTCCAGGAAGTTGCGCAGCACATGGCGGACCTTTTCCGACCGTTCCTGCTCCAGGGCTTGCGCGAGAACCTGGCGGAGTCCCGGCGCCTGCGGCAGCCACGCCGAGATGACGTAGGCGGCTTCGGTGCGGACGTTCTCGCTGGGATCGTAGGTGAGCGCGCGCTCCACCAGCGTCTTCTGCGACTCGGGGCCCATATAACGCGCGGCATGCAGGATGCCGAGGCGCACCGTCATCGACTGGTCCTGGTGCATGATCTGCTGCATGCGCTCGCGGACCGGCCGCGGGTCCTGGAACCGCAGTGCGTGCGCGGCGCTCGCGCGAATGCCCTGCTCCGGGTCGGACAGCGCCGCCTCAATGAACGGGAGCGCGTTGGGCGAGGCGAGGTTGCCCAGCCCGCCGAGCCAGTTGGACCGCTCACGGAGGCGCTTGGGTTCTCCCGCATTCGGCGGCTGCAACACCGCGGCCGCGTGCTGCAGGTAGCCCGCCAGGTACCCGGTGGCCGTCTTCACGTTGTGCTCGGCGGCCCAGGCGATCTCCGCGCCCAGCGCCATGGCCACCTGGCTTGCGTAGATCTTGTCGGGGTGCTCGTAGGCAAGGCGCGCCATGTCGTCCAGGAGCTGCTCGCGGGGTTTCTTCACGCCCACGGTGGCCTGGACAACGAACAGGCGGTCGGTGACGAGCACCTTGTCATCCAGCATCACCGACGCGAGCACGCTCTGCGCTTCCGGCGTGGCGGCGCCCGCCAGCGCCTCAACGGTGGTGCGCTTGACCGCGTCGGGAGTGCCCGGCCGGCGGAACACCGCTTCGGCCTGCGTTGCGGAGGCGGGTGACGCCATGAGCGTGTACATGAGGGTCTTGCGGGCCACTGCGCGTTCCGCGCGCTTGTCGCCCGCCGCTTCCACCTGGGCCATTGCCTCCTCAAACGGAACGGCGGGCTCCCTGGGGAGCGGGATGTGGAGCTGGCTGGTGACAAGCGGCGTGAGCGCGTCCGGACGCGCTGCAGCCACCGACGCCTTGCCCTCCATGCGCGTGAGCTCAACGCTCGTTGTGTAGGACGGACGTCGCTGCACCTGGGCGCCGGTGCGCGCAGTCCCGCGCTCGTTGGCCTCCACCTTCTCAATGCGCCCGTTGGCGAGCGTGATCGTCCCTTCACCGAACGATGACTGCGCGGGCGCCGGGTCCAGGCCCCCCGCCGTGTCGACGTATTCGGCGCCGCGCCAGGCGCGCACGTACTCGGAGGCGCTCTTGCGCAGCCAGTGGGAAGACAGCGTGCCATTCACCGACCATTCCGGCAGGTCGTACTCCGCGGCGGCGGGGTCCACGCGGACGAACTGCGCCGCCTGCATCACCGCCGCCAGCGTGCCGCGGGTGGCCAGACTCAGGTCCCGTGCAAAGCGGATGTCGACGACACGGCCGTCGCGCTCAAGCGGGACCGCAAAGGGCTGCTTGAATTCCCCGTCGGGCGCGGCTGGGAAATCGGTGACCTTCCTGAGCGCCTCATCAAGCTGCAGCGACGCGCCCTCAAGCGACGCTTTCAGCCACCGCCGCTCCCCCTCCTGCGCCGGCTCGACGACGAGCGTGCCGGTGAGCACCATGAGCGCCTGCGGCACGTTCCCCACGGCGTCGGCGCCCGACATGGTCATCGCGTAGCGGAGCGCGTAACGACCATCGAGCGTGGGGGGAGGCTCCACGGGCTTGGAGGGTTCCGCGGGTTGCAGCACGTCGGCGGGCGGCGCGTGCAGCGCAACATCCACCGGTGCGGCGGCACGTGGCGGCGCGGCATCAACGCGGGTGGACGGGGCCGGCTCGGTGCGGGAAGTCCACCACAGCAGCCCGCCCACGGCGGCAACGGCGGCGAACAACGTCAGGATCGAACGGGATCGCATGGTCATGCTCCTGCGTCAGTTGCCGTACGCGGCGGTTGGATGTTCGAAGTCGACCTTCTTGCTCTGGATGTCGGTCGACGCGAGATCGAAGTGGAATTGCAGGCCACCGAACTCAAAGATGATCTGGTCCCACTCGATCATGAAGATTCCGACGCCCACCTCGGCAAAGAGCGACAAGGCCAGCTTCAGGACGGTGATGTCCAGGCCGATGGTCCTCTGGAACTTCACGACGTAGAGGTTCTCGATCTGCTCCTGCTGCGGGTCCTTGTCCTTCTTCTCGATCACCAGGCCCCAGGCGATGGGGAACTCGAGACCCAGGATGGTGATGACCGCGCGCGCGCCGGCAAACACCTCCACCGGCCCAATGCTGCCACCCACGCCGCCGCGCAGGTCGACGCCGACGCCCAGTTCCGGAACCACGCGGAACGCGGGCTCCTGGGTCTGGTCGTCAATGTGGAAGCCCACGCCGATGCACGCGTCCAGGGTCACTTCCGCCTGCATCGTGATGGGGACGGGGCCGGCCAGGAACGTCTTCTTCACGCACATGGGCCCCTTGCCGGTGGTGTTCGAAGCGAAGTCAGTGAACGGGTCCACGTCTTCGCAACCGGCGGGCGACGGGAGGCACAACTTCACGACGGGGATGGCGGGCGTGATGCCGTCCTCCGCCGGTGCGCAGCGGGGAGAGCCCGGCGGCGGCGGCTGGTACTCGCCGTTGTTCCAGCTGGCGCCCTCACAGGCAACGGCGGGATCGTCAGAAGGAACCTGCAGGCCAAGGAAGAAGGTTCTGCCTTCGAATTCGCTGGCTTCGTCGTCGGGGTCGGTGACCGCGGTTTCCTCAATGCGCATGATGGACCGGCTGGAGCCGAAGAACGTGAGCGTGTTGTCGTTGACGGATTGCAGCGTGTACTCGCGCTTCTTGGTCTGCCCGTTGGCCAGCGTCCCCACGGTGCGCACCTCCATGCTGGTGCGGTTGGTCTGGGAGAAGCTGACCGGGAACTCGCTGTCGTCGTCCTTCTTGTCATCAGCGCGGCTCTCGCCGTTGGTGTCCTCCACCCGGCCGTAGCCCTCCTCACACACGCCGGTGTCACGCGCGCAGAAGCCGCTGTCACAGAAAGAATGCGGCGAATCACCGCTGGTGAGGTTGGCGCCAGGCGGTGGACACGGCGTGCCGTTGGGGAACTTGTTGGGCCTGCAGATGGCCGCGTTGTCGTCGAGGTCGTGGAACGGGGAGGCCGCCTTGCTCTGCTTGAACCTCTCGAGCCGCGCCGCGGACGACAGGTTCGCCGGCGGCAACTCCACGCCGCACTCCTCAAAGTCAAGGAAGCCGCCCCACTTCCAGTACCAGTCCAACTGGTCATGCGCGGGCCAGACGTCAAAGTTGAGCACCGTGGGGCCAAACCCCATCTTTTCCAGCTGCGAATACTCCGCCGGTGTCAGCGATCCGGTGCCCGTCAACAACAGCTGCTTGAGCACGTCCGCGCCCACGCCTGACGGGTAGCTGTAGGAACGCTTGTTTCCGCCGCGGTAGTCAATCCAGCTGTCGACGATCTTCTCGCGCACCGTCTTGCACAGCTCCGGCTTCATCATCTTGAAGCCTTCCACATAGAGCGGCACGCCGTTGAACGTGGTGTCGAGGCACCCGCTGCACGTGTAGACGGTCCGCTCCTCCGGCTCTCCCGGGCGCGTGATGCGGGATGCGGTCGACTTGCGGTTCCGCGCCGTACAACCGAGGTCCTCCTGCTCCGCGCAGCGCTTGACGTCGTTGGCACCGCCGCTCACGGAGGTGAAGACCGGCGGGCATTCGCGGCCCGCATAGACGTTGCGCACCACAAAGTCGTCGCTGGTGTTGTTGAGGTTCAGGCAGAACGCCGGCCAATCCTGGAACGCACCGCCGTTGATGCTGGCCCACACCTTCCAGCGGTCAAAGTTGTCGTCGGGTTTGCGGCAGTAGAAGTCCCTGGTGCCACTCTGTTGGACCGGGCAGGTGGTGGTCTCCACCACGGAGTAGGTCTTCTCCCTGGCGGTGATGCACGCGCCGGAGAGGCACTGGTCGCTGGTCTCGCACAGCGCGTGGTTCTCGGTCTCCGGCGACCAGAAGCACGCCTCGTTGGGCGGCGTGGCAAAGTCCTGGCGGTAGAACTCCTTGCAGTCGTCGCTGCACCCGTAGGCGTTGTGGCTCTTCTCTTCGCAGTTGCGGCCAAGCGCGGCGCAGGCGCTCGTGCAGAACTCAGTCCTGCTGCCTTCCACGCAGCGGCGCCCCACGCACAGCCCGGTCTGACACTGTTCGTCTGACGTGCACGCGGCCATGAACGGCGTCCGCGAAATGCACGACGACCCGGCTCCGTCAGAAGCCGGGATTGCACCCGCTTCGCAGCCCGAGCACGACGGCAAGGCCATCCCGCTGCCCGCATGGCAGGTCATCCCGCGCGCGGAACACCCGGCGTTGTTGCAGTCGCGGCGCGCCAGACCCGCAAGCTCCACCGGAGAGATGGCGCGCGGGTAGAAGCGGAGTTCCTTGAAGGACAGCGTGGTGGCCGTGGCGCGCGCAGCGCTGATGCGGAAGAAGGAGCCCGTCAGCGCCGTGGGCGCGGCGGTGGTGCTGGGCAGGCTGCGCGCCTGGAGCACCTCGTCCACCGCGAGGGCGTGTGCGGACTCCAGGCTTGCCCCGCCTGAGGCGCCAAGCACGCCCATCGCGACGAGCACGTTGCGGCCGTCGAACGAGAGCGCGACGTCGGCTTCGGTGGCGGCGCCCAACGTGAAGAACTCGCTCGAGAACCTGCTTTCGTCCTTGGACGACGTCACGCCCGGGCCGGCCACCCGCGCCTTGCCGGTGACCTGGCACTTGCCGGTGCTGCACTCGAGGTCGGCGCGGAACAGCGTGACGTGCTGCCCCCCGGATGCCACCTGGCGGTCAACCAGTGGGTAGGTGCCGTCGCCGTTCATCACCACGCGCGCGGCGTAGGAGAAGATGCGCGGGGCGTCGTCGGTGGTGCTGCCCTCGGGCCGGGCAAAGTGTACGCTCGCCGGAATGGTCAGTTCCTGCGTCGTCGCGCGGTCGAGCGCGAGCGGGCCGGCGCCACTGGCGGACGCCAGCGGCGTGTTCCCCTGCCACAGCGTCGGTCGCTGGGTGGTGACGCCCCGCTCCTGGTAGAGCGCGTAGTCACGCACCTTGCCGGCGCCGCCGGCGGTGTACTTCGCGCCGTCCGTCCACATGAGGGGACCCTGGCCGCGCCAGATGGCCAGGTCCGGCTGGCTGAGCGCCCGCTGGAACAGCCCCGCCCAGAAGACGTCCACGTCGCGGAACGCCACCCGGGGCGATCCGCCAGTGCCCACGAACAGCGCCGCCGGATTGGACACGCTGCTCTCGGCAACCAGCACCGCGTCCACGTAGATGCTCCGCTTTCCGCCTCCCTGGGTGACGGCGAGCATGACCCAGCGGTCCGGATCAAAGCCGTAGGAACAGTCGGTCTGCGTGACGGTGCCATCGCTGAACGTGGCAACGAGCGCGCGCCCTCCGCAGGCGCCGGTGGAATCCACCCGCTCCAATTTCAGACGCTCGTCGGTACCGGCCTCGCCAGCGGACATGAGCGTGCGGAGGGTCCCGGAGGCGGGTTGCCGTACCCACGCCATCAACGTGTAGGAGGACAGACCCGCAAGGTCATGCGTGCCCGACTTGCCAAACTCAAGGGAACGGTCGTTTCCGACGTGGAGGGCGGGTTGCTCGCGCCGCACCGTCCGGGAGCCACCCGGCGCGCCCACGTCCAGCAGGTGCGGCGCGTCGACAGTGACCAGGGAGAGGCTGGTGGCGTCATTCCGGAAACGGTGCGCAGAACCATTCTCAGGCCACACCATGCGCAGGCCGCGGGTGCCCTTGCGCGCCAGGCTGGACATCTCGCCGTCGGTGATGGCGCGTCCGTACACAAACAGCTCATCCACGTCCGCAATGAGCGACGAGGTGGCCGTGCGGGATGGGTTCATCCCGAGCGGGAAGAGGTTCAGCGCTGTGGTGGTGACGCCGCTGGTGGTGGACGACCGGAGGCGCGGGAAGCGGACCGATGCGTTGGAGGCGACCGCTTCACCGTCAAGGTAGAGCGTGGCAATGCCGCCGGCGCGCTTCTTCTCGGATGCAAACGGCTGAAACGTGAAGCCCACGTGGTGCCACTCGCCCGTGGTGACTTCCTTGGTGGACGCGAAGCTGGCGCCAGGCGCGGAGAGCGCGAGCTGGTGACCCATGCTCGACGGCGTGATGAGCATGGACACGCCCAGCTCGGGCGGCGTGGGATTGGCGCTGCAGACGGCCTCCACGTACATGGTCGTCGACGGCGAGTCGGCGACGCAGCCCGGGACGTTGTCCGGGAACTTCAGCGTGCAGCTCCCCTGGCCGAGGCAGGTGGTTCGTGCGTAGTCCTCCGCGCCACTCCATTGGCAGGTGGCGTCCTGCTTGTAGTCGCTCATCCGCAGGCAGTTCCCGTCGGGGGCTGCGGGCAGGCCGACGATGCCGCCGGCGTACATGCGGATGTCAGTGATCTTGGATTCTTGCCCATTGATCCTGGGACAGGCCACCTTGAGGCGGGGGCTGCTGTACTTGCGGGGCCACAGGCACAGCCGCTCGGTGTTGTCGGCGGCATCCGGTGCGGGGAGGCCGGTCCACAACGGGTTGAGCGCGGCAGGATCGATGTCGTCGGGGACGTTGATCCACATGGCCACGGACATGCCGCCGTTCTCGCGGGTCTTCGTGTTGACCACGCGGGGGAGCGCTCCGTCAGGCAGCCAGGTGAGGTCACCGGCGTGCGTGACGGTCTGGCCCGTCTGGGTGAAGAAGCGCAGGGCCTGGCCCAGCCGGCCCGTGGTGGAGGCAATGACGTCGGTGCCGGGCTGGAAGTTGGTACGGGAGCCCGGCGGTCCAAGGTCAATGCCGGGGGCGGGCACGTACATCATGAGCGCGTCGGTGGGGACCGGCGGGCTCACCGGGAGCACGTCATCCAGCGGGCTCAGGGCGAGGTCGTTGACGCCGCCACCGGCCGCCGCACGGGGGGCGCGGTCGTAGGGAGCGTTCCACGGCGGCGTGTCGGACCCGGCGGGACATGCGCCGCAGTCGCCGGGGCAGCTGGCGCAGGACTCGCCCGCGTCGCGGAAACAGAACCCGTCCCCGCACGCGGGAACGGATGGCGCACCCTGGCATTCGTAGGCGTAGTCCGTGCAGCAGATGCCGTGCTCAACCGCGTTGTTGACCGAGAAGGCAGGGTCGCCGAGGACCTCGCAGCCCTCATTGCAGGAGCACTGGTAATTGAAACGTTCAATGACGCGGGTGCCGAAGCAACGGGCCTTGCAGCTTGTGTACTGGGTCTCCGAGTTGTTCACGCAATGCCCGAGCCCGTAGTCCTCCACGTAACCCTGGACCGAGCAGCTCTGCCCCGACGGGCAGGCGCCGTCGTTGATGCCGCACCCGCGCTTGAAGCCGCAGGTGCCGGACGCGAACGCGCAGTCGGGGTTCTGGATCGGCTCGGTACCGGCGGGTCCCGCCTCACCGCTGGTGCCGCACGAGTAAGCGCCCAGCAACTCGTTCCATCCGCACAGGCTGCCCACCTGGTTGCAGTTCAGCTCCGCCGGCAACCCGTTGTCGCAGAAGTACAGCGTGGCGTAACTGCAGCGCCCCTCTTCCGTGTAATACTCGTGACTGCGCGGGTCGGGCTCGGTGCAGAGGTTGTAACACTGGTTCTCGTAGCAGCGTGACCCGTCGGCGCAGCTTCCGCAGCTGCCGCCGCACCCGTCGTCACCACACTGCTTGCCAGCGCAGGAGGGCGTGCACGTTGGGGCCTGGCACACGCGCGGGTAGTTGCCGGCGGGGTCCACCGACGGGAGCGCGGGCCTCCCGTATTCGTTGCACATGTACATCTGGTACTGCTCGTTGAACCCGCAGCCGTAATAACAGGGCAATTGCCCTACGCGCTGTTTCCCCAGGTAGACATCCGCGTTGTAGCGTTCGTACTGCATTGTTCCGTCGTCGTAACAACAGCCTGCCGAGGGAGAAAACGTGTAAGTGTACTGGTCGTATTTGCCGCCCGTGAACGTGGGTGTGCGGCACTTCCCCGCGCGGTCACACTCCATGCCTCCCGTGCACGTGCCGCACGAGCCGCCGCACCCGTCAACACCACACTCCTTGCCCCCGCAGCGAGGCACGCACGCCGAACTGCCACCCGGGCACGTCTTGGGATGGACTCCGCTCGGGTCGGCCGCGCCGTTGGTGCGCCCGCACACGTAGCTCCCGCCGCCTTCGTACCAACCGCATGACACCAGGGAGCCGCACTCCTCACTCACCGGGTAGCCGTTGTGGCAACGTCTGACCCGGTCCCGCCCGTCACAGCAGCCCTCGTCAGGCAGGCCGTTGCAGCGGTTGACAAAGACGCACGCGCTCTTGCCGAGTTCAAGCTCCTTGCACTCCTCGTTGTAGTTGCAGTCACCGCAGCTGCCCCCGCAGCCGTCAGAGCCGCATGTGCGTCCCGCGCATGAAGGCGAACACGGTGCGACGCAATGGCCGCCCGTCCCGTCCGCAGCGGCCACGCAGCTGTGTGTGGCGGGGCAGATGCCACACACCCCCCCGCAGCCGTCGGCACCGCATTGGTCGGTGCCGTCGCACTTGGGGATGCAGGTGCCCGTGGGGCAGTAGATGTTGGTGCCGGACGGCGGCTGGGCGGTGCTGGTCTTGGGCACGCAGGCCACGCGGCCATCAGCCCAGCCGCACATGCCCTGGACCGAGCCCCACCCGCTGGGGTTGGGCATCAGGCCGCAGTGCTGCCGCGAGGGGTAGTCGTCCGTCGACGAGCAGGAGAGGTGCTGGACGATGTTGTAGTACTCCGTGTTGACGTAGCAGCAGCCGCCCGGCGGCAGTGACGAACACATGGTTTCGCCCACGCACGTGCCGGTGGTGAAATCGCAGGTCCGGTCGGTGGGGCACGTTCCACAGCTTCCGCCGCATCCGTCGCTGCCGCAGGTGCGGCCGGTGCAACTCGGGGTGCACGTGGGGGCGCCGGGGCAATTCCGCAGCGCGCCGGCCGGGTCGGTGAGGTTGGGGGAGTCCACGCAGCCGTAGACGCCCTGGTCCGAATCCCAGCCGCAGTACTGGTTGCGCGACTTGCAGTCGACGGGCAGCGCACCGCGCTGGCTGCAGCCGGAGAGCACCTCGCCGGTGCAGCAGCGCTCATCCGGGAGATCGGGACACGCAGGGTAGACGCACTGCGCGTTCTCATCGCAGTCCTGGCCGGCGTGGCAGGTGCCGCACACGCCGCCGCACCCGTCGGGTCCGCACTCCTTGCCGGTGCACTTGGGAATGCAGGCGCACGGCTTGGGGCCTTCGTATTGTGACTGCGGCCAGCACCCCGCAAAGCCGCCGAACCAATTGCTGCCGCACACGTCGCCGAAGTCCGAGCAGCGCAGCTGGGCCATCGGGCCGTCGTCGCACTGCTTGTAGATGCCGCCCTCGCAACAGCCGCCCACCGGCACGTTGGCGCAGGTCCGCTCCTCCACCACGCACTGGCCATCCGGGGTGCACACCTCGCCTGCGCCCGTGCACGTGCCGCAGGAGCCACCGCAGAAGTCATACCCGCACACGCGTCCCGAACACGCGGGCACGCACGCCTCGCACTGCTGGGCGGCGTTGCACAACTGACCGGCGCCGCACACCCCGCAGACGTTGTTGCACCCATCGTCACCGCAGTTCTTGTTGGTGCAGTTGGGAGTGCACGGGGCGGGACACGGCGCGCTGCTGGTCACCTCCGCGGCAGAGAAACACCCCGCCACGCCAAACGAGTTGGCGCTCAGTCCGCACATGCCGCCGGTGGCCGCGCAGTCCTCCACGTCGATCAACTGGTAGCTGCAGGACAGGCGCTCGGTGCCGTCACAGCAGCCCAGCGCGGGGATATCGCGGCAATAGCGGGAATCGCACACGCCGCTGACCGAGCAGGTGCCCGACGTGCAGGTCCCGCACGAGCCGCCACACCCGTCGTCACCGCACTGCTTGCCCGTGCAATCAGGCGTGCACACCACGCACTGCTGCGCCGCGGTGCAGATCTCCGTTGACCCACAGGTCCCGCACGTGCCGCCGCAGCCGTTGTCGCCGCACTGCTTGCCCGAACACGCCGGGACGCATGCAATGCACGTTGTCTGGTCGGCGCTGCAGGTGTCGTACTGGGACGGGCAGTTGCCGCACATGGTGCTGCACCCGTCGCTGCCGCAGATCTTCCCGGCGCAATCCGGCACGCACACGTCGCACTGGCCCTGCGCGTTGCACACCATGCCGCCGCCGCAGCCCAGCCCGCACTGTCCGCCGCAACCGTCGGAGCCACACTGCTTGCCGGTGCAATCGGGCTGGCAGTTCTCGCAGCCAATGGCGGGGTCGTAGCAGACCTGGCCCCCGGTACAGTCACCGCAGGTACCGCCGCACCCGTCGTCACCGCACCACCGGTTGGTGCAATCCGGGGAGCAGACGCATTGCGTACCGTCGCAGTAGCTGCTGCCGGTGCACACGCCGCACTGCCCACCACATCCGTCGCTGCCGCAGGTGCGGCCCGCGCAATCAATGGTGCACGAGCACGCGCGCGCATACGTCAGGGACGGGTCCACCGACGGGTTCACCGTCGTGTCGCCGCACCCGTAGGCGCTCAACCCGGTGTCCCAGATGCAACCCTGGTTCGGGTCCGTCGTGGACGAGCAATCCAGCGCGTACTCGACGTTGGTGATGCACGAGGCCCACACCCGCCCGTTGCAGCAGCCTTCGGGGTACGCCGCGAGACCGGGCGCGCACGCATCCGCGTTGGCCGTCAACGGGGCGAACTGAAGCGCTGCCAGGACCGGAATCAGAGAAACCGGGTGAAGGAGTCGTCGCATGGTCGAGGACCTCGCCCTTTTTTCGCGGATGTCTATTGTTTGCTCGCGCGACGTTAGCTTTGCCGCACAACCAAAAGCAAGCGGAATGAGGCGCAGGGTGCAGATCTCGCGCAGAGTATGCAGCGCAAGACTACAAGCCGGCGACCGGACTTCGGCGGCCGGGCAGGCAGGCGCGGGCGGTCCGTGCCGAGATGGTTTCCAGGTCGGAGGTGGCACCGTGGGCAGACTTGTGGTTCGCAGTTTCGCCGTGTCTCTGGACGGCTTCAGCGCCGCCCCCAACCAGTCCCTGGATGCGCCGTTTGGCAGGGGCGGACTCAGGCTCATGGACTGGGCGTTTGCCACCAGGTTCTTCAGCGCCAGGTTCGGGCGGCCCGGTGACGGCGCGGAGGGAATCGACAACGACTTTGTGGTCCATTCCGACGACAACATTGGCGCTTCCATCATGGGCCGCCACATGTTTGGCCCGGACCGCGGGCCCTGGGACCTCAACTGGAAGGGCTGGTGGGGAGACAATCCCCCGTATCACCACCCTGTCTTTGTCCTGTGCCACCAGAAGCGGGACCCCATTGAGATGCAGGGCGGCACCACGTTCACCTTTGTGAATGACGGCATTGAGTCCGCACTGAGGCGCGCCCAGGAGGCTGCCAAGGGTGCAGACGTCCGCCTGGCGGGAGGGCCGGGAACGGTGCGCCAGTACATGAAGGCGGGGCTGGTGGATGAGCTGCACCTGGTGCAGGTGCCACTGCTGTTGGGTCAGGGCGAGCGCATCTTTGAAGGTCTGGGTGGCGTTGAGGACCTGTATGAATGCGTGGAATTCACGCCGTCCAAGGCGGTGTCCCATCTGCGTATTGTGAAGAAGCAGCGTTGAGCCCCCGCAATGCGCCCGCTGCTACAACGTGCCGATGAAACCCAGCAGCACGGGCAGCGCGCATCCCACCCATGCCAGCGCACCCGCCCACCCGCCCACCGCATGGCGCTGCACCGCAACAATGGCCAATCCCAGCGTCGTCAGGACGGCCGAGGAACCGCACCACGCAATGGCGCCGTCCGCCCCAACGCCGGACCACGCGCCGGCCAGCGCGAGCCACGGCGACAGTTCAAACAGCGCCAGGCCGCTGCGGAGCAGGATGGGCGGCGTGCGCACGACAGGGTCCGCCGCCTGAAGCGCCAGGTAGCGCACGATTCCCTCCAGGACCTCCGGCCGGTTGGTGGTGAGCACCATGGTGGTGCGCAATGTTGCGGTGACCTGCACCGCCGTGCCCTGCGGTGACGGGGTCAGTTCCGCCCGCACGGACACCGGCAGGGACGCGACGGTGTCCACAAACCCGTAACCGGGGCCCGCGTCATGCTGCAGTTCCAGCACGGCACAACCCTGCGGAGCGTCCGCGCGCGTGGCCACCAGGTGCGCGCGCGCCGCACGCTCCGTGATGGCCCCCACGCTGGCCTGGACATCCATGGGCATCACTGCATGGTGCACCAGCGACGCGTCATCCACCCACAAGCGCGGCCGCCGACCGGACAACACGGACGACAACGCGCTTGTAAGCAGCGCAAGCGGAATTGAAACAAGCAGGCCGCCGATCAACGCGAGCGGCTCGATCCGCCACGGAATGGGCAGGCCGGTGATGCCGAGGAACACCCAGCCGCTGACGGCCAGCGCCGTCGCGGCCATGTCAAAGCGGACCACTCCCGCCACCGTGGGTGCGCGGTCGGTTCCGGTCGCCACCGTGGCCGTGCTGGTGGACGGTGCTGCGCTGGATTGCGGGCTCATTTCCCGACGGTATCGACCGCGGCCTCACGTCGCAACGATGGCCGGAGCGCGCTCCCGGCTGCGAGGCGGACTCGATCCTGAGAGGCGCGGAGCAGCGGAGGCCCGCTCCACGACGCGTCGCGGGCTTGCCGCAGGCAAGCCCATCTACGCCGCCCCCCTTGGGGGGCGGCCCTCGACGACGGAGCGCAGCGACGTCTGCGAGGGGGGTGGGGGGGGGGTGGGGGGTCCGCTACCACCGTCTTCCCCGGGTGGGACCAACCCGCTGGCGGGCCCCCCACCCCCGGCGACTGACGTCGCCGGCCGCCCCCCAAAAGGGGGCGGGTACGCATGCACGCAGAGCGTGCATGCAGTTCGGACGTGGCATTCGTGGAACAGATGCCGGCTCAGACTTGGATCCGCCGCGCCCGGCAGCGCTCGTCGGGACGGGTTGACGCTCCGCGCGCAGGGTGGTCCGCTGTCCCCGTGCGCCCCAACCGCATGCAACCCGCTGCCGTCGCCGCCTGTGCGCTGCTCGCCGTGGCGCTCGGTTGCAACGCCCCCGCCGGGTACCGTTGCGCCGCAGATGCGGACTGCGCGGGCGGCTATGTGTGTGACGTCCGCGAACGCATTTGCCGGCGCACGTGTCGCGATGACCTGGATTGCGGTCGCAATGGCCCCTGCGTGGCTGGGCACTGCGCGGGCGGCACCGCTTCCAGCGCCTCACCGTCTCCGTCGTCGTCATCGGCCTCGGCCGGATCGTCAAATGCGGCCTCCAGCGCGTTCATGGCATCCAGCGGTGTCCCCTCCAGTTCCCGCGGGGCGTCGTCGTCAACGCCGTCCGGGGGGTCCTCCGCCGCCAGTTCCGCCGGAATCCCCTCGTCGGGCGCGGGCAGTTCGCGCTCCTCCTCCTCCTCCTCCTCCTCCGCGGCGCCATCCTCACTCGCGCCGCCCTCCAGCGGCGCCGCTTCGTCCGCCGTGTCGTCGTCGGGATTTGGCACCAGCCGCCCACCGCCTTCCTCGTCCAGTGCTGCCGCGTCCTCGTCGTCGGCAACCTCCACGCCGGATTCCCGCGGCTCGTCGGGGCCTATGTCCTCGTCGGGCGCGTCCGCGCCGGGCACCTCGTCATCCAGCGGTGCGGCCAGCTCGTCGTCGGCGCTGCCCCGGATTGTCGCCCCGTCCGGGCTGGCGGTGGTCCCGGACGGCGCCCTGGCCGAATGGGACACCGCCACCTGGACCCCGTTGCCCGCGGTGGCCGGCGCCCCGCAGCCCCCGGTGGTGGACCTGTCCGCGTACGTGGCGGTGCAATGGAACACGGACGCGCTGTGCCTGGCGGTGATGGTGACGGACGACGTCCACCGCAACGTGGAGTCCGCGGACAGCACCTACCTGTGGCGGGGGGACAGCATCCAGTTCGCGTTTGACGTAGACCACGACGGCGACGATGCGGCGTACTTCACGGAGGACCGCGAGCTGGGTTGCGCCGTGCTCAGCCCGGATTCTCAGCTGCGCACGTACCGCTGGGCGCCGACGCCGGCGGGCGCCACCGGGTCAGGCACGTGCAGCGTCCAGAACGCGGACAACACCTGGTACTACGAGGTCTGTTACACGGCGGCGGAGTTGGGGCAGCCGGCATTTACCGCCGGGACGGTGTTTGGCTTCTGCGCCATGGTGAACGACGACGACGGCGCCGGGCGCGATCAATGGCTGGAACTCACGCCGGGCATGGGCACGGGCAAGCAACCCTCGCTGTTCAGGGCGCTGGAACTTGCGCCCTGAGGCCCCGTCACCGGGTCACGCCTTTGCCGGTGAATTCATCAATGCCGCGAATTGGGCCGCGGAGGCCGGCCGGCGTGCCGGGTCCTTTTCCAGCGCTTGCACAATGACGTCACTGAGCGCCCCGGGAAGGTCCGGGCGGATGTCCCGCGGCGGCCGCACGCGCTCGGTGCAATGCGCAAAACCCACCGCAATGGGCGTGTCCCCGTCAAAGGGCGGCACGCCGGTGGCCAGGTGGTAGGCCAGCGCGCCCAGCGAGTAGACGTCCGTGGCGGGGCCCACGCGTTCCCCGCGTATCTGCTCGGGGGACATGTAGTGCGGCGTGCCCAGCACCATCCCCGTGGAGGTCATGCCCTCGCGGAACTCCAGGCGCGCCAGGCCAAAGTCGATGATGCGCAGGTCGCCCGCTTCGTTGGTGAGCACGTTGGCGGGTTTCAAATCGCGGTGGATGACGCCGGCGTCGTGCGCGGCCTGCAGGCCGGCGCAGGTCCGGGACAGCACGTCCAGGATGCGGGCCACCGGCTGGCTCGGCGTGCGCGTGATGACGTCCAACAGCGTGCGGCCCGCAAAGTACTCCATGCAGATGTACATCATCCCGCGCTCGTCCACGCCGAGGTCATGGATGCGGATGACATGCGGGTGGTTGATCTTCCGTGACGCGGAGGCCTCGCGCCGGAAGCGCTCCGCCACCTCGTTCATGTTGTCGTAGTGCAGGCTGGAGATGACCTTGAGTGCCACGGTCTCCTTCATGGATTCATCAAACGCCCGGTACACCGCGCCCATGCCGCCGCGGCCCACCAGCCCCTCAATGCGGAAGCGCTTGGCCAGCACGCTCCCCGCGGCGAGTTCACCCGGGCCCGCCATGGTGGCCCCGGCGTCAGGCGGCCCAGGCGGGGTGAGCGCGGCGGCGCCGGGGCCCGTGGGGGCGGGAAGCGCGCGGTGCTGCTGTGACAACAGGTTCTGCTGGCGCGCCAGCCGACCCAACCGCAGGTTCAGGTCACCATCCAGGCTGCACACAATGGATTCCAGGTTCTTCACCCGGTCGGTGAGCGTGTCCCGCTGCGCGGACAGGGCCGCCACCTGCGCCTTGAGTTTCTCGTCGGGCTGGCCCAGCAGCGCGCTGGGCGGCGGCACCAGGCCCTTCTCCAGCGCATTGAAATACCGGCGGGCCACGTACCAGAAGATGGGTGTGCCGAATATCAGGGTCACCGCCAGGATCTCGGTCACGCAAGCACCTCGTGGCGCGCTTGATACGACGGCGCCGGACTTTTCTCCACCGCACCGCGGGTCCTTGCCGTCGACGCTGCGGGGTTGAAGCTCTTACGCGGTGCCTCAGCGGTCATGCCGCTGGTAGCGTTCCAGGATGAAGAAGGTGGCGGGCGTCATCACCGCCAGGTTGGTGTACGCCTTGCCCATGAGCAGGTCCGGGTTTCCGGGATCCGGTTGGACCACGTAGTCATCAATGGTGCTGCCGGAAAACAGGTTGTTCTGCGGCTGCTTGTAGTCCAGGAAGATCGCGTTGGGATACACGTTGGTCCCGGGACGGTTGCGCGCGCGGTAGACCCGGTAATGCCCCAGCCGGTTGGGCGTTTTCTCGTCGGGAATCGTGGTCCACGGGTCATCCACGCCGCCGTTGCGCACCTTGAGGTTGTAGCCGTGGAGCATCTCATAGGTGCGGCCCGGCGTGGCCTGCCGGTCTTCCGGGAAGAAGCACTTGATGAAGCGCACGTTGGACATGACGGTCATGACCAGCTTTTCGTGCGGGGCCAGCACGTTGTGGCCGCGGAACTCCCAGCCGGCAATGGACTCCAGCGTGGGGCCGCGGCCCTCCGTCATCAGCGCTTCCAGCTTGGCCCGGTCTGAAGCCACCAGTTCCTTGAACGTCAACGCCACGGACACACCTCCACGTGAAGAGACAGTCTCACTGCCGGCACTGGTTGTTGGTGCAGTCCACCGTGAACCCCGCCGTGCAACCGGCAAGGTGGCCGCCGCCGTCAGGGTACGGGCACCACCGCACGGTGGAACAATCCGTATTTCCGGACCAGCATGATGCGCCGGCGGGCACGTCGCAGAACAGGCTCCCCGACGGGCAGCACACCAGGTCGGCCGTGCCGGTGCAGTGCGCCACGCTGCCGCTGCCACACGCGTGCACGCCGCCGTCCGCGCCGCACGTGGTGATGGTGGCGCAGTCCGTACCGGTCTGCCAGCAACCGGTGCCCGCGCAATGCACGGGAAACTGGCTGGTGCAGCAGGACAGCTGCCCGGAGGGTTCGCAGTACGTGGTGCTGCCCGTGGGACAGGCGGACAGTCCAGCGTCACCGCAGGATTGGATGGTGGTGCAGTCGGTTCCCACGGACCAGCAACCGGTGCCCGCACAGAACACCGGGTTGCCGCCGCCGCAGCACACGCCCTGCCCGTTGGGCATGCAGTGGGGGCTTTCACCCGCCGTGCACGCAAACACGCCGCCCCCGTCGCCCGCGCACCGCGTCAGCGTCGTGCAGTCGTCGGTGGCGCGGAAGCAGCCGGCCACACCGGGGCGCTCGCAGTACTGCGACCAGGTGCCGCCGCAGCAGCTGCCCTGCCCTTCCGCCGAGCAATGCGGGACCTCACCCGCGCCGCAGTTGAGCGGTCCCCCGCCGCAGACGATGGGCGCGGCGTCCGGGACCCCGCCGTCCAGCCCCGCCGCGGAGGAGGACCCAGACGCGCCAACGGACGCGGACGCCGCTGACGTGGCGGCGCCCGTTGACGACGACACCCCGGCGACCTGGGACACCGCGGAGGAACTCTGGGGGTTGGCGCTGCCGCTGGATGCGGCGGTGGGAATGGAAGTAGCGGACAACGACGTGGAGGCAGGGGTGAAGCCGGAGCCGCTGACCACTCCGTGCGACGTGTTGGCAGTGCCCGCGGCCGAGGACGCCCCGCCGCCCCCGCTGGAGCCGTCGTCGCCGTTGCCGCCCGTGCGCGCGGGACACCCGGCCAGCACCAGCACCAGTCCCCAACACACCCACGCCCACGCCGTCCTGGACCGCCCCATGTCCGTTCCTCCGGGGCGCGAGCATCCCATGCCCGGGGTCCGCGGGAAACCGGGGCTGGACGGCGGGCGCGGCTTGTGGAACAGGGGCGGCCCCCGCGGCGCCCCCCCCGCGGCCTGGTTGGAGGTCGTGATGTTCCGCCGCAATGGTGTCGCCTGTGTGGTCTCCCTGTGCCTGCTGGCACCGGCGTTGTCGTCGGCGGCACCCGCCGTGCCGCTGGAGACGCGCTTCGGTTCACGCTGGTACCTCACCGGCGGAAGCCGCGTGGACGTGGAGACCTCCACCCGGGCCATTGCCCTGCGCGCGGACCCGCGCCTGCCCGCCGCGCAACTGGCCCGCCGCGTGGAAGCCCTGGCCGCCCGCATCACGGAGAAGGAACCGGACGTGGTGGCCGTCTCCGGCGCGCGCCGCCTGCGGGACCATGGGCTGTTCGTCGTCGAGTTCGCGGCGCCGCTGCAACCGCGCACGCTGGTGGCGCTGGCCCGCGCCGCGGGGGCGGAGCGCGGATGGTCCGGTGCGTACGCGGTGCTGGCGCGCGGGACCGGACGCGCGTTTGCGGATGAGCGGCTTGTCATCACGGCGGCCCCCGGCCGGTTGCCCCAGGTGTTGCGCGCGGTGCTGCGCGCCACGGGCGGCACGCTGCTGCGGACCTCCCGCGTGCGGGACACCGCGCTCATTGCCGTGGGGGACGCGTTTGCGCGGGACGCGGTGGAGGCCTCCCGCGGGCTGGGCAAGGTGGACGGGCTGGTGTCCGCGGAACCGGACCTGTACCGGGAACTCGCCCTCACTGCGACGGTGGATGACCCCCTGCACCCCAATCAGTGGCACCTGGGCCGCCCCGCGCCCAACGCGCCGGTTCCCGGCGTGGGCCAGATCTTTGCGCATGAGGCCTGGGACACCACCAAGGGTGACCCGTCGGTGGTCGTCGCCGTGTTTGACAGCGGTATTGACGTGGATCACGAGGACCTGGCGGCGAACATGATTGCGGGGTTTGACCCCTCCGCCAACGATGACGACCCCCGCCCGCAGTGCTCCGCGTCACAGGACGGCCGCGACGTGGCCTCCGGGTGCCCCGCGGACCTGCCGTACTTTGAGAGCCACGGCACCGCGGTGTCCGGAGTGATTGCCGCGCGCGGTGACAACCAACTTGGCCTGTCCGGCGTGTGCCCGCTGTGCAGCATCATGCCGGTGCGCCTGCTGGGCGACCAGGTGGGCACCAGCCTGTCCACCGCCGACGCGTTTGTGCGCGCGGTGGATGACGGGGCGTGGGTCATCAACAACAGCTGGGGCCCGGGCCGGTCCCGCTACTTCCCCATGTCCCAGGCCGAACGCGACGCGTTTGACCACGCGCGCACCACCGGCCGCGGGGGCAAGGGCACGGTCATTGTGTTTGCCGCGGGCAATGACACCTCCGACGTGGCGGCGGACCCGTACGCCAGCCACCCGTTCTCCATTGCCGTGGCGGCCTCGTCCAACCTGGATGACTGGGCGCCGTACAGCAACTACGGGCACGACATTGACGTGGCGGCGCCCAGCCTGGGCGGCACGGTCAACGAGGACAACCACGGCCTGTGGACCACCGACGTGACCGGGGACCACGGCTATGCCGCCAACGGCTACTACGACGGGTTCTCCGGCACCTCCGGCGCATCCCCCGTGGTGGCTGGGGTGGCCGGGTTGGTGCTGGCCGCCAACAGCGCGCTGACCGCGGAGCAGGTCCGCCTCGTCCTCACGGACACCGCGGACAAGATCCGCGCGGACAAGATCGATTGGGCGCAGATCTTCAACCAGGACATCAACGCGCTGTTTGCGTACGACGCCAACGGGCACAGCATTGGGTTTGGCTACGGGCGCGTGAACGCCAGCGCGGCGGTGGCGCGGGCCGCGTCCCCGGGGCTGGCCGGCGGTCCGTGCCCGGTGGCCGGGTGCGCCACGTGCTCCACCACCGGCCGGTGCACGCCGGACTGCACCACGCAGGCGGACTGTGAGGACGGCACGGTGTGCACGGACAGCCACTGCGAGCTCCCGCGCCGCCTGCCGGGCGAGATTGGCGAACCGTGCACCGCGGCCTGCCCCCATTGCACCACGACGGTGGACACCGAGTTCCAGGAGCAAAGCATCTGCACGGTGACCTGCACGTCCGACGAGGACTGCCCCACCGGATTTGACTGCCGGTTCACGGCCGTGGGCGAGCCGGGCCTGTGCGCGGTGGGCAACAAGGCCACCGGTGAGAAGGACGGGCTGTTCAACTGCTACGGCAACCTGTTTGGCGTGCCGCTGGTGGTCCACAACCGCCAGGGCCAGTTGTTCTGCACGGACGCCTGCTTTGGTGACGTACCCGGCGCGTGCCCCCACGGGTTCCACTGCTACCCCGCGCGCTGCGAGTGCCTGGTCCCCGGCCAGGACCCCTGCTTCAAGTACGACTGCACGCGCGCGAGCCTGACCGCCCCCAACTGGCCGACCGACCTGTGCATCCCCGACGTCACCTACGACCAATTCTGCACGTCCGACCTGGACTGCGCCCCCGGTGACTACTGCGCCGCGGACGGCACCTGCCGCGCGGATGACCGCCAGGGCTGTGACATCTGTACCGGGTGTGATTCGGACGAGGACTGCGCGGTGGGCAGCTTCTGCCTGTTCAGCCGCAACAGCGCGCGCGTGTGCACGCGGGCCTGCGTGACGGATGAAACCTGTCCCGGTGACGCCGTGTGCCGCACGTTCACCCGCCGCTCCGGTGAGATCCACCTGTGCGCGTCACCCTCCAACGTGGCCGCCACGGTGTGCGAATCCGCGTGGAACTGCACGGTGGCCTGCCGTGACGACGTGCCATGTGAGAGCGGCAAGGTCTGCGAGAACGGGACGTGCGTGGCCGCGCCCCCCGCACCGGATGCCGGCGTGGAACCGGACGCCGGGACGTCGTCGTCGTCGTCATCCTCGTCGTCGTCTTCATCCGGGGGCAGCGGGGGTGACGGCCCCGGCGGACTGCTGCCGGGCGGCGGCTGCGGCAATTGTGCGGACGCCCCGCTGTCCTGGACGGGGCTGGCCGCGCTGGCGTTGTTGCTGCGTCGCCGCGGATGGCAACGGGCGCTGCCGGGGTGAACGCAGGCCAAAAAGGGGCCCCTGGTGCATTCTCGTCAGGCGGTTTTGGGCACGGTCAAAACGGTGACTTCACGCTCCGCTGAGCGCTGCCCGAATCGTCCGCATTGAGATGTACATGTGAAACCGGTCATCCCTGAGGGAGCGGAAGCCGTACCGCTCATAGAAGGACTTTGCCCCGTCCGTCTTGGCCATCACTTCCACCGCATACACACCGATTTCATTCTCCACGGCAATCGCCTTCTCAAACGCGTGCAGCAGCAGGGTTTCTCCGAGCCCCATGCCGCGAGCCTCCTTGGACACGGCCAATCGGGCGAGATGCACCACCGGAACCGGATAGCGGGGAAGCGTCTTCCGCACTTCGTCTGGCAGAGATTCAAACGTCACGGCACCGCTGCGCAGCGTGTAATACCCGTCAACGGCCAGTGCACCACGGCGCACGGCAACAAAAGTGCGACTGATTCCACGTTCGGCGTTTTGGCGGGCGTGCTTCTTGAGAAACTCGTCGAGGGCCGGTTCTCCACTGTGGAACGCGTCGCGAACGTGTTTCTTGGTGAGCTGCCCAACAACCCACAGGGGCTCAGCGCCTGCCATGGCCCGCCTTGTGCTTGGCGGCTGCCTTGCGCAGGACTGCGTTGGGCTTGTCATCGAGCACTTGCAGGAACAACTCCCGGTCACGTGCAGTCAGGAGCGTTGTCTCTCGCTCAGACAGGACCTGTTGAGCCCGGTTCATCAACGCGGTTTGTGCAAAGGCAGTGACGGTCTGACCCATGGCGGCAGCAGCCCTCTCCACCAGCGTCTTGGTTTCCTCTGAGATTCGCATATCAATCCTGCTGGTGGTCATGAGGTCCTCCATCTCACAGCAGTGACACGTGTACGGCATTTTGCCGTACACGGCAAGCGTTGACGGCGTCCCAGCTTGGCGGCCCACGGACGGGAGCCGGTAGAACCATGGGCCCGCTGGCGGTGGCGCCCGGCACATCGCGAGCCGCCCTTGAACCGTCCGGCCGGTTGCCGAAGCTCCAGGGCCCGTCCGTGCATCGCCGCGCGCCGCGCCGCCGCGGATCCGCGCGTCGCTCTTGACTCGCCACATTGGGCCCGCTACGGAGCCCGTCCCCTTTCCCGCGCCCACCCGGATGTCCCGGGGGGCCGAACAAGCCGGGAGAGGCGCAGGGGAAGACGCATGTACGCCGTCGTGATCATCAGCGGGAAACAGCACCGCGTGGAGAAGGGTGACAAGATCCGCGTGGAACTGCTGGGCAACCCGGAAAAGGACAAGCAGGTGGCCCCCGGTGCCAGCGTGACGTTCCAGGACGTCCTGCTGCTGGGTGGCGAAGGTACCGCCAAGGTGGGCCAGCCCCAGGTGGCCGGCGCCAGCGTGACCGCCACGGTGGTGCGCCACGCCAAGGGGCCCAAGCTGTGGGCGTTCAAGCGGAAGCGCCGCAAGGGCTTCCACAAGACCATTGGTCACCGGCAGTGGTTCTCGGAGCTGGAGATCACCGGCATCAGCGGTTGATCCCGGCGGGCGAACACGTTCTTTCTTTTGCGGAGATTGCAGCCATGGCACACAAAAAGGGACAAGGAACCAGCCGGAACGGTCGCGACAGCAACCCCAAGTACCGCGGCGTCAAGCGGCATGACGGGTGCGAAGTCAACGCGGGCGAGATCCTGGTGCGGCAGAAGGGCACGCGCATCCACCCGGGCCACAACGTGGGCATGGGGCGGGATTTCACGCTGTTTGCGCTGATCCCCGGCAAGGTCACCTACGAGGGCGGCGAGAAGACGCGCTCCCGCGTCAGCGTGTACAGCGCCGAAGAGCTGGCCAAGAAGATGGCGGCTCGCAAGCAGGCCTGAGCAGGGAGAAGTCCTGCAAATGTACGCAAAGCCCGCCGTCACCGGCGGGCTTTTTGTTTTCGCCGCGGTGACTGCGCGCCACGCCCCCCGTGGCGCCCGCCGGGGGCGCGCCCTAGCCTCGGCGGCATACAGGTCAGGGGGCGCGGATGGTGACGGCGTCACTGGGGATGGCCCTGCTGGTTCTGGCCGCCGCTCCCGAGGGCGCGCCCCTACCGCCCTACGGATCCCCGCCGGCGCCCTCTGAGGGCGCCCCGCTTCCTCCACCTCTCCCGCCGGCCGCAGGGGCGGTCGCGGAAGAGGAGTTGCTCGCCCTGGACGAGCCCGCTGCTCCCCCGCCGCAGGTGAACCAGGCGGTCCGGCTGACGCACAGCTTCCTGCTCCAGGTCCTGCTGCCCCACCGGGAGGCGGTTGAAGCAGCCGCGGCCACCGCCGCAACCGTCGCCGCCACGGTGCTGCTCGCGTGCGGGGTCAACGTGGCTGCCGTGGCATTGCCGTGCAGCACCGGCGCCGCCATGTACGCATTCCCGCTGCGGCCGGGCGATTCGTGCCTGGGGGCGTTGCTGGTGTGTTGGGGCGTGCCGGCCCTGCCGCTGGCCCTGCTGCCGGTGCCGTTGGTGGCGGACGCGTTGGTGTGGCCGGTGGCAGCGGCCGGCGCGCAGTGGGCGGGGGACCAGGCGCGGACCGCGCCGGGGGTGGGCAGACCGTTCATCCCGCGCCCCCCCACGACGTGGCGACGCCTGCGCGGCCTGCTCGCCCCTGGGCTGTTGGGCTGTCCGTTCAGCCTGCTGTGGGGGAGCCTGGCGTGCCTGGGGTGCCTGGCCGGCCCGGTGGGCTGCTGTGCGTGGAGCATGGATGCCAGCAGCTTCCGCATCCTGGGCGAGGACGGGTCAGGGGTCTGGCTGTTGTGGGCAGGCGGACTGGCGCTGGTCCTGGCCAGCCTGGCTTCGGCCGCGGGCACCGCCCTGGTGGTCCGCCCGCTGGCCTGGTGGCTGTTCCGCACCCGGATGGACGCGGCATCCTCGCAGGACGTGGTGATTCCATGAGAGGCGCCGCCGTGGCCGCGCTGGGGGTGGCCGCCGCCCTGGTGGCGGGGGCGTGTGGGGAACCGTGCAGCCCGCCACGCATTGACGGGGATTGGAACGAATTGGACCCGCCCGATGGACTGGACCCCAGTCAGCTGGTCATTGAAGACGACGGGACCGGCGATGATGCCCGCAGCCTGGGGATGCTGTGGAAGCGCCATGGCATGTACACCTGGGAGCGCCTGCACGTGGGGCAGCTGGGGCCTTTCCCGTACGTCACCGTCAACAACCGCATTGACTTCTGGCAGGCCACACACACCTGCAACGGCACGTGGGCGTCACAGACGTGGGGGTGCGTGCCGCCGCCCGGGGCCAAGGAGTGCACGGTGCGCTACGAGCTTGATTCCACAGGCGACGCGGCGATCGATCAGCTCACCTTCCAGCTCACCGTGACGATTGAGACGATGACCGTGCAGGGCGATCACGTGGTGAACGCGGCCGACAGACTGGTGGTGTTCCGGCGCCGACGCTGAGGGCGGACCGGCCCGCGGCGCGGTGGGGCCCAACGGGAGAAGGCATTTCCCGGCGCGCGTGCTATCAGCGGCGCCCCCCTTCTCCCGGGTCCCCATGCGCTTCATTGACGAGGTCACCATTGAAGCCAGCGCCGGCAACGGCGGCGACGGCAAGGTCAGCTTCTGGCGCGAGAAGTACGTGCCGCGCGGCGGGCCGGACGGCGCGGACGGCGGGCGCGGCGGGGATCTCATCCTGCGCGCGGACAAGCAGCTGGGGACGCTGCAGGACCTGTATTACGCGCCGCACCAGCGTGCGGAACACGGCGAACACGGCCACGGCCGCATGAAGAACGGCTGTGACGGGCAGGACCTCACCGTCCGCGTCCCCCGCGGCACCGAAGTGTACGACGCCGACACCGGCGAGCTGCTGGCCGACCTGGTGGACCCCGGACAGGAGTACCGGCTCAAGGGCGGGCGGGGCGGCTTGGGGAACTGCAACTTTGCCACGCCTACGCGGCAGGCGCCGGACTTTGCCAAGCCGGGCCGCCCGGGCGAAGCGCGCCGCCTGCGCCTGTCCCTCAAGGTGCTGGCTGACGTGGGGCTGGTGGGCTTCCCCAACGCGGGCAAGTCCACGCTGCTGTCCGTGGTCTCCGCGGCGCACCCCAAGGTGGCGGACTACCCGTTCACCACGCTGTCACCCAACCTGGGCGTGGTGCGCACGGAGCGCGGCACGTTTGTGATGGCGGATATGCCGGGGCTCATTGAGGGTGCCAGTGACGGCGCGGGGCTGGGCCACCGCTTTCTGCGGCACCTGGAGCGCGTGCGCTTGCTGGTCCACCTGGTGGAGGGCGGTTACCGCGACGGACGCGACCCGGTGGCCGACTACGAGATCATCCGCGACGAGCTCAAGAGCTACGGCACGCGCCTGGCCAAGCTCCCGGAGATTGTGGTGCTGACCAAGTCAGACCTCCCGGAGACGGCCGGGCACCGCAAGAAGCTGGAGAAGCACCTGGCCAAGCGCCGCAGGAAGTTGTGGGTCATCTCCGGCGCCACGCGTGAGGGCGTGGAGGCGCTGATGAAGGAGGTGGCCATGCGCGTGAACCGCGCACGCGTTGCCGACGGCACCACGGTGGAAGAACCCAAGGGCGCCTACCACCCGCTTCTGGTAGGGTCCGCCCGTCGTTGAATCGCGCGGCACCTAGAGCCGCGCCGGAGCCTTTCATGCAGCTTGCGCGTGCGGCCTTGCTGGCCGGCCTGGTCCTCTCCCTCAGTGCGTGCCCCCCTCCCGGTGGTGATGATGACGACAACGGTTCGTCGTCCGGCGCCACGTCCAGCAGCTCCGGCGCGGTGTCCGGCGGCAGCTCCGGCACGGTGACCTCCGGGTCCCAGGCCAGCAGCCAGGCGGACAGCGGGTCCTCCCTTGCCACGTCTGGGACCGGCTCCAGCGCCGCGGGCTCGTCGTCGGGCACCTCGGGCGCGTCAGGCTCGTCGGCCGCGCAGTCAGGTTCGTCCGCGGCGGGGTCCTCTGGCAGCGTGGTGACCAGCTCATCCACCACCGCCAGCAGCAGCGCACCGCCGCCGGCCCCGGTGGACGTGGTCATTGCGGAAACGGAGACGGTGGTGGACTGCGGCCGCACCATCCCCCCGTCCACGGGCACCACGTGCACCACCACCGCAGGCACCAACAGCTGGCTGCTGCTGGAGGGCAACGTCCTGCAGACGCAGGGCGCGCTCAAGGGCGGTCAGGTGCTGGTGGACAACGCCGGCCTCATCCGCTGCGCCGCGTGTGATTGTTCCGCGGAGCCGGGCGCGGCGGCGGCCACCCGCATCCGCTGCGCGGACGGCGTCATTGCTCCGGGGCTCATCAACGCGCATGACCACCTCAGCTTTGACCAGAACCCGCCGTGGGTGGCCACCGCGCGTCCCTCTGAGCGTTACGAGCACCGCCACGAGTGGCGCACCTCCCCGCCCATCATCAACGGCCACACCAAGGTCCCCGCGCCGGCCGGCCAGGACCCCGCCACGCGCATGGGCGAGCTGCGGCACCTGATGTCCGGCGCCACCTCCATCAACGGCAGCGCGGCGGTGGCCGGCCTGCTGCGCAACGTGGACGAGGCGGCCAACAACGAGGGCCTGCGCGGCAGCGTGTACTACCAGACCTTCCCGCTGGGTGACGGCGGCGGCACGCAGTTCACCTCCGGCTGCGGCTACGCGTTCCGGGACAGCCCCACCTCCACCAACGTGACGGGCGCCGTGGGCTACACGCCCCACGTTGCGGAAGGGATCAACGCGGAGGCGCGCAATGAGTTTGTGTGCACGACGGGCGGCACCGGCGGGCGCGACCTGGCGTTGCCCAAGAGCGCGTTCATCCACGCCATTGGCCTCAACGCCGCGGACCTGGGGGTGATGGGCGCCAAGGGCGTGGGGCTCATCTGGTCACCGCGCAGCAACATCTCGCTGTACGGCCACACCGCGCAGGTCTCCCTGGCGCACGCGCTGGGCGTGGAGATTGCGCTGGGGACGGACTGGACGCGGTCAGGCAGCCTCAACACGCTGCGCGAACTGGCATGCGCAGCACAGTTCAACGGCAGCAACCTGGGCGGCTACTTCAATGACAAGCAGCTGGTGGACATGGTGACCATCCGTGCCGCGCGCGTGTTGGGCATTGACCGCCAGGTGGGCGCCCTGGCTGCCGGCTGGCTGGGGGACATTGCGGTGTTCCGCGGTGATGACGTCACGGGCACGGGCGTCCGCCAGAACTGGCACGCGGTGGTCACCGCGGAGCCGGCGGATGTGGCGCTGGTGCTGCGTGCGGGCAAGGTCCTGTACGGCGACGCCACCACCGTGGCCGCGCTGCCTGACGGCGGGAGCTGCGAGACGGTGGACGTGTGCACCGTGAGCAAGCGCGTGTGCGCGGCACGCGAGACGGGCACCGCGTACTCGGCCATCGTGTCGGCGGGGGGCGGCTACGCGGCGTTCTTCTGCGGCACGCCCACCAACGAGCCCACGTGCATCCCGTCCCGCCCGGCGGCGGACGGCAACGTGTTCACCTTCACCGCGCAGGCCTCCAACGACGCGGATGGTGACGGCAAGCTGGACACCGGCACCCCGCCTGAGGACAACTGCCCCGACGTCTTCAACCCCATCCGCCCGGTGGACGGCACCGCCCAGGCGGACTTTGACGGTGACCTGGTGGGTGACGCGTGTGACGCCTGCCCGCTCACCACCGGCGTCAGCGGGTGTTCGCTGCCTTCCCCGGATGACCCGGACGCCGACGGCAGGGTCACGGCGGAGGACAACTGCCCCACCGTCTACAACCCGCAGCAGGAGAACGCCGACGGCGATGACAAGGGCGACGCCTGCGACATCTGCCCTTCTTCCAACCCGGGCAACACGGTGTGCGTCACCTCCATCTATGCGGTGAAGCAGGGCGTGGTGGGCGTGCCGGTGTCCATCAGTGACATGCTGGTGACGGCGGTGGCGCCCACGGGTTTCTTTGCGCAGCACGTGCCGGGGGATGCGCTGTATGACGCCGTGCTGCAGGAGAAGTTCTCCGGCATCTTTGTGTTCACCACGGCCACCGGCGTCAGGCCGGTGGTGGGGGACCGCATCAACGTCTCCACCGCCAGCGCACAGGTCTACGGAACCGGCGCCGGCGAACGCCAGCTCTCCTACCCGACCTTCACCGTCACGTCGTCCGGCGCCACGCTGCCTTCCCCGGTGGTGGTGACGCCGGACCTGGTGGCCACGGGCGGGTCACGCGCCGCGGAGCTGGAGGGCGTGCTGGTGGAGGTGCAGAACGTGACGGTGACGGACCTGGCACCGGCAGCGGGCCCGCGCGACACGGCGCCGACGTACGAATTTGCGGTGACCGGCGGGCTGCGCATCAACGACTTCATGTACCGCGTGACGCCGTTCCCCGCGACGTTGACGCCGGCGGACCAATTCCAGGTCCTGCGCGGCGTGCTGCACTACGCCAACGAAAACTCCAAGCTGGAGCCGCGCGACGCCACGGACGTCATTCCGCGCATTGGGCTGGCATCCATCACGCCCGCCCCGGCGTTTGTGGCCGTGGGCGGCACGCTGACGCTGACCGTGTCCCTCAACGGTGCCCCGGCCGCGGACGCGGTCATTGGCCTGGCCAGTGACGACGCGGCCGCCACCGTTCCCGCCAATGTGACCATCAGCCCGCCGGCCACCAGCGCCACGTTTGACGTGACGGGCGTGTCCCAGGCGGCGCTGGTCCACGTGAGCGCCACGTATGACGGGGCCACCCTCTCCTCCCCCGTCCGCGTGCTGGGCACCACCGAGACCCCGGTGGTGGCCGCCATCACGGCCCCCGTGCCCCGCGTCCCCGCCGGCGGGACCACGCAACTCACCGTCACGCTGGACTTCCCCGCGCTGACCGGTGGCGCCACCGTGGCGCTGTCCACCACCGGCGCGTCCACGGTGCCAGCCAACGTGGTGGTGGCGGAGGGAACGCTGTCAGCCACCGCCACCTTCACCGCGGGTGCCACCGCGGAGACGGCCACCGTTTCCGCCACGCTGGGGGCCACGGTGACCACGGACATCACGGTGGTGGTGGAGCCCCCCAAGCTCATCATCAATGAGCTGGACTATGACCAGGCCAGCACGGACACCGCGGAGTTTGTGGAGTTGTACAACCCGGGCACCGTGGGCGTGGACACCACGGGGATGCAGTTGCTCATCATCAACGGGTCCAACGCCAGCGTGGCGCAGACCATCAACCTCACGGCGCTGACGGTGCCGCCGGGCGGGTACCACCTGGTGGCGCAGTGCACGGGCACCACGCCGGGCGTGACCATCCCGGTGGATCCGCTGGTCACCTTCCAGTGCGTGGTGGCGGCCACGGGGTTTGTCCAGAACGGCGCACCGGACGGCGTGATGCTGTTCAACCCCGCGGCCACCGGGGACGCGCGGCGCGTGGATTCTGTCTCGTATGAGGGTTCCGTGGCCGCGGTGACGGTGTCCGGGGCCGCGTTCCCCGTGCTGGAAGGCGCGTACGCCGCCCTGGCGGACACCGGCTCAGGTTCCGGCAGCATCTGCCGCTTCCCCAACGGGCTGGACACGGATGACCAGACGACGGACTGGCAGGACTGCGCCCCCACGCCGGGCGCCACCAACACGCCCTGACGGGCCATCACCGCGCGGGCGCCCGCGCCTCCTCCCAGGCCGCGTGGAGGAGGCGCGCCGCGCGCCCCGCCGCCCGTTCCAGCCGCTCCCGAGCGATCACCTCCAGGTGCGTGCACGCCAGCACGCCCGCGTTGGCGCGCGCGCGCGGCACGGCGCGGCAGCGCGGCCGCGGCGGCTTCCCCGTCCACGGGCAGCCCAGGTCCGCCGCCAGCACGGTGGTGGCCAGCGGGTGCCCCTCCAGCAACGCGGTCAGGACCACAGCGGCACCCTCAGCCTCCGCGGCGGGCACCGCGGCGGCGTACCGCGGGCGCGCGCCCGGGCAGCGGGCCACCAGGTCCCCTTCAAACGCGCCGTGGACCCCGCGCTGGAACGCGTCAATGCCGTTGTAGCGGGTGGTGGCGTGCAGCGGCTGGTGCGCGTCCGCCACGTAATGGATGAGGAACACCGCGTGGCGGCGCGCCGCAGCGTCGTCACCCGCGCGCAGGGCGGCGGACAGCGCGCGCTGCTGGGAGCGCGCCGCCTCCGGCAGGACGCCGGTGCGCGCGCGGTCCCGCGGAAAACCGGGATCCAGCGCCTGCTGCAACAGCGCACGGGCCGCGTCGGGCGTCAGGGTCAACGGGCCGGGCACCTTGGTGAGGTCGGGCTCGGGGAAGCCAAACGCCTCCAGGTCCAGGAAGTGCCGCTCGCGCTCGCCGGGGATGGTGCCGGCCTCATCATCCGGCTCCATGCACCGCCGCGCCAGCTCCTCCTCCCACGGCCCCAGCACCGCGCGCGAGGACGGCGGCAGAGCGCGCAGCGCGGTACGGGTCACCGCTTCATGGGCCAGGCGCTCCCACGCGGTGGCCGGGCCGCCGGCCAGCAACAGGGGGAGCCACAAGGCGGCGCAACGCACAGCCACGCAGCGTGGCACGCGTGTGTTGCGGCGGGAAGTGGACTTGCGCGGCGGACCGTGCGGCGGGATGAGGCGCCGTCCGTCGTCCGGAGGCGCCCATGGCCGAAGCACTGGTGTTGCAGGTGGAGAAGGACAACATCGTCACGCTCACGCTGAACCGCGCGGAGGCGCGCAACGCGCTCAACCGCCCGCTGCTGGAGGAGTTGCACCGGATCCTGGTGACGCTGGCTCCCCGCCGTGACCTGCGGGCGGTCATCCTGACGGGCGCCGGGGACAAGGCGTTCTGCGCGGGCGCAGACCTCCGCGAGCGGCTCAACATGACGGACGCGGATGTGCGCGCGTTTGTGCCGCTCATCCGCGGCACCATCACGGACGTGGAGCGCGTGGGTTGCCCGGTGATTGCGGCGCTGAACGGCGTGGCGTTTGGTGGCGGCATGGAGATGGCGCTGGCGTGTGACATCCGCATTGCGGCGCAGGGGGCGGTCATGGGCCTGACGGAGACCAGCCTGGCCATCATCCCCGGCGCCGGTGGCACCCAGCGGCTGCCGCGCGTGGTGGGCCTGGCCCGCGCCAAGGAGCTCATCTACACGGCGCGCCACCTCACGGCGGATGAAGCGCTGGCCTGGGGCATTGTCAACCGCGTGGTGCCGCGCGAGCAGTTGATGGACGCGGCGCACCAGATGGCCGCGGCGATTGCGAAGAACGGCCCCATTGCGGTGCAGCAGGCCAAGTACGCCATGGACATGGGGTACGGCATGCCCATTGACGCGGGGCTGGCGGTGGAATGGAAGTGTTATGAACAGGTCCTGCACACCAAGGACCGCGTTGAGGGATTGCGCGCCTTCAATGAGAAGCGCCCGCCCGTCTACCGGGGAGAATGAGCATGCGGGTCTGCACGGTGCTCCTGGCGGTGGTTGTTGCGTGGTCGCTCGCGTGCGCGCGCAAGGAGAAGGAGCGGCCTCCGGCGGCGCTGCTGGAGCAGGCCGCGGTGACCACGCGTGATGGCGGGTATGCACCGGAGGTGGAGCTGGACCTGACGGACGCGGGCGCGGTGGCGGGCTTGTGGTTGACCTCCCCGGTTGACGCGCCGGAGGGAGTCCACCTGGGGCTGGTGCTGCTGGACGCGGCGGGGCGCGCGCTGGCCTCAGACCGTGCGGTGGTGGCGTGCGTGACCGCGGCGCGCGCGGGGGAACGCGTGCGCGTGCCGGCAGACGGTGCGGATGACGAGGCGACGGCGGTCCTGGCGGCGGCGCGCTCCGCGCGGGTCACTTCCGCCACGCGGGCGGGCGGCTGCCTGCGCCCGTCCTTGCGCGTGGAGGCGTTGCTGCGCCCCGCGGGAGGTTGAGCCATGCCGGAGCGTCCGGACCTGGAATACGTGGTGCCGCGCCTGGCCGACGCGCTTGCCGGCGCCGTGATCACGGCCACGCGCGTGCGCAAGCCGGTGGTGCTGCGCCTGGCCGTGGAGGGCAAACCCGAGGAATTGTGGACCGGGCGGCGTTTTGGCGCAGTTTCCCGGCGGGCGCATTTCGTCCTGTTTGCGCTGGCGGGCGGGGCACCGGACGTGGAGATGGTGGTGGCGCCCATGCTGGCGGGCCGCTTCACCGTGGATGATGCCGGGGAGCGTTCGCCGGGGGACTTGGCGGTGGCGTGGACGCTCTCTGACGGGCGCGAGCTGCGCTACCGGGACAGCGAACAGATGGGCAAGGTCTACCTGCTGCCCCGCGGCCGGTGGGACCAGGTCCCGGGGCTGCAGCACGTGGGGGTGGACGTCCTGGACGCGCAGCGTTTCACGCGGGAGGCGTTCCGGACCCTGGCGCGCACGCGGCGCGACCAGGTGCGCGTGTTCATCATGGACAAGTCCGCGCTGGATTCGCTTGGGAATGCTTACGCGGACGAGGTGCTCTGGCACGCCCGCATCCACCCCAAGACCATGGCCCGCGCCCTGTCCGACGACGAACTGGACGCGCTGCACGGTTCCATTGTCCACGTGCTGTCCGACGCGCGTGACGAGGTGGCCCGGCGCCAGGCCCCGCTGGACGAGAAGGTCCGCGACTTCCTCAAGGTCCGCAACCGCCACGGCGAGCCCTGCCCCCGCTGTGGCACCACGCTGCGGTGCGCCGGCGTGCACGGACATGACACGTTCTTCTGCCCGCAGTGTCAGCCGGAGACACGGCGCTCGTCGATAGTGGACTGGCGCAAGGCACCTTCCACCCCCGGCCCGGCGGCGCCGCCGGGCGTGCGGCAGAAACGGTCACGCCGCTGATGGATGCCGCCCGCCGCGTGACCGTGTCCAAGTTCCTGAGCCTGCACCTGCGCCATGCGCCGCAGGATCTGGGGCTTGCGCTGGAGGACGGTGGCTGGGTGGACCTGGACGCCCTCATGGAGGGCGCGGCGGCGCGCGGATTCCCTCTCACTGAGGAGGACGTGCGCGAGGTGGTGCGTACAAGCGACAAACAGCGTTTCTCCCTGGACGACGCCACGCGCCGCATCCGCGCCAACCAGGGTCACTCCGTGCCGGTGGACCTCCAGTTGGAGGCCGCCATTCCTCCGGACGCGCTGTTCCACGGCACCACGGCGCGCGTCCTGGACGCGATCCGCGCGGAGGGGCTGCGCCGGATGGCGCGGCACCACGTGCACCTGTCCGCGGACGAAGCCACCGCGCGCCGCGTCGGTGCGCGCCGGGGCGCCGCCATCGTCGTCGTGGTGGACGCGGCCGCCATGTGCACGGAAGGCCGGGTGTTCTTCCGTGCCACCAACGGCGTGTGGCTGGTGGAGGAGGTGCCGGCGCGGTTCCTGCGGTTCCCCGGTGGCTGATCAGGCCTCGCCCGCGGGCACGTTCTGCGCAATGTCGAGATCACGCGCCTTGGCCAGGCCCTCTTTCATGGACGCCACCAGGTCGGTGCTCACCGCCTTGGCGGCCACGCGGATGGCGTTGGCAATGGCCCGCTGGCCGGAGCGGCCGTGCGCCTTGATGCACACGCCGTCAAAACCCAGGATGGGCGCGCCCCCGTACTCCTGCCAGTCCGTGAGCTGCCGCAGCTGTTTGATGCCGCTGCCCAGCAGCAGCAGCCCCAGGCGCCAGAACACGTTCTTGCGGTACGCGTACCGGGCCACTTCCATCACGGTCTCGCTCACCCCTTCCAGCATCTTCAACACCACGTTGCCCGTGAACCCGTCGGTGACCACCACGTCCGCCGTCCCGCGCGGCAGGTCCACCCCCTCCACGTTGCCAATGAACTTGAGCGCCGGGTGCATCTTCAGCATCTGGTGCGCGCTGACAATCTCCGCGCGCCCCTTGGTGGGCTCGCCACCGTTGGACAGCAGCGCCACCAGCGGCGCCGGATTGCGTGAAATGCGCGCCGCATAAGCCGCGCCCATCACCGCAAACGCCAGCAGGTCCTGCGCCGAGGCATCCAGCGTCGCCCCCACGTCCAGCATCAACGAGAACGGGTCCTGCTTCTCACCACGGCGCCGCTCCGTGGGAACCACCGCCGCCAGCGCGCAGCGGCGCACGCCCTCCAGCCGGGCCCAGTGCCGCGAACACGCCAGGATCACCCCGCCCGTGTTCCCCGCGCTCACCAGCGCCTGCGCCTTGCCTTCGCGCACCAGGCGCGCGGCGACCGCCACCGACGCGTCCGGGACGGCGTCCAGCGCTTCGCGCGGCTTGGCGTCCATGGGGATGAAACGCGGCGCGTGCTCAAACAGGATGCGCGCGGAATTGTGCGCGTGCTTGGCCAGCTCCGCCTGCAGGCGCGGCGTGTCTCCGACGAGAATCACGCGCGTCTCGTGGGGGTCCAGCGTCGCCGCCGCGGCCCCCGCCACCGTCTCGTGGGGAGCGTTGTCCCCACCCATTGCGTCCAGCGCCACCGTCACCGCTTTCATGCGGCTGGCATGCTAGCAGAGCGTCCCGGGCGCGCCCGCCGCGGCTATGACGCGCCGCGCCCAGCCCCCCCGTTCAGGCATTGCGCAGTTGCACGTGTTGCAGCACCCACGGGGGCAGCGCCACCAGTTTCTGGTTGGCGTCCAGGCAGACCATGTGCACCAGCCCCTTCACCAGCGGTTGCGTCCCACCCACGCGCCACACCTGCTGGTCGCACAGGATCCGGTAGTCGCTCTCCGGGTTCACCGTCGTGCGGACCTCCAGGCGGTCGCCAAACCTGGCGCCCTCCCGGTAGGTGACCTCCACCTTGTAGACGGCAAAACCAATGCCGGTCTCCTTGTACGTGCGCACCAGCTCTTCCATCCCAAAGAACTCGTCGCGCGCCGCTTCAAAGTAACGCAGGTACTTGGCGTAGTAGACCACGCCCGAGAAATCGGTGTCCTCGTAGTAGACACTGACGGGGAGGATGTGCGTCCGGGGCATGCGCGGCAGGTCACCACGCCGCGCGCAGCGGACGCAAGTTTCAGGACGGCAGCAGGGGGAGCAGGTGCTCCGTGTGACGCGCGGCCGCGCCGGCCACCGCAGACACCGCGGCCCGGCCGGCCTCGCCTTCGCGGCGGGCGTCGTTGTCATGGGTGAACCAGTGGACCACCGCCGCGGGCAGTTCGCCGCGGTTGACCAGGCGGGCGCCGTGTCCGTCCAGCACCTCCACCTGGTCCGGCGCCAGGAACATGTGCGGGCCGTGCAGCACCGGCACGCCCTGCGCCGCGGGTTCCAGGATGTTCTGCCCGCCGCGCGGCACCCATGAACCGCCCACCAGCGCCACCTGTGCCAGCGCGTACGCCGCCGCCAGTTCGCCCATGGTGTCCAGGATGACAACGTCCGCGGCGGCGCAGGTCACCGCGCCTGCGCTGCGCCGGGCCACGCGCCAGCCCCTGGACAGGCACAGCGCCATCAGCCCATCCACGTGCTCCAGGTAACGCGGCGCCCACAACAGCCGGCAGCCCGGCACCACCCCCCGCGCCGCCGCCAACGCGCCAACCACCACGTCCTCCTCACCGGCATGCGTGGAGCCCGCGCACAACAGCGGCCCGCGCTCCCCGACGACGCCGCGCAGCGCCGCCACCTTCTCCGGGGACGGCGTCCGGGCCGCCGCATCAAACTTGCAGTTGCCCGTCACGAACGCGCGTTCGGGGGAGGCGCCCAGCGCGAGGTACCGCGTCCGGTCCGCGTCCGTCTGCAGGCACAGCACCGCCAGGGCGGGGACCGGGTTGGTCAGCCAGCCGAACAGCATGGCGTAACGGGCCGCACTGCGCGGGCTCATCCGCCCGTTACACAGCGCTACGGACACGCCGCGCGCGCGCGCCTGTGCAACCAGCGCCGGCCACAACTCCGTCATCTCCAGCAGCAACACGGCGGGGCGCCAGGCATCCAGCGCACGCCGCACAAACAGGGGCGCATCCAGCGGCGCGTAGGCGTGCACGTCCGGCGGCGGACTGAGGGTGCCCACCATCTGCTCCGCGCTGTTGGTCACGTACGTGAGCAGCACGGTCAGCGACGGGCGCGCTTCTTTGAGCGCGCGCACCACCGGCCAGGCGTTCTTCACATCCCCCGCGCTGGCGGCGTGGATCCACAGGCGCGGCCCGTCTCGCGCGGGTGGCGGCGGCAGGTGCCCCAGCCGCTGCGCCAGGCCGCGGCGGGTCTTGCGGCGCCACAGCAGGATGGGCAGGGCCAGCAGCGCCACCAGGGTGGCCAGTACGGACTGGATGGGCCGGGGGAGCATGGGAGCGCGGGTCAGGCGGCCTTGCCCTGGCTGAGGCCCCGCAGCAGCGCGCGCGCCTTCTGGGCAAACGGCGTCATCCCGTCGGCCAGCTTCTCCAGGTGACGGCGCGCTTCCGGGAGGCGGTCCTGGTCCTTGAGCGCCAGGGCCAGGTGGTAGTGCGTGAACTCAATGTCACCGGGGCGCAGGTGCTCGCGCTGCTGCAGCGCTTCCTTGAGCCGCTGTTCGGCCAACGGCGCCTCACCCCGGCTCAGGTGCACAATGCCCAGCGTGCGCAGCGCGAACTGCCGGTCCGGGTCCGCGGCCAACGCCAGCGCGCGCTGCCCGTACTCCAGCGCCAGATCCAGGTCCGCCTTCAGCGACGCCAGCGTGTAGGCGTAGTTATTGAACCACAGCGCGCGGTCGTGCTCGGGCAGCGCGTTGGGGTCCATGGCGTCCAGGTGCTCGCGCGCCTGCACCAGGTCACCCTGTTCGCAGGCAATGGCGGCGGGAACCAGCCGGACCGCCTCGTCCTTGGGAAAGGCGGCCAGGTGCCGTTCCAGCGCTTCCCGCGCCTGGTCATAGCGGCCACAGGCAAACAGGGAGGCCACCAGCATGCGGCTGGCCTGCGGGTCATCCGGGTCCAGGCGCAGGATCTGGCGGCACGCGCGGATGGTCTCCTCGTGGCTGGCCCGGTCATGCGCGGCGGCGGCCTCGGCGGTGAGCAGGCGCGCCAGTTCCGCGCGCGTATCCGCGTCCAACTCTGAAGGGTCCACCGCGTAGGCGCGCTTGATGCGCGCGCGCCGCCATGCCCACGTGCCCGCACCCAGGGGCGCGTAGATGAGCGCGGCCCCTGCCGCCACAACCACGAATACCGAGAGAAACGTCTCCATGCTGTTCGGCGATCCCTCACTGCATCATACCGGGGCCCAGCGCCCCGCTCACGCATTTCCACCGGGCTGGGAGGCCACCGGTTCTTCCCCCGCCACCATGACGCGGTCCCGGCCCGCACGCTTGGCCGCGTACAGGGCCGCATCTGCCCGGTCCAGCAGGGCCTTCACGTCCTGCCCGTGCTCCGGGAAGGACGCCACGCCCAGCGAGATGGTGATCCGCCCACCCGGCTGGCTCTCCGCGTGCTCAAACTCCCGTTGCCGCACCGCCTTGCGCAGCTTGTCCGCCACCTCCCGGGCGGCGCGCGCATCCTGGCGCGGCAGCAGCACGCAGAACTCCTCGCCGCCAAACCGCGCCACGGTGTCCGCCTTGCGCACCGTCTGGCACAGCGTCTGCGCCACCCCGCGCAACACCACGTCCCCCACCAGGTGGCCGTGCGCGTCATTGAACAGCTTGAAGTGGTCCACGTCCACCATCAGCACGCACAGGCCGCTTTCATACCGTTGCGCCCGCGCCACCTCCACCTCCAGGCGCGCGTCCAGGGCCCGCCGGTTGGGCAGGCTGGTCAGCGCGTCCGTCAATGACAGTTCCACCTGTTCCTGGAACAGCCGCGCGTTGGCCAGGCCCAGGGACGCCTGGGACGCAATGGACTCAATGAACTCCACCTCGTCACGGCGGAACGCGTCCACCTGCCCGCGGAACACGTTGAGCACGCCCATCACCATCCCGTTGCTGATCATGGGCACGCTGACCAGCGTCCCGCGCGGCGTGAACCGCACGCGGTCCGCCAGGAACCTGCTGTCCGTGGACGTATCCGTCACCACCAGCGTGGTCCCTGTCTGCGCGACCAGGCCGGCAATGCCCTCCCCCACGGCAAAGGTCATCTCGCCCACCTTCATGCTGTCCGGGAAGCCGTGGTGCGCCGCCACGCGCAGCAGCGCCGCGGCGCGGTCCAGCAGCATGAGCGTGAACTCCTGGTAGCCCAGCCGCTCCGCCAGCAGGCGCGTGAGGATCCCCAGCTGCTCGTCCACGGAGAGGGTGGCCGTCAGGCTGCGCGTGACCTCGTGCAGCAGTGCCAGCTCGCGCACGCGCTCCTGCAGCTCCGTGTTCTTGGTGGCAATGATCCGGTTCTTCTCGTCAATCTGCGGCGCCAGGCGGCGCTCCGCCTCCGCACCGGCCTGCTCGGCCTGGCGCTCCACTTCACGCGCGCGCATGTCCGTGATGGCCGCCAGCATGGTGTTGAACGCGCGCGCCAGCTGGCCCACCTCATCTTCCGACGACACCGGCGCGCGCACCAGGAAATTTCCCTCTTCCGCGCGCGCCATGGTGGAGGCCAGTTCACGCACCGGGACCAGCACCATGCGGCGCATCAGGTACACCGCCACCAGCACCAGCGCCGCCAGGATGGCCGCGCCGGTGTAGGCCAGGCGGAAGCGGAACCGCAGCAGGGAGGACTGCAGCCGCCCCCGGTCCACCACCAGCCGCACGCCCCCCGCGGTGGCCTCACCCTGGTGACACCCGGTGCACGAGGTGCGCAGCGGGAAGTAGCGCACCATCACCATGTCGTCGGAGCCGGCGGACGGCGTCTCGGTCCGCACGTCCGCCTCGGACAGGACCTGGCCGCGCTGCTCAGGGTGCAGGCTGTGCCGCACGCGCCGCTGCGCATCAAAGACCTGCAACTGGTCCACGGCCGGGTGCCGCCCAATCTCCGCCACAATGTCCGCCACCGGGTGCGCCTTGCGGTCCGCGTCAAACGCGTGGAACGACCCTTCCAGCGCACCCGCCAGCACCTCCATGTGCTCCACGCTGTTCTCGTCCACGGCCCGGCTGCCCGTCCGGTCCAGCACCAGCGCCGTGCCCCCGGAGAGGACCGCCGCCACCAGCGCAATGGCCAGGGCAAGCTTGGCCGCCAGGGAACGACCGAGGATGGTGCCGCGCGCCGCCATGTGGAGCGTGGATGGTCCGCTGCCCCGCACGGCACGTCAAGCGCGAGCGCCGATCCGCCGCGGCCGGGAATTTCCGCCGGCGGAAGGTCCGCCCTAGGATGCCGTGGGTTGCCCGGAGAGACGCCATGATGATGCACCGCTTCCTGCCCGCTGCCGTGTTCGCCACGCTTGTGTGCCTGTCCACGGACGCGCGGGCCGCAAGAACCATTGAGGACTGCCAGCTGGCGTGGGGCCAGGCCGCCCGCTCCTACATGACCGGCAAGCAGGGCGGTCCGCAGGATGGCGACTTCAAGGTGGCCTGCGAGCTGGAATCCAAGGGTGACAAGGACAACGCGCGCGTGGAGGCCGTCATGGTGGCCACGGCGGGCCTGGCCAAGGTCTCCGCCGAAGTATGCGAGCGCTTCCTGGTCAACTACGTGGGGATCAAGGAGGCCGCGCCGGTGTGCGCCGCCGCCAGCGAGGACCCCACCGCGTTCAAGAAGGTTGTGACTGACGCCCTCCCGCCGCCGGGCAAGGGCAAGCCCAAGAAGAAGTAGCCCCGCATGGGCGCCCGGCACTCCCGGTCGGACCTGGTGGTTCCGCTCCGGGTCTACAAGTTTGGCGGCACGTCTGTGGGCACGCCGGAAGCGGTGCGCGCGGCGGTGGACATTGTCCGCGCCGCCGCGCCCAACGTGTTTGTCGTTGTCAGTGCCACCTCCGGCACCACGGACCTGCTCATTGGCGCGGCCAAGTGCGCGCTGCGCGCGGATGACACGGAGGTGAACCGCGCCGCGGACGCGTTTGAGGCGCGGCACGTGGAGCTGATCCGCGAGCTGGTCTCCGCCGCCGCCGCCGCCGACGAACTGCTGGACGTGGTGCGCGAGGAGACCCGCGAGCTGCGCGCCATCTGCCAGAGCATCCTGGTGCTGCGCGAGCTGACCGCGCGCACCATGGACTTTGTGGTGGCGCGCGGCGAACGCCTCATGGCCCGCATCTTTGCCGCCGCGTTGGCGCAGGCGCGCGTGCCATGCCGCTACGTGGAGGCCACCCGCGTCATCCATACGCGCATGCAGCTGGGGAGCCTGTGGCCGGACTTTGTCCGCACGCTGGAGGCGGCGCAGACGGAGGTGCGGCCGTTCCAGCAGAAGCAGATCATTGTCGTCATGCCCGGGTACGTGGGCCGTGGTCCATCCGGGGAGACCGTCACGCTGGGACGGGGCGGGAGTGACTTCTCCGCGGCCATCATGGCGCGGGTGCTCAAGGCCGCGTCCGTCACGCTGTGGAAGGAAGTGGACGGCATCATGACGGCGGACCCGCGCATGGAGCCGCAGGCGCGCGTGGTGCCGGAGTTGCATTACCGGGAGGCCGCGGAGCTGGCCTATTACGGCGCCAAGGTGCTGCACCCGCGCACCATGGTTCCGCTCATTGACGACGGGATTCCGCTCACCATCCGCAACACGTTCAACCCGGACGCGCCCGGCACGCGCGTGGCCGGTGACGTGGCCGCGGGCCTCTACCCCGTCAAGGCGCTGACCGCGTTCATGGGGCAGGCGCTCATTGCCGTGGAGGGCAAGGGCATGATGGGCGTGCCTGGCGTGGCCGCGCGCACGTTCGGGGCGCTGAGCACGGCGGGGCACTCGGTGTCCATGATCAGCCAGGCGTCGTCGGAGGCGTCCATCTGCCTGGTGGTGCCGGAGCACGAAGCCGGGCACGCGGCGGTGGCGCTGGAGGAAGCGTTCGCGCCGGAGATTGAAGGCGGAGCGGTGGACGCGGTGCGCGTGGAGCGCAAGCTCGCGGTCGTCGCAGTCGTCGGGATGGGGATGCGCGGGACGCCGGGGATTGCCGCGCGTACGTTTGGCGCACTCAGCCGTGAGCGCATCAACATCATTGCCATGGCGCAGGGCTCCAGCGAGCTCAACATCACCATGGTCATCAAGCAGGACGACGTGCCCACCGCGCTGCAGGCGTTGCACCGCGAGTACCAGCTGGCCAAGCTGCACGCGCTGGGTGACGTGGAGGGACGCCGCGCCAGCCTGGTGCTGCTGGGGCTGGGGCAGATTGGCCGGGCGCTGGCGCGGCAGGTGATGGAGCAGGCCGCCGCGCACAAGGAGTCGCTGGGGCTGGAGCTGGCCACCATTGCCGTGACGGACCGGTCCGGTGTGCGCGTGCTGGAGAAGGGTTTTGACACGCGGGAGCTGGCGGAGATTGTGGGGGCCAAGGCGTCCGGGGCGCAGCTGGTGTACCACCGCGTGCCGCGCGCGCGGGACACGCTCAAGGAGCTGCGCGAGAAGGTCTGGCCGCTCCCGCTGCACACGCCCATCCTGGTGGACCTCACCGCCGCGGACACCTCCGCCATCTGGCTGGATGCGCTGCACAGCGGGTTGCACGTGGTCACGGCCAACAAGAAGCCGCTGGCGGTGGAACAGGAACGGTTTGACGAGGTGATGGAGACCGCGCGGGACGCGGGCCTGTCCATCCGCTACGAAGCCACGGTGGGCGCGGGCCTTCCCGTCCTGGACACTTTGCAGAAACTACGCGAGGCCGGTGACGAGGTGGAGATCATCCTGGGCTGCCTGTCCGGGACGCTGGGCTACCTGATGACGCAGCTGGAGGAGGGCACGCCGTTCTCCGCCGCCGTCACGCATGCGCACGCCAACGGCTACACGGAACCGGACCCGCGTGATGACCTGTCCGGCATGGACGTGGCCCGCAAGGCGCTCATCCTGGCGCGCACGCTGGGCATCCGGGCGGAGTTGGCAGACGTGGCCGTGGAGGCGCTGTTCCCGCCGGAGTTGTCTGACGCCAACCCCCAGTCCTTCCTGCGCGGGCTGGCGGCACTGGACGGGGCGTACGCGCTGAAGATGGAGCGCGCGCGCAAGCAACAGAAGGTGCTGCGCTACGTGGCGCGCATCAGCCGCAAGGGCCTGCAGGTGGGCCTGGAGGCGGTGCCGGCGGCCTCCCCCATGGGGCGGCTGGCGGGGACGGACAACCAGGTGGTGATCCACTCGCGGCGCTACAGCACCAACCCGCTCGTCGTCACCGGCCCCGGTGCGGGCGCGGACGTCACCGCCGCGGGCGTGCTCAATGACATCGTCGCCATTGGCACCGCCGCGGAGCGCCGCCCCGCGGGCCGGACCAGTTTGCAGCCGCCACGGCGGCGCCACAGCAAGTCCGGCCGCCCGGGGTGACACCATGACGGGCGCGCGCGTCTTTGCACCGGCAACGGTGGGCAATGTGGGGCCCGGGTTTGACGTGCTGGGCCTGTGCGTGGACGGCGCCGGAGACACCGTCACGGTGGAGCTGGTGGACGGCCCGGACCACGTCACGGTGGAAGGACGCGATGCGGCCGCGATCCCGACGGACCCCGCGCGCAACGCCGCGGTGATTGCCGCGCGGGCGGTCCTCCGCCACGCCGGCGCGTCCAAGAACGTCCGCGTCCACCTTCACAAGGGACTGCCCGTGAGCGGCGGCATGGGTGGCAGCGCCGCCAGCAGTGTGGGCGGGGCGCTGGCCGCGGCGCGGGCACTGGGCCTGTCCGCGTCACCGCGGGACCTGATGGCGTGGGCGCTGGAAGGCGAAGCGGCCGTGGCGGGGCGCCACCTGGACAACATCGCGCCGTGCGTGCTGGGCGGCCTGGTACTCATCCGCCCCGTCTCCCCGCCAGACGTCATCCCCGTGCCCGTGCCCCGCCCGCCATGGGTGGCGCTGGTGAGCCCCGCGGTGCGCGTGGAGACCCGCGCGGCGCGCGCCATCCTTCCGCCGCAGACCGACCGCGCGGAGTGGCTGCTGCAGATGGCCAACACCGCCGCGCTGGTGCTCGCGTTTGCCACGGGGGACCACGCGCTGCTGTCACGCGCCCTGTCAGACGTGTTTGCCGAGCCGCGGCGCGCCCCGCTGATCCCCCACTTCCACGACGTGAAGGCCGCTGCGCTGGCCGCGGGCGCGCTGGGCTGTTCCATCAGCGGCGCGGGCCCCACCGTGTTCGCCCTGGCCGCGGACGAAGCCACCGCGCGTCGCTGTGCCACTGGGATGCAGGCCGCATTCGGCGCAGTTCCGAGCACCATCCACGTGGGCCCGGTCTCCCGCGAGGGAGCCCGTCCCGCATGAGCGCCATCCTCCGCTGTGTCACCTGCAACGCGTCCCATCCGCTGTGGGAGGTGCGCTACACGTGCACGTGCGGCGGCCTGCTGGACGTGGTCCATGATCCCGCCACGCTGGCCACCACCGGACCGTTCCACTTTGACGCGCGCCTCACCAGCCGGCGGCGCCTGGACCGCAGCGGCGTGTGGCGCTTCCGCGAAGCCGTGGTGGACCTGGACGCCCACGACGTTGTTTCACTGCCGGAGGGTGGCACGCGCGTGTATGCGCACCCGCGGCTGAACGCATACGCGGGCGTGGATGACGTGGTCTTCAAGCATGAAGGTGACAACCCCACCGCGTCCTTCAAGGACCGCGGGATGACTGTGGCCACCTCCGTGGCGCGGCGCGTGGGCGCGCGCGCGGTGGCGTGCGCGTCCACGGGGAACACCAGCGCGTCACTGGCGGCGTATGCCGCCCAGGCGGGAATGCGTGCGTTTGTGCTGGTGCCCGCGGGGAAGATCAGCGTCTCCAAGCTGGCCCAGACGCTTGCGTACGGCGCACGCGTGCTGCGCGTTGCGGGGGACTTTGACGCGGCCATGGCGCTGGTGCGGCAGGCGTCGGAAGCGCTCGGTGTGTACCTGCTCAACTCCATCAACCCCTTCCGCATCCAGGGGCAGAAGACCATTGCGTGGGAGCTGCTGCAGGACCTGGTGTGGGATCCTCCGGACTGGGTGGTGCTGCCCGCGGGCAATCTCGGGAACACCTCCGCCATAGGGCAGGCGCTGCTGGAGGCACACCGGGCGGGATGGATCCGCCGCGTTCCCAGACTGGCGTCCGTCCAGGCCGCGGGCGCCAACCCGTTTTACCGCTCGTTCCGTGAGGGCTTTGCCACCCGCCACCGCGTCGTTGCGGAGACGGTGGCCAGCGCCATCCGCATTGGTGACCCGGTGAGCCATGACAAGGCGCGGCGGGTGATCCAGGAGCTGCGCGGCGTGGTCACGGAGGTCCCCGACGAGGAGATCCTCCGGGCCAAGCGTGCGCTCGACGGCGCGGGTATCGGCTGTGAGCCCGCGAGCGCGTGCTCGCTGGCGGGTACCCGCCGCCTGGTGGCCGACGGCGTCATCCGCCCGCATGAGCGCGTGGCGTGCATCCTCACCGGGCACGTACTGAAGGACCCGGACGCGGTGACGCTGCCCGTCCCCGGAGAACCCACGCGGGACTCCCAGGTTGTCGACGTTGACGCCACCCTGGACGGCGTGAAGGCCGCGTTTGAGCGCACGTGAACATGAAACCCGCGCGTCTTGCCGCCGTTGCCGTGTCTGCCGCCGCCGCCGGTGTGCTGCTGTTCCTGGTGCTGCGCCCGCCGTCCACCGGCAGTGGGCGCAATGATCGGCCGGGCGAAGGCTGCAGCACGCTTGACCGGGCGACGTTGGAACAGTCCCTGGGCCTGGGGGCCCGCTTCATGCTGGCCGCGCAGAAACCAGAGGGGAACTTCAACTACGAGCTGGACTGGCGCACCGGGAAGCTCAACCCCGACGACAACGCCGTGCGCCAGGCAGGCGCCGCCTGGGGTCTTGCGCTCATCCACCGGGACGCGTGCGAAGGACGCGACGCGGTTCCCATCCCTGAGCTGCGCGCGGGCCTGCTGCGGGCGCTCGCGTTCTTCGAGCGGCACTCAGCCACCGGCGGGGAGGCCCGCTGGGTGAGGTACCCGGGGGATGCGGAGGGGCAGCTGGGGACGGTGGCGCTGGTGGCGCTGGCCGAGATTGAACTGCTGCGTGCCGCGGAACTGCCCGGCACCCGCTGCCCGCTGGATGACGCCACGCGGCTGCACCACCGGGCGCTGCTGGACGGGTACCTTGCCCACGTCATGCGCGCGCGGCGGCCGGACGGCCGCTTCCAGAACGGCTACGCGCTGGCTGACGGGAGCCCCGGGGGTGCGCCGTCGCCGTACTCGGAGGGGGAGTCACTGCTGGCCATGGCGCGGGCCGCCCGCTACCTAGGCCGCCGCGATCTCCTGGTGCCGCTGCGCGCCTCCGCCGACGCCTGTCACGACGCCAACGTGGTGCGCGCGCGCGCGGAGAACCCGGATTCCGACGTCACCAAGGGCTACTACCAGTGGAGTTCCATGGCGTACTGGGAGTTGGCGACGAGCAGCTGGGAGGGCACGGAGAAGTACGGCCCGTGGATCGTGGACCTGGCCCGGTGGATGATTGACGAGCACGACGTGCTGTCGCGCCAGCGCAACACCGGGTACGCGTACGAAGGCATCATCCACGCGTTTGCCTGGGCACGGATGGCGGGTGACACCGCGGCCCTGCCGCGCCTGGGCTGCGTGATTGAGCGCGGCCTCCAGGGCCTCGCCGCCTGGCAGGTGGGCGGGCCGCGCCCGGGGCTGTACCTGCGCCTGGGCAGCGTGGCGGACCCGCGTGCGGTGGGCGGCGTGCAGAACCACGCGTGGGAGCCCGGCCTGCGCATCGACACGACGCAGCACCAGATGCACGCGGTGATGCTGGCGCTGCACCACTATTTCCCGGACGGCCGGTGAGAATGCGGCGGACACGCACGGGCGGCCAACGCTATGATCCACCCATGCACGTGCTCCGGCGTGTCGCTCTCGGCGTGGTGGTGACGGCGTGGCTGCCGGGCTGTGATTCCCCGGTGTGGACGGCGTTGCGGTGCGCCGGCCCGGTGAAGCGGGACTGCCGCGTCACCCGCCCCATTCCTGATGACCAGGACGCGCTGGTGCGGTTCCTGTGGACCAACTTTGACGCCGCCACCGATGACGAGATCCACCAGGCCGTTACCAAGCTGCACGGACTGGTGGGCGGCGACACGCTCACGCGCAGCATCTCCGGCACCATGGCGGACCTGAGCAGCGACGAGTTGGCGACCGTTTCCATGACGGACCGGGACGCCGGACGTGCCACCGGGCTGCTGCTGCTGGACCCGATGGACTGCACGGTGGATCACGCGGAGAAGATCACCACGTACGCCAACCAGATGGACCTGTATCCCGGTGTGTATGACACGTACTCGCGGACCTACCTGTCCAGCATGGCGGACTACCTGGCGCGCACCACGCTGGCGGTGGACTGGAGCATTGAATCCACCGGGACGCTGCTGGGGTCCACCTACCGGATGCACTACGCGGGCGGGAACCGGTGGGTGGCGCCGCAGGCGGGCAGCGCGGCCATTGGGGGGATCCTGCTGAACCGCAGCTGGATGCGTTCCCCCGGCGAGTTTGACGATTCTACGCGCGGGATGGATCAAGACTACCAGGTGGAGGTCTACTACGAGCGGGAGCCCGGCAAGGTGCTCCACGTCTGGGGAGACTGGCGCCAGGCCAAGATGGGTACGTTCACCAACGACGACCAGATTGTGCTGGAAGTCATGCTGGGCAACATGGAGGACTGGGACAACCAGACCCGCCAGTTGTGCAGCGAAGGGCGCCCCGCCGTTGCCGGCGGGTGACGCGCGGGAGAGGCAGCGTGTCAGCGAGCGCACAGGTCCTTTTGACGGAGGCCATGAAGCTGCTGGCGGCGGGTGATTCCGCCGGTGCGCAGGGATGTCTGCGGGACGCGTTGAAGCTGGACCCGGCGTCCGCGCGGGCGCGCTCGCTGCTGGCCGCGCTGGAGTCCGGCGGGAACGAGCAGGACGACGGCGAAGACGAAAACGAGTGGGACACCGAGGTGAAGCTCCGCGGCCCGGCGAAGGTCACGCGCCCGGCCGCCGCCGCGCCGCCGCCCGCGGCGGAGCCACTGCCGCCGCGCATCCAGGCCCGCCTGGAGGAGACCATGAGCGGGCGCTCGGCCGCACCGGTGGCACCCCCGCCGCCGCCGTCATCCCCGCCCGCACCGGCCATGTCGGCGCGGCTGGAGGAGACCCAGTTGTCGCCCCGCCGCGCTGACACCGGCGCGTTTGCTTCCCCGCCGGTGAGTTCACCCACGCTGACGGCGCCACCGGTGGACACCGCGTTCAGTGAGACCATGGCCTCCGCGGCGCGTCCACTCACCACCCCGCCGGTGGCCACGTTCATGGACGGTCCGGCACCGCCGGGCTGGCTGGAAGTCAAACCGGCGCCCGCCAGGACGCAGGACCTGTCTGACTGGTTTGACTCGGCGCCCGCCGCCACGGTGTCGGCGCCGCTCCCGCGCATCCCGGAGGCCCCGGCCCCGCCGCCCGCAGCGCCTCCGCCTCCGGCACCTCCACCTCCACCACCTCCACCCCGCCCCGTCGGCGAGGCGCTGCTTGAGCAGATTGACACGGCCGCACGCGCCGGCAACGTGCTGCTGGCCGTGCAGCTTGCCGTGGAGTGCCTGGCGTTGGGGGCGCCGCCACCGGTTCTGGACCGCGCGCTGGCGCCGCACTTCAACGCGGTGGCGCAGCACTGCGCGCACCGGCTGGGCGGCTGGCACCACGCACCGCGCGCGCTTGTGCCCGCCGCGCAGTTGCAGGGAATGAAGCTGTCCCCCGCCGCGGCGCACCTGTTCGCGCAACTGGACGGCGCCACCACGCTGGAGGACCTGGTGGACGCGGGCGGGCTGCCGCACCTGGTCACCGCCATTGCGCTGGTTGGCCTGAAGGACGCGGGCGCCATTGCCTGACCCGCGGCGCGGTTCACTCCCAGCGCAGCGCCTCAATGGGGTCCATGCGTGATGCTTTGCGCGCGGGATACATGCCAAACACCACGCCCACCAGCCCGCTGAACCCCAGCGCCACGGCCATCACGTCTCCGCGCAGCATCAGCGGCCAGCCAAACTGCGCGCTCAGCCGGTTGGCCACGTAGATGCCCAGCCCCACGCCCAGCGCGCCGCCCAGGGATGACAGCGTGAGCGCCTCGACGAGGAACTGCCACAGGATGTGACCGGGCCGTGCGCCCACCGCCATGCGGATGCCAATCTCGCGCGTCCGCTCCGTCACGGACACCAGCATGATGTTCATGATGCCAATGCCGCCCACCAGCAGCGCCACCAGCGCCACGGCCGCCAGCAGCGCGGTCATGGTCTCCGTGCCCTCCTGCTGCGCCTGCGCCACTTCCGCCATGTTGCGCAGGTGGAAGTCATCCTCCACGCCCGGTCCCAGGCGGTGGCGGTCGCGCAGCAGGTTGCGGATGTCACGCTCCGCGCGCGCGGTGGCCTCCTCGCTGGTGGCGGACACAAAGATGACCCCGGGGATGTAGCGGCGCAGCCCGCCGGCCATGCGGCTGTTGTAGGTGTTGATGGGAATCATCGCCGTGTCGTCGTAATCCTGCCCGGTGGGGGACTGACCCTTGCGGGCCAGCACGCCCACCACCTCAAAGGGCATGTTGCGGATGCGCACCGTGGAGCCCACCACGTCACTGCCTTCAAACAGCTTGTCCACCACGGTCTGGCCCAGCACCACCACCTTGGCGCCGCTGTCCGCCTCGGACGGCGTGAACACGCGGCCGTAGCGCATGCTCCACGCGCGGATCTCAAAGTAGCCCGGGTCCACGCCAAACACGGAGGTGGTCCAGTTCTGCGTGTCACTGGCCACGGTGGCACCGGCCCGGGCCTGCACGCTGGCCAGTTTGACGCTGGGCAGTTCCGTGCGGATGGCCGCCAGGTCCTCCCAGGTGAGCGTGGGCTGGGTCCCGCTGCCGCCGCGGCTGCCGGACACCTGGCTGGTACCGTGCATGACGACGAGCAGGTTGGACCCCATGGAGGCAAACGTCTCCGCCACGCGCTGCCGCGCACCCTCGCCAATGGCCACCATGGCAATGACCGCGGCGACGCCGATGATCACGCCGAGCATGGTGAGGAAGCTGCGCGTGCCATTGCGCAGCAGCGCGCGCAGCGCCAGGCGAAGTGTCTCCAGCAGGATCACGCCGCCACCCCCGCCGGAGCCATCTGCTGCCGCCGGTCTTCCACCACGCACCCGTCATGCATGCGCAGCACGCGCTGGGCGTGCGCGGCAATCTCCGGGCTGTGGGTGACCAGCACCACCGTGATGCCGCCTGCGTGCACCTCCTGCAGCAGCGCCATGATCTCCGTGGACGTGCGGCTGTCCAGGTTGCCGGTGGGCTCGTCCGCCAGCAGCAGCCGCGGGCGCGTGACCAGCGCCCGGGCAATGGCCACGCGCTGCATCTGGCCGCCGCTCATCTCATTGGAACGGTGGTGCAGGCGGTCACCCAGGCCCACGCGCGTGAGCGCCTCAGCGCTGCGGCGCACGCGCTCGCGCCGGGCCACGCCCTGGTACACCAGCGGCAGCTCCACGTTCTCCAGCGCGCTGGTGCGCGGCAGCAGGTGGAAGTTCTGGAACACAAAACCCACCGTCCGCCCCCGCAGCTGGGCGCGCGCCCCCCGCGACAGCTTCCCCACGTCCTGCCCGTCCACCAGGCAGCTGCCGGAGCTGGGCCGGTCCAGGCAGCCCACCAGGTTCATCAGCGTGCTCTTACCGGACCCGGAGGTGCCCATGACGGCCACCAGTTCGCCGGCGGTGACCTGCAGCGTCACCCCGCGCAGCGCGTGCACCGCCGTGTCGCCCATCTGGTAGACGCGGGCGACATCGCGCAGTTCGACGACGGGAGGCGGTGCATCCATGGCGTCACAGCATGCGCCGTCCCGGGCCGCCGGGGACGGGAGAACCGCCCGGGAGCGCGTTGCTCTTGGGGTCCTTGAAGATGATGTCGGTGACCAGCTTGTCGCCCTCGTGCACCTCACCCTCCACCAGCTCCGTGGTGGTGCCGTCGGTGATGCCCACCTTCACGGGCACCGCCACCGGCGTCCCGTCGCGCAGGACCCACACGGTGCGCTTGTCCGGGCTGCGCTCCGCCACCGGCCGGCGGGAGGTCTCCGGGTGCGCGCCCTCCGGCCGTCCCCCGTCGGGGTTGAGGCGCGCCAGCACCTCCGGTGACGGGCGGAAGCGCAGCGCGGCGTTGGGCACGCGCAGGACGCCTTCGCGCTCCGCGTAGGTGAAGTTGGCCGTGGCGGTCATGCCGGGCTTGAGCGCCAGGTCCGGGTTCTCCACGTCCATCACCACGGTGTAGGTGACCACGTTCTGCACGTTGATGGGCGCGTTGCGTATCTGCCGCACGCGTCCCTGGAAGCGGCGGCCGGGCCACGCGTCCACGGTGAAGGTGGCCTCCATGCCGGCGGACAGCCGCCCAATGTCCGCCTCCGACACGGCGGTCTCCACCTGCATCTTGCGCAGGTCTTCCGCGATGGTGAACAGCGTGGGGGACTGGAAGCTGGCCGCCACCGTCTGGCCCACGTCCACGGCGCGCGAGATGACAATCCCGTCAATGGGCGCGTGGATCACCGTGTAGCTGAGGTTGAGTTCCGCCTGTTTCACGTTGGCGCGGGACTGCGCCACCTGGCCCTTCACCGCGGACACATTGGCCTGGGCGCCATCCGCCACCGCGGTGGCCGCCTCCACGTCATACCGCGCGCCGGCCGCGCCCATCTCCTGCAGGCGGTCCCGCTTGCGGCGGGCCTCAGCCGCCTCCACCTCCGCGCGCTGCAGGTTCCCTTCCGCGGCCTGCAGGTTGGCGCGCGCCTGCTCCAGCGCCGCCTCAAACAACCGCGGGTCAATCCGCGCAATGACCTGGCCCTTCTTCACCACGTCATTGAAGTCCACCTTGATCTCATGGAGGCGGCCGGACACCTGCGTCCCCACCTGCACGGTCACCAGCGCGGCCAGCGTGCCGGATGCGGTGACGCGCGCGCTGACCCGGCCCTTGTCCACCACCACCGTCTCAAACTTGGGGGGCGCCTTGTCCCCCCACGCGCTGCACGCGCACCAGGCGCCCAGCGCCGCGGTGAGCACGGACCGCCTCATGCATCTTCCTCGACGGGCGCCCCCGGGCCGGCGGGCGCCTTGTGCCCCGCGCGGGACCGCTCCACGGCCTCCTCCAGGAAGCGCCGGTAGACGCGCGGGATGTTGTTGAACACCAGTTCCGTGGTGTGGGCCGCCACGTGCTGGTCCACCATGCGCATGTAGCTTTGCATGCGCTCCACCATGCGGAATTCCAGCGTGGGGTGCGGGCGCCCCACCACCAGCCGCGCGGCCTCCTCCACGTTCCATTTCCGGGTGGACAGCGCCTTGAAGCACAGCGCACGCAGCTGGTTGGTGAGCGTGCGCGAGCGCGTGGACAGTCCCAGCTCGCGTTCGGCGGCGCTGATCTTGAAGCGGTGGCGCCGCAGCGCGGACAGCTTCTCCAGCTCCATCTCATCCCAGGTGCCCCCGCCGTCATCATGCGTGTGGTCCGGCGCGGTGGCGGCGGGCGCACCGCCGGCCGGCGCGGGCACGGGCGCCACCACCTCGGGGCCGGTGACGGGTTCCCCGGCCGCCGCCGCGGGCGCCTCAGGCAGGTGGGCCACCGTCAGCACCGCGTCCTGCTCAAACGCGGCGCGCCGCGCCATCTCGCGCACGGCACCGCGCAGCTCCCGCACGTTGCCGGGCCAGTCACGCTGCACCAGGTGCCGCATCAGTGACGGCGCAAACCCCGCGTCCGGCAGGTCAAACTCCTCCTTGCACTCGTCGAGAAAGTGCTCGGCCAGCGTGGAGATGTCCTCGCGGCGTTCCGCCAGCCCCGGCACGCGGATCTGGCTGGCCGACAGGCGCTGGTAGAGGTCCGAGGGGAAGCGCCCCGCCACCGCCTCGCCCTTGAGGTCCATGTTGGTGGCAAAGATGAACTTCACGTCCACGCGGCGCTCCATGCCCTTGCCAACGGCCGGGTTGAACGGGCGGCCTTCCACGGGCAGCAGCAACATGGCCTGCGCGGTGAGCGGGAGTTGGTGGATCTCATCCAGGAACAGCGTGCCGCCGTCCAGGTCCTCCAGCAGGCCCTGCTGCCCTTCCCGGGGGACGTTGTTGAGCCCGCTGTTCTTCCCGTAGCCAAACAGCTTGCCCAGCGTGATGGCCGCGTCCGCCGCCGCCAGTTCCGCGCAGTTCACCACCCGGAACGGCTTGTCCGCGCGCGGGCCCAGCCGCCACAGCGCCTCCGCCACGCCGGTCTTGCCCGTGCCCGTGTCCCCGACGATGAGCACCGGGTCCTTGCCGGGCGCGCGCAGCAGGACCTCGCGCAGCAGGTGCAGCGTGCGCGGGCTCTGCCCGACGATGGCGTCCCGCCGGATCACCGCCAGCGCGGGGAACCGGCGCTCCCACTCGGCCACCTTGGCAAACAGGTCAAACGCGCCGGCCGCCTCCGGTGACGGACGCTGCACCTGCTCGCGCAGGCCGCGCGCCACCACCGCCCGCCGTGCCTGCACCTGCACGCGCGCCAGCAGCGCTTCCACGTCAAACGGCTTGGTCAGGTAGTCATCCGCGCCGGCACGGAACCCCTCCACCCGGTCCGCGCTCTCGCCGCGCGCCGTCAGGAAGATGACCGGCGTCTCCGAAAACGACGGCATGGCCCGCAGCCGCCGCGCCAGCTCAAAGCCGTCCATCTGCGGCATCATCACGTCGGAAATGACGAGATCCATCGCCTGGCCGCGCGCCACCAGCTCCAGCGCCTCCACGCCGTGGCCGGCCTCCGTGACGTCGTAACCGGCGCGGCGGAGGTTGTACCGCAGCGTGGTGCGCAGGTCCGGTTCGTCCTCCACCAGCAGCACCCGCACCGCCGGTTCCCTGCGCCCACCGTCACCGACGCTCATGTGCCGCCCTCCGTCCCAGGCGCGACGGACCGTAGCCCCCTCCCGCGTGGCTGGCCACAGCGGGCGCTGCCCGTCCGCGCCGCTCAGGTGCCGTCGGGTGCCGGCGGACTCCACAGGCCCAGGACCAGCGGCCGGCGTCCCACGGGCACCTCCAGGACCGCCAGGCCTTCGCCTCCCAGCGTGCCCTCCGGGTTGTCCACGCCCAGCTCCAGCTGCCGTGCTCCGCCGGGCGCCACCGCCCAGCGCGTTGCTTTCACCTTCACCGGCTGCCGCCGCCCGCCCTGCAGCACCAGGACCGCGCTGGCCAGGTCCGCGCCATCTGGAACGCCGCCGCGCACGGTGACCGCCAGCTCCAGCGGCTCCACCACGTGGGCCACGGCCTGCCCCGCGCCCACCTCCGCTCCCACCGGCTCACGGATGCGGACCCTGCCCGCCAGGGGCGCCACCACGTCGGATGCGCGGAGGGTGGCCTCCGCCGCCGCCAGCGGCTCGCACACCGCATCCAGTTGCGCCCGCAGCGCGTCCACCTCAGCGCGGCGGCTCACCCGCGCCACCGCCGCCCGCGCCTGCTCCACCGCCTGCGCCTGCCGCGTGACGTCGCGCGTGACCCGTTTGAGCTGCCGCCGTGCGCGGTCCGTCCGGGCCGCCCAATCATCCGCCTTGCGGCTCGCCGCGGTGGCCTCCTCCAGCGCCGCGCTCCGCTCGCCCCGGCCCGCTTTCCGCGCGGACTCCACGGACGCCTGGGTATCCCGGAGCTGGGCGGCGGCCCGCGCCCGCGCGGTCTGCGCGCGCCCCGCCTGCGCCGCCAGCTGGGCAAGCTGCGCCTGCTGCGCCACGCCCTGGGCCAGCTGCGCTTCCGCCTGCGCCAGGGAGGCCTCCGCGCGCGCGGAAGCCCCCGCCACCCGCGCCTTGAGGTCACCCAGCTGGCCCTCCAATGCCACCTTGCGGGGCCCCAGCTGGCGCACCTGCTGCGCCAGCGCTTCCTGCTCCAAGCGCGCCACGACGTGTCCCGCCGTCACCGCGCTGCCGTCCTTCACCAGCCACTGCACCAGCCGGCCCGGCCGCGGCGAGGTCACCTCCGCCAGCACCATGGAGGCCAGCTCGCACTTGAACCGGCGCACCTCCGTGACCGGGAACAGCGCCGTCAGCCCCAGCAGCACCACCGCCGCCCCGCCCAACCACAGCCCGCGCCGCCCCTGCGGCCGCGGCGCCGGCGCCGTGGGCGGGACCGCGTTGTCCAGGGCCACGTCCGCTTCCTCGGGCGCGTCCGCGTGTACCGGTGCAACCGGTGTGGGTGGCGACGTGGTCGGCACCTGCCCCCAGTCGCTCCCGGTGTTCCAGATCAGCGCCACCTCGCTCGTCGTGGGCGGTGGGGCATCCGGCGCGCTCTCCGGCCACTCGTCCGGCGGCGCCTCGGGCGCGGCCGCTTGCGGGGGCGCGGGCTCGTCGGGGAGCGGGGGCTCCGTCGCCGCCGGCACGGGGAACTCGTCCTGGAACGCGGGCAGTTCCGGGCCGGCGGGCGGTTCAGATGCCGCCGCCAACGCCGGCGCGGTGTCGTCCCACGGCCCGTGCAGATCGTCGAACAGCAGCGCCAGCGCAGTCCCGGTCTCCACCTGTTCCATGACGCGGGCGCGCAGGTCCACCGCCTCCGGGTTGGCCGGGTCCAGCTGCAGCAGCGCGTCCAGGTGGCCGCGCGCCTCCTCCAGGCGCCCCAGGCGGAACAGCCGCAGCGCACTCTGGAAGAACTCCCGTATCTCGCTGGTCCACGGCTGCCGCGGCGCCCACGTCTTGCGCTGCGGGTCGGTGTCCTCGGTGGCCGCCCCGCCCTCCTCCAGAAACCGGTAGGCGGCCAGCTGCCGGATGAACTTCCGCAGGCTGTCCAGCGTGACCGTGATGCCCAGCCGCCCGGCGGCGTGGATGACGTCCTCAGCCGTGCGCCGCCCGTTGAGCATGCGCGCAATGGAGACCTCAAAGTCATACAGGCTGAACGACCGGCCGCGGACCGGGTCCTTCACCTCCATCAGGCCCTTGGCACCCTCCTGGCGGGTCACCTCCAGGTCCGGACGGAACAACGGGACCTGGTCGGTGATGAGCAGCGGCGCGGCGGCGTTGGGCGCGGGAGCGGCGCGTTCGGCCAGGAACCCGGCGCGGGCCACCCGCTCCAGGATGGCGGTCACCTGCTCCACCTCCAGCACCTGCCCGGCCGCCTGCAGGCGCTGCGTGAGCTGCTCCATGGTCATGACGCCGTCATGCGCGGCCAGGACGCTGCCCTCTGCGGCCGTCAGCTCCAGGAACCGTCCGCTGGCATGATCCAACAGGCGCACCGACGAGCCGCTGGGCGCCACCTCCACGCTCGGTTTCATCACTGGCGGCATGAGCGCTGGGACCCCGGGGCGACCTGGGAAACCCTAGAACGCGGACCGCTGGCGGTCCAAGCGCAACGTCGAGAACGTCACGACCACGACGCGCCGGACACCGCACCGACACCGTCGCGCGCAGGCCGCGAATCAGATGTAGGACCCGACGAACCGGATGATCTCCGCGCGCTTGGCTGCGTCGCCGTACGCGTAGGGAACCTTGAGCCAGTGCAGGTCCAGCGTGCCGGGGTCCTGCAGGCGTGACCGCAGCGGCCGGAAGGCGGGGATCGTCTCACAATGCGGCAGGTCCGGTTTGCCCGGACGGGGGCACCGGTTGAGGAAGTCCACGTCGTAGTCGGTCACCAGCACGGACACGCCGCTGGTGACGCGCGCCACCAGCGCCGCCACGGTGCTTCCACCGGAATGCCCCATCAGCGCCACGTGCCCGCGCGGGACGTCCGGCCTCCCATCCAGGTGCTTGAGCACCAGCAGCACCTCGTAGACGCGAACGCCCATCAAGGAGAGATGGTTGGCGCTCAGGTGGGCGGCCACCGCGCTTTCCTCGGCGTCACACTCCATGGCGCGGAGGGTCGGCATCATCACAAGCAGGCCGCTGGCCGCCAGTTCCCGCCCCAGCAGGTTGTCGGAAAAGTCCTGGCGGTCCCGGTCGTGTCCATGGATCCCCACCACGGCCCCGCGCGGAGACGTCCGCGGTACCAGGCGCGTGACTTCCATGGTGCCCACCAGCGCATCCGTCATGCGGACGTCCTCCTCCACGTAGCCCGGGAACTGGACCGAGGCCACCAGCGCGATTTCCAGCGGGCGTCCACCAAACCCCGCCGTCAGCGCAGGCAGGCCAAGTCGCTCGTCCACGACGCCACGCAGCGTCAATGCGGACGGGGGCCAACGCACGGGCGAGGCCCGCTGCTCCTCCACGCGCCGGGGCAGGTCGAAATAATCCAATGAATCCCTTCCCTGGCACGCGGTCCATGCGAACACGCCAACGACCCAAGCACGCGACGGAATCTTTGACATGGCGCCCCTCCGCTTTGGAAATTAGGTTCATTTGACGCGTTGTGTTTCTGAAGAAACGTGAACGGTGAATCCCGTGGTTTCGCCCGCGCCCATGCCCGCCGGACGGAGAGCACCCGGCTGCGGGCGGCGGTGCGGGCGCGCGCCCGTCGCCTTGCTGGGCCGGGAGCGCTCCCCTACCGTGGGTCATGACGCCGCGTGCCGGCGCGGGAGCGCACGGTGTCCAGCAACCCCGTCGACGTGAGACGCAGGTGGCGGCAGGCCGAGGCGCTGGCGGTCGCGGCGCTGCTGCTCGTGCTGTTCTCGTCAACAGGCACCGCGTTTCAGGACCTCGCGTCGGAGCCCATGAGCGGGGACCTGCCGGGTTTCCTGGACGGGGCGCGCCACATGCGCTTCTTCTATGACTCCGGGTACCGCGAGCCGCTGCACGTGTTCTTCCTGAAGGTTGCGCTGGCCTTTGTTGACGACGGCTACCGCGCCGCGCGGTTGGTCACCGTGGTGCACACGCTGCTGCTGGCGGTGGCCGCATGGTGGTTCGCGCGCGTGTGGTTCGGGCCGGCGTTTGCGCTGGCGTGCCTCGCCATCGTCGCCAGCAACCGCATGGTGGCGTTCTACAGCGTGAGCGGCCTGCGCGACCCGCTGTACACCGCCGTACTGCTTCTTTTCGGTACCGTCCTGTTCCTGCCCCACGGGCGCCTGCGGCCCCTCACCCACGCGGTGCTCGCCGGCGCGTGCGGGGCGCTGCTTGTGCTCACGCGCGTGTACGGGTGGGCGGCCATCGCCTTGTGCCTGACCGTGTTGCTGGCCTCGGGTCCGGCGTGGCGGGCTGAAACCAGGGGTGGCGCTTTGCGCTTCGCGGGCATCACGCTCGCCGTCACGACGGTGCTGGTGCTGCCGGGCGTGCTGGCGGGCCCGTCGCGGGTGGTGGGCAGCGACGTGAACTTCTGGCGCAACGTTGAGCGCACGGGCAGCCCGGGCGACTGGGAGCACACGCCCGCGGTTGGCATCTTCCAGTACATGTTCGGCGAACACTCCCTGGCCGACGTCGTCGCCCGGTGCGCACGCAACACGGTGATGTACGTGTCGCACTACTTCGTGCACTACCTGGGCGACCTCGCGTGGCTCGCGCTCTTCTTCCCGCTCGGGGCCGTGCTCGCAACCGTGCGTGGCCGGGCGCACGTGGTGGCCCTGTTCCTTGCGGCGCTGGGCCCCATTGTCTTTGTGCTCAACCTCAACCAAATGCCGGGCGCGCAGGGCGTTGAGATGCGCCTGGTCCACCAGGTGTTCCCATTTGCCCTGGTGCTCGCGCTGTACGGAGCCGCGTGTCCGCTTGCCTGGGCGTGGCGCCGCGCGGCGTCAACGTGGCCCCGTCTGCCGCAACCCCGGTGGGCCGCCGGAGGCGCCTGGCCGACCTGAAACCGGTGCCGGAGGCGCGCAGCAACGGTGGGTTTTTCGGAAGAATCCGTGCGACATGGGCCCAGCGGCAGCACGCATCCCGGTGGGTGTGCGGGACGTCACACTCCAACCGAGCCATGACACTGGGAACCAGCGCCGTGTCCTCGGGATGCCTGGGAATGAACCCTTGCCGCCCCCCCCGCCCAATGAGGAACTGCGCGGCGTGTCCAAGGCGCTCATCGCCGCTGCAAATCGGCTCCGGTACCAAGAAGTGCCCGGGACTGGATTGGAAGCAGCACGTTCAAGGAAAGGCGCCAATTGAGAACCGCGAGGTTCTCTGGGACATGACATTGAACGGAATACGCTCCCACCCGGCCTGACGACCTCTGCTTGCGCGATCCTTCGCACTACCCAGCGGTGACGAGGGGACCGGGCGGTCAGCGGCTCCTGCCCGTCAGGTTGTGGCCCTGATCAAGCGCGTGGTACCGGGCGGCATGGCGTTCAGTCGCTTTGCACTCACCCTGAAGAACCTGAGGGTCTTTGAGGATGTGACCCTGGAATTTGGGCCCCTGACGGTCCTGGTGGGGGACAACGGCAGCGGCAAGAGCACCGTGCTGGAGGCTCTCCGGATTCTCTCGCGGACTACCAGCCGGTCATTCCTGGCGGAGTTGGACCAGATCCACGGGGGTGTCCAGCGCCTGGCGCGGGTTCAGGGCCAACCGGTGGTGTTGTGCCTGGAGGCCGGTGATGCTGATGACCCCAAGTACTGGCTCAGGTACGAGCTACAACTGTCATCACAGAGGTTGGGCAGCGTGCTCATGCGGGAGCATGCATCCGTGTCAGAGCGGGGAAGAGACAAGAAGGGTTTGGGCTTCCTCTCCACGGAAGCCGGCGTGGCCCGCTTGTTCCGCCTGGTGGCACCAAACGCTCAGGCGAGGAAATGGGGCTCTCCTGCACTCCGAGTGGGTCTGATTGCATTGAATTCACCAGCGTTTCGTTGGCTGTGGCGGGCAAGACCCACCGGGCTTGACATAGGCAGCGCGATGACGGCCTCGACGCCCGTACTCCGGGCAGCGGCGCTCGTC
>JACRCW010000062.1 GCA_016218805.1 Deltaproteobacteria bacterium | reverse complement strand
GCGCTCGCCGCCGCCGGAGGCAACCTTGTAGTCGCGCACGTCGCGCAGGCCGATGAGGCCCAGGGACCACGGGAAGCCTTGCGGACGCTTGCCATACCCGTCACGGAGCTGGCGGAGCACGGACACCAACGCCTGGTTGTGGAGCGCGTCGATCTCGTCAAGGAACAGCACAAGGGGACGGGGGGCCGTCACGCACCATGCCTCCAGGGCGGCACTGATTCGGCTGCCGTCCGAGACTTCCGGCCAGGGTGGCGGCCGCAGTTCCGGAGGGAGGAAGGCGTTCGCCCATGACCGCCACGCTTGGAGCACAGCCTGCTCCGCCTTGCCCGGTTGGTCGCCCCACGGCTGCCCCACCTCCATGGACACCAGCAGCGCGGCGTAGCGGCCTTCGGCGGTGAGCTGGCGTGCCAGGGCGAGCATGGCCGTGGTCTTCCCGCACTGCCGCGCCGCGTGGATGACGAAGTACTTCTTCTCATCGACGAGACGGCGGATCTCTGCGAGGCGGCGCTCGGGCGGGAGCATGTAGTGGTCTTCAGCTCTGCAAGGACCGGCGGTGTTGAAGAAGCGGGGCATTCAGGTCTCCAGGAGCACGGCAGCGCGCTGTAGCACTGGGTGGCGCGGAAGTCCGGGACGGCGTGCGCGCAGATTCCACGCGGAAGCGGGACTGGGCCAACCGCGACCGGATGCGGGTGCGACCCGCGCAGGAGGAGCTGCCGGTGAAGACGGATGGGCGGGCTGTGCGGCGCGCTGCTGCGCGGGTGGTGACGGGGCGCCGCCCGCGGTGAACCACGCGGAAAACAGAAAGGGGCGGAGGCGCTGTGCACGCCCCCGCCCCGTCCCGTTCATGGAGCCATGGGCTCCCCGTTACCGCGGGTCAGTACGCCGCTGCGTCAAGCAGCGTCTGGCGTCCGTCGGTGAACATCGTGGGTGCAAAGCCCTGGTCCGCGGCGTGCTGGCGCAGGACGTACTGCTCATAGGCGTCACCCGACTGGTGGCAGCTCATGCAGGAGGCGGCCGTGGGGCCCATGAGCACGTCATCCAGTTGGTTGCCCCACGGCGCCGCACCCGGGTCCACGGTGAGCGCCACGCCCTTGGTCCCGTCCACCGCCGCCGGCGTCCAGCCGTTGGTGTGGCAGGCGCCGCAGTTGTTCAGCGGTTGCGGGTAATGCACCTCAATGAAGTTGTGGATGCGCCACACGCCGTCGGTGCTGAGCGGGTTGCTGGTGCCCGTGTTGCACGTGCCGTCCGTGTTGACGGAAGGCACGCGGTCGCTGGTGCCGTTGGGAACGGAGCCGGCCACCTTGTAGTAGGTCACGTCGGCGCCTTCGGCGTTCTTGCAGGTGATGCCGCCGGAGGTGGGCCAGTTGGTGACCGCCGCCAGCGCGGCCCGGGGGCCAAAGAAATAGATGCCGTTGGAGCGGTAATAGACAATCGGGCGGCCTGACTCGCCGGCCGAGTGGATGCCGTGCACCATGTTGCGCATGTCGTAGGCCTCGCCGGGCTTGCCGTCGTACGCCTCGGTGACATCCACGCCCATGTTGAAGCGGTTGTTGCCTTCGTTGGCGGCCGGGTTGTGGCACATCACGCACAGGTCCACGTTGTCCACGCGGTTGCCGCCGTGCTGGTACAGCGAGCCCTCATGGCACGCGAGGCACTTGCCCGTGTCCACGATGGCGCGGCGCAGGTCCGTCGCCGCGGGGGCGGCGCCGTCGGCGAGCAGGAACTCGCGGACCGGCGTCTTGGCGCGCACCTGGATGACCTCCTGGTTGGTCCCGATGGTGGGGTTGAACCGCACCTGCGGCTTGCCCTGGATGGCCACAATGCCCTTGGTGGCGGCGGCGGCAGGATACGTGTCCCGCGCGATGGTGCTGGTTGCCACGTTGGACGCGCACACGGTGTTGGTGGTGGTGAGCGACACGTTGACCGGTTGGCCGGGGGAGACGGTGCCCGTCTGGCCCGCGTTCACCCAGTCATCACCCTGCGCCACGCCCTTGAGGATGGACATGTTGCTGTTGGCCATGCCGGTGGCGGTGTTGGCCGTGGCGCCAATGAAGACCGGCCCGGCGGTGATGTCCGTGTTGCACGGGTTCACCGCGGTGGTGCCCTGCATGGCGGTCCAGGTGACCACCAGGTTGGTGCCGCTCACGGTGACCCCGGTGATCTGCATGTCAATGGCCGCGCCCAGGACAACGGACTGGTCCGCGCCGTCCCAGATGAGGCCGGAGCGCGGGGTCTTTTCGCCGTTATGGAAGCCGGCCAGTGTGGCGGGAGCCATGGTGCCGTTGTGGCAGCCGGAGCAGTCCGTGCCCGTCAGGTTGGTGAACGCCCGGTGCAGGTCATAAGCCCCGCCCACGCGCGTGCGGGGGAACGCGTCCCAGCTGTCGTGACAGGAGATACAGACGGCGTAGGACACCGGGGTGTCCTTGACCGCGTCCAACCGCGCCTGGGTGTCATGACAGGCGGCGCAATTGTTCATGTAGCCGGGGAACCCGACGGAGAAGTTGAACTGGTTCCCGTTGGTCCAAGTGAACGTGTACTGCCCGTCCGGCATGCCGTGGGAGTTGTGAATGCCGTGAATCAGGCCCATCAGGCCGGAACCCGCGCCGGGCAGGCGGGGGTCCGCGGAGCCTTTGCGGTTGTGGCACACCACGCACGCGCCGGTGCCCTGCGGATTGGTCACGTCATGCGCGGCACCGCGCCAGACGTGGTTGCCGTGGCAGTTGATGCACGCCGCGTCCCCCACCAGATCGCGCGCGGGGGTGCCGTATGTGGCCACCGCGGTGGCGGTGACGCCGTGCGGGTTCATGATGCTGAGCATGAACACGGTGCCGTCCGCCGCGGCTGCGGTGAACCCGGTCACCGTCGCCGTGTAATTGCCGTTGCCGCTGTGCACAAAGCTCCAGTTGGCAGAGGTGATCTTGGTGCGGCAGCCGCCGGGGCCGGTGTTGTTGGGAGCCGCCTGCGTGGTGCCGGCGCAGTCGGTGGCTGGGTCCGTCATGTACACCCACCAGGCGTCTTCGTTGTGGGCCAGCGAATCCTGGGCCTTGGCAAGGAAGTCATAGCGGGGCACGCCATTCACCCGCACGTTGAACCGGACCGTCACGGCAAAGGTCACCGGGTCCACGCTCACCGCGGGCAGTTGCACGCCGCCCACCAGTGTGGGCGCGCCACTGGCGCTCCAGTGCTGGAGCTTGACGCCCACCGCGTCACGCTCCGGCAACATGTGCACGTCCGGCAGGCTGGCGTTGTGACAGCCCGCGCAGGACTCCGTGGTGGAGATGGGAGGCTGGCCTGCGGGGCCAGTGTCTCCGGTGGGGCCGGCGGGGCCGGTGTCACCCGTAGCGCCGGTGGCGCCCGTAGCGCCCGTGGGGCCGGTGTCGCCGGTGGGGCCGGCAGGGCCGGTGTCGCCGGTGGGGCCGGCGGGTCCGGTGTCGCCGGTGGGGCCGGCGGGTCCGGTGTCGCCGGTGGGGCCGGCGGGTCCGGTGTCGCCGGTGGGGCCGGCGGGTCCGGTGTCGCCCGTGGGGCCGGCGGGGCCGGTGTCGCCCGTGGGGCCGGCAGGGCCGGTGTCCCCCGTGGGGCCGGCAGGGCCGATGTCCCCCGTGGCGCCGGTGTCACCCGTGTCACCCGTGGCGCCGGCGGGGCCTGCGGGCCCGCGCGGACCCGTGGGGCCGCTGGCTCCCGAGGCTCCGGCGGGTCCCTGCGGCCCTTCCGGCCCTTCGGGTCCCTGCTGTCCGCACGCCGCCAACGCCACCGGCACAACCAGTGCGACGATCTGGCTCCAACGCCTGCGCGAAGTCCTCATTGTTCCTCCATGGAGCGCGGTTCGCCTGGCCTCCGCGGCCTGGCGGTGCGCCCCGATCCTCGTGAAAAGGGCGGGTCGTCCGTATCGCCAGTCGCAATTGCCTGCAATGCAATTCAGTCATTTCAACTCATTTACTCGTCGTAATGAGCCGCGAATGAACGCGTATCGTGCGCACAACAAAACGCGATGATTCAGGCATACGCCGCCGGTGGCGCGCACATCCGTCGTGGCGCGCACAGATACGCGGAGGCGTCCGCCGGACGCGCGCACGCGCTGCGCACTCCGGGAAACACGTGCTTTCCGTCGGGGAATCGCGACAGGACTGTTCGAAACGGGTGCGCTGGTGCTTGAGCGGCCGCCGCATCCCCCGTCCCGGGTTGCGCCCACGCAAGCCCCGCCCGCAGCGCAACGGGATCACGAAGTGCGTGCGCCGGGTGGTGCGGTGATTCTCCGGTATTCGCGCGCTTGGCGCGCGCTGGCGGCTTGCCCAAACCACCGCAAGCAGGCACCTTCCCGCGCCCATGGTCTCCGCCACACGCGCCCCCCACGACGTGCGCCACCGCTGCACCCGCCTCGCCGCGGTCGTGCTGCTGGCGGGCGTGGCGTCGTGCCGGGAGCCGCCCGGGTGGAGCGCCCCGCGGCAGCGCCGTTGCGGGTGGAGGCGGCGCCCGCGGACAGGTTCACGGTGGCGCCGGCACGCATGGAGCGCCGGGTGGAGGTGAACCGGCGTGCTGGTGGCTGACGAGCGGGCAACCCTGGCGTTCCAGGTTGCGGGGCGCGTGCAGGCCGTCCACGTGGACCTGGCCAGCTCCGTGAAGCGCGGGCAGCTGCTGGTGGCGCTGGATGCGCGGGAAATGGAACTGCGGGTGCAACAGGCGGAGGCGCTGTTGGCGCAGGCGCGCGCGCGCGGGGTCAGGCGCGGCGGCTGCCGTGGAGCAGGCCAGCCAGGTGAAGCAGGCGCGCGCCGTGCTGGAGCAGGTGCGCGGAAACCGGGCGCGCGTGGCGGAGTTGTTCAGGCAGGGCCAGGTGGCCCCCACGACGATGGAAGCTGCGGACACGGCCGTGGCGGTGGCGGAAGGCAACCTGCTCGCCGCGGAGGAAGAGGCGGCCGTGAGATGGAGCGCACCCTGCGCGAGTTCCTCATCGCATTCATGCTCTCCATCCTGCTCATGTACATGATCCTCGCGTCGCAGTTTGAGAGCGTGGTGCTCCCGTTCACCATCCTGCTGTCGCTGCCTCTCCTGCCGTTCTCACTGCTGAGCGTGTGGCTCGCGGGGGACACGCTCAATCTGTATTCGGCGCTGGGTATCCTGGTGCTGCTGGGGGTGGTGAAGAAGAACGCCATCCTGCAGGTGGACCACATGATTGCGTTGCAGCGGAACGGCATGGAGCGCCTGGCCGCGGTGAAGCAGGGCACCCGGACCGGCTGCGCCCCATCCTGATGACCACGCTCGCCCTCGTTGCGGGGATGATCCCGCTTGCCGTGGGCACCGGCCCTGGCGCCGCGGAACGGCGCGGCATCGCCGTCATCGTCATCGGCGGCCAGACGCTGTCGCTCGTCCTCACCCTCGTGGTGACGCCGGTCGTGTGCTCGCTGCTGGACGAACGCCTGGCGCGCCACAGCGCCGGGAGCCCGGTTCCGCAGAGCTGATGCGATCTTGATCCCCCGGTGGGTGAGGACCACGGCCCAGGGGCGCGGTTCCGCGGAGGTTTCCGCGCGTGGTGCGCCTTCGTTGATTCGCCCCCGTTTTCACGCGATCCCGCCGCTGTCGTTCCCGGCCTCCCTCGTCTTCACGCAACCCCCGCCGCAGTCGTTCCCCCGCTCTCTCGTCGTAGGGCGGGGGCTCGTCCGGGCTCGTCCCCCGCCCAATGCGGCACAGGGTCTGATCCACGTCGCGCTGTTGCCGGGTGACGTCGCGGGCACTTGCGTATTGCCGCGTTTTTATCCAGCGTGCGCGGACTTCCCATTCACAGGAGCCCTCCATGCCCACGCCCATCGCCCCCGGCCAACTCCGCGCGCTCGCCAGGACCCTTGCTGCCGACGGTAAGCTCTCCAAACAGGACGTGGGCAAGCTCATTGATACGGCCATGGGCCCAGGCACGCTGTCCACGGTGGCCAAGGCGGAGCTGCGTGAGATCCTGACCGCCTACCAGGACAAGATGGCCGCGCCGGACAATGAGCGGCTCAAGGCGTTCCTGGCCATTCCCAACGCCACCGTGCGCAACCTGGCGCACACGCTGGAGAAGGATGACGGCGTCATTGACGGTGGTGACGCGCAGAAGATTGCTGACCTGGTGCAGAAGGACGGCAAGATCAGCAGCAATGAGAAGTACAGCCTGGCCGCCGTGATGGTGGCCAACAAGATGACGGTGGATGCCAAGGACAAGCTGCAGTCACTCACGGGCACACCGGAGCAGACCGGTGCGGGCAAGCCGCTGGACCCCACCGGCACGTACCGCCCGGTGTTCCTCTCACCCTCGGGATTCTTTGTGGAGGGCAAGGACCAGGACAAGCCGCGCACGCCCACGGAACTGGGCTCCGGGCTGTTCCGCATGGCGGATCTGGTGGATGACCTGAAGGCCAACCCGCTGGCGGGAACCGCGGTCACGGCAGCGGACCGCACCAAGGTGCTGGCCAACCTGACGGACGCGCTGGGCAGTGTGGCGGTGGGCGCGCCCGCGCCCGCGGGGCTCTCTGCCAAGCAGGTGCTGCAGATGCGTTCGTCTGCGGCCACCGTGCTCCTGGCGCTGGCCGAAGCCGCCGGCGGCGACGCGCAGCTCAAACACAAGGCCATCACCCAGTACGTGAACACGCTGAAGGCGGAGACCAACCCGATCCTGCGCGACTCCATGACGTGGAACCTGGCGCGCGTGTCGTCGTCGCTGCCGGCGGACCTCAAGGCGCTGGCGCAGCCGCTGGTGGACCAACTGGCCCCGCGCAGCCCGCCGTATGATGAGTGGTTCAAGAACGGAAACCGCACGCTCAACGTCAGCTGGTCCACCGGCGAGGACGAGGAGTTCTTCCCCGGCTACGTGGACATGTTGAAGGACCGCGGGTTCACGCCGGAGGGCAACGTGCCGGCGCGCGGTCCGGGGACGTTTGTGAAGAAGGTGACCCCGCCCGGCGGGCAGGAGATGGAAATCCGCATCAAGGTGGGCATCAACCGTGATGACCTGTTCCGTGACATGAACAAGGAGGACGTCCACATCGTCGGCTACGACGGTCACAGCGACCTGGGCCGCACCGTCCCGGACGCGCTGGTGAATTCGCCGGATTCCAAGGGGAAGAAACTCATCTTCACCGGCCTGTGCGCGGGCAAGGACAACATCCACAACATGCGCGAGCGCTACCCCGACGCGCAGGTGCTCACCACCTTCACGTCCAGCTACTTTGACACCACCACGCGCGCCGGCAAGAAGGTGATGAACGAAAGCGAGAATTTCAACACGCTGATGGAGGTCGTCGAGGGCAGCGTGAAGCGGCTGAGCTGGGAGAAGCTCAACGACAACATCCGCGAAAACGGCGTGTTGTTCCCGTGGAGCCACGTGATGCCCGGCGGCACCAACTACATTTCGCCCGTGCACACGGAGATCCGCCGCAAGGTCCTGGACACGGACCATGACGGTCAGGCGGACTACCTGGACAAGTTTGCCAACTTTGACACGTTCAAGCCCACCGCGGACACGCTGCGCGAGTTTGACGCCGTCACGCCGTCACGGCCCGCTGAAGTCCTGGAAGGCACCGTGCCGCACCTGGCCGCGCAGGCCCTCAACACGGGTACGGGCTACAACTCGGTCACGCAGGACTACAAGAAGCAGAACATCCTGGGCGACGGCTACTTCACCCCCAAGGCGGGCGAGAAGGCGATTGTGCGGTTTGAGAAGGACACCGCGCCGGATGGGTCCAAGATCCTCAAGATGCAGGTGAACGCCAACCACGCGCACATGAGCGTGGAAGGCCTGCGCGCGGTGGCCTCCTATGAGTTCATCCAGACCATTGCCAAGGAGCAGAACCTGACGGGGGTGGACGCCAAGCTGATGGGGCTCACGTTTGCCGCGTTCAGCATCCTGTATGACCAGAGCCGCTGGGGCCGGGACGAAACGATCTGGACCGGCATGCTGCGCCACCTGGGCCTGCCGGAGAACATCCCGTTTGGCCCCATCAGCAAGCTGCTGGACGAGGAGCACCACGACTACTCGGGCAACATGGAGCACGTGCGGAAGTTCAAGGCCGCACTCCCGGCGGACATCCTGGCCCGGCTGGGTTGAACCGCCGCCGCCTCAACCGCCTTCCAGGATCTTCTGCGCCTTGTCCTTCTCGGACGAGAAGGTGAAGTGCTCATAGATGGTGAAGTTGTTCTCCGGGTCCACAATCCGCCCGCGCACGATTTCCACGCACTTGAGGCGTTGCTGCCCAAAGCTGAACAGGTCCACCAGGCGGCCCACCTGCGCCGCGGTGAACCAGTTGGCGGACGCCGCCGAGCGCAGCGGAATGAGCTTCTTTTCGTCAAAGGACGTCTTTTCAATCGCCGCCACCAGCTTGTCAAACTGGGCGGACCCCATGGCGCGTCCCGCCGCGGGTGCCGGCGCGGGGGCCGGCCGGTCGTCGTCATCCGTGCCGGGGTCCACCTCCACGCTGTAGTTGCCCTGCGGCGTCTTGATTTTCACGCGTTGCGCGGACGCCAGCGCGGGAACAAGTGCCAGGATACACACGGCGAACAGGGTGTGACGGGTCATCAGGTCCTCCGGGAAAGCGGGTTGTGCCGCCTCTACCTCCGCGGAGAACGCCGCGCCACTGCGCGGGCTCACTGCGCCGGGTATTGCTCCAGGATCTGCGTCTGCCCGTCCACCGTCAGCACCACGTCAATGGTGACGCCGTTGTTCTGCATGGACACGCCGCCCACCTGGACGCCTTCGCGCAGCAGCGCGCCGTCCGCCAGCCAGTAGGCGGCATCCCCGGGGCGCATGTTCACGTAGGCGCGGTGCACGCGCGCGTTGACAAACGCAAACGCCACGCCGCCCCGCGTCCAGGAAGACGAGGTGTGCCGCTGGTAGTTCTGCGTGGTGACGCCGTTGTACACGAGCACGTGACCCAGGCGGTATTCGTTGAGCGTCTCGGAGAACCCGGTGGCGGTGAGCGTGCCCGTGGTGGTTTCCTCGCTGGTGCTCTCCGCGTAGCCCGAGTCCACCGCCGCCACCACGGTGCCCGTGCGGTTCCCCTGCACTGTGTAAAGGACGCCTTCCAGCGTGAAGGACCCCTGCACGCTTCCGCTCAGCGTGCCATTGGACCGGCTGCCGTTGACGGTGAGGTCCGTGTCCCCCGGCTTCACAAACCGGTACGCAATGGCAAAGTCCGCATCAAAGAACGCGTCGTACGTGGTCGCCATGGATTGCAGCGTGGTGATGGTGAACTCATTGATGGTGCCGTCCCCCCAGGTGATGCGCAGCCGGTCCGTGGGCGTGGCGGCATAGGTGAACTGGCGGGAGCCGGCGGCGGATTCCGTGAGCGTGCCCACCACCGTGGTGGCGCCCGTGGCCTGCGTGGCCAGCGCCACCGCCTGGACGCACAGCGCGGAGGTGGCGGTGGGAAGGTCCACGCCGGTGGCGCCCACAAGGAACGCGCTCCTGGTCTCCGCCAGGTTCACACTGGGGCCGCCCGTGGAACTGGATGACGACGACGACGAACTGCTTCCCCCGGACGTGGAGGAGGAAGAGGACGACGAGGACGAAGACGATCCGCCGGTGGAGGATGAGGACGATCCGCCGGTTGACGACGAGGACGACGAACCGCCCGTGGTGGAAGAGGAGGAGGAGGAGGAAGTGGAGGAGGAGGAGGAGGAGGAGGACCCTCCGGTGGACGACGACGAAGAGGAGGACGATGACGACGCGGTGCCCCCGGAACTGCTGCTGCCATCCCCGCTTTCCGGGTCTCCGCCCCCGGAGCACGCCAGGAACGCAGTCAGGTTGACGACGAGGAAGGCACTTGCACGGCGCATGGGAACCCCCGGTTGAAGTGGCCCTCAGATACCAGCCCGCACTCCCTGCTGCCAACCCGGGACGCGCGTTGTGATACGCGTCCGCCCATGGCCCGCCCCCGCGCCTCCCGGGATCCCACCGCGCTCACCGTGGCGCGGACCATCCTGGCCGGCTTTGACAAGCACTACCGGATGTTTCGCGCCATCAGCGCGGCGGCGCGGGATCGCTTTGAACGGGCCGCGTGGACGGAGGTCATTGCGGCGCACGCCACCCGCGTGCACATGTATGACCAGCGCGTGCGCGAAGGCGTGGCCGCCCTGCAACGCCGTTTCCCCCGTGGCGTCCCGGAGCGGCTGTGGCCGGACGCCAAGCACGCGTACATGGGCCTGCTGTACGGGCACCTGCAGCCGGAATGCGCGGAGACGTTTTTCAACTCGGTATCCACGCGCGTGTTGAATCACCGCTATTTCAACAACGCGCACATGTTTGTGCGCCCGGCCATCAGCACGGAGCACCTGGACGGGACGGAGCCCACCTACCGCGCGTTCTATCCGCGCAGCGGGGACCTGCGGCGCGTGCTGCGCAACATCCTGCACAGCGCGCAGCTGAAGAACCGGTTTGAGGACCTGGACCGTGACGTGGACCGGCTTCATGACGCCCTGCGCCGCCGCGGTGCGCTGCCCGCGGTGCTCCCGGACAACGCGCAACTGCAGCTGCTGCGCAGCCCGTTCTTCCGCAACAAGGCCGCCTATCTGGTGGGGCGGATCCTGCACGGCGCCACGGAATGCCCGTTTGCCATCCCGCTGCTGCACAACGGCCGCCGCCAACTGTTTGTGGACGCGCTGCTGCTGGACCCGGCGGACATTGCCTCCGTGTTCAGCCTGGGCCGCGCGTACTTCATGGTGGATATGGAGGTGCCCGCGGCGTACGTCTCATTCCTGCAGGCCATGATGCCGCGCAAGCCGCGCGCGGAGCTGTACACCATGCTGGGCCTGCAGAAGCAGGGCAAGACGCTGTTCTACCGGGACCTGCAGGCGCACCTGCGGCACTCAGAGGACCACTTTGTGGTGGCGCCCGGGACGCACGGGATGGTGATGCTGGTCTTCACGCTCCCCAGCTTCCCGTACGTGTTCAAGGTCATCCGGGACCAGTTTGACCCGCCCAAGGAGACCACGCCGGACGCCGTGCGTGAGCGCTACAACTACGTGAAGCTGCATGACCGCGTGGGGCGTCTGGCGGACACGCTGGAGTTCTCTGACGTGCCGCTGCCCGCGGGCCGGTTTGACCACGCGCTTTTGGAGCAGTTTGCACGCAAGGCGCCTTCGGCGCTGGAGCTGCAGAAGGACCGGCGCATTGTCACGCACCTGTACATTGAGCGGCGCGTCACCCCGCTGGACCTGCACCTGCGCGAAGTGACCGGCCCGGAGAAGCGCGACGTCATCCGCGGCATTGGCGACTGTCTCAAGGAGCTGGCCGCGGCGGACATCTTCCCGGGTGACCTGATGCTGAAGAACTTTGGGGTCACGCGCTATGGGCGCGTGGTCTTCTATGACTATGACGAGCTCTGCCCGCTGACGGCGTGCAATTTCCGCCGCCTCCCCGAGGGCGCGGACGAAGGCCTGTTGGAACCGTGGTTTGGCGTGGGGGCCCAGGACCTGTTCCCGGAGGAGTTCCCCACGTTCATGTTCGCGGACCCGGAGGCGCGGCAGATGTTCCGCGAGGAACACCCGGAATTGTGCGAGCCCGAATGGTGGCAACAGACGCAGGCGGGCGTGCGTGCGGGCGCGTTGGCGGACCTGTTCCCCTATCCGCACCCGGTGCGCTTCCCGCGCCCGTGAAAAGAGACGCTATTGAATCTCCTGGTCATCCCCTGGCCGCGCAATGGGCGGGCGCGAGGAGCGGATGAACCGGCCGGTCTTGTCCACGTAGAGGACCTCTACGGACAGCGCGCCCGGGCGGTCCGCAATGCTGACCACCTGCTCCAGGCGCTTCAGCTTCTGTTCACAGCGGCTGCCCGCCTCGCGGTCCAGGACCACCGTGACCGTCGGCGTCCGCCGGGGCGGGTCAATGGACGGGGGGTGGCCTTCGCGCACGCTGCTGAACGCCATGCACGTGTGTTCAGCAAAGTAGACCAGGTGGACCGCAATGGTCCCTTTGCCGTCCGCCGTGGCGGTGGTGACCGGGGGACCCGGCTCCGCCGCCCCAAGCACCGCCGCCAGACCCCACCACGCGCTGATGGCCATGGACCGCACCTCCATGGGAGTCCATACATGTCGGCCGTGGCGGTGACAACCCGCCTCCCGGTGCGGCCGGGTGGTAAGAACGCCAAACCCGTCAGCGGGCGTTCTTGAGCTGGGCTTCCAGCTTCTTGCGGACGTCCGGGGGGAGGCTCTCCAGGCCGTTCATGCCGCCCATGCCGCCCATGTTGGGTGGCGGCTTGGGTTTGCGGAACACCTCCACGCCGTTCTCATAGCGCTTCTTGAGGTATTCGCCGGCGGCGTAGAGCGCGCCGTCCGCGTTGCCGCGCACAAACACCTCCTTGGCGCCCTTGTCATTGGTGGTGTCCTTGCCAAACCGCAGGCTGACCACCGTCTTGTCCTCCAGTTCCAGCTCAATGGTGCCCACGGGCTTGTTGAGCCCGGTCTGCGCGTCGGGCAGCGCGGGTTCCACCAGGCGGGAGGCCTTGAGGTTCTTGAGCATGGTGAGCTGGCTTTGCACCTGGGTGCCTTCAAACTCAAACCCGGGGGGCAGCTCCTTGGGCTCCACAATCTTCCATTCCGCGCCGTCCTTCTGCGCCACGGTCTTCTTGCCCACGTTGATGGTGACTTTGCGGACCTTGTCCAGGTCAAACGCCAGCACGCCCAGGTCGCGGTAGTCGGTGAGTTTCTTGCGCACCTGCTGCACCGAGTACTGCGGCACCAGGTAGATCTGCGCATCCCCGACGACGCGCACCGGCACCAGCGTGGCGGTCTTCTGCGCGGCCTCCAGGTCATCCTGGGTGAGCGCGCCGTCCTTGGGCTTGAAGCCCCACGCGCCCGTATCCAGCACGGCAAAGAACTCCGGGTTGAGCGCGGCCTCAATGGCCTTCTTCACGTCTTCGGCGCGCGTCTTGTCCGCGGCGGCGGCGGTCAGGTCTTCCGGCGTGATGCGCCCGTCCTTGGTGCCCGCGGTGTCAATCGCATCGAAATTGTTCTTCAGCGGGAAGCATGCGGCGCCAATCTTGGCATCCAGCTCGCGGCCCACGTGCACGGTGATGACCTTGCCGTCCTTTTGCGTGGCAATGACCTCGTCGTGGGCGGCGTCCAGCGCCAGCGCCGCGTCATCCCCCTGGCCGGCCTCCAGGAACTCCTGCGCGCGCAGGTTGGCAATGTTGGACCCCAGCCGCCCGGCCGCCGCGCTGTCAAACCGGAACCCCGCCGGCGTGACCGTGCCCTCCTTGAGCTTCCACTCCTTGCCGTCATCAGAGACAAACGTGAACCCGTCCCCCTTGGCGGTCTTGAGCGTGGCCTCCTTGAAGTCCTCCGCCTTGGCGGTCATCAGCTGGCGCTTGCGCCACTGCGCCACGTCCTTCTTGAGCAGGGACCCCAGGCGCGCCTTGGTGGAGAACACCGCGTTGTCGCCGGCCTGCCGGACGTACGTGCCGCCACCCTTGGCAAACTTGCCAAACACCAGGTCCAGCGGCGTGCCCTCCGCCGTGGCCACCCGCACGCGCAGGCCCTTGGCGTCGTCCACTTCGTATTCCGCGTGTTTGTCCGCCTTGTCCGTGACAAAGTCTGCGCTGCGCGTCAGCTCGGCCACCGCGTCCACGGCGCTCTTGATGGCGTAGTCATCCACGGGGAACTTCTTGTCCGCCTTGGCCGGGTCAGACACCAGCCACAGGTCACCTTCCTTGCGCAGGACGGCGGCCTTGGCGCCGGACATCTCAAAGCCCGTGACCTTGTCCTTGTCCACGGTCTTCACGTCCATCTTGCGGATGCCCACGCTCACCTGCTTTTCGCGCGTGGCCAGAACAACAATGAGCAGCGCGCCAAACACGGCGACTGCGATCATGGCTCCCTTGTTCTTCATAGGCTTCACCCTGGTGTCGTCGGAAATCAGGCCAGTGCAAGCGCGCGGCTGCCCTCGCGCATGCGCCAGCGGATCAGGCCGTAAAGCGCCAGCAGCGCCGGCATCCCCAGCACGTTGCCAAACTTCACGCCGTTGCGCGTGGCGTCGGAGAGGTCTTCCTGCAGCGGCGGCTCGGTGAGCCCGCGGGAACGGATGGCCAGCAGCGCCGGGTCCAGCGCCAGCCAGTCCGCCACGTTGAGCGCCAGCGCCTGGTTGGAGCGCGCCATGAAGTCGTCATGCGCAAATGCGCTGCCGCCGGCCACAATGATGCGCGGCGTGCCGGTGCTCTCCGCCTTGGGCGGGGTGCCGCCTGTGGACATGGTGGCGTCAGACGCGTAGTGGCTCTTGAACGTTCCCTGCAGTTCCACCATCAGGTCATACGGTCCGGACGGCGTGATGGTCTCACTCCGCCAGTCCCGGCGCGGGTCCGTGTTGAAGGGCTTGTTTTCCAGCCAGCTCTTCTTGGACGAGCGCGCCAGCACCGTGGCCTTGACGCCCTCCACCGGCGCCACCGTCACGGCGGTGGTGAACGGCAGCGTGATGCCGGTGATGCCGGCGGCCAGCGGGCTGTCACCCTCCAGGCGCTGCAGCATGGGAACAAACGGGTAGGGAACGGGCATGGAGACAATCATGAAGCCGCGGCGCTCCTGCACGTTGAGCTGCGCGCTCTGCACGTCCGCCACCAGCTGGTCTCCCAGCGTCACGCCCCAGGTCTGCAGCAGGGACGCCAGGCCGTGGCCCGTGGGCTGACCCTCAAACGTCTTGGGGTCCACGTGGATGGCGTCCAGGAAGAACGCCACGCTCTTGCCGCCCATCACAAACTGGTCAATTGCCCGCACTTCGTTGGGGGCCAGCGGCTTGCCGGGGCCCAGGACCCACAGCACGTCCACGTCGTCATCAATCTTGTCCTTGCCGGCCAGCTCCAGCGGCTTGACGGTGTACATCTGGCTCAGCAGCGAGTTCAGCTTCTGCAGCCGTTCCTCCATCTTGGGCTCGTCATGGCCCTGGAGGAAGGCCAGCACCGGCTGCTTGGGGCGCGTCATCTTCCGGATGAGGCTGGTGAGGTCGTATTCCAGCGTCCGGGTCTCCTGGACCACCGGGATGGTCTCCTTCTTCTCCTGGTACTTGATGACAATGCCCATGTACCCGCGCTTGGTCTGCGCCTGGTCCTGCTCCACCACGCGGATCTCCACCGGCTGGATGCCGGACGCCGCCAGCTCCTTCTCCATGGCGGTGGGCTCACGGAACGCGCGGCCAAAGATGTCCCGCTTGACGTCCTTGCGCTTCTCCTTGTCCGCCTCCGTCTCCGCGGCGGACGGGTCAATGAACTCAAAGCTCAGCTTTCCCTTGCCGGCCGCGCGGTACTCCTCCAACAGGTCCCGCACGTAGCGCGCATTGGACGAATACGGCGCCGGCAGGTTCTCCGTGAAGTACGCCGTGACCACGACGTCCTCCTCCAGGCCGACCACCGTGTCCCGGCTGGCGGGGGCCAGCGTGTACATGCCGTCCCGCGTGACGTCCACGCGGGCAAACGCACGCAATCCAATGATGTTGAGCAGCACCATGCTCCCGGCCACCGCGGCCGTCACCACCGCGTAGTTGCGCCGGTTGGTGGCGGTCTCGTTGTCATGCAGCTTGAGGATGGTGAGCATCACGCCGACCGTCGTCAGTGACACGTAGAAGACCACGTCGCGCGTGTCGATCACGCCGCGCGCAATGTTCTCAAAGTGGTAGTCCACCGAGAGGAACTCAAAGAACTCCCCCAGCGTCTCCGGCAGCAGGATGGCAAACTTGTCCACGAAATAGAACGCAAAGCACAGCAGCAGCCCCAGGATGAACCCGACAATCTGGTTGCGGCTGAGTGCACTGGCCCACAGCCCCATGGACAGGAACGCGCCCGCCATGAACACCAGGCCCATGTACCCGCCCGCCACCGGGCCCCAGTCAAACTTGCTGCCATCCACCACCAGCGAACTCACCGCAAACGCGTAGGGCAGGGTGAACAACAGCCCCACGCCCACCATGCCCAGCGCCGCCAGGAACTTCCCGACGACGATCTCCCAGGTCTTCAGCGGCATGGTCATCACCAGCTCCAGGGTGCCGCTCTTCTTTTCTTCGGCCACCAGGCGCATGGTGACGGCCGGGGCAAACACCACAAACAGCACCGGCGCAATCCCAAAGAACCCGCGCAGCGAGGCGCGGCCCATCAGGAACAGCGTGGAGAAGTACAGCCAGCCCGCCACCAGCAGGAACACGCCAATGACGATGTAGGCAATGGGGGAGTTGAAGTACGTCCGCAGTTCGCGGCGCGTGATGGCAAGTGCGTTACCCATGTCGGCAAACCCCGTGATTCGAATCAATGAGAAAGGTCACTTGGCAGTGGTGAGGCGGCGGAACGTCTCTTCCAGGCTCACCTGGCGGCGCCGCAGTTCCAGCAGGATCATCCCGTTCTGCACCGCCGCCTCAAACAGGCCGCGCCGCGGGTCCTGCTTGCCGTGGCGCACTTCAAACCCCAGCGTGCCCTCGCCCTCAGCGTCGGAGTTCTTGACCTCCTGCACGCCCGGGAGCGCGGAGAACAGCCCGCGGATGCGGCCGGCGTCCAGCGGCGTGCCGTTCTTGGGCGCCACCACCACGGTGACAATGCCGCCTTCTCCCTCCGTGAGGCGCTCCGGGCTGTCATCCGCCACCACCTGCCCCGCCGCAATGATCAGCACGCGCGAGCACGTGGCCTGCACCTCCGGGAGGATGTGCGTGGACATGATGACGGTCTTTTCCTGCCCCAGCTCCTTGATGAGGTGCCGGATCTCCACAATCTGGTTGGGATCCAGGCCGGAGGTGGGCTCGTCCAGGATGAGCAGGTCCGGGTTGTGCAGGATGGCCTGCGCAAAGCCCACGCGCTGGCGGAAGCCCTTGGACAGCTGGCCAATGTCCTTGCCCCACACGGGGCCCACGCCGCAGCGCTCCACGGCGTGGCGGATCTTCTGACCGCGTTCCCCGGTGGGAATGCCGCGCACGTCCGCCGCGAATTCCAGGAACTCGCGGACCATCATGTCCTCATAGAGCGGGTTGTTCTCCGGCAGGTACCCAATCATGCGCCGCGTGGCGACGGGGTCCGCCGTCACGTCCACGCCGCCCACGCGCGCCACGCCGGCGGAGGGTGCCAGGTAGCCGGCAAGGATCTTCATGGTGGTGGACTTGCCCGCGCCATTGGGGCCGAGGAAACCGACCACCTGGCCGCGGGGCACGTCGAACGTCAGCCCCTTGAGGGCCTCGAACGCTCCGTAACTCTTGCGAAGGCCGTCGATCTGGATCATCGGCGACGACGCTGCGGTGACCATGCGCGCACTCCCGTTCTGGGTTGTTGAAAGGCGCGGGAAAATACGCACCGCGGGAGCGCTGTCAACCGGTTGATTGCGAGGCAAATTGCCACAACGCAAAGCGCTCAAAAACAAACATGATTCCAGCGGCTTGGGCGGCGGGCGGACGTGCCCGTCAGCGGGATGGTAGCGTCCACGCCCATGCGTGGGCGTGCGCGTGGGGTGCTGGCCGGTGCGTGGGTGGCGTACAGCGCGCTGGCCTGCCTGCCGCCGTCCAGGTGCCGCAGCCATGCGGATTGTGCCACCGAACGCGTCTGTGACGAGGGACGGTGTGTCGCAGGAACGCGGTCGTCCTCGTCGTCATCCAGCGGTGGGGGCGGGACTTCCCCGGCCAGCGCGGCGTCCTCGTTCCCCGGCTCCTCGCGGCCCATTTCGTCGTCGGGGGCCGTCTCGGGTCAGTCCTCGTCGTCGGCGGGGAGTTCCGCGGCGGCCGGCAGCAGCCGTGCGGCAACCAGCGCAGCGCCCGCCACGTCCGTTGCGGTGGTCTCGTCGTCGCTGGTGGTGGGATCCTCGGCCGGTCCGGCGTCATCACTGGGGACGCCCTCATCGCTGGGGACCGCGTCGTCCGCGGGCCCGTCGTCGTCGTCCGGGGCCTTGTGCGTGCCTGGCATGGAGTCCTGCAACGGCTATGACGAGGACTGCGACGGCAAGATTGACAACGGCGTGCTGCGCTGCGTGAGCACCTGGGCGGGCAGCACGCGGTGGACCGTGGTGCGGGATGGGCCGGGCGCCACGGCCACCTTTGGCGGGCCGGTACATGTGGCCGCGGATCCCGGCAGCGGTGCGTTGTACGTGGCGGACGCATTGGCGCGGAAGGTGCGGCGCGTGGAGCTGGCGTCCGGCGAGGTGACCACGGTGCTGGGCACCGGTCTGTACGGGTCAGACCCCGGTCTGCCCCTGAGGGCCTCACTGGTGCAGCCGCGCGGCGTGGCGGTGGGCAATGACGGGTCGCTCATTGTTGTTGATTTCAGCACGTCACAGATCTGGCGCGTGGTGGGCGGTACCGCGTCCATCTACGCGGGCAGCGGCTTCTACGGGCACCAGGATGGCACCGCGCCGCTGGCCCGTTTCTCCGGCCCCAACGCCGTGGCGGTGGACCCTGCGTGCGCCGCGCCCGGCTGCGTCTACGTGGCGGATACGGAGAACCAGGTCATCCGGCGCATCAACCCCGGTGCGCCGCCCAGCGTGGAGACGCTGGCGGGTGGCGTGCGGCAGGCGGGTGACGTGGACGGGGCCGGGGACAGCGCGCGGTTTGACACGCCCCGTGGCCTGGCCTGGGACGCGGCAAACGGGATCCTTTTCATTGCGGACACCGTCAATCAGAAGGTGCGCGCGCTGGACCCGTTGGCCGGCGCGGTGTGGACGGTGGCGGGCGGGGGCATCCTGCAGGAGGGGTTTGCGGACGGCCCGGCGGCGGCGGCCATGTTTGACTTCCCCTCCGCCGTGGCCGTGCGGGCGGATGGCGCCGTGTACGTGGGTGACCGCTACAACCGCATGGTCCGGCTCATCACCACGCCCCAGGTGACACCCGCGGGGCCGAACAGTGGCGTCGTCACGCATCCCCTCACCAACCTCTATGAACCCGTCGGTCTCGCCGTTGCCGGGGATGACCTCTACATTGCGGAGAATTTCAATGCGCGGGTTTCCGTGGTGCGTCCCGCCGCGCCCTCGCTGGCCGCCGTGCTGGCCGGCACGGGCGAAATCCTGGTGGATGACGGCGGCCCGTTGACGGCGTCATTTGGCTATACGGACAGCGGCACCGCGCTGTCCGGCACGGCGTTCCTGTTGGCGGACCAGCGCGCCTGCCGGATCCGCCGGGTGGACCTGGTGCCGGGGCAGGGCGCGGTGACCACCAGCGTGGGGGGTGACGGCCGCTGCACCACCGCCGGTGTCCCGCTGCGCAGCCTGGACCGGCCCGCGGGCCTGGTGGTGCACCCGGACCACCCTGGCGCCGTCTTTGTGGCGGCGGAGGGCGCGCGCGCAATCCTGAAGCTGACGCTGGCCACGGGGGCGGTTGACGTCGTGGCGGGTGTGCCAGATGGGTACGGTTACACGGACGGCCCGGTGGCCACCGCGCGCTTCAAGGAACTGCACGGCATGGCGCTGGACCTGGACGGCGCGCTGCTGGTGGCGGACGCCAATGCCAACGCCATCCGCCGCATTGACCTGGTCCTGGGTCAGGTGACGTCGCTGGCGGGTGGTTCGGACCGCGGCTGGTCTGACTCCGCGGACCCGCGCACCGCGCTGTTTGCCTACCCGGTGGACGTGGCCGCCGCCGCGGACGGCACGCTGTACGTGGCGGACCACGGCAACTGCGCCATCCGCCGCATTGCCCCCGCGCCGTCCCGCGCCGTCACCACGCTGGCGGGCGGCCCCAGCCAGTGCACGTTTGTCACCGGCGCACTGGTGGACGGCCCGGTGGCGCTGGCCAGCCTCTCCAACCCCAGCTCCGTGTCCGTCTCCCCGGACGGGCGGTGGGTGGCCTTTGCGGACCCGTTTGTGTCCCGCGTGCGCGCGGTGGACACCACCAGCCTGGCGGTGTCCACCGTGTTGGGCAACGGCAACTGGGGTTCCGTGGACGGTGACCTGGCCACCAGCAACATCCGCATGCCGTGGGACGCATTCTTCCTCCCCTCCGGCGAGCTGATTGCCGTAGACCAGGTGAGCGGCCTGGTGCGCGCGCTGGGCGCGCTGTGACCGCGCAGTGGCGGGGCGGGATTGGAACCCGTACGCTGACGCCATGACCGTTCGCCAGCAGTGTCGCCGGGCGCAGGCCCTGGCCGCGGGCGTGGTGTTGCTCGGGTGGGCGCAGGGCTGCGTCCGCTGCGCCGAAGACGACGTGCTGCAGGGCGGCCAATGCGTCCACCCGTGCAACGCGGACCGGGATTGCGCGGGCGACCAGCACTGCGAAGCGGGCGCCTGCGCGCCGGGTGCACCGCCCGGCGGCACCTCCAGCAGTTCGGGCGGCACGGCGTCCGTCGGGTCCGCGTCGTCGGACCGCGCCCGGTCCTCCTCCGCCGCGCCTGCCACGTCGGACGTGTCACCTGCCAGCAGCGCCGCGTCATCGTCGCCGTCGTCGTCCGCCGCACCGGGTTCCTCCAGCGCGCCGCGGTCCTCGGGTGCATCCGCGGCAGGCGCCACCTCCGTTGTGGATTCCGGCTCGTCGTCCGCGGCGCCCAGCTCGCTCGCTTCCGGGTCTTCGTCCGCGCCGTCGTCGGCCGGTGGGACGTCGTCACCCTCCGCGGGCGGGGCGCCATCGTCCAGCGCCGGGGCCCCCTCTTCTTCCGGGCCGTTGCTGGGCCTGGCCGTGGTGCTGGAAGGTGCCGGCGTGGTGGCGGACACCCAGATCTACAAGGGCAACCCGGCCTATGACACGGTGCCCTCCAAGTCGCTCAACAACTGCGGTGCCACGGGCGGCTTCTCCGTGGGCATTGCCAACTGGCATGACTGGACGCTGATGCGAGCGCTGGTCCGCGTTGACACTTCGTCCATCCCGCGTGACGCCGTCGTGGACCGTGCGCGGCTGGGGTTGTACGTGGTGTCCGCCTGCCATTCGTCCACGGTCAACAGCAACTGCACCCAGGACCCCGCGCCCGTCAGCTACGCGCTGCACCGCCTGCTCCAGCCCTGGGGCGAAGGCAGCCAGACCGCATGCGCCCCGGCCAGCAGCGGAGAGAGCAGCTGGGTGGACGCCGTGAGCCCCACCGCGTGGGGCGGACCGGGCGCCAGCCTGGATGACACGGACCGCGTGGGCACGCCCTCCGCCACCGCCGACATTGACCCGTCCCTGGCGGGCACCTGGGTCTACTGGGACGTGACGGCGGATGTGCAGGCGTTCCTGGACGGCGCCACCGCCAACCTGGGCTGGGTCCTGCAGGGCACTGAGGGAGTGTCCTACGGGCGTACCGCCACCGCTGGCTTCCGTGCACATGACGACGCGGCCAACCCGGAACAGGGGCCGCGCCTGTTGGTGGAGTACAGCCGCTAACAGGGGGCTGGTTTCAAATAGACTGGCGATATCCGCCAAGATGGTGCGCGGTGGCCTCTCATCCTGTGCGGCTGGGCGGTTCTGTCGACGGTAGGCGCTTGGTTGCGGCGGCACCCGCGGCCGCCGCAATGCGCTCCGGATGGCCGCCGCTGTCCAGTCTGTTCATTGTTCATTTCCCGCCGCTAACCAGCCACCGGCACAGGGTCCGGTGGCGGCGGCGGCGGGCTGTCCATGCGCATCCACCAGCGCCACGCGCCGCGCAGGCAGATGACCGCCAGCACCAGGCACAGCCAACCCGGCCAGCGCAGCGCCAGGTCCGGCCAGGGCATCTCCACCTCGCGCGGCGGGCCCAGCGCGCCGTCAGCGGCACCCGTGCGGAACCGCGCCCGGCGTGGATAGGCGGTGCCCTGGCGGCCGTGTTCAAAGACCACCTCACGCAGTTCCCCCGCCTCCGGCCCAAACGCCACCCGCACGTACTGGCCCGGCCGCTGCGTCCCGCCAGCCCACGTCGTCGCGGGGTTGCCGTCCGCCGCCGCCTCGGGCGTGCGGCCTTCGCGCGCGGTGACGGTGGCGGGTGTGACGGTGGAGCCGTCCGCGCGGACGCCGGTGACCTCCGCAATCTCCCAGGTGTCACGCAGCGCCTGGGTGGTGAGCTCCACGTGGACCACGCGCGTGGCCGGGTCCACCGCCAGGCGCAGGGCAGGGCGCGGGCCCGCGCGCAGCCACAGCCAGTTGATGTCCTCCGGGAACTGGCGCGCGTTCTCCCAGGACCGCGTCAGCGCGGAGAATTGCGGGGTGTACACGTCCAGGTAGTCGTTGAAGGGGCGCTCGCGGATCCAGAACTGCTGGTCATAAGAAAACATGAACAGCGTCCCCGTGAATGACGCCACCACGTGCAGCCCCGCCGCCAGCGCGGTGGCCGCGCGCGTCAGCGCGCCGCGCACGGTGCCCGCGCGCAGTTCGGCCAGCCAGGGCCCCAGGCCAATGAGCCACGCCCCCAGGAACGGCGTCAGCAGGCGCGGCCCGTAACAGGTCCCGCCATGCCAGCTCCACCACTTGGCGTACACCAGGAACGGCAGCAGCCCCGCCAGGAACAGCCACGCCGCCGCGCCGTTGAAGCGGTGCCGCACCACCCGCAGCGCCCACACGCCCACCAGCGCCAGCGGCGCGTACAGGATCATCCCGCGGCCGGCAGAGAACAGCAGGCCCCAGCTCCCCACCCACAGCGGCGTGGAGAACCCCGGGGTGCCGTCAAACACGTCGTTGGGTGTCGTTGTGTAGTGGTAGCCGCTCTCCAGCGGGCTCCCGAACTTCACATAGTTCACCCCCATCCACGCCAGCAGCACCGCGGCGCCCAGCGCGGCGCCCTCCACCGCCGCGCGCCGGTCCGGCTGCGGGCGCGGCAGGCTCCCCAGCAGCGACGTCATCCCCCAGATCACCGGCAGCAGCACCAGCGCCACCGCCGTGTTGCCCGCCGCCAGCGCCACGCCCGCGTAGGCCGCCACCAGGCTGGTGCGCCGCCGGTGCGCCCGCCAGGACAGCGCCGCCGCCAACGCCCACAGCACAAACACCGCCGTGAACGGCTCCGAATACAACCGCTTGCTGTACGGCCACACCGGGTTGACCAGCGCAAACAGCGCGGAGGCCGCCACGCTGGTCCCCAGCGGCACCCCCAGGCTGGACAGCGCCCACTGGTAGGGCACCGCGCACGCCGCGCTGGCCACCAGTGAGGGCACCATGCGCCAGCCCTCGTCATGGCCCGGCAGGATCCGCCGCGCCAGGATCCCCGGCGTGAGCAGGAGGGAGGTCAGCGGCGGGTAGAAGGTGTGTTTCCCCGACGGGAGGCGCAGCGTGCCGCGGTCCAGCAGCGACTCGGCGGCTTCCACGCGTTCGCGTTCATCCGGGGCGCCCCAACGGTTGCCAAAGGTGAGCCCCTGCAGCGCCAGGGACAGCAGGAACACCAGCACGCGGGTGCGGTAGCGCTCAATGGGCCGCCCCGGTGAGGGCGGCCACGGCGTCACGCCGCCGGCGGCGGGGACGGGGGGCGCCTGGGTTGCCACAGCGGCTCCGGCACACCGGCGCGCGCGTTGGCCACCCGCGCCAGAACGAAGAAGAGATCCGACAGGCGGTTCACGTACGCCAGCACCTCAGCGCCCACGGGGGCCTGGTGGTGCAGCGTGATGACCCTCCGCTCCGCGCGGCGCACAGCGGTGCGGCAGACGTGCAGCTGCGCGGCCAACGCCGTCCCGCCCGGCAGCACAAACGCCTTGAGCGGAGTCAGTTCGCCGTCCAGCCGGTCCATCACGGTCTCCAGCTCGGCAATGCGCTCCGCGGTGACCGGCGCCTCCAGGCGGTGCCCCAGCCGGGCGGCCCCCTCCGGCGGCGTGGCCAGCACGGCGCCCACATCAAACAACTCGGACTGGATGGGCCGCAGCAGCGCGCCCAGCTCCGGGTCGTCGCACTGGGCCAGGGCCACGCCCACCTGGCAGTTGGCTTCATCCAGGGCGCCGTAGGCAGCCACGCGCACGTGGTCCTTCTGCACGCGGGGTCCGCCAAACAGGCCGGTCTCCCCCGCGTCCCCCGTGCGCGTGTAGACCTTCATGGGCCCTGCCTGTCGTCCTGCACCCGGACTTCATGGCCCTTCTCCAGGCCGGGGCCCTCCAGCATGGGCTGCACCAATGAGCCGGCCAGCAGCAGCGCGCCGGCCACCACCAACGCCAGCACCAGGCCCGCGCTGAACAGCGCGCCACCCGCATCCAGGGCCACCACCGGCCGGATGCCCACCTCCTTGCGCGACGTGGCCCGCCACAGCGACCCGCACGTGTTCAGCGGGTTGGCGTCCTTGTTGAACTGCTGGCCACCGCCGCTGCCCTCCACAAAGTACGGCTGGCACTGCGCCGGGTCCGCCAGCACCAGCGGCCCCAGGAACAGCAGGTCCACCAGGAACAAGGCGCCAAGCAGCGCAGGCACCACCGCCGCGGCCGCCACCACCGGCCCCACCCACCCCGGCAGGCGGATCCCGCGGGAGGCGGGCACTGTCTCCGCGGCGTCCGCGCGGCGGCCCCCGGCCGTCACCGCCGTGAACGCCGTGCCCCCGCGGGCGGCCGGGCCCACCTCCGCCACCACGCCCGGCGGCGGCGTCATCAGCACCACACTCTCCTCAAACCGGATGTCCACCATCTCGGTCATCACGGGCTTGCCAAACCGCTGGATGTCCACCGCGTGCTTGCCCACCCGCAGGGGCAGCCGCACGGACGGCTGCGCGGTGCTCTTGTCCACGCGCTTGTCCCCGTCCACCAGCACGTCCGTGGTGGTGTCCAGCCCATTGAGCACCAGCGTGCCCACGTGCAGTTCGGGGGCCAGCAGGCGCGCGCACAGCTCGCGCAGCGCGCTGGCGGTCTCCGGCCCGGGCTTGGCGGGCAGTACCGCCGTGGCGCGCCCCAGCTCGCGCCCGGCCACCGCGTCCACCAGCCACAGCTCCACCGCCCGCTGGTCACCCTGGTTGCGCACCACCCCCGCCAGCAGCTGCGGCACGCCCGCGGCCTTGGCCAGCGCCACCGTGCAGCGGACCTCCTCCAGGCAGCCCAGGACCGGCTGCGCATCCGGCCGGGCGCGGGCGGCTTCCACCTCGTCCTGCGTGGCCGTCCGCCCCGGCAGCAGCGCGTCCATCTCCTTCCGAAGCGTCCCGCCCACCTGGTAGGCCGTGTCGTCAGACACGCCGTCCGCCTTGAGCGGCCACAGCGCGGTCCGCGGCCCCGGGGCGGGCACGCCCTGCGCGTAGGCCGGCACCGCCAGGGCCAGCCCCCAGACCACCTGCGCCATGCGCACCAAGCGCGGATCAAACGTTCTCATGGTCCTTTGTCACCGTCGGACACGCCCCCCCGGGGGCGCTCCACGTGCACCCGTGCGATTAGCAGCAACGGGTCACCTCGTCACGTTCCCGGCCGCCCCGCCCCTTCAATGCGGCCTCTGCCGGTCCAGGTGGTGCTCCGTCTCCACCCAGCGGATGGTCCCGGACTCGCTGCGCATCACCACGCTGTGGGTGACCGCCCCACCCTTGGTGTAGCGGACCCCCTTGAAGAAGTCCCCGGACGTCACGCCCGTGGCCCCAAACAGCACATCCCCCGCGGCCAGCTCGTCAATCTTGTAGATGCGCTCCATGTCCGCAATGCCCATCTTCTGGCAGCGCTCGCGCTCTTCTTCATTGCGCGGGAGCAGCCGGCCCTGGAAGTCCCCGCCCACGCAGCGCAGCGCGGCCGCGGCAATGACGCCCTCCGGCGCCCCGCCGGTTCCAAACAGCACATCCACCCCGCTGTCCTCCTTGCACGTGGCCAGCGCCGCGGCGATGTCACCGTCACGGATGAGCTTGATGCGCGCGCCCGCCCGCCGGACGTCCTCAATGATGGCCGCGTGCCGCTCCCGGTCCAGGATCATGGCCGTGAGGTCCTCCACGTACACGCCCTTGGCATCCGCAATGGCGCGCAGGTTCTCCGTGGGGCTCTTGGTGAGGTCAATGACGCCCTTGCTGCGCGGGCCCACCGCCACCTTCTCCATGTAGATGTCCGGCGCGGACAGAAAGCAGCCCTTCTCCGCCAGCGCCACCACGCTGATGGCGTTGGGCAGCCCCAGCGCGCACAGGTTGGTCCCCTCCAGCGGATCCACGGCGATCTCCACCTCCGGGTCATCCGGGCCGCCGCGGCCCACCTTTTCGCCCATGTAGAGCATGGGCGCGTCCTGCCGTTCCCCGGCGCCAATGACCACCGTGCCGCGGATGTTGATCTGGTCAAACGCCTTGCGCATGGCGTCCACCGCCAGCTGGTCCGCGTGCCGCCGGTCCCCGCGGCCCATGGCGCGCCCGGACCGCAGCGCCGCGGCTTCCGTGACGCGTACAATCTCCAGCGCCAGGTTCCTGTCCATCATGCCGGCCTCCGCGCGCCTGTTCGGCGCCTGCCCACCCTCATCCGTCCGCGTGCGTGGGGCCGCGGGCCGCGTGCACCGGGAAGCGGTCCTCAAACCCCGTGGGCAGCCGTATGGGCCGCCCCTCCCTGTTGATGCACGCGTGCACCGTGTGGCCCGCCACCAGCAGCTCGGGCCCCCGGCGGATCTCAAAGTCAAACTCCAGCCGCACCCGCGTCCGCCGTGACAGCCACACCGCCACGTCCAGTTCGTCCTCAAACAGCGCCGGCCGCAGGTACTTCACGTGCGCTTCAATCACGGGGAAGAAGAACCCGGCCTTCTCAATGTCCTTGTAGGCCAGCCCGTGGTCCCGGCAGTACTGGTTGCGGCCGGCTTCGGCCAGGCGCAGGTAGTTGCCGTGGTACACCACGCCCATGGCGTCACAGTCCGCGTAGATGACGCGGTAGCCCAGCCGGGTGACGTCCATGCTCAGGGACTCCCCCGCGGCTTGGGCGGCACGTCCTCCCATTCCGCCTCCACCACTCTGGGCGGCGGTCCGCTCTTGTCCGGCGGCGGCGGCGCGGGCGGGGTGGACGCGGCCCCGGTGTCCTTCTCCGCGTGCGCAAAGTCCTGCGCCTCCTTGCCCGCCCGCTTCATGAAGTCCAGGAACGCTTCCTTGCTGAACGCCTTCTTGGCGTCATCCAGCGCGTCCTTGAAGGCCGCCTTGAGCTTCTCTGCCGGCGCGTCCGGGTCATCAAAGTACATCTCCGCCACGCGCCCCATGGCCCACGTCACGCCAAACGTCCACGGCGCCAGCAGGAAGCCCGCCATGCCCGGGAAGATGATGCGGCTGAGCGCCACAAATGCCTGCCGCGCCAGCATGTGCGTCCCCACCACGGTGGACAGCTCGCGCGCAATACGGAAGCTCTCCGTGCGGCTGATGTCACGCCCCTTCACGTACCCAATGGCCACCACCATGGCGGCCTGCAGCGGCATGGCCATCACCACGTCCGCCAGCGGGACCGGGGTCACACTCACCGCGGCCGCGCCAAACGACGACACCCGGATGACGTCGGTGACCGCCGCCTTGCGCTCGGCCTCCGTCGCGGCTTTCCAGTCGCGGTTCTTGTAGAGGCCTTCCAGCGTGTCACGCCAGCCCATGACGGCGGCTCAGAACACGTACTTGATGATGATGGGGGAGAATGACGTGGCCATGGACACCGGCAGCAGCAGGTTGGTCTTGCCGTTCTTGCTGCACACGCCCGCGTAGGACGGCGCGCAGTCCGTGGCATCAATGCGCCGCCCCACGGGCGGGATGAAGAACTCCGTCCCGTAGCCGGGGCTGAGGATGTGGTACATGGCCAGGTCACTGCCGACGACAAAGTTGGTCAGCAGCGTCATGTACTTGAAGGACAGCCCAAAGCCGCTGTTGATGCCAAACGTCCCCAGCCACCAGTTGGGGTCCGCCAGCGGTCCCTGGTTCTTGCGCCCCTCAATGCGCTGCACGCTGGGCGTGAACGCTGACAGGCCGGCAAACACCCGCGCCTCCAGCACCACGCGTTCAAACGGCGGCGGCACAAAGTTGAACAACAGGGACGGGTGCGCCATCAGGATGGCGTGGTCCTTGGGGCTCTCTTCGGGGCGCGCCTTGGTGCCCAGGGTGTTGGAGCGCGCGGCGGACCACGGCGCCGCGTTGGCCACGTAGCCCGTTCCCAGGTTCATCTGCGCGCTGATGCCAAACCGCTTGACGATGTCCGGGACCTTCACGTTGGGCATGAAGTCAAAGATGGTGGGCAGGATGTCATACCCCACCGAGATGCCGATGAACGGCTGCGCGTTGGAGACGAAGTACGTGGGGTACCGGCAGCGGTAGCACTGGTTGTTGCCGCCCGTGTCCGCAAACCCCAGGTAGCGCCAGAACACGCCCAGGTCCGCCGTGGTGTAGATGCCGCGCGGGAACTTGTAGCCCACCACGTCCGTCACGGCCGTCTGGGCCTCCTTCTCCGCCTTGGCCTGCCGCGGCCCTGTCTGGGCGGGCGCCTCTTCCTCCGCGGCGCCCTCCTCCTGCGCCTGCAGCGCAACGGGGGCAAGAAGCGACAACACCACGGCGGCGTTCACAAAGGGCTTGAGCATGGCGGCGGATGTCCTCGGCAAAAGCGGTCGGCTCATACCTCAGGTCGGTGCGGCGGCAAAGGGTGTTGGTGGGGATGCTCGCCGGGGCGCGTCAGCGCCGGGCCCGGAAACGCGACGGGCGGGGTTGCCCCCGCCCGCCGTGCCACTGCGCCTGCCCCGTCCCTTGTCAGCTCACTGGCCGGAGGACTGGAAGATGAACGGGTAGGAAACCAGCACAATGCCGCCGCCCTTGGGCGCCGGGAACTGGATGCGCTGGATGATCTTCACCACGCAGTTCTCCACCGTCTCGTCGTTCAGGCTGGTCTCCGCCACGTTGCATTCGCTGACCTTGCCCGTGCCGCCAATGGTGAAGCTGGTGACCACCTTGCCCGCCAGGTTGGGGTTCCGCGTGAGCTCTTTCTCGTAGCAGTACTTGATCTGGCTGAGGTACCGCCGGATCACCCGGCCGATCTCCTCCTTGGATAGACCGCCCTCCACAATGGTCTTGCCCGGCGTGATCTTGGTGCCGGACTTGCCGCGCCCGCCCAGGTCAATGTCCCCCTGGCCGCCGCTGCCGCGGCCGGTGCCGGACCCCAGCCCGCCAATGCCCAGCGCGTTGCCGCCGCCGCCCGGGCCCGTACCGCGCGTGCCCAGGCCGCCAGCGCCGCCCGCGTCACCCATGGACGTGCCGTTGAGGCCACCCAGTGCGTTGTTGATGCCTGTCCCCAGGCCGCCGGGGCCAAACACGTTGGACACCGCGCCCTTGTTGTTCTTCAGGATCCCCAGCACGCCGGAGTTGAAGGCAATCTGGCGGTCCTTCTCCCGTTTGTTGGGGTCAACCACGGGGGCGCCCTTCTTGGAAGACGCGGCCTCCTTCTGCTTGGCCTCCTTCTTCCCAAACTTGCCTTCCTTGTCCTTGTGCTTGGCGCCGCCCTTCTTGCCCGCCAGGTCATCCTTCTTCTTCTTCTTCATCAGCTCATCCGGCTTCAGGATGAGCTTGGCAAACGCGTTGGGGTTCTTGAACAGGTCATCCGCCATGGCATCCGGGTCCATGGGGGTGAGCTGGAAAATGAAGAACAGCAGCACGTGCGCCGCAATGGTCCCGATGAGGATCTTCTGGAAGTAGAAGTCCACCGTCTTCCAGCCGGCCGTCGACACGACCTTGCTGCGGGCCACCCACTGCATCATGAACGTCACGTCGCCCAGGGTGACCGCGCCGCGCTCGCCCATCTCCAGGCGGAAGCTGCCGTCCCGCTTCTGTGACTGGCCGCCCGAATACACCACGCCGCTGCCACCGGGCGGGATGTTCACGCTGCCGTCGCCCTTGACCAGCACCGCGCTGTCACCGCTGCCCCAGCCCTCCGCGCTCATGCGGAAGGTCACCTCGCCCAGCGTGCCCAGCGTGACCTCGGCGCCAAACGCCGCGTGGCGCACTTCAATGACGGTGTCCTTCCAGATCAGGACCACTTCCAGCATCCGGTTGTTGGGCTCCGGCTTCTCGTCGGTGGGGAGGTCGCGCTCCAGCATCTCACGCGCCAGGTGGCTCAGGCCGTCCTGCACCACGGGGGCGTGCGTGGGCCTGGGCGCCTCCTTCTTCTTGAGCGGCGGCGGGGCGGCCTCCTTCTTCTCCTCAGGGGCGGGGGCGGCCTTCTTGGTCTCCTTCTTCGCCTCCTTCTTGGCTTCCTTCTTCGCCGGCGGCGGGGTCACCTCGCGGACGGGCTCAGTGGCCTCGTCCCCCCCGGACGCGTACGCGCGCGTGTCCACCTGTGCGGGCTCGTCATCCTTGCTGCCCTTGCGGATGGGCACCGTGGCCGCGTCCGCCACGTGCCCGCCAAAGTGCACCACCAAGCGCGTCTTGCCCACGGCCAGCTCGGCGCCGTCCTGCAGCTTGGTCTCGCCCTCCACGTCCTTGCCGCCCACCGTGGTCCCGTTGTCGGACCCCAGGTCCATGACAAACAGGCTGTCACCCTTGAGCTTCAGCATGCAGTGCACGCTGGACGCCTCGGAGTCCTCCAGCTTGAGGTGCGCGGTGGCCCCGGTGCCCACCATGATGGATTCCTGCTGGAACTCCACGTCCCGCTGGGTTCCCTTGGGCGGGAAGACGGTGATGCTGACGGGGACGACTTTCGTGCTGCTCATGGTTGCGCCTTCAGTGTGGGAAGAGGTCCGAGACGGATGAAAAACTGGGGTCCCTTTGTCCGCCTCAGAGGGCGTCCACGGACCGGCTCAGCTCGGGGCGGAAATGGCCGCGGATCTTGATGAGGTTGCGGAACTTGGTCTTCTTGCGGTTCACAATGTAGCTGCCTTCCGGCTTGACCAGTTCACCCTCAATGGTGACGTCGGAGAAATCAATCACCGTCTTCTTCTTGTACACCACCTTGTCGCTCTCCTGTTCCTGGGCCACCACCGGACTGCCCCAGGCTAGCAGCAGCCCCGCCACAAGGAAGCCACCCACTGCACGCGCCATTGCCAACCTCCACCGCCACCCGGGGACGCCGGGGACCGGCGGCTTATAGGTGGTTCAAGCACAACAGACAACACCGGGATCCCGGAGTTCCCGGGCCTGCGCATGATCGGCGCAGGCCCCGGTGACGACGAGAAAACGGTGTGGGTTGCACGCCGCGTCAAAGCATCGGTCAGATGACCGACTGCGCAACCGGGTTGTCTATGGGGAAGACCGCCCGCTCAGGGAGGCGGGGGTGCGGGTTCCGCGTCGGCGGGGGGCTTGTCGGCGCCCTCGGGGGCCGGGGCGGGGGCGGGGGCCGCTTCGGGGGCGGGCGCGGGAGCAGGGGCGGGGGCCCCGGCCGGATCTCCGGTTGGGGCTGGCGCGGGCGCCGGGGCGGGCTGGCCTTCAGCGGGTGGGGCGGGCTGCTTGGCGGCTTCCTCCGCCGCCTTCTTCTCCTCCTCCGCCTTCTTGGCCGCGTCCTCGGCCGCCGCCTTCTTGCGCGCCTCGGCCGCCTCCTTGGCCTTCTTGGCGCGCTCGGCCGCCTTGGCCTGCATCTCAATGTTCTTCTGCAGGCGCTCCAGCGTCGCGTGGACCGGGTCATCCTTGGCAATGTTCTCGCGCGTGGCCTTGTAGCGCTCGCAGGCGGCCTTGGCCTTGTCATAGTCTGACAGCTGCGTCTCAAAGACCTCCGCCTGGTGCATCATGGCGTCCCCGTTCTTGGGGTCAATCTCCAGCACCTTGTCCAACTGCTCCAGCGCCTCCTTGGACATCTGCTTGCCGGCCAGCGCGTACGCCAGGCCCATGCGCGCCACCTGGTTGCGTGGCTCCTTCTCAATGACCTTGGTGAACATGGTCTCAGCCAGGGCGTAGTCCCGGTAGTGCAGGGCAATGGACCCAATATTCATGCGCGCGTTGACGTGGTTCTCATCCAGCTCCAGCGCCTTCTTGAAGAACACCAGCGCTTCCGGGTAGCGCGGCGGGCTCTTGGACACCCAGATCATGCCGCGGTTGTTGAACAGTGAGGCGTCCTTGGGATCCAGCTTGAGCGCGTTGGCGGTGATCGTCTCGGCCAGGTCGTACTTCTTCTGGTCGTAATAGATGATGGAAAGGTTCTTGTACGCGTCCACGTTCTTGGGATTGCGGGACAACAGCTTCTTCGCGCTCTCCTCAGCCTTCTGGTACTTCTTGGACACGCGGTACAGCACGGTGAGGTTGTTGAGCAGCGTCGGGTTGAACTCGTCCTTCTTGAGTGCGCCCTTGTACAGCTCAATGCCGCGCTCGAACTCTCCCTTGTCCTTGTAGATGCCGCCCAGCGCCGCCAGCACATCGCTGTTGTCCGGCTGCTTCTCCAGGACAATGCGGAAGCTCTTCTCCGCGGCGTCCAGGTCACCCAGCTTGTGGGACGCAATGGCCAGCTGCAGCTCCGCGCCCACGTTGTCCGGTTCCTTGCGCAGTGCCTCCTCGTACTTTTCGCGGGCGCGCGTGTAGTCGCCCTTCTGCGCCAACGTGTCGCCCTCGGTGACCAGTTCCTTGGCGGTCAGCTCGCGCACCACCTCCGGGCAGGAGGCCGGGACGGGCTTGCCCTGCTGGCGGAGTGCATCGCACTGCTCGGGCGTCAGTTCCTTTTTCCCACCCGTGCCCTGGGTGGTCTTCTCGTCGGGGCGCTGCTCCGCGCCGCCGCCGCCGCACGCCAGCAGGCCCGCGCAGCCCAGCACTCCCAAACCTCTCATCACGCCGCTCATCACGCCGCGCATCACTTGCCTCCCTTGTCCGCCTTGGGAACCGCGGCGAAGAAGTCCGAGTAATAGAACGGCAGGTTGTGCACCGCCGGGAACTCGTTGGGCTTGTATTCCTTGAGCAGGTCTTGGCACTTGGCCGTCCACTCCGTGTAGATGCCCAGTTCAAACGCCTTGGCCAGCGCGGCCTCCAGCGCCGCAATGGCTTTCTCGTCCACGGGGAAGATCTGGCTCTCCAGCTCGGAGCGGTACATCTCCAGCTGGTCAATGTTCAGCTTGGGCGGGTCCGGGCTCTCCTTGAGCGCTTTGGCAAACTCGTGGTGCACCACGGCCACGCGGTACAGCGCGGCCACGCCCCAGGCGCCGTCACCAATGGCCAGCACGGCGGTGTAGTCGTTCTTGAGCTGCTCCAGCTTGGTGGCCTTGGCCTCCAGGTTCTTCTTCAGCTTCTCCATGGGGAGGACCAGCTTGATGTCCATGTACTCGTTGAAGCGCGGCTCCAGCGCCATGAACGAACAGTGCGCGTTGGCCTTCTGGATGACGCTGTCCTTCTTGACCTCGTCCTTCATCTTGCTGATGCGCTTGAGCATGTCGTCGCACTGGGACTTGACGTCGCCCTCGCGCTTCTTGCCCTCCGCCATCAGGGACAGCATGAAGTTGTAGCGGCTCTCAATGATGCGGTTGATGGGCGCCTTGGGATAGTTCTTCTCAAACTCGCTGTAGAGCGTGCCCGCGCGCTTGAGGTCGCCGTCGTCCTCGTAGATGCGGGCGATCTTCCAGTACACGTCCGCCACGTCAGACTGGTCCTTGAAGTCCTTGATGTACTTTCCGTACAGCTCCACGGCCTTCTTGCGCTCGCCCATGCCCTGGTGGAACAGCGCCGCGTTGTACAGCGCGTCAGGCGCCTCCTTCTCCTTCGGGTACTTCTGGACGTAGCGCTCGTAGTACTCGGCGGCGCTCTTGAACTCCGCCATGCGCTCGTGGAACTGGGCAATGAGATACACGGTGGGCTTGACCTGCTCGCTCTTCTCGTACTGCTTGAGCAGCAGCTCGCCGGCGTCCACCGCCAGGTCCAGCTTGTCCGCCTTGTCGTAGATGACCACGGAGTTGAACACGGCCTTGTCCGCAAACTGGCTCGTGGGGAACTCCTTCTGGAAGCCCATGAACCGCGTGGCAATGTCCGCAAACATCGGCGTGGACTCCTCGGTCTTGTGCTCGTCCTCCAGCTTCTTGGCCTTGTCGTAGAGCACCAGGATCTCCTTGAAGCTGGAGCCCTCCACAAACTTGTCCACGCGCGCGCTGAAGTCCTTCTCCGCCATCAGCGTCTTGTTCTTCTGGAACTTCCGTCCCACGCGGTTGAGCTCGGTCCAGTTCTCGCGGAAATCCCAGGAATCCAGGATGAGGTCCGCGCCCTTGCGCGCAAACTCGTGCGTGGGCCAGCGGTCAATCAGCTCCTCAAAGCGCCCCGCCGCTTCCTCAAAGTGGAACCGGTTCTGGTAGATGGCGCCGGCCTTGAACTTCACCAGCACCAGCTCGTCAGTGAGCTCCTTGCTGGTCTTCTCCGTGACAGGAACCACGACGACGTACTTGTCACACGCGGCGGCCAGCTTGATCTCGTTCTCCGGGATTTCTTCCTTGTCAATGGTCTTCTTGGTCTTGTCGATGCGCTTGACGGTGCCGAAGCTGACCTCACCTTCCTTGCGCTTGACGTCTTCCTTCTTGCCCTTGGCGCCCTTGCCACCGGCTGCCTTGAACTCACCCTTCTCGCCCTTGGCAATCTTCTCGTACGCCAGGATGGCGTTGTACGCGGCCTGGCGCGTGTAGTCGCCCTTGTACTTGTTCTTGGCGTCGTTCTCGACGGTGACGTCGTACTGCGTGGCGGCTTCGGGCCAGGCGCCCAGGTCCCACAGGATTTCCGCGTAGAAGAAGCGCAGCCGGTAGGCGTGCTCGGAATCCGGGAACACCTTGAGGTAGTCCGAGTACATGTCCCGGGCCAGCTCGGCGTCATCCTGCTTCTTGAGCTTGGTGTAGATGGCGTGCGTGTCCACCACCAGCTCGCGCATGCGCTCCTCAGCAATCTCGCGGGCTTTCTCCACCGTGCGCTTGTTCTTCTCGTTCTTCTTCCACCACGGCGTGCCGGGACGGTACAGCTCCACCAGGCGCTTGACCTCGGTGCGGATCTCGTCCCGCTTGTTCATCTTGAAGAACGCCGCGACGATGGAACTCTGGAAATCCGGGCAGTCCGGGTCCTCCGGGTAGTAGTTGATCAGCAGCCGGAAGGTCTGGATGGCGCTGTCATACTTGCCCTGGTCCATGTAGTAGCCGGCCAGCTTCCCGGTCAGCTTGCGCGCCTTCTCATTGCCGCCCTTCTCCTTGAGGTAGTCATATGCGGTGTCCACCGCTTCCACGTGGGAGAACGTGAGCGTGATGTCCTGCAGCGCTTCGCTCTTGAGCTGGATGGGGTCATTGTCCTTGACGCCGGCCTTCTTGGCCTTCTCCGCCTGCTTGTCTGAGTAGTTCACCACCTCCTTGAACTTCTTGAGGGCGCCGTCCCATTCCTGCAGGTTGTAGTCACACCAGGCCAGCTTGTAGAGCGCGTACGAATAGACCTTGGGCTTCTTGGTCTCCAGCGCCTTCTTGAACGCCTTCTGCGCCTTGGTGACGTCGTTGCTGTTGAAGTAGTGCTCGCCCATGGCCAGGTACGCGTCACCCACGTACTCGCTCGTCGGGTACTGCTTGATGAGCTCCCAGTAGTGCTGGATGGCTTTGTCCTTCTTACCGGCCTCGTAGGTGTTGGAGGCCATGATGTAGAGGACTTCGTCACGGCGGGGGTAGTCCGGGTACTTCTCCAGGATGATGGAGTAGTTGGCCAGGGCCTGCTTCTTGAAGACCTCGGACTTCTTGTGGTCCACCTCGGGCTCGTTGCCCTTGGACCCGTTCTGCTGCCACTTCTCAATGACCTTTTCGTACTCGCGGTACTCCTGGTCCAGCACAAAGCGGCTCTTGTCCCAGTACAGCTCCGCCAGGCGGAACACGAGTTCGCCCTTGGTCTGGGCGTCCGTCGTGGACGGGAGCAGGTCCTTGATGGTCTTGATCTGGTCGTCGCGCTTGGCGTCGGCCTTTTCAGAGCGGTCAAAGTCCTTTTCCGAAGTGGGCCGGCGCAGCTTGGCGGGACCCGTGGTGCGGATCTCCTCCTTCTTGGCCTCCTTCTCCGGCTTGTCGCCGCCCTCGTCGGACTTGGCGGCGTCGTCGCCAGCGGCCTTGTCATCCTTCTTGGCCGCGGCCTTCTTGTCGCCGCTGTCCTTCTTGGCCTTGGGTTCTTCCTTCTTGGCCGCGGGCTTCTTGCCGCCCTTGGCGTGCGCGTCAGCCACAAACAGGCCGCCGACCAACGCCATGGCCATCCACAACGCGAGCGCTCGGTGAAGCTTGGACATCCTGCGACTCCCTGACCTGTGATGGACCGCCCCCGTCGACGTCACCCCGAGGTCCGGGATGGGCCGCCGGAAAAGGCAGGCGCTCATATCACCATGGGGTGTGCCTGCACAGGGGCGGCG
>JACRCW010000061.1 GCA_016218805.1 Deltaproteobacteria bacterium | reverse complement strand
TGTCCGCAGGGATGTCCAGGTCGTCAAAACTGCCGCTGGGCGCCTGCGAGAAATCCCCGGTTTGCGGCTGCGCCGCCTCTGACGTCGTCATGACGCGCCGCGTGTGGCACGCGGGGGGTTGGTTTGGCAACCCCCTTGCCCGGGGCGCCTCACGGGGACTTCCGGGGGAGCCTTCCGGCCTCAAACCGGCCGGCCGGCGCATCCAGCACTTCGCGCACCTTGGCCACCAGCGCGTCCGGCGTGAAGGGCTTCTGCAGGAAGGCCAGGTCCGGGTGCAGCACGCCGTGGTGGACCACCACATCGTCCGTGTAGCCGGAGGTGAACAGCACCCGCATGTCCGGCCGCACCTTCCCCAGCCGCTCCGCCAGCTGGCTGCCGCTCATCTGGGGCATCACCACGTCGCTGAGCAGCAGGTGGATGGGGTCGGCGTGCTGTTCGGTCAGCAGCAGGGCCGCCCCGCCGTTGCTGGCTTCCAGCACGCGGTAGCCGTGCCGCTGCAGGATGGCCCGCGCCAGCGTCCGCAGCTGCTCCTCATCCTCCACCAGCAGCACCGTCTCCGTGCCGCGCCGCGCCCCCGGCCGGGCCGGCGCCGGCCGGTCCGCGTCCGTGGCGCTGGTCCGCGGCAGGTAGATCTTGAACGTGGTCCCCTGGTCCGGCTCGCTGTAGACAAAGATGTGCCCACCGCTCTGCTTGACAATCCCGTACGCCGTGCTGAGCCCCAGCCCCGTTCCCTTGCCCTTCTCCTTGGTGGTGAAGAACGGCTCAAACACCCGCGCCAGCGTGGCCGCGTCCATCCCGGTCCCCGTGTCACTCACCGCCAGCATGACGTACGGCCCCGCCGCCACGCCCGCGTGGGTGACGGCGTAGGACGCGTCCAGCACCGCGTCCGCGGTCTCAATGGTCAGCATCCCGCCCGTGGGCATGGCGTCCCGTGAGTTCACCACCAGGTTCAGCAGCGCCTGCTCCACCTGCCCCGAATCACACCGCACCATCCCCGTGGCCGCGGTGGCCACCCGCACCTCCACGTCCTCGCCGACGATCCGGCCCACCATCCGGCCCATGCCGGTGACCACCTCGTTGAGGTCCACCACGCGCGCCTGCAGCACCTGGCGGCGGCTGAACGCCAGCAGCTGCTGCGTCAGCCGGGCGGCCTGTTTGCCCGCCTTCTGGATGGCCTCAATGTCCTCGCGCGCGGGGTCCCCGGGCCGCACCTGCTCCAACAGCAGCTCGGAGTAGGAGAGGATCACGCTGAGCAGGTTGTTGAAGTCATGCGCCACCCCGCCGGCCAGCCGGCCAATCCCCTCCATCTTCTGGGACTCCACCAGCTGGTGCTGCACCTGCTGGCGCGCTTCCGTCTCCGCCTGCAACTCCCGCGTGCGCTCCGCCACGCGCTGCTCCAACACGTGCTCAAACTGCTTCTGCTCGGTGATGTCCCGGATGATGGCGGAGACGTACTCCACCTCGCCCACCGCGTTACGGTGCGCCGCCAGCACCAGCGCGCAACTGATCACCCGGCCATCCACCGTCTGCACGGGCGCCTCCCCACGCCACACCCCCTCCCGGATGGCCGCCGGCAGTCCCCTGCCCAGCACCACCTCCCGGCCGGCCGGCGGCAGGTACTCGGCCAGGCTGGTGGCGGACAGCTCCACGTCCGGCGCCAGCCCCAGCAGCCGCCGCCCGGCGGCGTTGACGTAGCGCACCTGCCCGTCCGGCGTGGCCAGTCCCACCATGTCCGGGCTGGACTCAATGATGGCAATCAACCGCGCACGCTCCTCCTGCGCCGCCTTCTGGTCGGTGATGTCCTCGGAGATGCCCAGCAGGAACGCCGGCTCCCCGGCGGCGTCCCGCAGGGGGACCTTGCGCGTGTGCAGAATCCGCCGGCCCCGCGGCGTGTCCAGCGGCTCCTCCGGGATGTCCACCGTGGTGCGGCCCGCCAGCACCTCGCGGTCCTTGGCCGTGAAGAAGTCCGCCTGCGCCCGGGGGAACAGGTCGTACACGTCCTTGCCCGCCATGTCGGCCAGCTTGTGCCCCACCAGCTCCTCGCCCGCGCGGTTGAACAGCGTGAAGCGCAGGTCCCGTGCATCCTTCACAAAGATCATGTCCGGGATGTTGGCCACCACCGCGTCCAGGAACGCGCGCGCCTGCAGCGCCTCCCGCTCCGTGCGCCGCCGGTGCGCCAGTTCACCCAGCAGCAACCGCAGCAGCACGCCCACCAGCACCAGGCCCAGCAGCGCCGCCAGTGCCGCGCCGGCCTGCGCCTGGCGCGCCTGCGCCCGCGTGGCGCGTTCGCGCTCGTCGGACAGGCGCAGCTGGGCTTCCTTCATCTCATCAATGAGCGCGCGGATGCGCGGCAGCGGGCTGTCACCGGGGGCCGCCGCCAACAACCGCCCCACCGCCCCCGCACCCTCCGCGTTGCGCGCCTCCACGTCCGCCCGGGCCTGCGCGGCCTGCTCAGCCAGCAACGGCCGCAACCGCACCAGCCGTGCACGCTGGTCCCCTTGCGGGACCAGCGCCTCCAACGGGCGAAGGTGCTCCACCAGCTGCGCCGCTGCCCAGTCGTGCTGCTGCTGGAACAGCGCGTCGCCGGTGAGGAGGTACCCGCGCGCGGCGGTGGTCAATTCCAGCACCAGCCCAATGGTCTCTTCCAACTCCGTGCGCACGGCGCGCGCACGCGTGGCGTCCGCGTGGCGGTCCACCAGCAGATTGACCTCCTGCACGGAGATGAAACCGGCCACTCCCAGCAGCACCAGGGCAAGCGCAAATCCCGCCTTCAGCCTGCCCTCCAGGCCGCTCACTCGTCGTTGACCGGGCGGGTCCGCGCCACCAGGCGCGCCTCATGCTGCGCCGCCAGCCGGCCCAGCTCCGCGTTGATCACGTCCAGCCGGAATGCCGGCGCCCGCTCGGGCCGCGCCAGGGACGCCGCTTCGTCCGCGGCCACCAGCTTGCGCAGCACGCGGCTGGTTACAATCTCCTGCCGGCGCACCTTGCGGGTGAGCGCTTCGCGCTTGGCCTTGGCGTCCGCTGTCTCCTGCAGCTCCACGCCCAGCCGGCGCAGGATGTCCTGCCCCTCCGCCACAAACTCCGGCCCCGCGCCCACCCCCGTCAGCTTCCCGGCCAGCGCCGTGACCTCGGGGAGGAGGACCAGCATTTCGTACTTGACCCCGCGCGCCCGCGCGCTGCGCAGGTGCCCGAACCGCAGCTTCCCCGGAATGTCATCCGGGTCGCTGTCCACGTCCGACAGGTAGGACCGCGCCTTGGCGTGGGTGCGCAACACCCAGCGGTAGCCCTCTTCGGCCACCGCCTGGTCCTCATCCGCTTCCTTCTGGTAGGCCTGCTTGGCGCGCTCCTGGTCCGCCTCCACGGTCTCCAGCTCCTTGGCCGCCTTGTCCAGATCCGCCTTGAACTCCTGCGCCTTCAGGCCCTCCGGCGCCAGCTCCGCCACCCGCGGCGCATCCTCCGGAGCCTGGAACGCCCGCAGGGTGGTACGGGCCTGGTCAATCAACACGGACGTGGAAACTTCAAAGGCGGCGATGGTGGTCATGGGCGGGCTCCCCTCTTGGTTTGGTGTGGGTGTGGGTGGATTCCCTAGCACCGCGGGTGTTGGGGCTGGAAGGGTGGGTGGGAGGTCCGGAACCGCGCGGGGGAAGTCCTGAATAACGCGGGGGAAGTCCGGAATAGCGCGGGGGGAGTCCGGAACGGGGCGGGGGAGGTCCGGAACAGCGCGGGGGAAGTCCGGAACGGCGCGGGGGAGGTCCGGAACAGCGCGGGGGAGGTCCGGAACCGCGCGGGGGGCGTCTCCCGGGGTCTTTCCGCGCCCGCCAGGGTGGCCACCGGAGGCGTGCGGGTCCCTGCCGCCTCAGTCCGCCCACACCCGTGAGAGGTCCACCTGCAGCCCGGGAAGCAGCGCGGTGGTCAGCGTGTCCGCACCGAACAGCCCCACGCGGACCAAGGCGCCCTCCTGCAGCGTGAACTGCTCCAGCTGCCGGCGCTCCGGGTCCAGGATCCAGTATTCGCGCACGCCGCCGCGCGCGTAGGCCGCGGACTTGCGCCCCCGGTCCCACTCCTCCGTGCTGGGCGACAGGATCTCCACCACCAGGTCCGGCGGGCCTTCAATGAACGCGCGGGTGAGCCGCGCGCGGGAGTCCTTCAGCACCACAAGGAGGTCCGGCTCGAACACGTTGTCCCCGAGCCGCACGTCAACCGGTGCGAAAAACAGGTTGCCGGCGCCGGTGCGCTGCATGTGAGCGTCCAGGATGCGGTTCAGGTTCTGCAGGACCTGCTGGTGCTTGAGGATGGGCGCCGGGTTCACAATGAGGTCTCCATCGAGGATCTCCCGGCGCTTCCCGTCCTCGGGGAAGGTGGCCAGGTCTTCGTAGATGTAGAAGTTCCGCAACCGAAGTTGAGCCGCGACCATGGTTGCCCTCCGTGACGCGCAGGGTAGCACCGGCGCGCGGTCCTTCACCGGCGCGCGGGGGCCGTCCCGTCGGGAAGTGTGCGAACCCAGCCTGGGACGACTGCCTCATTGGGTGAGACACCTCTCGGGTGGGTCCCCACCCGGTCAACGGCTGCCCCCCACCCCAGCCCTCCCCCCGCCCACGCTTGCCGGCCGACGTCGTCACCCAGGGCGGGGGGAGGGAGCACGGCGGGACCCCCTCCACCCGTCGTTGCACGCGATTGCGATTGCGTCAGTGGCGACGGGGGGAGGGCTGGGGTGGGGGGCTCACGGAGTTGACCTTCGCCAAGGACACCCCTGGCCCCGCTTCCGGGGCGCAGCGCGCCGGGCGGGAGCCTGGCCCGGTGGCTCCCTCAGTCCGCCCACACCCGTGAGAGGTCCACCTGCAGCCCGGGAAGCAGCGCGGTGGTCAGGGTGTCCGCACCGAACAGCCCCACGCGGACCAAGGCGCCCTCCTGCAGCGTGAACTGCTCCAACTGCCGGCGCTCCGGGTCCAGGATCCAGTATTCGCGCACGCCGCCGCGCGCGTAGGCCGCGGACTTGCGCCCCCGGTCCCACTCCTCCGTGCTGGGCGACAGGATCTCCACCACCAGGTCCGGCGCGCCTTCAATGAACGCGCGGGTGAGCCGCGCGCGGGAGTCCTTCAGCACCACCACCAGGTCCGGCTCGAACACGTCGTCCCCGAGCCGGACGTCGACCGGTGCGGAGAAGAGTTCACCGACGCCGGTGCGTTCCACGTGGCCGTCCAGGATGCGCTGCAGGTTCCGCGAAACGCGCTGGTGCTTGAGGATGGGCGCCGGGTTCACAATGAGGTCTCCGTCAAGGATCTCCCGGCGCTTCCCGTCCTCGGGGAAGGTGGCCAGGTCTTCGTAGATGTAGAAATTCCGCAACCGAAGTTGAGCCGCGACCATGGTTGCCTCCGTCACGCGCAGGGTAGCACCGGCGCGCGGTCCTTCACCGCCGCGTGGGTGGCCGTCCCGTCGGGAAGTACTTCCTCCCCACCTTGGCGGGGTTGACCTTGAGCTTGCGGGCCAGCGCCTTGTTGTAGCGCGTCACAAACCCCAGGTACGGGTGCACGCTGGTGGGCGTCTCCTCTTCCCGGTTGACCAGGTCCCACAGGAAGCTGGACCCGGACAGCATGCTCACCACGGCGCCCACGGCCGCGCCCACCACGCCCAACACCACCACCACCGGCGGGTAGAAGCACAGCGCGCCGATGTAGTTGAACACGATCAGGTTCTGCAGCAGCTGGTCCGCGTTGCCGCCGGCGGAACTGGCCACCGCCAGCGCGCTGCACAGCCCGGCCGCCCCCAGCAGGCCCACGGTGCCCGTCGCCAGCGGGACCACGCACACACCCGCCAGGCCCACGCCCGCGCTGGCCCGCCGCAGCACCGTGAGCCCCTCCAGGTTGGCGGGCGGCAGTGGCGGCGCCGGCGCACCCAGCCGGTCCAGCTGCGCGTCCGTGAGCACCTTGCCGTTGCGCAGCACCACCACTTCCGGGAGGTCCTCCGGGTGTTCGGGCGGGAGGAGGTCCACGACCAGCGCGCGGCGCTTGAACTCCGCCAGCGCGGCGTCCGGCGTGGCTGCGTAGGGGGCGGGTGGCGGTGGCTCCCAACGGCGCGTGCGGCGCGGCGCCGCCGTGGGCGGTGGGGGCGGCGGCGCCGGCGGGGGCACCGGCGCGGGCACAACAAACAGCGGCAGTCCCGGCGCGTGGGCCAGCGGGCGCGCGTCCCCGTCCAGCGCGCGCAGCGTGGCGGTGGGGAGCGCGCCGTCCGGCCCGCCAGGGTGGACGCGCGCCAGCAGCACGCGCGTGACATCCAGGTCCGCTGACACGGTGAGCGCGATTTCCTCATCCGGCTGGTCCAGCAGCCGCTGCGTGTCCGGGTACAGCCGCACGGAACGCACCGCCGGCTGCGCCCGCAGCGCGCGCTCCAGCGCGGCGCCCAGCGCGGCGGCGCGGGCCGGCCCGTCCGCCATGGCGGGGTCCCACAGCACCAGCAGCCCCCACGCGCGTGACCGGCCCAGGGGCACCAGGCTGTCCCACGGCACCGGGGCGAGTTCGGTGGTCAGCTCCACCGGCGCGGCGGGCGGCGGTGGCGCGGGCGGCGGTGTGGGTGGTGTGGGTGGTGGAGGCGGTGGCTCCGGCGCGGGGGCCGGCGGCGGGGGGTCGTAGGGGAGGAAGACGGGGGCGTCCGGGTCCTGCGCCAGCAGCAGCGCGGACCCGTACAGCAGCAGTGACGCCGCGCTGGACACGGTCAGCGGCCCGTCACTGCACCGGCGGCGCCGCGGTGGTGTCCGCGTCACCAAACACCAGCGGCTGCGTGATGGACGCGCTCAGCGGCAGGTCCAGGTGCGCAATCGCCACGGTGACAAACAGCCCAATACCCAGCATGCCGGCGGAGCCCATGCCCAGCAGCATGAACAGGGGGAACACGGGCAGGCGCGGGTTGTAGAAGGCGGGCGGCATCAGGGCGCCGCCTTCGGGCGGCTTCATGAGGGCGTAGGCAAACGACCCCAGCCCCACCAGCGACATGGTGAACATGCCCAGCAGCCCACCGAACCCGACGATGGACAGCGACAGCACCAGCGCGCCGATGTGGCCGAACATGTCGCTCACGCTCATCACCCGCAGGTTGCGCAGGCGGTCATTGATGTCATTGGCGTCCCCGGTGAAGAACATGGAGACCACGCCCACGCTGATGGCGCGCACGGCCAGGTAGGCCACGGCGCCCACGGCCACCGACCCCATGGCGACCACGGGAATGACGAACAGGATGATGAGCGGGTTGGCCACCAGCAGGCCCTGGGAGATGCCGGCGCCAATGAAGATGCCGGACAGCACGCCCGAGGCGATGGCGCCCAGCAGGCCGCCGGCGACCAGCGCGATGCCGCTGGGGACGGACATCATGGCGGCGCGCTTGGCGTAGGAGACCAGTTCCACCTGCAGCTTGTCGGCCAGGCTGGGTTCGCCGGGGGCCGGGGCCAGCGCCGAGGTGGCGGGGGCGGGGCGCGGCCGGGGCGCGGCGTTCTCATACGCGTCCGCGCTGCGGGTGGGCGCGGGACGGGGCGCGGGCTGCGCGGCGGGGGGCGGCGGCCGCTGCGGCGGCGGCTGGTAGGCGGGCTGCTGCGGCGGCGGCTGGTAGGCGGGCTGTTGCGGGGGCGGCTGGTAGGCGGGCTGTTGCGGCGGCGGCTGGTAGGCGGGCTGCTGGCCGTAGGCGGGTTGCTGGCCGTAGGCGGGCTGCTGGTAGGCGGGCTGTTGCGGCTGCTGCGGGTAGCCCTGCTGGGGCGGGTAGTACGGCTGGCCGGGCCTGGGAGGGTAGGTGGGCTGCTGGGGCTGGGCGGGTGGCGGTTGGTCCTGCGGCAGCAGCGGCGTGCCCTGCGGCGGCGGTGGCGGAGGCGGCTGCTGGGCGTGCGCCGGCACGGCAAGCACCAGGGAGGACAGGGCGAACACCACGCCGACGCGCACCACACCGTCACGGGCCAGGGACATGCAAGGCTCCTAAGCGGGTCCGCCCCCAGGGCGCCCCGCGGCGGGACAATGGCCGGGATGGCAGCCCGCCCGCAACCGGCCCGTTGCACGGCCGGCGGCGTGGGCGTGGTGAGTCAGCTCGCGGGGCGTGCGCGCAGGTACTGGCGCGGCCAGGCAAAGTCCTCCACGCCGTAGCGGGCCGCGGCGCGCTGCGCGAGATAGGGGTCCGTGAGGTGCGCGCGCGCCAGCACGGTCAGGTCCGCGCGGCCCGCGGCGATGATGGTGTTGCACTGGTCCGCGTCCTGGAGGTTCCCCACCGTCATGGAGGGCACGCCCGCGTCATTGCGCACAAAGTCCGCCAGGTGCACCTGGAACATGCGTCCGTACACGGGCTGCTGGTGGGGCACCACGCCGCCCGCCGAACAGTCCACGATGTCCGCGCCGTGCGCGCGCAACGCCCGGGCGATCTCCCGCAGGTCCGCGTCGGACGTGCCGCCCTCGGCCCAGTCCGTGGCGCTGATGCGCACGCTGAGCGGCCGATCCGTGGGCCACACGGCGCGCGCGGCGTCCAGCACTTCCAGCGGGAAGCGCAGCCGGCCTTTCACGTCACCACCGTAGGGGTCCGTGCGCGTGTTGGTCAGCGGGCTGAGGAAGGTGGACAGCAGGTAGCCGTGCGCCATGTGCAGCTCCACCAGGTCAAAGCCCGCCGTGGCCGCGCGCCGCGTGGCCGCCGTGAAGTCCGCAATGACCTTGTCCATGGCGTGACGGTCCAGGGCGCGGGGGACGGGCCAGCCCGCGTCATAGGGGAGGGCGGAGGGAGCATGGGTGAGCCAGCCGCCGTGGGCGGGGGTGAGCGGCCCGCCGCCGTCCCACGGGCGCGCGCTGGAGGCCTTGCGGCCGGCGTGGCCCAGCTGCAGACCGATCTTGGCGGGGCTGTGGTGGTGCACAAAGTCCACCACGCGCTTCCACGCCGCCACGTGTTCCTCCCGGTACATCCCGGTGCAGCCCGGAGAGATGCGCCCCTCCGCCGACACGCCGGTGGCCTCCGTGATGATGAGGCCCGCACCGCCCACCGCGCGGCTGCCCAGGTGCACCAGGTGCCAATCCTCCGGCGTACCGTCGGTGGCGGAGTACTGGCACATGGGGCTGACGACGATGCGGTTGGGCAGTGTGAGCGCGCGCAGCGTGTAGGGCTGGAACGCGGGCGGCTTGGCCTTGCCCGCGGGCCGGGCGCCGGTGACGCGCTCCTGCAGGTGCGCGGCGGTTTCCTCCACCAGCCGCGGGTCACGCTGGGCCAGGTTGTCATACGTGATGCGCTTGGAGCGGGTCATCAGGTTGAAGGTGAACGGCAGCAGCTCCTGGTCCTTGTAGCGGTCCACGTTCTCAAACCACTCCAGGCTGGTCTGGGCCGCTTTCTGCAGGCGCTCCACCTCGGGGCGGCGCGCGGCCTCATAGGCGGCCAGCACCGCGGGGATGCCGCTGTGCCGGTGCATCACCAGCTGGCTCCACAGTGCCACCGCGTCCTCCATGGCCAGCTTGGTGCCGCTGCCAATGGAGAAGTGCGCGGTGTGCGCCGCGTCCCCCAGCAGCACCATGTTGTCATGGTGCCAGCGGTCGGCCCGCACGTTGGGGAACGCGCGCCAGATGGAGCGGTTGGGGATGATGTGGTGGCCGCGGATTTCGTCCTGGAACAGGTGCTCCGCAAACGCCACCGTCTGCTCCTCCGTGGCGTGCTCCAGGCCGGCGGCGCGCCAGGTCTCCTCACGGCATTCCACAATGAACGTGCTCTGCGTGGCGGAGAACGGGTAGGCGTGCACGGTGAACATCCCGTGCGGGCTGTCCTTGAAGATGAAGGTGAACGCCGTCATGGGGCGGTCCAGGCCCAGCCAGGAGAACCGGCACTTGCGCAGGTTCACCGTGGGGCGGAACTGCTCCTCATACAGCGTGCGCATGCGGCTGTTGGCGCCGTCCGCCAGCAGCACCAGGTCCGCGTCCAGCTCTTTGCGCGGGTCCTTCACCTCGTGTTCAAAGACGAGCTTCACGCCCAGGGCGCGCGCGCGCGCGTGCAGGATGTTGAGCAGCCGCACGCGCGCCAGGCCGGAGAAGCCGTGCCCCTGCGAGATCATGCGCTGCCCGCGGTGCAGCACGTGGATGTCATTCCAGTGGATGAAGCTGCTCTCAATCTGCGCAAAGCTCTCCCCGTCCGCGCGCTGGAAGTTGCCCAGCGTCTCGTCGGAGAACACCACGCCCCAGCCAAAGGTGTCGTCCGGGCGGTTGCGCTCGTAGATGGTCACCTCCATGGACGGGTCCACCTTGCGCGCCAGGATCCCAAAGTACAGCCCCGCCGGCCCGCCCCCCACGCTCACGATGCGCATCTGGCTCCTCCCGCCGTCTCATGCGGCGGGGGGCTTATACCCAAGCGGGACGGTTCAGCGCGCGTCCGGCCGCGCGCACTTCTGGGTGACCACCGGCTCCACGCGCACCAGCCCGTCCTGGTTGAGCACCACGCGGTGGCGGACCACCCACGCGTACGGCGCGTGCCGCGCGGACACCCGGACAATGAGATTGGCGTGGTAGACCTTGGGCAGGTGGGCGCGGCGGAACTGGCCGGATGGCGCGTCGTAGTAGGCCACCTCGTCCAGCGGGTCATCCAGCCGGCGCGTGAGGGCGGTGGTGTTCAGCCGGAGGATTTCGCGGATGCCAAACCCGGGGGGCACGGTGGCCTTCTCGTCAGCGGTGAGCGTGAGCTGGCGGCGGTAGTGCAGCACGTCCTCCAGCTCCACGCCCACGCCCATCACCGAGCGGTGCAGCAGGCGCACGGCGCGGATGTCGTCGTCCACCTCGTCCGCGTGCAGGTAGCGCACGCGTTCGCGGGCGCGGCCGTGCAGCCCGTCCAGGCCAAAGCGGCGCAGCGCGTCCGCCACAATGCGGCGGCTGTAGTCATTGAGGCGCAGGCGGCGCATGAGCCAGTTGCGGGTCCACTCCTTGATGCGGTCCTTGAGCATGTACGCGCCCACGGCGGAGGCCAGCAGCACCAGGTAGGTGCTGGTGTTCATGGCCCCGGCGTTGAGCATGGGGATCTGCGCCAGGAACGCCCACGTGGCCGCCAGCCCCGCGGCCACCATGGCGGCGCTGTCGCGGATGTATTCCTCGCCGCGGGCTTCGCGCGTGTTGAGGTACAGCGCCTGCTGCAGCGCCTTCTTGAGCAGCCCCAGCCGGTAGGCAAAGTACTCGCGCGGCTCATCCCACGGCAGCGCGTAGCCCGCCTCCAGGCGCAGCCGGCTCTCCTCCACGGCGAACCGCCCCAGCCGCAGCAGCACGCGCACCGCCGTGCCCTCCCCGTCGCGCAGGTGCCGGCTGTCGCGGACGGCGTCAGACAGCAGGGCCACCTGCTCATCCAGGACGGCGCTGACGTACTCCTCGGCAAAGCCCAGCGCCTTCTGCAGGCCCGGGTGGCACAGCACGCCAAACGCCTCGGCCTCCGCGCGCACCTGGCGGATGGCCACCAGCGCGCCGTCCGCGTCATCCAGCAGGCGCTCCACGTCACGCTCAAAGGCGGCCGGGCCCTCCGGCGTGCCCGTGCGCGCGTCACGGGCGGCGGTCAGGGTGGCCGTCACCACCGCCTCGGACAGCTCGTGCGCGTGCAGTTGCACCAGGCTCACCAGCGGCTCGGTGGCGGGCGCGCGCGCCTCCAGCAGCCGCGGCAGCACGGCATGCACCTTGGCCAGCGGGGAGCGCTCATCATTGAGGTCCCCCAGCTCGCGCAGCGAGCGGCCCGGCGCGTCCAGGCGCGTGTACACGTGCGCGTCCGTGTAGAAATCCGCCTTGGGATAGGTGGCCGGCGTCACGCCCATGGCGCGGGGCAGGAACAGGAAGAACTCCACCACGTAGTCCAGCGTGCCGCCGGCCTCGGGCAGCGCGTACGCCTGGCGCAGCTCCACCTGGCGGCGGTCCCGCAGGATGACCACCGGCGGCACCAGCGTCTCCGTTTCGTCCGGCGCGGGGGCCAGGCTGGGCAGGTCCGTCAGGCTCTGGGCAACCACAGCTGCACGCTCCCCTGCGAGACTTCCACGCGGCCACCCAGCGGGGCGAGGCGCGGCTCAATGGCGCGGATGGCATCCGGTGACAGGCTGACCGGCAGGCGCAGGCACAGGAAGCCGGGGTGCAGCGCGGCGGTGAGCGGCGTCTGGGACTGCGCGCCGGGCGCGCGCGCAGCCGCCCGCAGCGTCTCCGTCACCGCGCCCTCCACGCGGCCGCCCACCTCTGCCAGGGTGGCGGCGGGCCATTCATCCGGCAGCGAGAAGCTGGCGTTGGAGTCCTCCAGGTCCTCCGCCACGCGCGCCAGCGCGCGGTCCATCATCTCCCGCAGCGGCAGCGTCACCACGTCACGCGGGTCGGGCACTTCGCCCAGCGCCAGCGCGCCGGTGCTCTGCACGTCCAGGATCAGCGCAATGAGCGGCTCCCCGTCCGGCCGGCGCAGCGCCACCACGGTCCCGTCCGTGGGCTCACCGCTGACGGGGTGGGGCACGCGCACGTCCACGCCCAGCGGGTCCTTCACCGCGTCCAGCGCCGCCTGGCACACCACCGCGCTGTCCATCAGCTTGATGACCCGTTCACTCTCCTGCGGCCCGCGCAGGCCCAGCTGCGCGCGCGCCACGCCGTTGATGTGCCGCACGGTGCGGTCCGGCCCCATCACAATCACGCCCTGCACCATGGCGTGGACCAGCTGGCCCAGCAGCGCCTCGCCGCTGCCGGCGGAGGCCAGGCGCGCGCGCAGCTGCGCGCCCACCGTCTCCAGCCCGCGCGCCAGCTCCTCCAGTTCATCCCCCGTGTTGACGTCAATACGGACGGTGAACTCGCCCGCACCCAGGCTGGCCGCGGCGTCCCGCATGCGCCGCAGCGGGCGCACCAGCTTGAGGACCGCCAGGAAGCTCAGCAGCAGCGCCAGGCTCACGCTGGTGGCCAGCCCCAGCTCCACAATGCGCGCGCCCTCCTCGGCCAGGTGCACCGTGGAGTCCGCCGGGCGCGCCAGCCGCAGCACCGCCCGCATCCCGCGCGTGCCGGTCACCGGGAGCGCCACGTACAGGTAGTGCAGCCCGTCTGACGCGCTGACCCGGTCCGCCACCCCCACGCCCTCCGCCAGGGCCGCCTGCACCTCCGGGCGCTGCAGGTGGTTCTCCATGGCGCCCCGGTGCGCGCTGTCCAGCAGCACCGTGCCGTCCAATGCAATGAACGTGATGCGCTCCGTGGTGTCCAGCGCCACGTCCCGCAGGTAGGTCCGCATGGACTCAGCGTCCGGCATGGTGCGCATCCGGCCGGCCAGCAGGGCCGCGTGCGCCTGCAGCTCACCGGCGGCGCGCGCCTGCAGGGTGTCCCGCAGCGTGTTGCGCAGCAGCCACTGGGCGGGGAGGACGCCGGCGCAAATCACCGCCACCAGGGCCAACATGACCTTCAGTGCGAGCGGTATGCGCACGGAACCTCATTGTGCCACCGCGGCGTGCCGCGTCAAACAACCGGCCGTTCACGTCGGAAACCGGCCCGGTGCGCGGTGCAGTGTCCGGCGCCGCTGGCGAGCGCGCGGTGGGGGAGGCTATGGTGGCCGCCAGGTCGCCCACGTCCATGGTGCAATTCAACCTCTCCCAGAGAGAGATCACGCTGAAGGTGGTTTATTACGGCCCCGCGCTGAGCGGGAAAACCACCAATTTGCAGGTGGTGCACCAGCTGCTGGACCCGCAGTGCCGCGGCCGCCTGATGACGCTGGACACGGCGGATGACCGGACGCTGTTCTTTGACCTGATGCCCATCTTTTTCCGCACCAGCCAGGGTTTCAAGGTGAAACTCAAGCTGTACACCGTGCCCGGCCAGGTCATGCACAACTCCACGCGGCGCATTGTGCTGGCCGGGTCTGACGGGGTGGTGTTTGTGGCGGACAGCCAGCTCAAGGAGGCCAAGGCCAACCAGGACGCGTGGGCCGGCATGATGGAGAACCTCAAGGAGAACGGGATTGACCCGGAGCAGGTTCCCATTGTCATCCAGTTCAACAAGCGGGACCTGCCCAACGTCCGCACGGACGAGGAGATGGAGAAGCTGCGCAAGTCCAGCAAGGAACCCATCTTCAAGGCGGTGGCGGTGGAGGGGAAGGGCGTCATGGAGACGCTGTACGCCACCGTGAAAGCCACCTTCCGTGCGCTCAACGCGCGCTACGAGTTTGAACGCAAGTTTGGGCTGACCGAGAAGGAGTTCCTGCACAGCATCTTCAAGAACGTGGACCTGCAGTCCAAGGGCATCAACCTGGGAGAAGAGCTTGCCTGAGTCCGCCCTTGTGGCCCCTGGATTGCCGCCGCCCGCACCCGCCGCAGAGGGCGCGCTGCAGAAACAGCTTGCCCTGGCGGACCTGGTGGACCCGGAGAGCTTCCGCGAGGTGTTCCAGAGCTACGCGGAGCTGTACCGCGTGGGCATCAAGGTGTTTGACGCCAACGGCACCAAGCTGGTGGACGTGCGCGTGGGCGGCGGCGAGTTCTGCACCTACCTGTTCCAGCACGGTCCCACCCAGCAGCGCTGCACCGCCCTGGTCCGCCAGCTGAAGAACCAGGACTACTGGGCCACCGCCGAGGACCCCACGCGCGCCGCCGTGGTCAACTGCTTCTCCGGCCTGCGCTACGTGGTCCAGCCCGTGGTCCACGAGGGCGACTACATGGGGCGGATCATCTTTGGTCCGTTTGTGCCGCAGGAGGATCCCAAGCCCAACCCGCTGCTGCGCCAGTGGGAGCCCAAGCTGGATGAGGCGCGCCTGGTGGAGCTGATGAGCCCCATCCGCCGCGCGCCGGACGAGGTGATCAACAAGGTCATTGAGCAGATGCAGAAGGTCATCGCGGTGATCCTGTTCACCAGCTACCGCGCGGCCATGGTCAGCTCCATGCACATTGAAAGCGTGACGCAGAGCTACCAGGAACTCATGGAGAAGAACCGGCGCATGGAGGAGCAGAATGAGCGGCTCAAGGAACTGGACAAGATGAAGTCCAACTTCCTGGCCACCGTCTCCCATGAGCTGCGCACGCCGCTGACCTCCATCATCGGGTATTCGGAGATGCTGCTGGAGGGCATGGCCGGCGAGATCCAGGACCAACAGCGCGAGTACATCCAGACCATCATGGAGAAGGGTGAGAGCCTGATGAAGCTCATCACCTCCATCCTGGACCTCAGCCGCATTGAGAGCGGGAACCTCAAGCTGGCGCTGGCGGACGTGGACCTGTACGCCGTGACCAAGGCCGCGCTCACCTCCATTGTGCCGCAGGCGGCCAAGAAGAAGGTGGAACTGAAGACGGACATGGACCCCGGCCTGCCGCGCATCACCGGTGACGAGGACAAGGTCCGCCAGGTGCTCATTAACCTGCTGGGCAATGCCGTGAAGTTCACGCCGGAGAACGGGACCATCACGCTGCGGGTGAAGAACTACTTTGGCCCGCGCAAGCACGCCCGCAGCGGCGGGGACAAGACCGGCGCGGTGGCGCTGTTTGGCATTGCCGAGGAGGATTTTGTCCGCCTGGAGGTGGAGGACTCCGGCCCCGGCATCCCCGAGGAACTGTTGGAGAAGGTGTTTGAGCGCTTCTACCAGGTGGACAACTCGTCCACGCGGGTCCACGGCGGCACCGGGCTTGGGCTGTCCATTGTCAAGAGCTTTGTGGATGCGCACAAGGGCGACGTGTGGGCGGAAAGCCAGCCGGGGAAGGGCTGCAAGTTTGTGGTGCTGTTCCCCGTTGTCCGGACGTGAACAGCGAGTTTGACCGCATCCGCGCGCTGCGCGCCGTCCTGCCGGAAGGCGGGCCGCACGTGGTGGTGGGCAATGGTGACGACGCGGCGGTACTGCGCATCCCTGGTGACGTGGTGGTGACCACCGACGCACTGGTGGAGGGCGTGGACTTTGACGCGCGCTTCCCGTGGGACGCCGTGGGGCGCAAGGCGGTGGGCGCCAACGCCTCTGACCTGGCGGCCATGGGCGCAGACCCGGTGGGGTTCCTGCTCGTGGTCGCCGCGCCGGCGGACCTGCGCGAAGACGCGTGGGCCGGGCTGGCGGCGGGCGCGGCGGACGCGGCGCGCGCGCACGCGCTGCCGTGCCACGGGGGGGACTTGTCGTCGACCAAGGGGCCGGTGGTGGTGTGCATCACCGCGTTGGGGAGCGTGCCACCGGGAAGCGCGCTGGTGCGCTCCGGGGCGCGGCCCGGGGACGGCGTGTGGATCTCCGGCACCTTGGGCGGGGCCGCGGCGGGACTCAAACGCACCGCGGCCTTTGAGTGGCGGCCAGAGGGCGTGCAGGCTGCGTTGGCGTCGGTCAGCTCGGCGGAGGAGCGGGATGCGCTGGCCCGGCAGCTGTGTCCGGTGGCGCGCCTGGCGCTGGGGCGGGCGCTGCGCGGCGTTGCCACCGCCTGCATCGACACCAGCGACGGGACGCTGCAGGACCTCTGCCACGTGCTGGCCGCCTCCGGCGTGGGGGCCGCGCTGGAGGAGGACCGGCTGCCGCGCCATCCCGCGCTGGCCGCGCTCCCGCCGGACGAAGCGCGGCGCCTGGCGTGGGCCGGTGGGGAGGACTTTGAGCTGCTGTTCACCGCGCCGGACGCGGCGGCGGTGGAGCGCGCGGCGCGGGCGGCGGGGACGCCCGTGGCGCGGGTGGGCACCATCACGCGCGACCGCGCGCTGGTGCTGCACGGGATGCACGCCGGCTGGGAGGACGTGCTGGCCATGGACGCCGGTGGGACGCCGCCTTCGCCCGGCCTGGCCGCGCTGCGGGGTTGGCGGCACTTTGGGGGTTGAGCAGGTCAGGAGGCAGGCATGGAGGCCATCCGCGTCGTCGTCACCGGTCGCGTGCAGGGCGTGTCATACCGCGCGTACTGCCAGGACGCCGGCCGCCGCATGGGGCTCACCGGGTGGGTGCGCAACCGGCGCGACGGCAGCGTTGAGGCGTTTGCCCAGGGCGAGCGCGCCGCCCTGGATGCGTTCACCGGCTGGTGCCACCAGGGCAGCCCGTCGGCGGACGTGACGGGTGTCACCGTGGAGCGCGTGCCGCCGGACCCCGCCGTCGTCGGGTTCAGCGTCCGGTCCACGGCCTGAGCCACCCCGGCGCAGCCTCGGCCGGGACCGCGCCAACCCCCGCGTGACCTGCTAGAAGGCCCCGGTCACGCCGCCGGGCACGCCCGCGCGGCCCACCACGGAGAGATCATGTCCATCAGCTCGCTTGCCCGGAACCTGGCCGCGGACGGCCGCTTCTCCACGCTGGACGCCCAGAAACTCCTCCGCACCACCGGCACCGCCACGCCCCAGGCGGCGGACGAGGTCAAGAAGCTGCTGCAGGATCCGCAGTTCACCGGGAAGGTCACCCCGGGTGCCCTGCGCCGCCTCAATGACTTCATCTCCGCGGCGGCCCCCTCGGGCGGCGCCGCCGGCACCCTGCCGGATGGCACCAAGCTGTTTGTGAAGGGCGGCGTGTTTGTGAATGAGCCCAACGCCGCGCTGCCCGCCACGCCGCAGGCATACGGCCAGACGCTGCTGCGCGCCGCGCGCGTGTTTGCCGAGCCGGGCCAGGACGTGGCCGCCAAGCTCTCCATGGCCGACAAGACCGCCGTGGTGGACCGCGCGCTGGTGGGGCTGGCGCAGTGCCCGGCCGGTGCCAACGCGCCCGCGGGCTACACGCCGTCCCAGGCGGCGCAGCAGCGCTCCTCCACCGCCACCGTGCTGCGCGAGGTCATGGGGTCCCTGAACAACGCGGACCCGCAGGGCAAGCTGCTGCAGGACAAGTGCCTCAAGTCGCTGGTGGACCTCATCAAGAAAGAGACCAACCCCGGCCTGCGTGACCACATGTCCTTCCACCTGCACGGCCTGCGGGACACGCTGGCCACGCCCGAGCAGAAGGCGATCGTCGACGACGCGTACAAGGCGTTTGCGCCCACCGCGCCGCCGTATGACCAGTGGTTTGCCAACGGGAACAAGACGCTCAACGTGGTGTGCCACACCGGCGGCGAGTTCTACGAGTCCGAAATCGGCGCGTGGAAGCGCGACGGGTTCTCCGTGGTGCAGCAGGGTGACTACAGCAAGCCCACCATCCTGGAGAAGGACATCAACGGCACCAAGGTGCGGATGAAGATGTACAACGGGGACTCCGGCACCTTTGACGACATGAAAGACAAGGACACGCACGTGGTGGCGTACTCCGGTCACTCGGGCTGGGGGAAGAACATGCCGCGCGCGCTGCGCACCAGCCCGGACATGACCAACCCGCCCAAGGTCATGCTCATCCACCAGTGCTGCGGACAGGGCGTGGCCAACAAGATCCGGGACAAGTACCCGGAGGCTGACCTCGTCACCACGCGCTATTCGTCCTACGAGCACGAGGACCACTTTGCGTTCAAGACGTTCCTGGAGGGCGTGGCGGGCCGCAAGGGCTGGACGGACATCCACGACAAGATTGAGGGTGGCGGCTACAGCAACTCGCGGCAGAACTACGTGACGCCCGCGGACGAGTTCACCCGCATGAAGCTGTACGACCGCGACCACGACGGGCGCGCGGACCTGTTGGACAAGGTGTACGACTTCGACACGTTTGACGTGCCGGGCGATACCGCCAGCGCGTTTGTGGCCGCCACGCCGTCCAAGCGGGACCAGGTGCTGGCCGGCACGCGCATCCACAACGCTTCGCAGATTGTGAACACCACGCTGGGCTTCAGTGACTTCCTGGACCACATTGAGCGCGGCAACCCGTTTGTCTCCGGCGGCTACTTCACGCCGGGCCCGGGCGAAGAGAACAAGATGGTCCGCATTGTTGAAGAGAAGGTGGACCTCAAGGCGAAGGGCCTGGACGGCAAGCGCTCCAACCTGGACAGCCCGTCCACGCAGACGGTGTACAAGCTGCAGCTCAATGAGCGGTTTGCGCACGCATCCGAGGAGGTGGTCAAGGCGGCCAGCTTCATGGAGGCGGCCATGAAGTACGGCGACGGCTCCAGCAAGGCGGAGAAGGCGCTGCAGGGGCTGACGCTCATTGCCCATTCCACGGACATTGATGAGGAGTGGGGCCGCGAGGAGATGATCTTTGACGAACTGCGTAAGGCGTACGGGCTGCCGGACACGGTGACCTACTCCGACGCGCGGCGCAGCCTGAAGGCGGACGAACACACGTACGCCGGCAGCGACAAGGGCATTGAGCAGTGGAAGAAGACGCTGGGCGCCGACGGCATGAAGGCCATTGAGCAGGCGCTGGCCAACCGCTGACATGCAGGACGGACCGGTCCGGCGCGCCATCAAGGCGGTGGCGCGCGCGGGCTACGCCGCGGACCTGGCGGTGGCGCGGTGGTGGCTGCGCCGCCGCGGGTTGCTCCCGTATGAGCTGGGCGGGGAATGCCGCGCGTGCGCGGAATGCTGTGACGAGCCCGCCATGGAGTTGCCCGCACTGGCCTTCCGGGTGCGCCCGCTGCGCGCGCTGATGGTGCTCTGGCAGCGCGTGGTCAACGGGTTTGTGCTGCTGCGCGAGGAGGGTGACGCGCACGTGCTGGTGTTCCGGTGCACGCACTTTGACGTCGCCACGCGCCGCTGTGACAGCTATGAGAGCCGCCCCGGCATGTGCCGCGACTACCCGCGCCTGCTGTTGCACCAGGCCACGCCGCGCTTCCTGCCGGGCTGCGGCCACCGCGCGGTCCGCCGCGATGCGGCCGGGATGCTCCGCCTGCTGGAGGATGCGTCCGTCACCGCGGAACAGCGCGAACGCCTGCGAAAGGGCCTGTTCCTGGAGTAGGCTCGCTGCCCATGCGCCGTTTCCATTGCCTCCTGAGCCGCGAGCCGCGGCCCGACGCGGGACGCCTGATCGCCGTGGACGGCGCGCGCGACCCGATGCTGCTGGCGGGACGCGACGTGGAGTTGGGGCACTGGCGCGGCCACCGCACGCCGCAGGCATGGCGCGCGGACACCGCCACCGGCGCGGCACTGCGGTACGTCTCCGAGCGCAACGCGGATGAGGGCGACGTGGCGCTCACGGGGCACATGGCGGTGGATGCCATCCTGGCCGCGTTTGTGCTGGTGCAGCCGGAACTGGCACTGAACCACGGGACCAACCTGGCGCTGTGCAGCGAGGTGGGGGACTTCTGGTCCTGGGCCAGCCCCGAGGTGCTGGTGCTGTACGAGGCGGTGAACCGGCGCATGCGGCGCGGCCTGCGCGAGAAGGAGGACGCCAACTCAGTGTGCCGCGGGTGTTTTGGCGTGGTGGAGCGGTACCTGGGCGGACTGGGGCGGGATGACAGCGAGGCCCGCGAGGCGGTGGAACTGCTCAACGCGCAGGTGGCGCTGGTGGAGGACGGCGGCATCCAGCGCCGCGTGCCCACGGAGCGCCTGGCGACGTACCTGTTGCCCGCTTCTGTCGTTTCTACGCGGCTGGCGGAGGCCCTGTTCATCCCGCAATTTGATGCGCCGCTGCGCGACGGTGCGCTGCTGTCCCCGCGCGTGCGCGCGCGCCTGGATGCGCAGCGCGTGGTGCTGGTGAGCGTGGAGGCGCAGGGCGGCTGGTTCCATGACGTGTGGTTCCCTGGTCACGCGTGGGCGGAGGCACCCTCGCTGTGGACGCCGCCGGGAATCTCACGCGGGACAGCGGACCATGAGCTGCGCTTCCACCTGCCGGAACTGGCCCGTGCCGCGGACGGGTTGCAGGCCGAGGAGCGCAACCCGGTGTTCTGGGCGGTGCCGGAGAAGGTGTACCCGTTCCAGGGACCCGCCAAGCGCGGGCGCAAGTTTCCCGTCGTCACCTCCGTGCTCAGCGAGGCGCTGGAACCTTCACCCTCCAGCCTGCATCCGCAGCGCGTGGCTGCGGCACTGCAAGCGGTGTTCGCCTGAACCGCCGCGTTCCCGCGCTGGCCGCGCTGGTGTTCGCCGGTGCCTGCGCCGCGCGCCAGGCCGCGTTGTCGTCGTCACCGCCGCCCGCCGTGGAGGAGGCGCCGGCCGCGGAGCCGCCGCCGCCAGAAGTGCGGCGCGGGCCATGGAAGGCGTGGAACGACCCGGTGTTTGACGCCGCGCGCACCTTCACGCTGCACGCGCTGGACGTGGGCCAGGGCGCCGCCACGCTGCTGGAGTTCCCGTGCGGCGCCATGCTCGTTGATGCGGGCGCGGAGGTGAGCACGCACTTTGACGGCGTGAAGCTGCTCAAACGCCAACTGGAAGCGTTCTTTGCGCGGCGCACGGACCTGCAGCGGCGGTTGGACGTTCTGGTGCTCACGCACCCGCACCTGGATCACGTGCGCGGCGCCGCGTGGGTGCTCTCCGCGTTGCAGGTGGGTGCGCTGGTGGACGACGGGCGCCCGGGGGCCGAGTTGGCGCGCCCGCTGGTGGAGGAGGTGCTGCGCCTGGCGCAGGAGCGGAACATCCCGCGGCGCAGCGTGACGGATGCGGAACTGGAGGGAACCGAGGGATACGCGCCGCGCGAGCTGGACCCGCTGGTGTGTCCCGAGGTGGACCCGCGGATTCGCGCGTTGCACGGCGGTTTCACGTCAGACCCGGGCTGGGGGCTGGGCTTTGGTGAGCGGCGCAACTTTGACAACGACAACAACCACTCCGTGGCCCTGCGCGTGGACTTTGGCAAAGCGTCCGTCCTCATCACCGGTGACCTGGAGGAGCCCGCGCTGCGCACGCTCAACGCGCGCTGGCGGGGGACCGGGTTGTTGGACGTAGACCTGTACGTCGTGGGGCACCACGGCAGCCACAACGGGACCACGCGCGAACTGGTCGACGCCATGACACCGCTGGCCGCGGTGGTGTCCATGGGCCGCGCCACCCGCCGGGAAGACTGGACCGCGTGGAAGTACGGTCACCCGCGGCAGAAGGCGATTGCGGTCATTGAAGCGGCGGACTCGCTGTGGCCGCGGCCCTTCCCGTCAACGGTGCAGTGGGCCAGCGGCCAGACAAAGTTTGATTCGCATGAAATGGACCGCGCCGTGTTTGGCACCGGTTGGGACGGACCGGTGGATTTCCGCCTGGCCAGCGACGGGAGCGTGGCGGTGAAGTGGCGTGACGGGACGCGGCCGCGCGCCTCTCCGAGCCCGTGAATGACGTGCTCCGTGGGGACGCGCAGCGCACGGTTGGCCTGGTAGGTGGTGGTGCTGCTGGTGGGTTGCATCGGGGGGGCATTGCGAAGTGAACCGAATTGGGCGGGCGAAGACGGCGTATGCCACTGACCATACGTGGCGCAGGGGGTCCGTGTTGGATTGACGCGGAGGAACGTCTCAGGCGGGCGCAATTCCCAGTTTTCCAATTGCCGGACAAGCTCTACCTGCCGTTGCTCGGGTAGCGCTGCAGCGTCACGCCGGTGATCTGGCCGTCCACGAACGCGCCCGCCGACTCCAGCGCGCCGTGTCCCTGGTAAAAGCCCGCGTTGGGGCTGAAAAGGCACGTTTCGCCGGATTCGCACAGGGTGTCGTCGTCGCCGATGCCGTCAAACATGATTTCCACGGCGTTCTTGAGGAAGCGCGTCTCGCACAGGCCGCCCGCGTAGGTGCTGCCTGGAGAGGCGAGGTCGCAATCCCCCTGGCTCGCTGCGTTGGCGGCCTGCGGCTTGTCGTTGGAGACCAGGATATCGTCGCCGGTGGGAATCGCGGTGGTGATGGCGCGCGCCGCGGTGTCGCCCATTGCCAACGAGAAGTCGTAGATCTGGCAGGTGTTGGTTCCCGCGCAGCGGCCGCGCTGGTCGGCGCTCGGCCAGGTCCCCGCCCCGGTCCTGCCCCAGCCGCGCTCCACGGAGTCAAAGTTCTCGAAGTCGAGCGTGGTGGCGAACGTGGCGCCTCCGTTGGTGTCGGTGGGATTCGCCGCATCCGACGTCACCGGTCCGACGAGCACGGTGGTGTCGGCGTGTCCCGTCGAGAGGGTGACGCCGGCCGGTGTCGGCAGGCAATTCCCGTCCAATCCCCCACCGGAGCAGTACGCGCTGCCGGAGTCGCGACCGAGGCGCACGATCGCCTCGAGCATGATGCCGGAACCCGAGCCGGTCACCATCAGTGGCTCGAGGTCGGTTCCGACCATGACGACGTTGCGGAAGCGCGGATAGGGCGTCGCATTGAGGTTGGCGTATAGGCCATACCGGCCATTGACGCCGAGCAGGTTGCTCACGAGCTTATGCCCGCGGCCACTCGAATAGAGCAGGCTGCCGTCGGTGGACGCGGTGCCCTCGGTGTTGGCCAGCGTGACGTTCTGGGCGACAAAGCCGCCGCCGTTGCTGTCGACGGCGCTGGAAAAGCCCAGCTTGGCCCCGGCGACGAGGACGTTGGCGAGGCGCAACTGCGTGACCTGGGAGTAGATGCCTACCCCGGTGTTCGTGGCTCCGAACACGCGCAGGTTGTTGACGGCATTGCGCTCGCCACCCAGGTACGCCGCGGCATTGCCTGCGGAATTCACGACGAGAACGTCGTCCCAGCGGCTGTCAGGCCCGCTTGCGCGGACGCCGTAGGAGACCGCGCTCCTGGAGCCAAGCGAACGGACCTGCCGGTAGGTGGTGGTGTCGGCGTAGGTGATGATGCCGTTCGCCGCGGCATCGTACGTGGCCATTCGGTCGAAGGTGCAGCCCGAAACGGAACTGCCCAGGTTGAAGCCGTCGTAGGTGGTCGTCCCGCGCGAGACGAGGTTGGTGAACGTGGAATCGGTGGTGTACCCGAAGGAGAACCCGCCCGCCGAGCCCGTGTCCTGGAGGTCCTCAAACGTCGAGTTGAGCGCGCCGGGCGTGGAGTCGGTCCAGCCCCAGAGGAAGCCCCAGGCGCCCGCCTTCGTGGTCGTGATTCGTCGGACGCGAACCCCATCCAGTCGCTGGAAATTGACCTGGTGGACCGCGCCCGACGGAACGGTGTTGGAGATGACCACGTCCTCGATGATGGATGCGCGCAGCGAATAGAGCGCCATGCGGTTCAGGTTCGTGCCGCTGATGTCCACGCCACGCACGACGACAAAGCTGCCGGTGCTGACGGTCAACGGCGCGTTGGCCATGTGCGGCTCGAGCCAGAGGAAGTTGCCCGTCACCGAGACGAGGCCCGGGAGACGGAAGCCGGGCTCCGTCGTGATGGAGAGGTGGTGCACGGCGCCGATGATGTTGACGCTGCCCGTGCCGCCCGCCGGCAGGGCAATGACGTCGTGCGCCGTGCCCGTCGTCGTGCCGCTGGCGACGCGACGGACCGGGTTGGTCCACCAGGTCTCCGCCGCGCTCGTGATCAGCGTGCCGCCCCCTTCGGAGACGATCACGGAGTTGGTGCGCCACCGGCCGTTGGTGAAGTCCACGAGGTCCGACAGGCGCTTGGTGGTCTTGAGCCCGGTGGAGACGGCCACGGCGTTCCCCGCAAGCTCGAGGCACGTCCAGTCGAAGGCGCCGAGCGTGTCGGCCGCGGTGAGGCCCGTGCAGGCGGTGCGACCGGGGATGGAGTAGCGACGGAATTCGCCGCCGTGGATGCAGGCGAAGTAGGGCGCGGTTGAGCCGCCCCCAGGCGATGACGGACCGTCGGCGGCCGCGTCGCACGCCAGGTCGCCGGCGCTGGTGGGCCCGGCGCCATCGGCCTTCACGTAGTCGGTCCACGCGGCGCCGTTGACCGGGTAGAGCGGGCGCACCTCGAGGCCGCCGCCGCCGGAGGAGCCGCTGCCGGACGAGGCGCCGGAGTGCGAGGAAACGGCGCCGCTGGTGGCGCCGGACGACCCTCCCGTGCCGCTGGTCGTGGCGACCGAGGACGATGCACCGCCGCTGCCGGATGCGACGCGGCTGGAGGCGAGGCCGCTGGAGGCACCGAGGCTCGTCGCACCGACGCTGGACGCACCGATGGTGGATGTGTCGCCGCCGGAGGCCTGCGATGACGACGGACCGCCCGCGGAGCTGCCACCGTCGCTGCTGCCGCCGCCTGACGACGGGCGGGTCGTCCCGGAGGTCGCCGTGGACGACGAGGAGGATCCACCCGTGGATGATGACGACGACGAAGATGACGAGGACGAACCGGTGTTCGAGGTGCCCGTCCCGCAGGTCAGCTGGTCGCTGCAGGTGAACCCCGGAGGACAATCATTGTCATTGGCGCACTTCATGCCGCAGCCACTGAGGGCCGCGCCCGCGGAAAGCGTGGAAATGACGACGACGGACTTGAAACCCAAGCGCATGGACATGTGCGTCCCCTCCCTGGAAACAGAAACTCAGCCGGACACCAGGCCGCCGATGAGCACACCCACTCCGACGACACCGACGAGCAACGACACCAGGCCAACGACCAGGCCGGCCGCCCCGAGCGCACCACCGGTCCCGCCAAACGAGACCACGCGTCCCATGAAGCCCGATCCGAGCAACGGCGCCAGCGCCAGGAAGAACCCGACAAAGACCACCAGGCCGCCGGTGACCAGGCCTGCCAGTCCCACCAGCCCGCCCACCGCGCCCAGCGCCGCCATCGCGCCGCCGCCGCCCACCGTCAGCCAGCGGCGGCCGCCGGAGGACTGCTCTTGGGCCACCGGCGTGGTGCCGGGAGCGGCCTGGACCGCGGGTGCGGCGACGGGTGCCTCGGGAGGGCACTCCTGGTCGGCGTCGGTGGCCCTGATGTCGGGAAACGTCGCAAGGCGCGCCGCCTGCATCAGCCGTCGTGTGCTCTGGCGAGTCGCCGCGGGAAGCGCTTCTTCCCCGCCGCCGCAGATCGTCCGCGACACGGAGCCCACGGCCGCGGCCGTCTTCACGTCAAGCAGGCGCAGGTTCATCACAACCGCGCGTCCAAAACGCCCCACGTTCCCAGCGACGATAAAATCCACGCCCAGCTGGCCCGCGATCTCCGCGAGGCAGCTGGAGTTGCCGCAACTTGCCATCTCCTTGGTGACGTTGAACGCGAGGACCGTCTCGATCTCCTTGGCGCTCATCACGCGCGAGAACACGCCGGCGTCGCGCAGCGTCTGCACCACGACGTCGGTGAGCAGCTCCGCGCTCTCCTGCGTGATGCCGGTCTTCTGCTCGAGGGGGAAGACCGCCACGCTCGACGCGGGCGCCGCCAAGGCAGGGGAGCCCGCCAGCATGGAGAGCGCCAACGCCACGAACACCGATGCAAGCGCGCGGGTGGGCAAGGGAAGCCTCGATGGGACGCTGGCGGAGCCGACTCGGGCATCCCGGCCCGCGTCGTTACCACGGCAGTGCGGAGGGGAGATAGGCGCCCCCGCGTGTCGAGGCCGCGGGGCGGCACGGACGGTCACAGGCCGACCACCTTGGCGAGCATGTTCGACAACGCCTGGAGGGATGCAACGCCGATGTCCGCGCTGCCAGCGGCGGTGCCACCGAGGCACTGGCCCATGAACGCTTGATAGGCTTCGCGGTAGAGGGTAGCGGCCTGGTCGCTGGTGATGCTCTTCTTCTTGTTGAGTGCCTCGTCAATCGCAGCACGGATGGCGTCGTAGGTCTCCATGGCCGAGGCCTGGTCGCCGTGGAGCTGGTCCTGGATGCCCTCCACCTTGTAGTGGAGCTGGATTCCCTCGCTGACAACGCCGACGATGGCTCCGCCCGACTCCGCGAGGGCCGTCTGTTCCAGGAGCGCCTGGCCGAGCTGCTCGGCGCCTTCCTTCACCAGCCCGGCAGGGCCGTTGTCCCGGGCGTCAATCGCCAGCGTGACGTACTTGCCCAACGCGGCTGCGGACTGGCTTGTCTCGACGACGCCATTGAGCTTGTCGAGGGTCCCCTTGGCGGCGATGGCACCCAAAGTGTCCACCTTCCGCGTGCTGAACTCGAGCGACGCCGGCTTCAGCGCGGAAAGGTCGTCGGCAAGCTTGGTCGCCGTTTCAATGGAGTCCTCAAGAGCCTTGCCGATGACGGCCGCACCCTGGGTGGTTCCGGTCACCGCGTTCTGCAGGCGCTCGTTGTTCTGTTCCGACAGCAGCGGTTCCTTGGGGGCCTCGCCGGTGGGGTCAACGAATCGCAGGGGATTGCCCACCGCGAAGGAGTACGGGCTGGCCAGCGCGGGGTCGGGCTCGCCGGCCCGGGCGACGGGATCGCGGGTCAGGAAGCGGCCGCTCCTCGCGTCGTAGAGGCGCCGCCCCATGCGGTAGAGGTCCGGCGCCTCGCAAAGCGCGCCGCTGCGGCCCGCGAAGGTGAACGGCTGCGTCGAGGTGCCCTCGTGGGTCATCTCGCCGTACGGCGTGTAGGCGTAACGGTCCGTGACCTCGCCGCCGTCGTTGGTGAGGAGCACGGTGTGTCCCATCTCGTCAAAGTGCAGCCACGTGCGGACGCCGGTGGCGCTGTCCACCATGAAGAGCGGCGTCCCATCGGGGGAGTGCACGAGGTGGCTGCTGCCACGAGCGCCGCCATCGAGGGTGGCGATGGCCGGAGTCCCGAGCCCGTCGTTCCACGTGTACGAGGTGCTTCCGGCGCTGTCGCTCCTCGTCAGGACGCGGCCGAGAGCGTCATACGTGTAGGTCGTCGCAACGGCGTCGACCGTGAGCCTTTCGAGGCGCGAGGCCAGGTCCCACGCGAAAGACCTCGGACCGTCCAGCAGCACGCGGCCGAGCGCGTCGTGGGTGACGCCCTGCCGCGGTCGTGTAAATTTTCCTGTGTCTGGGTTGCTGGCGGCCTCACTTGAGGTGAACGCAGATGGACCCCATGAAGCTGCTGATGAAGATCATTGTTCGAGTCCAAGACGTGGTGGCCGTGGCGCATCGGTTCAAGGCCGCTCC
>JACRCW010000057.1 GCA_016218805.1 Deltaproteobacteria bacterium | reverse complement strand
TCATGTTGAAGCGTCCCAAGATCGCGATCGTTGGTGCAGGTGGCAACGTGGGTGCGGCCGTGGCGCAGTGGGCGGCCATCAAGGACCTGGGTGACCTGGCCCTCATCGACCTCAAGGGCGCCGTGGCACAGGGCAAGGGCCTGGACCTGACCCAGTGCGGTGCCTACGAGGGCTTCAACCTGACGGGCTACACCTACGGCGAAGACTACGCGCTGATGAAGGACGCGGACGTGGTGGTGATGACGGCGGGCATCCCGCGCAAGCCGGGCCAGAGCCGCGAAGAGCTCATTGGCACCAACGCCAAGATCGTCCGGGAAATCTGCGAGAACGTGAAGAAGCACGCGCCCAACGCGGTGCTCATTGTGGTCTCCAACCCGCTGGATGCCATGGTGTTTGTGGCCAAGCAGGTCACCGGCTTCCCGCGTGAGCGCGTCATTGGCAGCGCCGGCACGCTGGACAGCGCGCGCTTCCGCACCAACATTGCCATGGCTACCGGCTGCTCCGTGGAGGACATCTCCGCCATTGTGCTGGGCGCGCACACGGACAAGGACATGGTGCCCATTGTCTCCACCGCCATGGTGGGCGGCGTGCCGCTGACCAAGCTGCTGGCGGCGGACAAGGTGACCGCGGTGCTGGAGAAGACCAAGGCCGGCGGCGCGGAACTCACCAAGCTCATTGGCACCTCAGCGTGGCTGGCCCCGGGCAGCGGCACCGCGCTGATGGTGGAGTCCATTGTGCGCAACCAGCACCGCGTGCTGCCGTGCTCCGTGGAGCTCAACGGCGAGTTTGGCGTGAAGAACTGCTTTGTGGGCGTGCCCTGCCGGCTGGGCGCGGCCGGCATGGAGGCCATCTACGAGTTTGACCTGTCCCCCTCCGAGAAGGAGGCGTTCCAGAAGTCCGTGGCGGCCAACCAGGAGCTGATGGGCGTGGCCAAGACCGCCATGGGCTGAGGGCGGTTTTCCCCCCGCAATCCCCGCGGGTTGGGTGCCCCGTCCGGCGTCCGCGGGGAATTGGAGTTGGCGTCCAGTTCCCCGCGGTTGCCGTCCATGGAACAGGCATGTATACGGGCGCGCCTTTCAAAGGATTCGTCGCCGGCCCGCCCGGGCCGGCACATCGAGGAGAAGCATGAGCACCCCCAATCCCGAAGTCACCACCAAGGTGAAGTCCATCATCTGCGAGCAGCTGGGCGTGTCCGAGGACGAGGTGAAGATGGAGTCGAAGTTCATCGACGACCTCGGCGCCGACAGCCTGGACATCGTGGAGCTGGTGATGGCGTTCGAGGAAGCGTTTGAGACGGAAATCCCGGACGAGGACGCCGAGCAGATCAAGACGGTTGGTGACGCCATCCAGTACGTGCAGAACTTCATTGAGAAGCGGAAGGCCGAGGGCGGCAAGCTCCCCGGCGAGGCCGGTGGCGCGGGCTGATCGCCCCGGCCCGGTCGTTGGACGGCACCCCCGGTGGTTCGGGGGCGCCCCGGTGCCCGGTGACCCGTCGGACGGCGGAGACCCTACCGCGGCATCCATGAACGTTCGCTGGGGGCGGGCCCCCCACGGTGCTCATGTTGCAATCCATCCCGTGACCCGGGCGCGCAGCCAACGCCCGGGCACGGGTTTATCTTTGCGGAGGCGGTGATGCGCAGGGTCGTGGTGACGGGACTGGGTGTGGTCACGCCGTGCGGCAACGACGTGGAGACGACGTGGGACGCACTGGTCAACGGGCGCTCCGGGATTGACACCATCAAGGCGTGGGACCCTTCGCCCATTGCCACCCACGTGGGTGGCGAGGTGAAGGGTTTTGAGGCCACCCGGTACGGCGTCAGTGCCAAGGAACTGCGCCGGATGGATGACTTCCAGCTGTTTGCCCTGGCCGCGGGCTACCAGGCCATGGTGCAGGCGGGCTTCCCCGCCGTGGACGGCATCCCGCGCGTGCCGGATGAGGTGTCCACGGAGGCCGGCTGCCTGTTTGGCGTGGGCATGGGCGGTGACACCACCATCACGGAGTGCCACGAGCTGATGCGCACCAAGGGCCCCCGCAAGGGCGCCAGCCCGTTCCACATCCTCCAGATCATTGCCAACATGGCGCCGGGCTACCTGTCCATGAAGCACAACCTCAAGGGGCCCAACTTCACGCCCACCAGCGCGTGCGCCTCCGGGGCCCACGCCATTGGTGAGAGCTATGAGATGATCCGCGCGGGCCGCTGCGAGGTGATGGTGACCGGCGGTGCCGAGGCGACGTTGGAGATCATGCCCATGGCGGGGTTCTGCGCCATGCGGGCCATGAGCACGCGCAACGACGCGCCGCAGAAGGCGTCCCGGCCGTTTGACCGTGAGCGTGACGGGTTTGTGATGGGCGAGGGCGCCGGCGCGCTGGTGCTGGAGAGCCTGGAGTACGCGCAGAAGCGCGGCGCGAGGATCATTGCGGAGGTGGCCGGTTACGGCGCCACGGCGGACGCCAACCATCCCACGGCGGTGGCGCCGGAAGGCGAGGGCGCGCAGCGCTGCATGCGCCAGGCGCTCAAGCGCGCGGGCGTGGGGCCGGAGGCGGTGGACTACATCAACGCGCACGGCACCAGCACGGAGATCAATGACGCCAATGAGACGGCGGCCATCAAGCGCGTATTTGGTGACCACGCGAAGAAGCTGTGGGTCAGCTCCACCAAGAGCATGACGGGGCACCTCATTGGGGCGGCCGGCGCGGTGGAAGCCGCGTTCAGCGTCCTGGCCATCACGCGCGGCGTGATTCCCCCGACGATCAACCAGGAGTTCCCGGACCCGGCGTGCGACCTGGACTACGTGCCCAACACCGCGCGCGAGCGGCGCATCAACGTGGCGCTGTCCAACAGTTTCGGGTTTGGCGGCACCAACGCCAGCCTGTTGTTCAAGCGCTTTGAATGAAACCTCCTCCCCCCGCTTGCGGGGGGAGGCTGGGTGGGTGGGTGGGCGCGGGTATCGCGTGGCCATCCGGGGCGCGTGTACGCTGCGCGCCGGAGGTTCCCAATGCGTGCAATCGTCCTGACAGGGGTGTTGGGCGTGGTGGTGGGCTTGGGCGTGGCGGAGGCGGCGCCGCCCGCCAAGGCCAAGGCGCCGCTGGCCGTGCGCTGTTTTGACCTGGGGGCGGTGTTTGGCCAGGTGTACGCGGGGCTGGACCAGCGCCAGCGCGCGCTGTCTGAGGTGCTGGTGAACTACTGCAGCATGAAACGTGATCCGTCCCTGGCGCGTGTGCCCACCGATGACGACGTGCAGGCCATTGTGCGCGACATCACCGGCCAGCGCGACGGTATGGAGCAGGGGGCGCACATCAAGACCAAGGGGCTGGAGCGCGACATGAAGCAGGGCCGCGAAGCGGAGTCCCAGATGTTGGATCAGCTGCTCAAGTGAGGCGTCTTCAGGGCTCGCGGTCCAGCCGCTCCCGCATGTGGCGGACCAGGCGCGCCATGGGGGAGGGTGACCAGAAGCGCTCCGCGTGGCCCAGCGCCGTGACCAGGATGCGTTGCGCGTGATCCGTCAGCACGCCCAGCCAGTGCGCGGCGCGGCGCATGTCGTCGGGGGAGCCCACGTCGTCTTCGCGCAGGCCCAGCCACGCCTCACGCGTCTGGTTGGCCAGGCTCCACAGCACGCGGGCCAGCGGGTTGAACGCCAGCAGCAGGAACACCAGGAACGCGGCCAGGGCACCCGCCCACAGCGCCACCAGCGCGGGTCCGTGGTCCACCACGCCCAGGGGCCGCGGCATGGAGGCAATGACGGCCAGCGTGACCGGACGCGGGCGGGTCTCCAGCGGTAGCTCCACCACGCCGGCCAGGTGCGAGCGCACGGACTGGGGCTGCAACCACGCCAGCACCCCCAGGCTGGCCTGGGCGGCGGCGAGCTCCGGCAGGTCCAGTGCGCGCACCTCCCCGCGCCGCACGCCGGCCAGCGCGTCCGGGAGCTTCCCCGGCTCCGGTCCGCCGGACGCGTAGCCAATGACGACGCCGTCCATCCGCAGCACGCTGTCCAGGCGCACGCCGCCGCCGGCCGGGGCGCCAGGCAACCGCGCCGGCGCCACGTCCACAAACGCCACCACGTCTCCGCGGCGCCGGGCCCAGCGCCAGGACGCGCGGGCCCCGTCCCGCCACGCGGCCACCAGCGCCGGGGCCTCCTCCGCGTCCTCCACCCCCAGGTGCGCCCATTGGCTGACCCGGGTCACGTCGCGCGCGGCCGGGAACGGTGGCCCGGTGCGCACCGCCACGGACAGCGCACCCAGGCGGTCCGCGCAGCCGGCGGGGGACTGCTCCACGGCCATGACGGGCGCCTCCGCGCGGCGGTTCCACGCGCCCGCGCGCGCCGCCACCGGGATCCCCGCCAGGGCGCGGCACCCGCCCGGCAGCCAGGGAAGCGCGACGTTGTCGACGGGGCGGTCCGCCAGGCGCAGCAGCGCCTCCAGGGCGTCATCCACGCGGGGCTGGACGCGTGCAAGCTCCGCGCGCAGGCGCGCTGCCTCCTGCCGCGCCACCGTCTCCAATGCGCGCGGCAACGCTCCGGCGGGCTCCTCCACCTCCATCACCGCGGCGCGCCACGCCGTGGCCAGCAGCGCCGCCAGCACCACGGCCGCGGAGGCCAGCGCCCAGCGCACCGCGCGGAGCCGGAGCGCGGTCATGGCGTGGTCTCCAGCAGCGCGCAGGCGGCGCGCGCGTCCGGATCGCGGGCGGTCTGGCAGGCGCTGCGGTCCGCGGGCCTGCCGGCGTACACGGACCACGCTGACCCGCGCGCGCGCGTCGTCATCCATGGGCAGCGGCACCGCCAGCACGCGCCGGCCCTCCAGGACGCCCCACACCAGGTCGCCTTCGGCAAACGGCCCCGCGAAACACAAACGCACCGGCTCGCCCCTGCCGCGGCGCCAGGTCACGGCGGGCGCATCCCCGTGCAGCGCCAGGTCCCGCCCCGCGCGGGACACGCCCAGCCGCCACATCCCTTCCGCCGTGGTCTCCCCCGGGACGACAACGAGACAGCTTTCATCCGCGGTGATGAAACCGATCACGACGGAGGCCTCCGCCGCCGGCGGGCCCGCGTCCGCGCCCCACGCCGCCGCGGCCAACCGCGCGCGTTCCCCCGGAGCGGCGGCCGCCAGCAGCAGCGCGTGGCGGTTGAGCGCTCCTTCCGTGGCGGCGGCCCCGGCGGACACCTCCGCACGGATCCACGTGGACAGCGGGTGCTCCCCCAGCGCGCGCGCCAGCGCCAGCGCCTCCGCGTGCGCACCGCGCGCCAGCAACCGCGTGGCCAGCAGGCGGGCGTGCGCGTCCAGCACCGCGCGCGCGGGGCCCTCCGCACAGGACAGCGCGGCCTGGAGGCGTCCGGTGGCCTCACGCACGTCGTCACTTTCCGTCAGCCCGTGCACGCGCGCGGACTCCCACTCCACCACCTGCCGGACCGCGCGGGCGCACGGCGCCTCCTCGCGCACCGCGTCACACGCGGCGCCGCCCAGGCAGACGGCCAACGGGAGCAGCGCGCGCCTCACTCGCCCATCACCTTCATCAACAGGCGCTTGTCCCGCTGCCCGTCAAACTCCGCGTAGAACACCTGCTGCCAGGGACCCAGGTCCAGCGCGCCCTTGGTGACGGGGACAATGACCTGGTGGCCGATCACCAGGTTGCGCAGGTGCGCGTCGCCGTTGTCCTCGCCGGTGCGGTGGTGCCGGTAGTCCGCCGCGGGCGCCAGCTTGTCCAGCCAGTCCCAGATGTCCTGGTGCAGGCCGGGCTCGTCGTCGTTGATGAACACGCCCGCGGTGATGTGCATGGCGGACACCAGCAGCATCCCCTCCTGCACGCTGGCTTCCCGCAGGACCGCGCGTGCGTCTTCGGTGATGCGCACCAGTTCGCGGTGGCTGCGGGTGTGCATGGTGAAATAGCGCGTATGAGACTTCATGCGCGCAGTGTGGAACCGCCAAGGCTGCCTTGGCAACGCCGTCGTCGCCATGGGACAAGCCGGGCATGGAGACGTGGGAGGAAGTGCTGGCGGCCCTGGACCAGACCCGGCCCGCGTTACTGGCGGACGGCGGGGACGTGGAGCTGGTGGAGGTGAATGACGGGGTGATCCGCGTCCGCCTCCACGGCGCCTGCCGGGAGTGCCCCGCGCGCGAGCACACCCTGCTGCACATTGTGATGCGGGCGGTGAAGGAGCGCGTGCCGTCGGCGCGCGCGGTGCTGGCGGTGCCCTGAGGAGGGGACATGGCGCTCAAACGGAAACTCCATGAGTGGCAGCGTGCGGGCCTGCTGGACGCTTCCACCGTGGAGCGCATTGAGGCCTACGAAGAATCCCGGTCCCGCCCGTACGCGCTGTACGTCATTGGCGGCATTGGCGCGCTGGCCGTGGGGCTGGGCATCATCTCCATGATTGCGGCCAACTGGGCGGACATCCCGCGCGGCGTGAAGCTGGCCGTGGACCTGGCCGTGGTGGCGTGGCTGGCGCGCTACGTGTTCCTGGCGGACCGCGCCGGGAAGGCCTGGGCGCGCGAAGTGGCGCTCATCATCCTGCAACTGCTGGTGCTGGCGTCCGTGGGGCTGATTGGCCAGACCTACCACCTGGGCGGGAAGGCATGGCAGGCGCTGCTGGCATGGGCGCTGATGACCACGCCCATGATGCTGGTTTTGGGCCGGTCCCACGTCACCGCGGTGGCGCTGCTCACCGCGCTCAATGCCGGCGCACTGACCACGCTGGGCGAATGGCTGGACCGCGCGCACCTGGGCCGCTTCACTGAGGAGCTGATCATTGCGTGCACGGCCGGCGTGCTGCCCCTGCTGCACCTGCGGCTGGCGTGGGCGTCCAGGCTGCGCGAGCAGCGCCCCGCACTGTCCCAGGTCATGGAGGCCGCGGGGTTCATGGTGGTGCTGTGCGCGTCCGGGGCCATGCAGCATGCGTGGTACGAGAGGACCTCGGCGGGGGACGACACCGTGAACGCCGTGCGGGTGTCACTGGTGGCGGTGGCCGGAATGGTGGCGCTGGTGTGGGTGGGCGCGGCGCGCCGGTTTGAAGATGACGCGCAACGCCTGTGCTGGCGCGTGTTGCTGGTCTACGCGGTGGCCGCCGGGTACCTCCCCTTCCTCGTCGAGCACCCGCGCCTGGGCCTGCTGTCCGCCGTGTCCTTCCTCGGTTACCTCGCGGTGATTGCGTGGTACGCGTACCGGCGGCGGCAGGTGTGGCTGTTCAACCTGGCCACCGCGGTGATGGCCCTGCGCCTGCTCGGCATCTTCATTGAACTGTTTGGCGGTCTGCTGCTCACCGGGTTTGGCCTGGTCCTGGGCGGTGCGGCCATCCTGGGCATGGCGCGGCTGTGGATGAACCAGACGCGTCAGTGGCGGGCCACCATGCGCACGCCGGGAGGTGCGCCGTGACTGCCACCGTCCGTCGTGTCGTCGTGCTGGCGCTGCCCGTTGTGGTGCTGGCGGCCATGGTGCTGCGCGCTGAGGTCATCATTGCGCAGGGGCGCCACTACGTGCTGGACATTGAAGGCTATGACCCGCGCGACCTGTTGCGCGGTCAGTACCTGCGCTTCCGCGTGCGTTGGAGCGGCGGCTTCGGGGGCGCGTGCACCCCCGGGGAAGAAGGCTGCTGCGTGTGCTTCGGCGAGAACGCGGAGCCCGACCGGCCGTGGGTCCACCACGTGGCGTGCACGGAGATGTCCGCGTGCCAGGCGTTCATCAACCCGGAGTCCGCGCGCACCGTGAACCAGTACTTCATCCCGGAGGACATGGGCGGGCCGCTGGAGCGCGCCATCCGCGAGAAGCGCGCGACCATCCGCGTCGCCGTGTCCAGCCGCGGCGAGGTGATCATCGAGGACCTGTTGCTCGACGGGCAACCGTGGCGGGACGTGGTGGGGCGCCCGCCCCCGTCCGAGTGAACAAGCGCGGTTGACGTCGGACAATCCGCGTGATGGAAGGCGGCGCATGTCCTGGCACCGCACCCTTGCGCTGGCCGCCGGCGTCGTCGCCGTGGCGTGGGGGGCGTGCCGGCCGCTGGAGACGCGCTCGTGCCGCAGCGTGCAGGATTGCCCGGCGGGAAACATCTGCCAGGCGGGGCAGTGCGTGGACGGTTGCGTGGCGGACGCGGACTGCCCGGACCAACGGGTCTGCCAGCAGTCCGTGTGCGTGGTGCCCGCGCCCTGCCAGGTGGATGAGGACTGCCGCACCGGCGAGTTGTGCCTTGCCCGCCAGTGCCGCCCGCAGGACACCTTCTGCCAGTCTGACCGGGATTGCCCGTTGGAGTTGTACTGCGTCAGCGGCGTGTGCGGACGCGCGCTGTCCGACGGGGGCACGCCGGATGCGGCCCCGCCACCCGCCGACGCGGGCACCGCGCATGATGCGGGCCACCCCGTCCCGGATGCCGGCGTGACCACGACGGACGCGGGTGGATGCCCGGGCGGTTCCCTCAGCTACGGACAGGACTGCACGTGCGATGCACAGTGTGTGAGCGGCATCTGCGCCACCGCCGGGGCCGGCCGGGCCCGCGTGTGCACGCGCGCCTGCACCTCCGTGCATGATTGCCCGGGGACGGACCTGTGCAGCGCGTGGGTGGATCCCGGGCGCTCATTGTGCGCGGCCAATGACGTGGGCTCCCCGTGTGATGACTCCAGCCCGTGCGCGGATCACCTGTGCCTGCTCCTCCCCGGCACCAACACCGGAGGCCAATGCACGGCCGAATGCCCCGACACCAACCGCTGCCCGCAAGGTTACGGCTGCGTGTTCCACCCGTCCGATCCGTTGCTGAAGTTCTGCGCGCCCGTCGGTGCGCCGTGCCCGGGCGGAGCGGCGCAGTGCCACACCGCGTTGTGCCTGGCAGCCGCCAGCGGGGACCAATATTGCACCGGGTACTGCCGCAGCCAGGCGGACTGCCCTCCGTCGTATTCGTGCGCACCGCTCAACGCGGGCAGCAGCAGCTACGTCTGCAAGATGTGACGACGCGGCCCCTTGCCGGTCCGCGTGCGGGCGGATACGGGGGCGCCATGTTCGCCGTCCTGCCCCGCGGGTTGCCGTCCCTGCTCGCCGTCTGCGCCCTGGCCGCGTGCACGCCGCCGTGGGCGGTGTCCCGCACCTGCCGCAGCAACCAGGACTGCGCCGCCGGGGACGTGTGCCAGTCCGAGCAGTGCATCACCGCGTGCAACACCGACCGCGACTGCGTGAACCAGCGGACGTGCCTGTCCGGCGTATGCGTGGTGCCGGCGTCCTGCGCCGAGGACGGAGACTGCCGCATTGGTGAGCTGTGCCTGCGGGGCCGCTGCATGTCCTCCAGTGTCCCGTGTGAGAACCAGGCCGCCTGTCCCGACGGATTGCACTGCACCAACGGGCTGTGCGGCCGCTCGCTGCCAGACGGTGGCAGTCCCGGTTCGTCGTCGTCCGTCGCCACGTCCGGCCCGCCGCCCGTCTCGTCCAGCGCCGCGCCGGGAACCAGCCAGCCGGCTCCCCCCTCCAGCGCTGCCGCAGCGTCGTCGTCCGCCGCGCCGCTGTCATCCTCCGCGCCGGACCTCTGCCAGGGACGGGACAATGGCCTGCTGGGGGACAGCTGCACCGGCGCGTCCGGCTGTTGCAACGGCCTGTGCCTGGGCAGCGGCACGCGCGGCTATTGCACCGAGTTCTGCACGGACTACCGCTCCTGCAACCCACCCGGTTTCCCGCAGGGCTACGCGTGCCTGGACATCGGCACGGACCGGTTGTGCGTGGTGGCGGACTGGGAGCAGGCCTGTGCGGTGCCCGCGGATTGCGTCGGACAGGTGTGCCTCAAGGGTGACGGTGCCACCGGCTGCTCATGGCGCTGCCGGCAGACCGCGGACTGCCCGGCGGGGTCTGCGTGTGGGCCCGTCGCCGTGCTGGACGAGAACGGCAACCTCTCCGCCATCCGTGCCTGCGCGCCCGTGGGCGCTGCGTGCACGGTGAACGCATCAGGCCTCAATGCGTGCCTCAGCGGGACGTGCCTGACCGAAAGCACCACCAACACGGGGTACTGCACTGCGTTCTGTGACGTGGCGGACCCCCAGCCGTGCCCTGCCGGCTACACCTGCACCCTCGTGGATGTGTCCCAGCCACGCGTGTGCGTACGGTGAGGTCCATGCCCAGCCCGCTTGTTCGCTCAGGCTTCCTGTTCCTCTCATTTGCCGCGTCCTGCGCGGGGTGCCCTGCCTCCCGTTCCGACGAGAACCTGGATGACGCCCAGGATGCGTCGCTGCAGCGCTTTGATGCGGGCGGTGACGCCGGCGTGGACGCCTCGGTGATCCACCGGCCGGATGCGTCCGTGGACGCTGGCGTGGACGCGGGATGGGACGGTGGCGTGGACGCCGGATGGGACGCCGGCGTGGACGCGGGGCACGACGCGGGGCGTGACGCCGGGAGCGACGCCGGGAGCGACGCAGGGAACGACGCAGGTTGGGACGCCGGGAGAGATGCGGGCGTGGATGCCGGTCTTGACGCCGGGGTGGATGCCGGGTGGGACGCGGGCTGGGATGCCGGCGCGCCCGATGCGGCGGTGGTGTACCCCACGGCGGACTCGCCCGGTTCCTACCTCTATTCGCCACTGCCCATCGGGGGTCTCGCTGAGGCCCGCGCGGTGGCGTTCCATCCGTCCGGCAGCGCGGCCGTGGTGCTGGAGTCCTACAACATCGTGCACGTGTATGACTTCGTGGTGGGCGCGGACCACCGGTACGACGTGCACGCGTCCGCGTCGCTGTACTTCACCGGGCTTGCGTTTGAGCCGGCGGGCGGGTTTGCGCTTCTTACCGGTTACGAGATTGCCTCCGGCGTGAAGCGCGGGGTGGTGTTGGACTTTGCGTTTGACCAGTGGCTTGCCGGTGAGACGGACCCGGCGGTGCTGTTCACGTTCCGGTCCGGCGTGCCCGCCTCCAGCGGCGTGATGTCCGTGAAGTACCCGTCGGACGGGGGCGAGCCGGCGCTGCTGTTCCAGACGGAACAGGGCGGCGGCAACTACACCATGGCGCTGCGGCGGCTGGACGTCGCCGCCAACACGTGGACGCTGCTGGGCGCGCGGGCCACCAGCGCGGGCTGTGCGGACCTGGCGTTTGTGCATGGCGCGCTGGGAAACCCGGGCATTCTCGTCGTGTGCGGAACCAATGGCTATGACGCGCTGTTCTGGTCTGAAGTGGCCGGCGTGGGCCAGTGGCGGGAGGACCTGGGGAACAACCTGCTGGGGAATACGTCCGTGGTCACCGCGCATCCCAGTGGAGACTACGCACTGGCCGTGTCCTGGTCCGGGCGCGCCCTCTACCGCTTCCAGCACGAACAGATGAACAGCTACGGCACGGCCCCGCGTTTCTCCACGCGCGCGCTGTGGGGCGCAGCGTTTGCTCCGGACGGCGCCCGCGCACTGGTGTACGGGCAGGCCATGGACATCTCCGGTACGCCGCGGTTCGGCACGGTGCTGGAGTACCGGCACGACCACTACTCCTGCGTGCAACCCCTCTCCTCCAACTGCGATCTCACCGAGGTGTCCATCCCCAACTTCGGCGTGTCGCCGTTCGCTGCGCCCTCGCAGGCCAACCTGAACCACGCGGCGTGGCGTCCCGGTTGTGCGGGCGGCCTCATCGTCGGTGGGAAGGGCGCCTGGGGCACCGTCATCAAGTTCCAGCTGGAAGGTGGGCGGAACTGTTTCTGAGCCTCACGGCGTGCGGAACAGGCCGCGCTGGTCCTCGCTGATCGAGATGCATTCGCGGTCCTGGGTGAGTTCCATGCCGGGGAACCCGCAGGTGGCGCCGTTGCGCGTCCCGATGGCGATGACGCGCCACTGGTAGACGCTGTCCGCCGCCAGCGCCGGTGCCGTGGCGGGTTGGGTGGTTCCCCCGCCCGCGGTCCCGTAGGTCAGGGATGTCGTGCTGCAGGAACTGGCCGCGTCGGCGCATGCTGTGGTGGCCCACACGCGGCGCCCCGCGGCGTCAAACACCGCCAGCTGGTAGTTCTTGGAGGACGAATAGGCCTGCCAGTTGAAGGTCGTGGTCGTCGTCGCGAGCTGTTCGATCCCGTCCCCCGCGCCCGGGCCGGTGATGCTGACCGCACCGGTCACCTTGAACGCATCCAGCGTCACGTCCCGGCTGCCGGACGTCGCGGGCACCGTCGTCTCGCTGACATAGAACGCACCGGCAATGCCGGACGGATCGAACACGCACGGGTCGGGATCGTTCTCCCAGGCGGCCAGGACCTCGTAGGTGCCGTCGGGCACGCCGGAGATCGCGTAGCTGCCCGTGATGTTGGGCGGGGCCGGTGGGCCCGGGGCGCGCAGGCCGCGCGGCACCTCGCCACGGATGGCGGAGACTGCGGTCAGCGGGAAGGTGGTACCTGGCGGCATCGTTTCGCGCGGGACCAGCACCACGCTGGTGCCCAGCGTACAGCCGCCCGCCACGGGCGTGATGCTGCCGTTGACGGTGCCCGTTGGCGCTGCCGCCTTGGCCAGGGGCACGTTCTCCACGTTGGCGGACGCGGCGACCACGACGTCCGCCGCGGGTGTCAGCTGCAGTCCCGCGCTGTAGCCGCGCACGGTGTACGTGCCGGCCGGGACGTTGTGGAGGGTGAACGCGCCGTCGGGAAGGGTCAGGGCCACCAGCCCGGTGCTGGCGCCGGCCGCGCCCGTCAGGGTCACCAGCACGCCGCCGCGCAGCGCCACGTCATCCACGCCCGTGATGCTCCCGCTGATGCTCCCGAGTCCCGCGGCTGCGAGCGGGTCCAGCTCAATGTGCGTGAGATCCCCGCTGACCACCCACTTGCCGTTGGCCAGCACCGCGTCGGCCGCGTCAATGGGGAGCGCGCGTCGCGGGGCGGTGGGGAACGTCTCAAACCCCTGCGCCGCCGCGCGGAGCGTGAACGCGCGCGCCTGCGGGGCGCCCGCGGCGCTGCGTTCCACGCGCACGCGGATGCTGTACGTGCCGTCAGCGCCGGTGGTTGCGGGGGCGGTGTACGGTGCGCCGGTGTTGTCCAGCAGCAGCACCTGTGCCGCCGTAACGGCCGCGCCGCCCGCCGAGCTCACGACCTGACCCTCGACAAACACGGGGTCCGTGCAGACCGTGTCGGCTGTCCCCGCCACCGTTTCGCACGCCTTGCCACCCTCGCATTCCGTGCCCGCGGTACAAGGCTCCGGCTCCTTCTTCTCCTCCTCCTTGGGACACCCCGTGGCCCAAAGGCCCGCCGCAAGTGCAATGGAGATCGACGACGCAGTGCCAACTCGTCTTGCGGTCATGACGGCCTCCGTGGACGTTGTGACGGGGACATACCACGCGCCCGGGTTGCCCACGGCGGGTGCGGCGTGCTCACGCTTCCGCGTTGAGGCGGTCCGCCAGTGCCATGGCGCGGCGGAGGCACTCGTCCGTGTTGATGTAGTCAAACTCGGCAAACCGGCCGCACAGCGGCACGCCAAGGGAGGCCGCCCACGCGTGCAGCGTGGCGCGGTGCCGCGTGTAGACCAGGTCCTGCACCGGGTAGCCGTATTTGAGGCGCGTGACGTCGGTGGTGACCACCTTGGCCTTGTCCACCAAGCCCACGCGGTGCAGGTCGGCCACGGTGCGGCGGGTCACTTCCTCGTCGGAGAGTTCGTGGACGCCGTCACCGGGGTTGGTGGTGATCTCCGCAATGATGCTGCTCTTCCCCGCGGGCACCAGCGTGGGGCTGAAGAAGCCCATAGCGCAGATGCGGTGGGTCACCACGGAGGGGTCCGGGATGTACACCGCGCTGAAGTCCATCAGGGAGGTGTCATGCACCCCCACCAGCACAATGCGCATGGAGTTGTAGCGGAGCCCGGCCACGGCACGCTGCACGTCGTCCGGCACGCTCTCAAAGCACGGCAGCGCGTCGTGGATCGGGAACGCCACCACGATGCGGTCAAACGTCCGCGGGGTGTTGCCGTCCGTGACCTCCCAGCCCGCACCCGTGCGGCGAATGGCGGTCACGCGGTAGCCGGTGGTCACTTCCCCGTCGGGGCGGCGCAATGCGTGGACCAGGGATTCCGTGCCGCCGGTGCGCGGGTAGCGGAAGTAGAGCTGGTGCAGGTAGCCCTCAGTGGGAATCCCCAGCGCGCTCTTGACCACGTCCTCCATGGGCGGCTTGGGAATGCGCTCCACAAACTCCAATGAAAGCTGGTCCGCGGAGATGTTCCAGATCTTCTCGTTGTACGGAATGAAGTACTTCTCGGCGATGCCGCTGCCGAACACGTGGTACGCCCACTCGCGCAGGTTGGTGCGCGGCGGCGGATGGCTGTGCTTGAGGTAGCCGATGAGGCACTCGTACGCCTCCTCGGGACCCAGCGCCGCCAGGTCGTTCTCAAATGGGTACTTGAGGAAGCGCCCCTTGTAGAAAATCTTGTTCGCGCGCCGGCAGCGGTTGAGGTTGTCGCCCAGCACGTCGTCAACAAGCTGGTTGATGCGCTCGTTCTTGCTGAACAGGATGTGCCCGCCCAGGTCGTACCCAAAGCCGTCCTTCCAGTAAGTACGACAAAGACCGCCGATGGACGGCGCCGCCTCCAGGACTTCCGACGGGTGCCGCAGGAACCGCTGCAGCGCGATGCCGGTGATGCCCCCGCCCAGGATGCCCACGCGCATGAGGCTCACCCCAGCCCAAGCCGGACGCGCAGGATGCGCTTCACTGTCCACCAGGACGTCTGCAGCGGCCGCATGGTGCTCTGGCCAATGCGGTCCTTGTAGTCAATGAACACCACCTTGAGACGGAAGCCGTCCCGCAGCGGGCGCAGCAGCAGTTCCACAGGGAGGGCCGCGCCGCGCGGCTCGTAGCGCAGGGAATCAATCATGGACTTGCGGTACGCGCGCATGCCGGAGTGCAGGTCCGTGATGTGCTTGCCGAACAGCACGGATGCCAGCAGCGCGAACAGCAGGTTCCCCAGGTAGTTGGCCCACGGCATGGCGTCTGGCTTCATGCCCAGGCGGCTTGCATCCACGACGTCATAACCGTCCTGCAGGACCAGCTTGGCCAGCTCCGGGATGCGCTCCGCCGGGTAGGTGCCGTCGCAGTCCATGGTGATCACCACGCGGCCGGCCGCGCTGCGCAGCGCCAGGTCCATGGCGGGGCCGTAGCCCTTGGGCGGGAACTGCCGGATGACCCGCGCGCCCTTCTCCTCGGCAATCTCCGGCGTGCGGTCCTTGCTGGAATCCACAATGAGGATCTCTGCGGCGGGCGCTACCGCGCGGATGTCGTCAATGACGCGGGCCACGGCGCCTTCCTCGTTCATGGTGATCATCGCGACCGTGAGGTCGCCCGCCTGCAGCGTCATCGGTATCCCGTGGGTCAGGAGAGGATCTTGGTCCCCTCGAAGTCAAAGTTGAAACGCAACTCGCCCAGTCCTTCGGCGCGCATGGCGCGGCGCAGGCGCGCGGGTTGCTCCGTGTAGAACATCAGGAACCCGCCGCCGCCGGCGCCAATGAGCTTGCCCCCAACGGCGCCGTGCTGCCGGCCCAGGTCATACCAGCGGTCAATGTCCGGGTTGGACATGCGCGCGGAGCGCCGCTTCTTGTGCTCCCAGTGGTCATGCATCAGCAGGCCAAACCGCTCCAGGTCCCCAGCCTCCAGCGCCTCCGCGCTCCGGTGCCCCAACTCCTTGATGTAGTGCAGGTTGTCCACCATGGACGGGTCCTGCGCCTTGGACTTGTTGTCCTGCTCGCGCAGGATGTCTGACGCCGCGCGCGTCTGTCCCGTGGAGAACAGCAGGAAGTGGTCCTCCATGTCACGCACGCGGTCCAGCGGCACGCGCAGCGGGCGCGCGTCCACGCGCCCGTCCGGGTGGAACTCAAACACGGTAAGACCGCCAAATGCGGCAATGTACTGGTCCTGCTTGCCCACCGGTTCGGACAGCAGGTCAATCTCAATGTGGCACGCCTCCTCGGCCAGGTCCCGCGGGGAGACAAACGCCATCTTGTGTTTGTAGATGGCCTTGAGCAGCGCCGTGGTGAAGCTCCCAGACGAGCCCAGGCCCGTGCCCGCCGGAATGTCAGCAATGGTGGTGATTTCCAGGTTGGGGCCCTCCACGCCGTGCTGCAGCAGCGCGTGGCGGATGATCGGGTGGCGGATGTCACGCGGGTGCTTCACCACCTCGTGCTGCGAGTAGCGGATGAGCATCTCCCGCGTGAAGGTCTCCACCAGGTTCACGTACACGTACCGGTTGATGGCCCCGGCCACGAGGAAGCCGCCGTGGTCACGGTAGTACGAGGGCAGGTCTGTGCCGCCGCCGCCCAGCGAGATGCGCAGCGGTGAGCGGGAAATGATCATGCGTGTCCCTCGTCCAATTCGCGGCGCATGGCGTTCATGGCGTCACGCAGCGCGTCACGGCAGCCGCGGGAGCACGTCCAACCCAGAGCGCGGATGCGGTCCGTGTTGAGGCGGATCACCGGCACGTCCCCCTTCCAGCCGCCGCGCCCGCCGGTAAGCTCATAGGTCACGCTGCCCGCCGTGAGGCCCGCGCATTCCACCGCCACCTCCGCAATGTCGCGCACGGTGATGTAGTCCCCGGTGGCCACGTTGAATGCGCGGAACGGATCGGTGACCCGCGCGTGGGCCAGCAGCACCGCGGCCACCACGTCAGACACGTGGATGTAGCTCTTGGACTGCATCCCGTCGCCCAGGATGCGCAGCCGCGTGGGGTCCTGCCGCAACCGGCGGATGAAGTCGAACCCGACGCCGTGCGTCTGCCGCGGGCCCACGACGTTGCCGAAGCGGAACACCACCGCGCGCAGGTCAAACATCGCCGCGTACGCCGACAGCAGGGCTTCGCCGGCGAGCTTGCTGGCGCCGTACGGGCTCACCGGGATGAGCGGGCCGTGGTCTTCGTGCGCTTCGCGCTCGCCCAGGTCCCCGTAGATGCCACTGCCGGACGCGTACAGGATGCGCCGCGTTCCGGTGCGCCGCATGGCCTCCGCCACGTTGCGCGTGAGGACCGTGCCCTGCCGGAAATCAATGTCCGGGTCCGTCATGGCTGCGGCAATGTCCGGGTTGGAGGCCAGGTGGATGACAACGTCATGGCCCGTCATGGCGGCGCACAGCGCGTCCAGGTCCGCGGCATCCGCACGCACCACCCGCAGGCGCGCGTCCGCGCCGTGATGCGCGTAGTGCCATTCCTTCCCGGACGAGAAGTTGTCGTACAGCGTCACGCCGGCGGCGCCGCCCGGCCCCAGCAGGTGATCAGTGAAGTGGCTGCCGATGAAGCCGGCGCCGCCGACGATGAGGAACCTGCCGCCCGACGACATGGGAGCATGGCTAGCCCGGCCGTCGGTGCGGATGCAACGGCCGCGTCACTCGAACGCGTACTCCCACGTGATGGGCGCGGCCTTCCGCAGCATGGCGGACACGCCGCAGTAGGTGTCCTGGCTCATCTTGATGGCCTTCTCCAGCTTGTCCACCGGGACGTCGCCCTTGACGACGTACCGCAGGTGGATCGCGGTGAAGACCTTCGGGTGGGTCTCCGTCATCTCGGTGCTGGCCTCCACGCGCAGCGCCACCGGCGGTGACCGCATCTTGTTGAGGATGGCAATGACGTCCATGGCGGTGCAGCCGGCCAGGCCCTCAAGCACCAGTTGCTTGGGCGTTGGCCCGTGGCCCTCGCCGCCGTGTTCGGGCTGCGCATCCATGGGCGTGGTGTTGCCCGCCTCGTCGGTGGCGGTGAACTGCATCTTCTGGTTCCAGGTGACGGTGGTCTTCATGGCGGCTCCTCTAGAATGAGAGCCTCCATGCGGCCAAAGGGTGCGGCGGGGAAGGGGCAACGGCCCTCACGCGTTGTTGCTGTAAGCACGGGGACCTCCACGCGCGAGCAGCGGTGACATCGGGACGCCGCGGCCGCGCTGGCGTAAGTTGAGCCCCAGATGCCGGTCCCGACGACCCAGCCCGCCCAGCCCGCGTCCCCGCACCACGTCCACGCCACGGGCGATCCCATGCTGGCTGCCGTGCGTCTCCGACTCGCGGCCGTTGGCGTGATGCTGGTACCCGTGGCGCACGCGGGCGCTCTGGTGGTTGACGAGTGCCCACTGAGGCCGGCGCTCCTCCACCTTCCGGTCGACCTCGCTGTCGCGGCGGGACTGCTCCTGCCACACCCTGGCTCCGCGCAGGCGCGGCGCGTGGCCGCGGCGTGCTGGCTGGTGGCGCGGCAGGCGCTGTTGCTGTGGCTGCCCGATGGAGGTGCGTCGCTGTTCGTCGCCGCGCTGGTGCTGTCGGCGTGCACGGCGTGGTTGCTGCGGGATGCGTCCCGGGTGCGCCCCTCGGCGTACCTCGCCGTCATGCTTTCCAGCGCCCTCCTCCCGGTTGCCGCGCCGGTCCTGGTGGAGCAGTACCCGGCCCTGGCGCTCCATCCGCTGGTGCGTGCGCGCCTGGATGACGACACGGGGCCGAGGATCCACCCGCTGCTTGCGGTGCGGGTGCACCTCCCCGCGGGTTGGCGGTTCGTCCACCCGGCGGCAACTGCGCAGCCCCGTGACGACGTGATCCTGCTCGCCCACCCGGACCTGGATCTCAACGCGGCCATCACGGGCGAGGTTCCGAGTGGCGTGCAGCCTCCACCCGCGTGGGCGGTGGCGGGGGTGGCCGGCCTGCGTGCGGGAACGCGCTGCGGGTACTCCGGCAACAAGTCCATCTGTTCCCGCCGCAACGAGCGCGTTGGTGCGCGGGGTCGTCGTTTCGGAGAGCAGGAGGTCAATGTCGTCGTGCAGGGGCGCCCGCACCGGTGGCCGGAGGCAGTCCTGGAGCTTGACCGCCTCCTGGACGCGGTGTTGCCCGCGGACGGCTCGCTTGCCCCGTTCTCCGGCGATCTCGACGTCCTGGGCATCACGCTGCACGTTCCGCCGACGGGCTGGCTGCGGATCCAGCGGCCGCGCCCGGACCTGGTGCTGTGGACAGGCGTCGCCGTGCTCCTCCACGGCGAGTCTGAGACCGTGGTCGCCATCGCCGCCGGAGCGGCGCCTGCGCCGGGTGAACCCGTTGACCTTGCGCGCGTCCACCTCTCGGAGAGCGGACTCGCGCCGCCGGCATCAGATGGTTACGGAAACGTCTCAATCAACGAACGAAAGACGTCCTTCGGCACGGTGTGGTCAGCGGAAGTGCGCCGCACCCCGTTGCCCGGTGGCCGGCGCTTCTCCTACCGCGATACCGCGCTGTGGTTCACGGTGCCCGGCAAGTCCGGACCGCTCACTCTGGTCTCGCACGGGACGTCGGCGTGGTCGGACGACGGTCAATTCACGGGAAATCGCGGCGTAGACCTGATGGCCACGGCGGGTCCTTCGCGATAGTACGCGATTCCATGGGCCGCCTTGCGCGCCCTCCCGTGGAGACGCCAAAGCGCCCCCTACGCGACGAAGACAGCCACCATGCGACCAACGGGTTCGGCGGGTAGGGCGCTCGGGCATGGTCCAGTGCGTCGTTCCTCGCCGGGCGGGCTTGCCACGCGTCTGCGCCCGCTGACGGCGAAGGTGCCCAAGAGCCTGCTGGAGGTGGGCGGGGAACCGGCAGCGCCGCACGCGCGCTACGTGCAGGGAACGGACGGCTCGCGGCGCTACCTCGGCCACCGGGACACACAGCGCAACGAGGACTGCGCGTTCGTCAACACGACGCAGGGTTGGCGTTGCCTGCCGACCGTGTACCCCTCGCCGGGCGGAACCCTTGGGCAGACCGAACTGCGGCTTGGCGAGTCCGCCGTCGCGATGCCCGTGTCCGTGATCGACGCGACCTTCACCGACCCGAGTTGCAGCCAGCCGGCCATGGACGATTTCACGCCTTACACGCTTTACGACTACCTCGGGTCACAGCGCATCCACGCGGCGTACATCTTCCTCACCCGCCCCGACGCCCTGGGGCACCCCCGCGTCGAGCACGTGTTCAACGCGGCATGGCAATCGGTCGACCAGCCCGCGTACTCCCTCCAGGGGCCCACCGATTCATCCTGTGCCCAGGAGTCGACCAACATGACGTACACCTGGGCTGGTCTCGTCGTCCGAGGTGCCGCTGGCGGACTTTGTTGGCGGAACGGAGACCACCGATCCCTGAACGGGCCGGGTTGGTGCTGTCATCCAACGCGGGGGAAAAAACGGGTAGGCAGCCCATCCGGGTGACCCGCTGACCACGCACTCGTTCGGCCCCGAAGAGCCGCCCGTCCGGCCTTCCGGAAACGCGTTGGTATGCATGCATCGGCCATCCCGGGGCGGAAATCCCGCACCGCGGCACTCTCTTCGGCAAGCGAGCCAACGTCTGATCATGACGGGGCGCGCCGGGGTGCACGCAGTGCCACCCTTTCGCGCGCGGCCATCACGCGGCCCAGGTTGTCCTCAATCCATCCCGCCAGGTCCCCCACGCGCTGGGCAACCTCCTCTCCCAAGGGCGTGAGCGCGTAGTCCACGTGCGGGGGAATCACCGGATGCACCGTGCGCGTCACAAAACCATCTGCCTCCAACAGCTGGAGCGTCTGGGCCAGCATCTTTTCAGAAACGCCGCCCACCTTGCGGCGCAACTGGCTGAACCGGTGGGTCCCCTCGGTCAGCGCCACCAGGATCAACACGCCCCACCGGCTGGTGACGTGGTCCAGCACGCCGCGTGACGGGCAGGCGGGTGCGTTGAGATCGCCGGTGAGGGCCAGACGGCGGGCTGGGGCGGGGGTCTTCCGGGCGGTGTGGGCCATGTTCGTAGCTTACCAGAAAGTGCGTACTTACCAATGGAAAGTAACTGCCCTATTGTAAGCCCTGGTCCTCCCGGACCCCATCACCCTTCAAGGAGACGCACATGATTGTTGTCACTGGAGCCACCGGCAAGCTGGGACGTCTGGTTGTGGAACAGCTGCTCAAGACCGTTGCACCCGGAGAAATCACCGCGGCGGTGAGAACTCCGTCCAAGGCGGCGGACCTTGCGGCCCGCGGGGTGGTGGTCAAGGAGGCGGACTACACCCGGCCCGCAACGTTGGACGCGGCGTTGGCCGGCGCCCAGAAGGTGCTGCTCATCTCGTCAAGTGAGGTGGGACAACGCGCCAGCCACCACCAGAGCGTCATTGCCGCGGCCAAGAAGGCCGGGGTGAAGCTGCTGGCGTACACCAGCATCCTGCGGGCGGACTCCAACCGCATGGCGCTGGCGGGTGAACACAAGGCCACCGAGGAGATGATCAAGGCGTCCGGTGTGCCCTGGGTCATGTTGCGCCACGGCTGGTATCTGGAGAACCACACCGAGAACCTGGCGCCCGCGCTGCAATACGGCGCCATGATGGGAAGTGCCGGGGAAGGACGGTTTGCCTCGGCGTCCCGGGCCGACTTTGCCGCGGCAGACGCGGCGGTTCTCGTCGGCGATGGTCACGCCGGGAAGACCTATGAGCTGGCGGGAGACCACCCGTTCACCATGGCGCAGCTGGCCGCCGAGGTGGCCAGGCAGGCCGGCAAGCCCGTGGTGTACAACAACCTGCCACCCGCCGAGTACCTGAAGGTTCTTGCCGGGGCGGGTTTGCCTGGCCCGTTTGCGGAAATCCTGGTGGACGCCGATGTCCACGCCGCCCAGGGCGCCCTGGATGACACCTCCGGCAGCCTGCATGCGCTCACGGGACGGTCCACCACCACGCTGAAGGACGCCGTGGCCGCCGGCCTCAAACGCTGAGCACACCAACGCGACGTCGAGGTCGTCCCCCGCGGCCGATTGCGTTCACCCGCGGGCCGAGGTCCCACGGGTTCACTGCGACTCCCACGGAGGCGGCACGCATGACGCCGTTTCTGGAAACGCATTGGTATGCGTGCATCAGCCATCCCGGGGCGGAAATCCCGCATCGCGGCACTCACTTCGGCAAGCGACACCCTGCGCGGGCCGGTGGTCCACGTGGTCAATGGTCCTTGTCGAGCTCACGCGGCGAGGTCCGGCGGCCCCATGGCGCGCGGGTGCACGGTGATCTGTGTGTCCCAGATAGCGCGCGATCTCCTCGGGGTCATCGATGATGGCGATCGCGAACACTGGCCGCGCGGTGGTGCCTCTGAACGGTGAGATTCCGTCGATGTTTGCGGACGGGGTGCGGTTCAATGAACCGGTGGATGTGGCGGCGCAGGTGCGGCGTAAATGTTGGAACCGGGGGAAACCAGCCGCGCGCATCTGCGGGCCACCGCGCGTCTCATCCAGGGCATGTTGGGGGCGGATGGCGTGGCGCTGTTTGGTTCCAGCGGGACGGTGCTGGCGTGCAACACTTTCGTCGTCAGTTCACAGCTGCGGCCATCCGCCAGCGGTGGGGCGCGGCTGTGCCCGTTTAGACCATGTGCGCGCGACTGGACCATGGTCTCGTCGGAGCGTTCTACCGTTCCCGGGACGGCAACGCGGATGCGGCGGTGTTCACGCCGCCGCGCACCCGCAAAAGGTCCTGAAAAGGTGGTGTGGCCCAGTGCCCCTCGCGCCCTAAGGAATCTGCTCGATATGGAGCGGGGCTTGGAATGTGAGGGTTGGCCTGCTCACAAGCTGGGTCTCTGATTTGCGATAGAGCGGACTGCCGGACCCTCCGCCCTGGTTGCAGCCCAAAGACCACGTGTAGCTGTTGTAGCTTGTGGTGGGGAGCGGGAGGGCGCCTCTTCCGCGAATCCGGTATTCGTCGACGGGGATGTCCATGGCGAACGCTTCACCCGCAACCACGGGCCCCACCTGCACATAGGCTTCTCCGGTGCAGTCATTGGTCATGAACACGGTTCTGCCGGTGAGGTTGCCAAGGGCCGCGGTATCGAGGTCGATCCGCCACATGTGGCCCTGGTCAAAATATGCGAGTCCCCCAGGTTGTGGCAGGGGCAGTACAACGTAGGGCCCCACGTACACATTGTTGGCGTCATACAGGCCAACCCGGCCCGTCCCGGAGCCCGGTGGTCCCTGCGGTCCTGGTTGGCCGGGAGGTCCTTGCATGCCAACGGGTCCCGCAGCGCCCGTGGGTCCTTGCGAACCGGTGACACCCGCAGGCCCTTGAGCGCCGATGGGTCCTTGCGGACCGCTGGGTCCTTCGCCCCCGGCTGGGCCCTGTGGCCCCGCGGGTCCCACCGAGCCCTGTGCACCAGCGATGCCCGTCGGACCCTGCGGACCCACAGGCCCCGCGGAACCCGTTGCCCCCATGGGTCCAGCTTCTCCCGTCGGACCGCGTGGACCCGGCGCTCCCGTCGGGCCAACGGGTCCCTGGGCCCCGGTGGGGCCGGCGGGACCGGATTCTGAAACGGTTGGCCCGCCGCTTTGTTGGCTGCAAGCAACGGCCAACGGAAGAAGAGCAAGGAGACAAAACGGGACTCGGCGCCTGGTGGAACCGGTAGTGGATTCCATCGCCAACGTCGATACATCCCAGCGCCCCACCCGCTTTCTCAAGGCGCAAACTGCTTGCTCAGCTCATTCGCCGTCACAAACCGCCGCGCCACGTCGGCAGGAACATCCTTCCGCTGGTCCAGGATCTTCGGTGTCCGGGCGGATGATGCCCAGCTTGCCCAGCATCTCCTTGGCCTTGGCGTAATTCCCCACCGCCTGCAGCGTCATGATCTCCTTGGTGAGCTGCTTGGCGGCGGCCTTCATCTTCTTGCCATCCACGCTGAACGTCCCGTCCTTGGCTACGCGGAACGCGCCCTGGTCCAGCAGGTAGTTGAGCTGCATCGCCTGGCCCTTGCCGTGCGCCTCATCAACGCCAAAGCGGATGGTGCGGAACGCGCTGGCAAACAAACGTGGTGTACATGGTGGTCTCGATGCTCTTGGGCAGCGTCCCCTTGTCGACGAGATATTGCATGGCGAAGAGCCCGCTGATGTCCGCCTTGGACACGGGTAGGCAGCCCATCCGGGTGACCCGCTGACCACGTACCCTTCGGCCCCGAAGAGCCGCCTGTCCGGCCTTCTGGAAACGCGTTGGTATGCATGCATCGGCCATCCCGGGGCGAAAGTCCGGCACCGCGGCACTCTCTTCGGCAAGCGACACCCTGCGCGGGCCGGTGGTCCACGTGGTCAATGGTCCTTGTCGAGCTCACGCGGCGAGGTCCGGCGGCCCCATGGCGCGCGGGTGCTCGGTGGTCTGCGCGGTACGTTCCAGATAGCGCGCGATCTCCTCCGGGTCCTCGATGGCACACGCGCTAGAGGAGTTCGGCCCATGTCACGGCGCTGTGCACGGGCGCCTTCGGTTCCTCGTCGTCGCAGTGCTTGTTCTTCCGCTGCGTCGGGGAGGGCACCACGTTCTTGCGGTCACGGGCGCCGGAGCCAGGATCCCAATGTACTTTCTCGTCGGGCGGCCCGGCGCCGGGATCAGGCTCGCCAGCCGCATCATCAGCTCCACGGGTGTCGCACGGGACGTCGGCGTGGTCGGACGACGGTCAATTCACGTGAAATCGGGGCGTAGACCTGATGGCCACGGCGGGTCCTTCGCGATAGTCCGCGATTCCATGGGCCGCCTCCCGTGGAGACGCCAAAGCGCCCCCTACGCGACGAAGACAGCCACCTTGCGGCCACCGGGTTCGGCGGGTAGGGCGCTCGGGCATGGTCCAGTGCGTCGTCCTCGCCGGCGGGCTTGCCACGCGTCTGCGCCCGCTGACGGAGAAGGTGCCCAAGAGCCTGCTGGAGGTGGGCGGGGAACCGTTTGTGCACCACCAGTTGCGCTGGATGGCGCGCACGGGCGTGACGGACGCGGTGCTGTGCGTCGGTTTTCTCGGCGGGATGATCCGTGATGCGGTGGGCAACGGGTCGCGGTTCGGGTTGGCAGTGCACTGGGTGGACGAGGGGACACCGCTGCGCGGGACGGCGGGCGCGCTGCGTTGCGCGCTGGATGCGGGCGTGCTCGCGCCGTCATTCCTGGTCACGTACGGAGACAGTTGGCTGCCGGTGGATTTCTCCGCGGTGCACGCGGCGTTCACCGCGCAACCGCTTCCCGCGCTGATGACCGTCTTCCCCAATGAGGGCCGCTGGGACGCGAGCAACGTCGTGTTCGAAGACGGGCGCCTGGTTGCTTATGACAAGCGCCGGCCGGAGGCGTTGCGGGGGCGCATGCGTCACGTGGACTACGGGCTGGGGGCGCTACGCCGCACGGTGGTGGAGGAACGGGTTCCTGCAACCGGCGCGCACGATCTGGCGGACGTGTTGCGCGTGTTGGCGGAGGAGGGGCGCGTTGCCGGGCTGGAGATGCGCACGCGTTTCTATGAGATTGGGTCGCCGACGGGACTGGCGGAGTTGGACGCGTTGTTCCGCGCGGGTGGGATGCCACCTGCGCACCCGCTGGGTTGACGAACACCGGGGCGCGGCCGTGGAGTTCGTGGTGGCGCAACAGCGCCGTGCATCGATCGGCGCAACGCCGGTGTGACAGTCTCCGCGGTCACCCAAACGCCGGTGCGGGACGAGGTCGCCATGCCCGGTCACGTGTTCCGCCCCAGGGCAGGGCGGTCGCATTCTGACAGGCCTTACATGATGAGGGCTCCAGTCATGAGGTGAATCAAGTACTTGCGGTCACCGCCCGCACGCTTGCGGGTGTTGGGGACGCCCAGGGTGCGGCTGGGATCGGTCTTGACAATGTT
>JACRCW010000058.1 GCA_016218805.1 Deltaproteobacteria bacterium | reverse complement strand
CGGCCGGGACGCCAGCGGGACACCCGTGACGTCGCCATGCACCGGCACAGCCGGGGCGGCTGTGCCACACCACAACGGCACTTTGGGATCCTGTGGCTGCCCCACCGGCAGGGACCACAACCATGGGCGATCACACCCACCGTGGAGCGCCTGGTGGACCAGCTGGCACGTGCGGTCCGGTGGAAACGCTGGTTTGTGGCGACGTCTCACTGCGCGTTGCTCGCTGAACTTATCCATGAATCCACCACCGGTGATACCTATGGCATGCACGGCGACAAGCCGCGGGACGCCCTTCATGAGCCGCTGTTGCTGCTGAGGAATGCGTGTTTTCACCCTGCGATGGCACGGACAGAAGACCAGAACGGCGCCCCGATTGAGAAGTTGCAGCGTTACCTCGACAAGGACGTGCAGGAGCAGCCCCTGGCCGGCGCCTTGCGCAAGGATCCGGCGGTCCTGCTGGACGCACCCTTCACCGCCTGGGCGATCTTTCACCTTCACAAGGCCGGGGAGTGGGAAACGAACCCGCGCCACGGGGTCGATCGCTACTGACCGCCTGGGGCGTGCCGGCACAGCCCCGGGCGAGTTTCCATTGCGTGGCCATCCCCGGCATGGGAGCGTGGCGCACCTCGGGGACACGCGTGGACGACCGAACTTTCCGACTCCGCCTGGTCCGGCAGAACGCCGAGTCCCGCGTCGTGGATCTGCGACGCGGGCAGGCGATGATTGTGGGCCGCAGCATGGACTGCGACCTGCTCCTTGATGACCCGGCCATCAGCAGCATGCACCTGCGCCTGAGCCACAAGCCGGATGGGCGAGTGCACCTGCAGGACTACGGGACGCTCCTGGGGACGCTGGTGAACAACCAGCGCGTGAAGGAAACCTACCTGGCCGGCGGCGAACACATCCAGCTGGGCGCCTGGACACTGACGACGGAATGGGTGGGCGCGAGAGAGACGCCCAAGGCGGCGCCGCCGGCACAGTGGGTGTCCCCGGCCGCCGGGGGCGGAGCGGTGGTGCAGCAGGGTGTGGTGAGCGCACGCGCGCCGGGGCACACCACGTTGACGCGGCAGCGCGCGGTCATCCCCATCCCCGCGGGCACGCCGCCGCTGCCGCCGGCCGCGTTTGGCAAGCCCATGACGGCGGGAGGGCGGCCGTTCCGCAGCATGGCGGTGGAGAGCATGCTGGAGGCGGACCCGGGCCCCGCTGAAAGCGGCGAGCTCATCAACGAAACCAGCCGCGTGGAGGACGTGGACGATCTGTTCGTCCGCGTGGAGGACGACGTGGAGGGCATGCGCTGCCTCTACCGGCTCCTCAAGCAGCTCAACCGCCTGGCGGACAAGGACGCACTGTTCCAGGCGCTGTCACAGTGGACGCTGGTGACCTTCCCGCAGGCCACGCACGTGTCCATCTTTGTGCGGAAACCTGACGGCAGCTTTGTTCCCGCACACCACCGCGCGCGTGACCCGGATGACCCCTGGGCGCAGAGCGTGTCCGTGAGCAAGACACTCATCCACCACGTCACGGAACGCCGCGAGTCCATCATCTTCACCGACGCCGACCAGGCGCTGCGCAACTCCGACAGCATGCTGGCCGCGCAACTCAAGAGCGGACTGGTGGCACCGCTGTGGGACCACAAGGAGATTCGCGGGCTGGTGCAGGTGGAGAGCCGGCGGCTGCAGGGGCGGTTCCGCCGGCGGGACCTGGAGTTGCTGACGCTGATGGCCAACCAGAGCGCGCTGGTGCTCAGCAACTTGGAGATGACCGCCAGCCTCACGGCGGCCAGCCGGGAGTTGACGCTGTCCAACCAGAAGTTGGGGGAGGTCAACCGCAACCTGGAGGATGAGGTGGAGAAGCGCACCGGCCAGCTGGCGCGCGCCACCGAGGACGCGCTGCGCGCGCGCGAGGCGGCCGAGCAGGCCAACCAGGCCAAGAGCATGTTCCTGGCCAACATGAGCCATGAGCTGCGCACGCCCATGAACGCCATCCTGGGTTACAGCGAGACGCTGATGGAGGAAGCCGAGGACATGGGCGAGGACCAGATGCTCAAGGACCTGGGCCGCATCCGCACCGCGGGCAAGCACCTGCTGGAGCTCATCAACGGCATCCTGGACCTCTCCAAGGTGGAGGCGGGAAAGATGGACGTCTACGTGGAGGCGTTCAGCGTCAACAAGATGGCGGACGAAATCGTGGACATCATCCGCCCGCTGGTGGACAAGAACGGCAACACGCTGGTCACGCAGCTGCCCCCCGAGCCGGTGACCATGAAGGCGGACCTCACCAAGACGCGGCAGGCGCTGTTCAACCTGCTGAGCAACGCGTGCAAGTTCACGCAGCAGGGCACCATCACGCTGCGCATGCAGCCCATCACCGACGACGGTGTGCCGGGCATGGCGTTCTGGGTGCAGGACACGGGCATTGGCATGACGCCGGACCAGGTGGGGCGCCTGTTCCAGGCGTTCAGCCAGGCGGAGGCGTCCACCACGCGCCGCTACGGCGGGACGGGATTGGGGTTGGCCCTGAGCCGCAAGTTCGCACGGCTGATGGGCGGAGACATCACCGTGGACAGCGAGCCCGGCCGCGGCACCACCTTCCTGATGCGCGTGCCGCTGGAGGTGCAGCCGGTCAGCGCCCACGCCGCGAAGCCGGTGCCGGAAGCTGGGGCGCGCGCGCAGTCCTGACGCCGGACGGGCGCTGGAATACCTGCATTAACAGGGATCTCCCCGGGCGCGCGGCGTGCACAACGCGCCCGCGACAGGGAGGTGGCCATGAACTCGGAGCTGCGGGCGATGTTGACGGGCGGAGGCCTGGTGCTGGCCGTGGTGGGGGGGCTGTTCGGGCTGTGGAGCATGAAGATGGCGCCGGACCCGCCCGCCATGTCCTCCGCGCGCAAGGAGGAGGGCCAGGTGCGTGACGCCATCACCGCGCAGATGCGCGAGTTCATGACCCACTACCGGCGGGCCAATGACGCGCTGGCGCGCCGGGACACGGAGCGCACGCTGGCCAACCTGCTGGTCATTGCAGACTTCTCCGAGGAACTGCAGCACAGCCGCGTGGAACACAAGGTGCCGGCGGACAACGTGGTGGCGCTGCGCACCAGCGCGGACGCCGCCGCCGCCGCCGTGCGCGCGGGTGCGCCGGACGCCGTGGACCGGGTCCGCGGGCTGGCACAGTCCTGCAATGACTGCCACGCCAGGCAGAACGGTCCACCGCCGGAGAAGCTGTTTGGCGCGGAGCTCACCGCCGTCCGCGGCGAGCCGCTCCCGGTGCAGGCCCCGGCCGCGCCCGCCTCGCCGTGACGCGCCCGGTAGACCCGGGGTTTGACAACCGGCCGCGCGCCGGGCTTTGACTCGGATTTCACGGGGAGAAACCCCTCCGGGGACAAAGCCATCGTGGTGACCGAGCAGCGCCGTTCGCCCGTGGTTGGCTACAACCACAACATCCTGCATCTGGGGTGGGAGTTCCACCTCCAGACGGAGGATTCCGGCGTGGACAAGGCGCACCTCATCACGCACCTGTTCCACGCGGGCACCATCCTCGCCACCAAGAAGCTCAACTACGACCCAACCTCCGGCCCGGAGTTCATCAAGGACCTCATGCAGGCGCAGCACAAGGCGGTGCTGCGCGAGCTGAAAGCGGGTGCGCACGACGACAAGATCCGCACGCTGCTGGGCAACACGCCCAAGGAGGCGCCCACCACGGATCACGTGGAGACCCCCGCGGCGACGGCGGCGACGGCGTTTGCCGCCGCCACGCCGCTGCCCACGCCGGACGCGCCTGCGCCCCCGCCGCCGGTGGTGGCGGCGCGCAGTGGCGGCGGCGGCCTGGAGTGGGCGGACCTGATTCCCACCTCCGACCCGCCGCTGGCCGCGCGGGCGGAGCCTCGGCCCCCACCGGCGGTGAGTGCGCCCACCGGGTCGTCCCCGTCGCTGCCGCCGGTGCCGCCGCCGCCCGCGCGCACGCCCACCGTTCCACCGTTTCCCGCGGCGGGCGCACCCAGCACCGCCACGCCGTCCGGCCCGCCTGCCGGTTGGGCTGGCAAGTCCTTCAAGGAGGAGCGCACGCCGCTGCCCTTCCAGCCCAGCGCGCCCGCCGGCGGGTCCACCTACTTCACCACGCAGAAGGTCTCCGAGCGGGTTTACGACTCCAAGCGCCCGGCCTCGGAGCCGCCGCCGCGCCGGCAAAGCTCCACCGGGATGGAGACCCGCGCGTCCGTCCCGCCCACCGGCGGCCCGCCGCGCACCGAGGTGCCGCTGGCCAAGGCCGCGTCCTTCCTGACCGGGTACTTCCCCCACGGCGACGCCGGTGGCTACCTGGTGTCCAGCCAGCTGGAGGCGGACCTGGGCCAGCCCGTGACGCTGGTGCTGCGGTTTGAGGACGGCGGCGGCGGCACCCCTCGGACCGTGGAGATCAAGGGCAAGGTGGCGTGGAAGCGCCGGCGCGGGGCGGGTCAGCTCAAGGCCGGCACCGGCGTGGAGTTCCTGGCGGCGGAGAAGCCTGCCGTGGAACGGCTGCTGGCGCAGGCCCACGGCCGGGAGCGCTCCGCGCAGGACCGCGTGCACAGCCGCGTGCGTGCCGGGCTGACCGTGAAGGTCCAGCACCAGCAGAAGTCCCGCAAGGACCACGTGGATGACATCAGTGAAGGCGGCCTGTTCATTCTCTCCCACGAGCTCATCCCCGTGGGTGACGAGGTGAACGTCTCCCTCAAGCCGCACAGCGGGATGCGCAGCGGTGTGGACGTGCGCGGGCGCGTGACCTGGCACCGTGACGGGCCGGAGGCGGGCTTTGGCCTGCAGTTCCTGTTTGATGATGCGGACCACCGCGAGAAGGTGGAGCAGGTGGTGGCGCGGATCATTGCCGAGGAGTTGTGAGCCCCATGACGTCCGTGGCCAGTCAACCCGCACCGGGCGCGGCCGCGCCGGGCGAGGCGGGGGAGGCGTTTGAGGAACTGTGCCGGGTGATGGACCGCCTGCGTACGGGCTGCCCGTGGGACCGGGTGCAGACGCATGAGACGCTCAAGCCGTACCTGCTGGAGGAGACCTATGAGGTGCTCCACGCCATGGACGCAGGTGACGTGGCGGCGCACCGCGAAGAGCTGGGGGACCTGTTGTTCCAGGTGGTGTTCCACGCGCGCGTGGCCAGCGAGCAGGAGGATGGGTTCAACGCGGCGGAGGTGTGCCGCGGCATCCGGGACAAGCTGGTGCGGCGCCATCCGCACGTGTTTGGCGCGGACGCGGCGCGTGAGGGCATGCACCCCACCACGGCGGCGGGCGTGCTCAACAAGTGGGAGCAGCTCAAGCGCGCGGAGCGGGGCGGGGCCAGCATCCTGTCCGGCGTGCCGCCCGCGCTGCCCGCGCTGCTGCGCGCCCAGCGCGTGGGGGAGAAGGCCGCGCGCGTGGGGTTTGACTGGAAAGACGCGCACCAGGTGATTGCCAAGGTGCGCGAAGAGCTGGCCGAGCTGGAGCAGGCCATGGCGGCGGGCGTGGCCGACGAGGTGCGCCACGAGCTGGGGGACCTGTTGTTCGCCACGGTGCAGCTGGCGCGGCTGCTGCAGCAGTCCGCCGAGGACGCGCTGCGCCTCACCATTGAGCGGTTCACACGGCGGTTCATGTTCATGGAGGATGCGCTGCGCTCGCAGGGGCGCACGCCGGAGCAGTGCACCATGGACGAACTCAACGCGCTGTGGGACCGGGCCAAGGCGGCGGAGCGCGCGGCCAAGGCGTGACCGGATTCACGCCGCCAGCACCTTCTCCATCAGCGCGGTGATCTCCGCGGGTGTGACCGCGTCAGGGACCCAGTTGAGCCGCGGGTTCGCCCGCCGCAGGTGCGCGAGGCGTTTCTCTTCGCGTGAGAAGTCATACGCCAGGATGACCGGCACCTGGGCAAAGCCCGCGCGCCGGATGGCGTCCAGCACAAACAGGCCCTGGTTGTTCTGCAGGTACTTCCAGCCGCGCGCCGGGTCCCCGTTCTGCTCGCGGGTGGCGGCGGCGTGGTCCCCCAGCAGGCTCTCCAGCGGCACGCGGTCAAAGCGCATGTCCAGGTACACCAGCGCCACGGGCTCGCGGGCCAGCAACGCGCAGGCCTCGCGGCCGTCATGGGCCTGCAGGTAGCGCGGCCCGGGGACAAACCGCGCCAGGTTGTGCAGGTACTCGTCACCGTCTTCGACGATGAGCACCGTGCGGCCGTGCAGCGTGGTCAACCGGCCTCCAGCAGCGGTGGGCCGTGCGCCGGGGCGGCGCCGGGCAACTCTTCGCGCGGCAGCTTGAGCACCACCGCTTTCTGCCACCCGTCGTGCGGTCCGGTCACGTCCACGGAGCCCTCGTAGCGGCCGGCCACGTCCCGCACCAGGCCCAGCCCGCCGGTGATGCGCTGCCGCGCCAGCGTGTCAGGGTCCAGCCGCGCGCGTGCGCGGTCACGCACGCTGAACACCACGCGCTCCAGGCCGGTGACCGCGTCCACCTGCAGGTCCACGCCCAGGCCCACCTCCACGGGTGAGAGGCCCTCGCGCAGGGAGGCCTGCAGGGCATTGCGCAGCAGGTTGAACAGCGCGTCCTCCAGCGCCGCGCGGGGGATGCCCACGCCAACCGGCAGCGGCACGCGCGCGTCCAGCGCCAGCGGCCGCAGCTGCGCCGGGCGGAACGCCGGCTCGCGGGACACGCGGGCGTACACCGAGCGGAGGAAGGCCTCGTCCACCCGCAGCACCCGCAGCTCGTCCAGCAGCGCGCGGACGGCCTCGTACGCGTCCGCGTTGAGCAGGGCGGTGGCACGGCGCACGTCCCCCAGCAGCAGGCGGCGGCGCAGGCGTCCCAGCGACGCGGCGCGGGACAGGCGCGCTTCCACCCGGCGCAGCAGCGTGAAGCCGCGGTGCAGCGCGGACAGCGCGCGGTCCCGGTGGTGCAGGTTGAGGCGCACGCCGTGGGCGCGGCCCAGGGAGGCCAGCTCCAGCTCGTAGCCGTGCAGGCGGTCCAGCACGGCGGGACCGCTGCCGCCCTCCAGCAGCGTGGAGCGCAGATGCGCGGCGTGGGCGGACACGTCATCCCCGCGCTCCAGCGCGTCCACCACGCCGGACAGCACCAGCGTGTTGTGCTTGAGCACCTCGTGGCGGATGGCAGCCAGGATGCGCTGCACCGCCGGCCCCACCTCGGGATGGCGCGTGAGCAGGCCGCGCAGATCCGTGCCGCCAAACCGCCGTTCCATCGCCACCGCCAGCAGGGCCAGCAGCAGGGCCAGCGCCGCGGCGCCCGGCAGCAGCAGCGTGGCGAGGAGCCGGTCGACAGAGTCGCGCATGGCCCAGGCGTCGCTGCGCAGGGCGCCCGGGGGCGCCGCGGTGAGGAAGTGATCCAGCCTTGCGCGCGCGCGCCAGGCGGCGTGCAGGCGCACCGTCCACGCCAGCGGCTTGCGCTGGGCGCGCTCCAGGGCCAAGCGGGCCAGGTGATAGGTCGCCTCCGGTGCGCCGGTGGCTTCCGCGCGCTCCAGTTCGGCGCGTGCCGCGGCCTCCTCGCCCAGGCGGGAGAGGACCAGCCCCAGCTGCTCATGGATGTCCGGCTGCGCGGCGTGCACCGCCAGTGACGCGCGGAACGCCGCGGCGGCCTCGCTCTGCCGGCCGGCGGCCATCAGGATCCGCCCCTCCAGGCCGCGCACCTCGGCGTCGCGGTCGGTACCGCCCACCTCGCGCAGTTCCGCCAGCGCCGCGTCCGTCTCCCCGCGCGACAGGTAGGCGCGCGCGCGGCCCAGGCGGTCCACCAGTGCCGTGTCGGTCCCGGTGGCCCGCGGCACGTCAGTGGGGTCCGGGCTGTCCGTGGGGAGCAGGCGCTGCAGGGCCAGCTTGAGGGACAGCGCTTCGCGCCGGGCCTCCTCGGTCCCGTCGCCCTGGAGGAACGCGTCCACGCGCGCCAGCGCACCACGGAAGTCCCCGCCCAGGCGCAGGGCGCGCGCCAGCGCCAGGTTCCACTCGCTGCGCTCAGGGCGCAGCAGCAGCGCGCGGGACAGGTACAGCGCGGCCTCCGGTGCGCGCGGGGACTCCGCGTCCAGCAGCATCAGCCCCAGGCGCGCGTGCACCTCCGCGTTGCGCTGGTCAAATGCGAGCGCGCGCAACAGCTCCAGCTCCGCATCCCCCATGCGGCCAGCCGCCTGGTGCAGCCCCGCCAGATCCAGGCGCGCGTCGGTGAACTGCGGCGCCATGCGCAGGCACTCGCGCAGCGCCTCCTCCGCCTCCGCGCGCCGTTGCTGCGCCGCCGCGGAGCGCGCACGCGCCAGCAGCGCCTGAGCCGGGGCGGGCACTTCGCCCGACGGGCGCGACCACCCAAGGCGGCGCGCCTGTTCCTCCACCGCCACCTGGCGCAGCCGCTCGGCGGCGCGGCGGCTCCATGCGGATTCGTTGCGCAGCTGCTCGTAGAGCGCGCGCGCGTCGCGGTCGCGCCCCATGCCCTGCAGGAAGTCAGCGACCTCCATGCGCGTCTCCGGTGGGGTGCGGCCCAGGCGAATGACGTCGTCATAGAAACGCTCCGCGTCATCCACGCGCCCGGCGCGGGCGGCCACGCGTGCCTGCCGCAGGACCACGTCCGGGTCATTGCCGCGCAGTTCACGCACGCGCTGCAGCAGCGCCTGCGCCTCCGCAAAACCCCGCGGGTCATGCCGCGCCGCCAGCAGGTCCGCCAGGGCCAGGCGCGCGGCCTGGTGATCGGGGGCCAGCACCAGCGCAGCACGCCAGGACTGTTCCGCCGCGTCGGTGTTGCCCAGCGCCTGGTGCACGTTTCCCAGGTGCAGCAGCACGTCCGGAGACTCGGGGTCCAGTTCGCGCGCCTGCCGCAGCTGCTCCAGCGCGGCGGGAAGGTTGCCCGCGCGGAAGTTGGCCAGCCCGTCCTCCGTGTTCTTCTGCGCCAGCTTCTGCAGCGTCTGCTGCAGCAGCGCCGCCATCTCACCGGCGGGGACGGCGCCGTCGGCCGCGCCCGCGTCGGCAGGTGGGGACTGGCCGGCCAGCCAGGCACTGAGGGCGAGCAGGCACGCGTTCATCGTCCCCGCAGTTCCCGCACCTTCAGGCCCATCTGGTTGAACCGCAGCCGGATGGCGCGCTCCTTGGCCGGGTCACCCAGCAGCACCTCCGCCATCCGGGCAAAGTCGCCGCCAAACCGCTTGTACAACGCAAAGAAGTATTGCCGCTCCACGTCCACGGCGACGGCGTTGAGGCTGCCCAGCGGGCGCACCTTGACCAGGAAGGTGTCGCGCGCGTCCGTGTCCACCGCGGGCAGCGGCGTCACCCCGCGCACCTGCGAGTGCACCGGCGCGGGGGCGGGGGCCGCCGGGGAAGCTGGCGCCGCGGCGCGGGGCGCGTTGAGCGCCTGGGAGGCGGACAGCAGCTCACCCACCAGCCCGACGTCCACCTGCAGGCGCGGGTTCTTCAGCGGCATCCCGCTGCGCAGCGCGTCCGCGGCGGCCACCAGCGTGAACGCCACCAGGTGGTGCATCACCGAGTGCAGCTCGCGCATGTTGCCGGGCCAGCGGTGCGCGGACAGCACCTTCCAGGCGGGCTCCGGCAGGACCAGCGCCAGCGCGTGGGACGGGGGCGGCGTGTCGGACCGGCCCAGCAGCACGTGCATGGGCGCCTCACTGGTGAGCCCCGCGGCGCGGGCCACTTCCGCCTTGAGCGGCGCGTTCTCCGGGTCCTCCGCCGCCCGCGTCACAATGCGCCGCGCAAAGAACGGCAAGTCCCCCAGCCGCTCCCGCAGCGGCGGGATGACCACGCGCGTGGCCGGCCCCAGCCGCATGTACAGGTCCTGCCGGAAGCGGCCTTCCGCCACGGCCAGCGCCAGCGGCTGGTTGGACGCGGCCACCACCTTCACGTCAACGTCGATCTCGCGCGCCGCGCCGATGGGGCGCACCTTGCGTTCCTGTAGCACCACCAGCAGCTGCTTCTGCACCTCAATGGGGACGTTCTGGATCTCGTCAATGAACAGCGTGCCGTGGTGGGCCAGCTCAAACACGCCCTTGCGGTCCGCCACCGCGCCGGTGAACGACCCGCGCAGCGCGCCGAACAGGTGGCTGGCGACAAGCTCAGTGGGCACCGCGGACAGGTCCAGCGTCACGAACGCGCCCTTCCGCCCGCTCTTGCGGTGCAGGTAGCGCTCGGCCAGGAAACTCTTCCCGGTACCGGTTTCGCCCTCAATGATGACGGGCATGCTCCCGCGGGACAGCACCTCCAGCCGGCGCCGGATGGCCGCCATGGCGCGGTGCCCGCCCCACAGCAGGTCATCCTCCTCCAGGCCCTGGGACGCCTCCTGCAGCGCCGCGTTGATGCGGATGCGCAGGGTGTCCAGGTCTTCGCCGTCCAGCACGTAGGTCATGGACTGCGCAGCCAGCTGGCCGTCCACGTCCACCAGGGACAGGTCCTGCTCCGCCGTCAGCAGCACCACGGGCAGCGCGGGGTGGCGGTGCCGGATTTCCCGGAGAATGGCCACGCCCTGGAAGCGCTTCTGGCGCCGCAGGCTGGGCTCATTGGGCAGCGGCAGCAGCTTCTCGTCGGGCACGTCAAAGTGCATGTCCAGCAGCACCAGGTCCACTTCATCCACGTGGCGGTCCAGCCACGCCAGCGCGGAGGGACCATCCCGCAGGCAGGGCTGCCCGTCCGGGGTCACCAGCCGCAGCTCCGGCAGATGGTCCGCCACCACCCGCGCGTAGGTCAGCCCGTCGTCAACGACGAGGATGTTGGGCTTGCGCTTGCTCATCCGGGGAACCTGCAGAGGCGGCAGCTCAGCCACCGCCCCCGTCATGGGGGCGTGCATGGAAACCATAGCGCGTTCCTTTTCCCGGGGCGCGATGGAGCGTCCCGTCAGTCCAACCGTTGGCTGAGCGCGCGGATGGCGGCGGAGACCGCGGAGAAGTCCGCCACCAGGGCGGGCCGTTCCAGTGCGCTCCCTCCGTCCCGCACGCGGGTTTCCCAGGCCAGGGCCCGGGCCACCGCGCGCTCAAGTTCGTCAAACCCCTCCCGGCCCCGCAGCGCGTCCCCGCCCTCGGCCAGGAACGCCTCCCACAGCGCCCGTGCACCGCGCGTACCCGTCGGTGTCACGCGCGTCTCCAGCAGCGCGCGGCGTGCGGCGTCACGGACCTCGTCGTCGGACGCGGCGGCGGGCAGGAAGGCCACCGGCATCCGCAGGTACTTGCCCAGGTCATGTGCCAGGTCCGCCAGCAGCTCCCGCGGGTCGGGCGGCGCGGAGGACGGGTGAGGCGGGTTCATCGTGAGCAGCTCCTCGTTCATGGCATCCTCCTTCAGCGCGCCTCGGCGCGCACCACCCGCAGCACCAGGCCCCGGCTGAACGTGCGGCCGGCGCGGTCGGTCACGCTCACCTCCACCGTGTGGTCGCCCGCCGCGGCGTCGGCGGGCACCACCCACAGCGCCCCCCAGTCCGTGCGTGATCCCCACGTGGCCGGCCCCAGCGGCCGCGCACCCGTCCACAGCGTGGGGGCGCGCGCGGTCACCGCCAGCGCGGGCTCCACGGCGTCCACCACCAGTTCCACCACGCCACCGGGGGCCACCGCCTCGTCGGCCACGCGCGCCTGGAACGGTTGCCCATCCGCGCGCACCTGCAGCTGCTCGTGCCGCACCATCCGGCTGCCGTCCTGCGCCTCCACCACCAGCGCCACCGGGTAGCTCCCCTCAGGCACGGCCGCGCCCAACAGCGCGCGCCCCCGCCACATCCCGGTGCGCTCGTCCCGCTGCAGCTCCTTGGACCCGCCGAACGGGAAGTACGCCACCACCCGCGCCGCGCCCTCCGGCGCGCCATACGCCAGCACCGGCGCCACCACCCGCGGGGCATCCCCCGCCGCGCCCGCCTGCCCGCCCAGCCACCCCGTGATCAGCAGCGCCGCCAGCATGGTGCACCGTCCTCCCGGCCCCACCACGCCGGCGGACGGGGGCAGAGCAGGGTGCATGCCAGCAGGAATACGGGGTCTTGGGCCCGCCCCTGCCTGGGACCTGCTTCAATTCATGGATTGTGGATGGGGGCGGCGGCCGCTCCCGCAGGGCTGTCCAGCACCACGCCAAACAGCACGACGGGAAGCGGTTCCTTCATGAAAGTGACGGCGTGGTTGCGCTCGGCGCCGGTGACCCGCAAGCGAACCGGCGTGCCGGGCGGCATGGAGCGCCGGGCGACGGCGGCCCAGCCGGCGCGTCCGCGCTGGTCAAACCTGAAGAACGTCTGGTCTCCCACGTCCACGCTCTCCAGGGCGACCAACGCCACGACCGCCGGCGGTCGCCCGTCGCCCTCAGTGGGCGGGCGCTGGACCCCGTCCAGGCGGGGCGGCGTGGCAGGTGCGGGGGTGGGACCCGGCGGCTCGGCCGCGGGGCGGCACGCGGACGCAACCAGCAGGCCGGCCGCGAGGAGGATCATCGTCGACGGGGAGGCGGACATGGGCGGCCATCCTCAGTGGGTAGCGGGCGCCTGCGCAACCGCGCGCGCACGACGACGTCCGCGCGTGGCGGTGGGAGCGTCAGCCCCGCGCGCCCGGGTGGGTCTTCCGCTTGGGGCGGCCATGGAACTTCCCCTTGTCACGCGGCGGCTGCCAGCCCATGCGCTGGTATTCCTCCACCAGCGCGGTGCGGTGCGTGCCCAGCAGGTCAGCGCGGCCCGCGCCGCGCAGCGCGTCCTTCACCAGGCCGTGGTTCTCCGGGCGCCAGTACTGCATCAGCGCCTTCTGCTGCTTCTTCTTCTGCCCGTCACGCTCCACGTACACCGCGCGAAGCGTCAGCGGGTCAATGCCGGTGAACCACATGCAGGTGGCCGGCGTCATGGGCGTGGGGATGAAGTCCTGCACCTGCTCAGGGCGGAAGTTGCCCTCCTTGAGGAAGTTGGCCAGGGCAATGGCGCCGTCCATGTCACACCCGGGATGTGACGAGACGAAGTAGGGCACCAGGTACTGCTCCTTGCCCGCCGCGCGGCTGGCCGCGTCAAACTTCTGCTTGAACTGCACAAACACGTCCACGCCGGGCTTCTTCATGCGCGCCAGCGTCTCCTCGTCCACGTGCTCCGGCGCCACCTTGAGGTGCCCGCCCACGTGGTGCGCGGCCAGTTCGCGGATATACGCGTCGTCAGCCAGGTCCATCCGCACCCCTGACCCGATGAGCACCTTCTTCACGCCCGGCGCGTGGCGCGCGCGGCGCATCAGGTCCGTCACCGGCCCCTGGTCCACCACCAGCTTGGTGCAGATGGTCGGGTGCACGCAGCTGTGGCGGCGGCACACCTTCTCCGTCTCCGGGGCGCCGCACTGCAGGCGGAACATGTTGGCGGTGGGGCCGCCCAGGTCGCTGACCACGCCGGTGTAGCCGGGTACGCGCTGCAGGTCCTCCACCTCGCGCAGGATGGACGCCTCAGAGCGGGATTGAATGGTCTTGCCCTGGTGTTCAGTGATTGCGCAGAACGTGCAACCGCCAAAGCACCCGCGCATGACCTGGATGGAAAAGCGCACCATCTCGTAGGCGGGGATGCGCTGCTGGCCGTAGCAGGGATGCGGGAGCTTGTTGTAGGGAAGCCCGTGGAGCCAGTCCATCTCCGTCGTCGTCAGCGCCGGCTGCGGCGGGTTCTGCACCACCGCCTGGTCGCCGTGGCGCTGCACCAGGGCACGCGCGTTGTGCGGGTTCTGTTCGCGGTGGAACGCGTGCTGCACGCGCGCAAACGCGGGCTTGTCCGCGCGGATGAGGTCAAACGGAGCCAACTCCAGCGCGGCAAAGCCGTGCAGCGGCGCGGCCAACTCCCGTACACCGGACGGTGCGGATTCGCGCGCGCCCAACAGCTCCGCCGCCTCAGACGCGCCCAGCGCGTACACCGTGCCGCGCACGTCACGGATGGACCGCACGTCCTCACCCGCACGCAGGCGGGCGAGAATCTCCAGCAGCGGGCGTTCCCCGGCGCCGTACACCAGCAGGTCCGCCTTGGCGTCCAGTTGGATGGACCGCTTCACCGTGTCCGACCAGTAGTCATAGTGGGCCAGGCGCCGCATGGAGGCTTCCATGCCGCCCACGATGACGGGAACCTCCGGCCACGCCTGCCGGCAGCGCTGCGTGTACTGCAGCGTGGGTTTGTCCGGGCGCAGCCCCGCGCGCGCTCCGGGCGAATACGCGTCATCACGGCGCGGCCGCTTGTGCGCCGTGTAGTGGTTCAGCATGGAATCCAGGTTCCCCGCTGAGACGCAGAAGGCCAGCCGCGGCTTCCCAAACGCGCGGAACGCGTCCGGCGCGCGCCAGTCCGGCTGCGCCAGGATGCCCACGCGGTAGCCGCGGGCCTCCAGCACGCGCCCCAGCACGGCCATGGCAAAGCTGGGATGGTCCACGTAGGCGTCGCCGGTGACGAACACCACGTCAACCGCGTCCCACCCGCGGGCGCGCGTTTCCTCCGGGCTGGCGGGCAGGAAGGGCGCCACCAGCCGCCGGTCACCCGTGGGGGTGGGCGGAGGTGGGGCATCCACCACGTCCTGGCCAATGATGTTGAATCCCATGTGCTTCCGCCCGTGGCCCGCACACACCACGGCGGGCCGTGCAACCTGCCCAAAGGGCAGGACCCTTTCAAGCATAAAAAGTGAGCCGCACGGACGGAGCGGGACGTAGGGCCGGGTGTAGCTGTCTTGCGAGGTCCGCCCATGAGCTTCTCTGACTCCACTGGAAGGCCGCCCTGGGTGCCGCCGGCGCCCTCCACGCCGTCCGGTCCCTCCGCGCAGGGCGCCCGCGCTGACGAGATCAAGTCCCTCATCCGGGCCGGCCGCATGTACGACGCCCTGGGCGTCAACGCCCTGGCTTCCGGCGACGAGATCCGCGCGATCCTGGAAGCGCGCTGGGCGGCCTGGAGCCAGGCCCGCGCCGTGGCCCGCGGCAACGGCGTGCTGGTCCTGGATGAAGCGCTGGAGGCGCTGCGCTTCCTGGGCGTGGCGCTCCTCAACCCCTCGGCCCGCCGGACGGTGCACCTGGCGTTCGCCCAGGGGACCGTGCCCACCGCCACGGAATTTGCGTCCCCGGATGCGGACGCGCTCCGCATGGGCTGGGTCCGCCTGTTCCCGGACGCGGCGGCCGCGGCCAACGCGCACGCGCGGGCGGCCATGCGCGCCCACGACGGGAAACAGCCGGAGGAGGCGGCCCGCCACGCGCGCGAAGCGCTGGCGCTGGACCCCTTCAACGCCTCCCTGCGCGGCATGGCGGAGACCTGGCTGCGGTCCTGAACCACCCGACGGGGTTGCAGGACCCCGCTCCCTCTTGCCATCAACGCCCCGCCCATGGGGAAGGACGCCCGCGTCGCCGCGCTGCTCCTGGTGCCGCTGCTGGCGGCCTGGGCCTTCTCGTGGGGACGGCTGGCCGCCTACCCGCTGCACGTTCCCGCTGACGGTGACTACGCGGCCGCGCGCGCGGTGGTGGAACGCAGCGGCTTCCAGTCCACGCAGGACGCGTGGGCGGTGCTGCCGCCGTGGTCACTGCGCGCCTGGCAGGCCATGGGGGACCTGCGGCTCATCAGCGGTGACGGGCTGGCGCGCCGCCCGCTGCACCGGTACGCGCGCCTGTTCGTCGTGGTGGAGCCGGACGCGGAGCCACACCTGGAGCCGCTGGTGGCACGGCTGGGGCCGCCCGTGGAGCGCGTGGAGGCGGGCCGGCTGGGCGTGTGGCGGTGGGACCTGGGAGGTCCGCGCGTGGCGTATGACTTCACCGCCCGCGTGGCGGAGGCGGCCGTCCGGATTGTGAACGCGGCGGGCACCTTGGTGGAATGCAACCAGCCCGCGCGCGGGGGCGTGTCCTGCGCCGGCCGCGGCGGCTGGCAGCGCGTGACCCGGCAGTGGCTGCTGGTGACTGAGAACGGCGACGAGGCGCTGTGGGCGCACCCGCCACCCCCGGGGCAAGCCGTGGAGATCGCCTACGACGGCGTGACGCTGGGCCCGTCCATCGTCGTGCGCGCGGGGCATACCCGTGACGGCGCTGACCGCGCTACCGGTGAGGTGCGCCTGCGCGTGCTGGTCGACGGGGTGGAGGTGGGCGTGGTCAGGCGCGTGCCCCGGTTCGACTTTGTGCCCGAGGAGATGGATACGCGCGCGCTGGCCGGTGCGCCCCACCGCGTGGTGTTCCGCATTGAGACCGACCGCGATGCCAACAACCACTTCGCGTTTGATGCGTATGCCGTGGCGGATGGGAGCACGCCGTGACCGACGCCGTCGCACCTCCCCCACCCGCCTCGGCGCCAGGCGCCTCGGCGGCCTCCCCCCGGGTGGGGGAGGCAGGCATTGCGCTGGCGCTGTTTGTCGGCACTGCCCTGCTTGTTGGGCTCACTTCCGAGTCCGTGGGCTTCACGCGCGACGAGGGCTACTACTTCAAGGCCGCTGAGGATTACTTCGGCTGGTTCCGCGAATGGGCCGCCGCCTGGGGCCGCGGTGACTTGGGCGCGCCGTTCTCCCGCGCCGTCATTGACCGCTATTGGTCCTACAACCACGAGCACCCCGTCCTCATGAAGGCGCTGTTTGGCCTGTCCTGGGGCGTGCTCAAGGAGCAGTGGGGCCTGTTCAGCCTCCACTCCACCGCATTCCGCTTCCCCGCCTTCCTCGCCGCGGGACTCAGCGTGGCGTTCACCTACCTGCTCGCGCGCGAGTTCCTGCGCCGCTCCACCAGCGTCGTTGCTGCGCTGCTGTGGCTCTCGATGCCGCACGCGTTCTGGCACATGCACCTGGCCTGCTTCGACGTGCCGGTGTGCGCCGCCCACACCTGGCTGGTCCTCACCTACGTGCGCGGCCGGCATTCCTGGCGCGGCGCGCTCGTCGTCGGAATCGCGTTTGGCCTGGGTGCGGCCATCAAGCACAACGTCCTCATTGTGCCCGGCGTGCTGCTCATCCATTGGGTGATGGCCGAGGGCTCCCGCGTGCGGCGTGACGGCGCCTTCCTCATCCTGCCGCCCGTTCCCCTCGCGTTCCTGTCCATGGCGGTCCTTGGGCCGTTGGTGTTCCTGGCGCACTGGCCCTACCTGTGGCCGGACATTGCCGCGCGCTACGGGTGGTACCTGGGGTTCCACCTCAACCACGAGCACTATCCCATCCTGTACTTTGGTGAGCTGCTGACGCGCCCGCCGTTCCCGCACGCGTTTGTGTACGTGATGACAGCGGTGACCGCGCCGTTGGCGCTCTGCGTGCTGATGGTCCTGGGCACCGGGATGGCCACGTACGCGGGCCTGCGCCTGACCTGGCGCCGCTACGCCGGCCGGCCAGCTGATGAGGTGACACGCGTGGGGCTGACCAGCCGGCATGGCGACCCCACCGGCTGGGGCGCGCTGCTGCTGCTGGGGAATGCGGCCTTTCCCTTTGCGCTGTGGATCCCGGACACCACGCCCATCTTTGGCGGGACCAAGCACTGGATGAACGCCATGCCGTTCCTCTGCATCCTGGCGGCGTGGGCCCTGGAGGAGGCGCTGCAGCGCGCGCGTTCCGCCTGGCAGCGCGCGGCCGCCGTCCCGTGGGCGCGCGCCTGGGGCCTGGCCGCGGCGCTCACGGTGCTGCCCGGCTTCATCATGTCCGCGCGCGTCCATCCGTACGGATTGTCGTCCTACAATGAGCTGGTGGGGTTTGCCCGGGGCGCGGCCAACGTGGGCTTCCAGCGCACCTTCTGGGGGCACGAACCGCGCGCCGTCCTGCCCGCCATCAACGCACGCACGCGCGAGCGCGGCAGCATCCACTTTGGTGACACCAACTACGACGACTGGCGCATGTACGTGCGCGATGCGCTGCTGCGGAAGGACATGGGCTTCTCCAACACGGTGGCGGGCGCCGCGGTGGCCAGCGTGCAGCCGCAGGGAGAGTTCAAGGACCAGTGGATGGACGTCGTGAACAGCTGGGCCACCACGCGCCCCCACGCAGTGGTCCACGTGGACGGCGTGCCGCTGCTGACGGTGACCTTCGCGCCCTGAGTGCGTGGTATGGTGCCCGCCCCGGGGCCATCCCGACGATAGAGGAGGTTGACGCAACCGTGCGTGCCGTTGCCATCACCGAGCCGGGCGGCCCGGAAGTGCTCCGCGAAGTGGAGCGCCCGGACCCGGAGATTCCCCATGGCCACATCCGCGTGGCCGTCCGCTACGTGGGCGTGAACCGCGCTGACGTGCTGCAGCGCCTGGGCGGCTACCCCGCACCGCCGGGCGTGCCCGCGGATGTGCCGGGGCTGGAGTATTCGGGCGTGGTGGACGCGGTGGGCGCGGGCGCCACGCGCTTCAAGCCGGGGGAACGCGTGTTTGGGCTGGTGGCGGGCGGCGCGTACGCGGACCGCGTGGTGGTGCATGAGCGCGAGGCGGTGCCCGTCCCGCCCGCGCTGGACGACGAGGCGGCGGCCGCGGTGCCCGAGGCGTTTGTCACCGCGTACGACGCGCTGTTGACGCGCGGGCGGCTGCAGCCGGGCGAGAACGTGCTGGTGCACGCGTGCGGCAGCGGCGTGGGGACGGCGGGCGTGCAGGTGGCGCGCGCACTGGGATGTCTTGTCATTGGGACCTCCCGCACGGCGGAGAAGCTGGAGAAGGCGCGCGCGCTGGGGCTGCAGATGGGCGTGCACGTCACCCGCGGGCTGTTTGCGGACGAGGTCCGGCGCATGACGCACGGCCGCGGCGCGGACGTGGTGCTGGAGCTGGTGGGCGGTTCCTACGTGCAGGAGGACCTCAACGCGGCGGCGCACCGTGCGCGCGTGGTGCTGGTGGGACTCACGGGCGGCGGGCACGTGGACGTGGACCTGCGCATGGTGCTCACGCGGCGCGTGGAGATCATTGGCACGGTGCTGCGCAGCCGGCCCATTGAGGAGAAGATCCTGGCGGCGCAGGTGCTGGAACGGAACCTGTGTCCGTGGCTGGCGGCGGGCATTGTGCGGCCGGTGGTGGACCGCGTGTTTGCGCTGGCGGAGGCCGGCAAGGCGCAGGAGCACGTGGTGACCAACCACGGGTTTGGCAAGGTGCTGCTGAAGGTGTGAGGTCCGTCCCGTGATTGAAGCGGTGGCGCTGGGGCAGGCGCGGTTCAACTGCCCGGGGTTGTCCGCCGACGAGCGCGGCGTGGCCATGGGCCGGCGCCTGCTGTGCCTGTTCCCGGACCTGGCACGCGCGCTGGGGTTTCTGCGCGCGCTCAGCCGCGGCGGCGGGCTCAAGGACATCCTGGGCGCGCTGCTGATGGAGGAAGTGAGCGCGCCCTCCGGTCTGCGTGAGGTGGCGGTGGGGTTTGACGTGGCGGGCAGCTTCCAGGGCGACGGGTGCGCGGCGGCAGCGCGCGCGGTGGGCGCGCAGGTGTTCACCGGCACGGTGCGCCACCACGTCCCCTACCGGGACAGCGTCCGCCCCTTGGGGTGCGATCTGCAGGACGCCGCGCTGCTGCAGAACGCGGACGCGGGCTACGTGCTGTACACGGACGCGGGCGCGGACCGCCGCGTGGCGGGGCAGCGGCTGGAGGTGCGGGACCTGCTGCTGCGCATGAACCCGCTGCCCATGCGCCCCAAGGAACTGCGCGAAACCCGCCCGGACGCGTTCATGGTGCGCGTGCCGCGCGGCCTGCTGGACCACGTGCAGGGCTACCTGTGGCGCCGCCGCGTGGATGCGGAGATGAGCCTGGTGCGCCCGCGCGCGGCGGGGCTGTTCCAGGGCGGCACGGGCGAGGTGGCGCTGTTCCGCTGCCGCGAGCTGCCGGCCGGTTCGCTCACGCTCTTGCAGTCCACGCCCGGCGTGGAGGTGTACGTGGCGGTGCTGGAGAACGTGCTGGTGGAACGCGGCTGGCGGCACCCGGTGTCCCTGGACGGCTGCTCCGCGCTGTTTCCGCGCGAGGAGATCATCCTGTTTGCCGCGGCCCGGCGGACGGTGGAACGGCTGGAAGGCCCGCTGCGCCCGGTGAACCTGGACGACATCACGCGCATTGACCTGCGGCAGGCGGACGGCGCGCCGGTGGCCGCCACCGAGGTGCTGTCCACGCAGGACGTGGACGCGTTGGGCGTGGAAGTTCGCATGGTGCCGGACCCGGAGGCGCGCGGCCTGGCTGAGGCGGCCATCATCTCCGTGGACCGGCTGCCGGAAATGCTGGCCATGGTGCACCTGCTCCCCGCCGCGCTGTGGAAGGGCAGCGAGGTGGTGCTGGCCCACCCGTGGGCCGTGGTGTTGGCGCCGCCGGGCGTGCGCGCGCTGCCGCTGGGCATTGCGTTGGGCGCGGTGCACCCGCGCGTGTTCCTGCCGCTGGGGACGCGGTTCAGCCCGCGGCTGGATGACCAGCTCATCACGGAGCACCTGTCCCTGGCCGCGAATGACCACGTGGTGTTCTTCCCGCCGGCGGGGGCCGGGGCGCCGTTTGCCGTGAGCCGTGGGGCCTTTGTCCCGCTGAGCCGCGCCGCGGTGCACCCGCAGGACATGGCGGCCGCGCTGGACGCGGTGACGCTGCTGCCCGCCGTGAACACCGCCGGCGAACCGGTGGTCTACCACCCGACGGGAAGCGCGCTGCGCGGATGGGATGGCACCGGCGGTGGCGGCCGCCCGCCGGGCGAGGGGTAGCGCCCGTGGCCGTCGGGACCGACGAGTTCCTGCGCCGCTTTGTCGCCCCGTTGCTGGCGGGCGGCCGTCCCGCGTGCGGTCCGTACGTGGGTGCATCCGCCGCCGGCGCCATGGGCGCCTTTCCCATCCGCGGCCGGCCAGGGGCCGAAGCCACCTGGGACGGCGTGCGCGCGCGCGCCGCGGGCCTGGACGCGCGTCCGCCCGCCAACCCCACCGTCGCCTTCACGCGGCTGTGCGCCGCCGCGCATGACCTGCTGGCGGGCACGCACCCGGATGCGCCGCACGTGCTGGGCCTGCACGGCCGCGGCCTGGGACAACACGCAGAGGAACTGTGGAAGGTGGGCCCGCCCGACGAGTTGGCCGAAGCGCTCACCCGCCACGCCGCGGTGGCCGCCGCCCTCACCGCGGTGCGCGTGGATGTGCACGTGGCCTGGTGGACGGGCAGCGCCGACTTCCACGGGCAGTCACCCCCGGCGCGCCTGCTGGCCTGGCCCGGGGTGCGGCGCGTTCGGCAGGAGCAGCGGCGCGTCCCGCTGGTGCGCGCGGGCCTGGAGACGGGGAGCGCACGCCTGCGCACGCGCCGCCGCGCGTTGCTGGACGCCATGATGGCGGTGTCACCGCTGACGCCGCTGCTGTTTGCCGCGGAGGATGCGCTGCCCTTCCCGCTGGACCTGCGGCAGGCATCCCCGGACGGGAACACGTACGCGTCGTTGCGCTTTGTGGACTACGCGCCGCTGCGCACGCTGCTGACGGACCACGCCATGGAGGCGGGGTTCCATCCGCCGGTGCGCGCGGTGTCACAGGCGGTGGGGCAGCTGCTGTCCGTGGCGGCGCTGCCGCCGTGGGTGGTGGCCCGCGCGCTGGTGCTGGTGGCGGCGCTGCATGAACGGCGGTTGTTCGCGGAAAACGTGCACCGCGCGGCGGGGGGAAAGCCGCGCCCGCTCACCGAGGGGCTGGACGTGGACGACCCGGTGCAACGGCAGGTGTGGGCGCTGTGGCGCGCTGCGCGCCGCGTGCTGCCGGGACTGGGGCGCGCGCCGGTGGATCACACGCTGGGGGAGCTGGTGGAAGAAGTGGACCGCGCGGTGGCCGGGCCCCAGGTGGAGCAGGCCGCTGAAGGGCTGGTGCGCGCGGCGGAAGCGCGGCTGGCGGGGTAGGCGCCGCGCTTGTGCGGTTTCAGCAACTCCTGCTATCCGGCGGGAAACCACAACAAAGAGGGGATTCCCATGGCAATCGTCCAATTGTCCAAGATGGTGACTGACAAGCTGAAGTCGTCCACGAGCGTGGTGAATGCCGCCCGGACCCACGCCACGCGCATCGGCACGCAGCTCGCGGCGGAGATCAATGAGCCCGGCGTGGCGCCAATCCTCGAGAAGGTGGTGCAGCGCCACGCGGACAAGCTGGAGACCGCCACGCGCACCATGACCGCCGCGGATGAGAAACACGTGCAGGAGTTGGGAGACGACAACGAACCGCGCGCGCGCCGGGATGCCGCCGCGGAGCAGACGCACGCGCTGTTGCTGGATACCAAGGAGGCACTGACGGGGGCGTTTGGCGCCGAGTTTGTGGCCAGATTGGGGCTGGGCGGGACGGTGCCGGTGGACCCGGTGGCCATCTCCCGCACCGCCGCCCTGGTGCTGACCAACCTGGGGACGCTGCCCGCCCCGGCGTCCCGCCTCCCCGGCTACGCATACAATGCCGCGGCGTTTTCCAATCCGCTCAAGACGCGCCATGACGCGCTCACCGCGGCATTGGCGGACGTGGCCCGTGAGTCCAAGGAAGCTGACGCGACCCTGGCCGAGAAGACGCGCGCCGTGGAAGCGTACGACACGACCTTCTCCCGCGTGGCCAACCTCACCAGCGCCCTGCTGGAGGCCGTGGATGAGAAGGACCTGGCCGGCAAGGTGCGGCCCTCGCTGCGCCGCCCGGGCCAGACGCAGGGAGATGTGGGCCTGGAAGCGCCCCCGCAAGGCTGAGCGGGTGCGGGTGGGAGGCAGACCCATTTCACCGCCCATCGCGCGCGCGCGTGGCGGGGATCACATTCTGCGGCTGCCAATCGCGTTCGCGTGTGGCTGGGATCACATTGGCGGCTGCCAATCGCGTTCCCGTGTGGCTGGGATCACAATTGGCGGCTGCCCATCGCGTTCCCGTGTGGCTGGGATCACAATTGGCGGCTGCCGATCGCGTTCGGGGCTGGCCGGGACGCAATTGGCGCTCTCCTGCAGCGTTGGCAGGCGGCCAGCGCAGTCCAAGACCCCGGCCCTGCGGGCAGCCTGGTAACCTTTCTGCCCCAAGAGAGGCCTCCGTTTGGGTCATTGAATACGTGCCCCACAACCCGGTCCCCTGAGGGATCCCCTCATTTGCCGGTCCAAGCCAGGATGAGGGCGATCCGGGCCCGGGAGGACTCGGCTCCTGCCGAGCCCTCAGCGGTCACCCCACAGAGACGCCGTCATCCCGCGCACGGTCCGGTAGGCGTCCGGGGCTGTTTCTCACCGTGTGCACGCGCGCGGGGGTTACGGCGACTCCCACGCCAGCAGATGGGACCGCCTCCGCAACAAACCCGGCCCGATATCGCCTTGTCGCCCGGGCCGATAACTGGCTTCATTGTGGCCTCCGTGGTTGGCCCCGTGACGCTGGGCTCGGCAGGAGCCGAGTCCTCCCGGGATGCCGCGTCAGTATGAGGGGATGGCTCATCCCGGTCCCAACAGGTCCGGTCGCGCACCGTCACGGCCGAGGCAGTTTCGATCCTGAGCAAGCGGGTGAGCGAGAACCCGTGGGCCGGAGCAACGCAGGCCCTTTCCATGACGCGTGGCGGGCCTGCCGCAGGCATCCGCCTCGGCCATGCCTTCGCCCGTGCGCTCGCGTTCGAGTGAACCGGGCACGGCCGTACGACGTCGCTCAGGTTCGGCTCCGCCTCGTCGACGGACTCCACCCGTCTGTTCACGCACGCCATTTTGGATTTCTTACGCGTTCATCAGCCGCTGGCCGGTGACGTCCGGCCGTGGTACCAGCGGCGCACCTTGAACACGGACATTCCGCATTCACCCGTTTCCGCGGGAATCCTGGTGGACCGGCCAATCGTCCACTCGCGGCCTGTCGGCTGGGTCGTCCTGCTGGCGCTCTTCTCCACGCTGGCCTCCTGCCCGGGCGCGTGTTGGGTGCTCAAGTTCCCCAGCACCACCACGGTCAGCTGTGACCGCGCCGCCGGCACCTGCACCGCGGCGCAGGCGTACCCGTTGGGCGACGAAGTGCGGGTAGAGCGCATCGACGGGATGGGCTCCGTGCAGATCCGGGCATCCCGCGGGGGCAAGAGCCGCGGCGACTCCTGGCCGTACCACATCCACCCGAACAGGCAGCCGGGGGGTGATGTGCGCTGGATCGGCAACATCATGAGCATGGGTGAAGCGCGCCGGTTCCAGGCGGAAATCGATGCATTCCTCGGCGACCCGGCAAAAGCCAGCGCACGCTTTGAACTGGATCAGACCGCCGCCGTGTTTCCTGCCTGGCTCATTTTCGGCGCGGCGCTCCTGGGCTGGCTGGGGACGCGGTTCACGCGGATCCGCTCCACCTTGCGGATGAAGGGCACCAATCTCCTGCTCACCCTGGAGTCTCCCTGGTCCACGCCGGTTTCCCGTGAATTCCTTCCGGGCCAGGTGCTGGGCGTAGTGGTGGAGACGTCCCGCACCATGGCCCGCGTGTGGCTGGAGCTGGCGGGCGGGCAGCAGCAACACCATGTCGGCGCGGCCCCCATGGCGGTGGCAGAGGAATGGGCGGAGCGGCTGGGCGGCTGGCTTGGCGTGTCAGTGCGCCGCCAGGCGGCGCCGGAGGCGGCGCGCAAAGAAAACCCGACGGGCTCATGACCCTGCGCGGAGCGCGACCGCGTTCCGCGCGGCGTTCGACCTGGCGCGGGCATTCAGGCCACAATGCGCCGCCCGCCCGGAGACCAGCCCATGACCCAGGAGCCCGGAAAGAAGAAGCCGCCGCGCAAGACGCTGGATGACAGCGTGCAGGTGGCGCTGCCTGAGTGGCTGAAGGCGCACCCCACGCCGCCCAGCGCAGCGACGGCGACCTTCCATCCGGACGCCCCCGCCGGTTCCTCCGCCTCAGACGAGCTGCCGGCGCCGGGGCCCGCGGCGCGGCACCGCGTGGAGGACCGCGGGGTGATTGCGCGGGGCGGGTTTGGTTCCATCCACCGCGCGTACGACCACGACCTCAAGCGCATGGTGGCCATGAAGACGCTGGACCCCGAACGCGCAGGCGCGCCCAAGGCACGGCTGCGCTTTGTGGAGGAGGCGCAGATCACCGGGCAGCTGGACCACCCCAACATTGTCCCGGTGCACGAGCTGGGTCTTGACGGCGAGGGCCGCCACTTCTTCACCATGAAGCTGGTGCGCGGCGAGACGCTCACGCAGATCCTCAAGAAGCACCCGGACGCCGCTTCCACGGGCGAAGGGCTGGACGAGATTCTGGAGATCCTGGTGCGCGTGTGCGACGCGCTGTCCTTTGCGCACAGCCGCGGCGTGGTCCACCGCGATCTGAAGCCGGACAACATCATGGTGGGCGCCTTTGGGCAGGTCTACGTGATGGATTGGGGCATTGCCATGCTGGTGGCGGGCGCGCGCAGCGGCGGCGAGGTGGAGGACCCCGTGGTCATTGCGCGCAAGGCGGGCAACGCGGACGCGCGCGGCACGGTGGTGGGCACGTTTGCGTACATGGCACCGGAGCAGGCGCTGGGCGAGAACGACCACATTGACGAGCGCACCGACGTGTTTGCGATGGGCGCGCTGCTCTACCAGGTGCTCACCGGCCGGCCGCCGTACGGCGGCGCCACACCGCTGGAGAAGGTGATGGCGGCGCAGAAGGGCCGCATCCCGCTGCCCGGTGAAGTGGCGGACCGCCCGCTGCCGCCCGCGCTGTGCCAGGTGGCCATGCGCGCCATGCGGCGCCCGCCGGAGGACCGCTACCAGACCATTGAGGACTTCCGGCGCGAGTTGGAGCGTTTCCGCGGCGGCTACTGGTTCCCGACGGAGACCTTTGCGCCCGGCACGGTGGTGGTGAAGGAGGGGGACGAAGCGGACGCGGCGTACATCATCACGGAAGGGTCCTGCGAGGTGTTCCACATGGAGCACGGCCGCAAGACGCCGCTGCGCACCATGGGACCGGGGGACGTGTTTGGTGAGACGGCGATCTTCACGTCCAAGCCGCGCACCGCCAGCGTGCGCGCGGTGACGGAGCTGACCGTCATGGTGGTCACGCGCGAGGCGCTGGAGCAGCAGCTGGTGGAGCGGCACTGGATGGGTACGTTTGTCAAAGCGCTGGCCGCGCGCTTCCGCGAGCTGGACGCGCACGCCACGGGGCTGCGCACCACCGCGGAGGACGCGCGGATGATGGCGCGCGCGCTGGAGCACCTGGCGTTCCACGGCGCGGCGGAGGGCGAGGCACGCGTGGCCCCGTGGGCGCCGCTGGCGCGCGCGCTGGGCGCGGAGTTTGGCAAGGCGGAGGCGGAGCTGGTCAGTGTGCTGGGGCGCCAGGCCGGGCTGCACGTGGATGCGGCCAAGGACCGCGTGGTGCTCACGCGCACCGGCGGGAGTTCGGCCTGGCCGGGGCGGTGAGCGGTCAGCCCGCCGGGTGCGTCACGTGGGACTTCACCACCACGGTGGCGCCGCGGTGCCGGGCCAGCGCGCGCAGCATGCCCTCCGCGGTGCGCGTGTAACCCAGCCACCGGTGCGCCAACGCGCGGAACAGCGCGCTGTCTATGAACCCATCCTCCGTCACCGTGACCTCCACCCCGCGCGCGGTGTCCAGAATCTCCCAGCGCCACGTCCCGCCAAACGGCAACCCCGCGTCCGCAATCTCGGTGACAAACACGCCCGCCGCGCCGTTGGCCGGCGCCCGCCGCTCCACCACGCGCACGGGCAGCGCCCGGCCCCGCTGGAACAGCCGCCACGTCTCGCTTGCCGCCTGGGGCACCCGTTCCGTGCGCTGCACCTCCGCGTGCCACATGGGCCACGCGCCAAGGTCTGACACAATCTTCCAGGTCTCAATGGCCGCCCCCGGCAGCGCGGCGCTCACGGTGGCCACGTGGCGGCGCGGCACGCGCGTCCCCTGCCACACCAGCGCGACCACCAGGACGACCGGCACCGCGGCGAGCGCCAGCGCCCACACCACGGCTCAGCGCACCGCCACGGCCCGGCCCGCTGCCGCCACGGTGTCCCCGTCCACGGAGCGCAGCGCGGTTCCATCCGCCGCAAACAGGTCCACGCCGCCATCCGCGCGCACCACCGCGTGCCCCACCAGCTTCCCGTCAACCATCACCGCCAGCGTGCCGTCAGCCTCCGGCCGCAGCGTGTAGCGGTGCCCGCCGCGCGTGAGCGTGACCCCGCCGGCGGGCTCGTCCACGGACGCCAGCCGCGTGTCCGCGCTGGCGGGCGCGCGCGCCAGCGGGTTGTTGTCCGTCCAGAACTCAATGACGTTGAGGATCACCACGTCCACCCAGATGGCAATGGAGTACGCCGGGAAGATCACCAGCGCGTACATCACCAGCGTGTGGACAAACTTGCTGTCCGTGATGCCACCGTTGAAATCATGGACGCGGCGCACGGCGGCAAACGAGCCGTAACAGCCCGACGCGCCCAACGCCGCCGCCAGCACCCCCGCGCACAGCTTCCGGTTCATGGCCCCTCCGCCGTCTCACTGTTCCAGTGCCGCGGGTGTGAAGTCCGCCTCGGCCTGTTTGGTTTCCACGTCCACATCCTCCAGCGCCAGCACCGTGGAGGACCCCTTCTGCAGGTTGCGCATCTCCGTCTCCAGCGGCACCACGCGCGGCCCGTCCGCGGCCTTGAGCTTCTTGAGCTTGCGCACCAGCAGCGTCTTGAGCGGCGCGCCCACCGCGTCAAAGAACTCCGCCTTGATGGGGATGAGCAGTTCCTTCTGAACGTAGATGACCACGCGGCTGTACGGCGCGCCCTGCACCCGCGGTTTGATCTCCACCACAAACGCCGCCTGCCCGCCCACCTCCGCGTCCGGCATCTTTTGGTAGCTCAGGTCCGTGGTGCCGGCGGCGGGCACCGGGCTCATGTCCAGGAACGTGAAGTCACTGCCCATGAAGCTCTGGCTGGCCTGGCCCGCCGCAATGCGGCGCACCTTCTTGAGGTTGGGCAGGTACAGGTACTGGTCCGGCGGGCCGGAGTTGTTCTGCAGCACCAGGAACGCGGTGCCCGCCACGTCCGCCGGGGACCGGAAGCGCACAATGGTCCGCACCAGCCCCGCCGAATTGCGCACGCCCCGCAGTTCCAGGTCCCGCACCTTGGTCTCACCCTTGGTGGTGGTGAGGGTCATCTTCAGGTTGGCGCGGATGTTGGAGTACGCGGCCGTGTTGCGCTCATAGGCCTGCTTGACCAGGTCCTCCGCGCCCAGCGCCGCGGGTGCGGGCGCCTGCGCAAAGGCCAACGTGGTCCACAGGGACAGTGCGGTGGCGCCAAGCGCCGCGCGGGGGAAACGACTCATCAGGGACCACCTCGCCTCGGGATGCCGCTGCGCCTCCCGGGGGGTCAGACGTGGCAGCGGACCGCGTTCTTCAGCAGAGGCCCGGCGCGTTTTCAAGCGTTGCCGTCCTTGTCCGGCGGGCGCGCGGGGCGGCCGGGGTCCGTCACGGCCCCGGAGGGCGCCGCGGGCGCGGGCGGGCGCAGCGCCGGCGGCAGTGACGCGGGGTCAATCACCGGGCGCGGACCGGGCGGTGGCGGCGGCGGCTTGAACAGCGCTGCGGCCGCCGCCGCAACGGGGGTGGGCGGGACGCTGACGGGCGGCAGTGGCGCATCCGGCCCGTCACCCTGGGACCGGTTGAGGTCCACAATCCGCGTGTTGCCCACGTAGTTCTTCGTCTCAAAACGGGTGATGCTGCCTATCTTGCGGACAATGTCCGCCATGCGTTCGCCTTCGCGGAAGATGATGTCCACGCTGCGGCGCATGGGGTCCGCCTCCGCCACCTTGCGCTTGAGCATCTCCGCGTAACCCAGGATGGACGTGAGCGGCTGGTTGAGTTCATGCGCGGCGGCGCCGGCCAGCTGCGCCACCACCGTGGCCCGTTCCGTCTCCAGCAGCCGTTCCTGCGCGGCGCTCAGCTTGTCCTCAATCTTGATGCGCTCGCGCAGGTCCGTGAAGATGCCCACGGTGGCCACCTCCTCGCCGCCCTCATAGACAATGGACGCGGTGAGGCTGACGGGGACCTGGTCTCCGCCCTTGACGACAATGGCCTTGCGCATGGCCTCCAGCTTGCCGCGGCCGCCATGCTGTTCACTGCGCAGCTGCTCCATGATTTCCGTGGCCACGCCCTCCGGGTACAGCGCGCTGACGTGCAGCTTCCCAATCACCTCGTCCGCGCGGTAGCCGTAGACGCGCTCCGCGCCCTTGTTGAACAGCATCACGTGCCCGTGGATGTCCGCGGCAATGATGGCGTCCACCGACGAGTCAATGAGGTTCTCCAGGAACTCCTTGGTGGTCTTGAGTTCCATCTGCATTTCGCGCAGCTCAGTCACGTCCCGGAAGCTGATCATGCACACGCGTCCGCCGTCGGGGTCGGCCACCGCGCCCGCGGAACACGCCAGGCACCGCTCAAACCCGTCATCACGCACGGCGTACAGGTCAAAGGTGCGGCGGAACCGCCCGCGCATGACCTCCGCCACCACGGTGGCCAGCAGCCCCGCGCTGTCCGGCGCCAGCTTGTCCGCCAGGCGGCGTCCGGACAGTTCGTCCCGCGCCAGGCCCAACTGCGCGGCGCCCTCCAGGTTGGAGTAGAGCACCACGCCGTCACGGTCCAGGATCACCATCCCGTCCGCGGCCTCCTCAAAGAACTGCTCAAACTTCTGCAGGTTGCGCAGCCGCTCCTCGGTGTGCTCGCGCTCGCGGGTCATGCGCTCGTTGCTGGCGCGCGCGCCTTCAAACATGCGCGCGTTGCGGATGGCCACCCCGGTGGCGTTGGCCACCGTCTGGCCAAACTGCATCTCATGGTCATCCGGGCTGCGGCGCACCTGGCGGGACCGCAGGAAGAACGCGCCCTGGACGCGCTCCTCAATGAGGATGGGAAACAGGATGGCGGTGCCGGTGAGTTCCGGCGACGTCTCACGCACCGTGCGCAGCAGCGGGTCCGCGCTCAGGTCGGCCACCACCAGCGGGGCACCGGTCTCAATGACGCGCATGATCTCCGGGTACTTGGGCAGCGCAATGCGCAGGTCCCGCACGCTGCGGTCTTCGCTCACCGCCACAATGACGCCCTCATTGCGGTCCTTGTCCAGCAGCACAATGGCGCAGCGCTCCACGTCAATGATTTTGGCCATCAGCCGGGAGGCCGCGTGGAGGATCAGCGGGATCTGCAGGCTGGAGGACAACGTCTGGGACAGTTCCAGCAGGGCCGCCGCGTCACGCCGGTGCCGTTCAATCTCGCTCACCGCGGCGCGCCGCCCCAGGCAGGTGCGCACGCGGGCCACCACCTCGTCCTCACGCGCGGGGAGGAACGCGAATTCATCCACGCCGGCGGCCATGGCCGCGGGGACGGCATCCGCGTCATCCCGTTCCAGCAGCGCCACCACGGAGATGTCCATGCGGGCGGCGGACCGGCAGGCGGTGACCAGTTGTGCCAGCGTGCTCAGCGGCACGGAGGTGCTGAGCACCACGCATTCCGGCTGGTGCCGGGCCACCGCCTCCGCGGGCTCACCCTGCCCGGCGAACACCTGGAAGCCCGCACTGGAAAGCGCGCTGAGGACGGCACCCTCCCACGTCCCGCGGTCATCCAGCAGCAGGATCTGCGGTTCCTTCATCGCCGGCTCCTCCGCGGCGCACGCCGGCGCGCCGCGGGTGCGCGCGCCGTGAGCGCCGCGTTGCGCACCTGGCCCACGGCGACACCCGCGCGCGCAGCCAGGCGCGCGCAGTCATCAAACTCCGGCACGGCCGCGGTCTCCACGCCGTCCACGCGGGCCACCTTGACGCGCACGTCACCCCAGGGGGTCCGGACGCGCTCGTGCACGCGCTCGGCCACCATGCGCGTGGCGGGCTGGATCCGCACGCCCAGCGTGGTGGTGTCCTGGAACAGGCGCCGCACCACGGCGGCCTGGCGCGAGGGCTCCACCAGCGCGTGCAGCGTCCAGGCGGCCCGGCCCTTCTTCATCACCACCGGCGTGACCCACGCATCCAGCGCCCCCGCCGCCAGCAGCCGCTCCGCCGTCACGGCCAGGTCCTGCGGCGTCATGTCATCCACGTTGGTCTCCAGCAGGACGGCGTCTCCCGGCGGCACGCGGTGCGCCGCGCGGCCCTCCTCGCCCAGCCAGGCGCGCAACAGGTTGGCGCGTTCAGGCGGGTCTTTGCGGCCGGCGCCAAACCCCTGCGCCACAAGCACCATGGCCGGCGGCGGGCCAAAGGAGTGGGCCACCGTGGTCAGGATGGCGGCGCCCGTGGGCGTGACGGTCTCCATGCGTCCGGCCAGGCCCACCACGGGCGCGCCCATGAGCAACTGCGCGGTGGCCGGCCCCGGGCCGGGGATGTTGCCGTGTTCCATCCGGATGAAACCGCTGCACACGCCAAACGCGTCACAGGTCACCCGGTCCGGCGCCAGGTGGCACAACGCCGCCGCCGCGCCCACCAGGTCGGCCACGCTGTCATCGGCGGCCACTTCATGGAGGGCCACGTCATCCAGCGGGATGCCGTGCACCTGCGCCTCCGCCGCGGCCAGCCGTCCCAGGAAGCGCAGCGCCAGGTCCCGCACGTCCGTGGCCAGGGGCGCCGCGGAGATGCGTTTGGCCACCTCACGCCACGGGTGGTGCGCGTGGGTGTGCGCGGTCTTCTGCTCCACGTGGCGCCACAGCGGGCCCGCCGTCCCGGCGCGGCGGTCCACCATGAGGGGCGGGATGAGTTCCGGCGGGTGGTCTGAATCCAGCGGGTCCACCGCAGCGCCGGACGGCGCCAGGAACCGGACCTTCAGGCCGCGGATGCCGTGCCGCAGCTCCGGGTTCACTTCCAGGCGGGCCATCACGCCCACCGCACGCACCGCGGTGTCCACCACCTCTGCGGGCACGCCCACGTCCAGCAGTGCGCCCAGCACCATGTCCCCGGATGCGCCGGCGGCGGGGTCAAAGTGGAGCAGCGTGCGCGCCACCTCAGTCCTCCTTCCGCCGGTTGTACAGCGCCGCGGCAAACGCCGCGCCAAATCCGTTATCAATGTTCACCACGGTGACGCCTGACGAGCACGCATTGAGCATGGCCAGCAGCGCGGCCACCCCGCCAAACGCGGCGCCGTAACCCACGCTGGTGGGCACACCGATCACCGGCCGCGCGCACAGCCCGCCAATGACGCTGGGCAGCGCCGCTTCCATGCCCGCCACGGCGATGATGACCTCCGCGTCATCCAGGCGCGCGCGTTCAGCCATGAGGCGGTGCACGCCTGCCACGCCCACGTCCACCAGCCGCTGCACGCGGTGGCCCATTGCATCCAGCGTGGCGGCGGCCTCCTCCGCCACCGGCAGGTCAGACGTGCCCGCGCACACCACCAGCACGTGCCCGCGCCCCACGTCGCGGAAGGGGCGCGCCCGGCACAGGAAGGTGCGCCCCAGCGCGTTGTGCTCGCCCTGCGGGAAGGCCGCCTTGAGCGCGCGCGCTTTGTCGTCGTCCAGGCGGGTCACCAGCGCGTCCTGCCCGTGCTCCAGCAGGTGGCGGAAGATGGACTCCACCTGGGCCGCGCTCTTGCGCTCGCCAAACACCACCTCCGGGATGCCCCGCCGGTGGACGCGGTCCAGGTCCACCCGCGCCACACCCGGCACATCGGCGTACCCGTCCGCCAGCGCGCGCACGGCCGCCTCCGGCGACGTGCCGCCGCGCGCCACCTGCTCCAGCAGACGGAGGAGTTCGTCGCGTTCCACGATGGGTCCGTGTTCCACAAACGGCGGAATGCGGCAAGCGCAAAGCACGTCAATCACCGCGCGGTGCCGCGCCACGGGCCCAGTCCATGAACGAGGAGGTCAGCGCATCGCGCCCCAGGCCCAGCACGCCGGCCAGGGCGGCCTCACCGTCGCGCTGTTCATGGCGCAGCAGCGCGGCCAGTCCGTCCGCGCCCACGCGGGAGACCACCCAGTGCACCATCATCAGCGCCTGGTCATACGCCAGGGCGCTGTCCTCCGCGTGCTCCAGCACCATCAACGGCCCCATCATGGACGAGAACGGGATGCACGTTCCGTTGGCGGCCAACGCAGCCAGCGTGCGGAGGTAGCCGCGGTCCTCCTCGTGGGCGATCCAGCGCGCCACGCCTTCCGTCAGCCACCCGTCCGCGCGCGCGCGCGTCCGCCGCTGCAGCACATGCGTGAGTTCATGCGCGGCCACCTTCTCCAGCGCCTCCGGACGCCGCAGCACACCCCCGGACTCGTCCTGGAAGCGCATCTGCCCATCAAACACCGCATGGGCCCAGCCCTGGGCGCACGTTGTGGCCAGCAGGTCCGCGCGTTCCCGGTAGATGGAGACCGCCACCGGGTCCCGCAGCGGGCCCAGCAGCGCCACCACGCGCGGGAGCGCGTTGCGCAGGGCCTGTTGCACCGCGGCCACGCGCTCGGCGGGCACATCCGGGTGGCTGCTCACGGGGAACCAGGGGTCAGCGTGCGTCCGGAAATCCGCCTCCACCTCGCGCGCCGTCTCCAACAGGCGCACGCGCCGTTGCGCTTCCCAGTCGTCCGGATGCGCGGTGGCGTAGCGCCGCCAATGGTGCAGCGCCTCGGCGGTCCGGCCCGTCACCGCCAGCGCATCCGCCAGCTCCCGCAGCACCGCGCCCTCATCACCGGACAGGGAAACCGCGCGCGCCAGGGACTCCGCCGCCAGGAAGGGGCGCCCGGCCCGCCGGGCCATGAGTCCCAGCGTGGCCTGCGTACCCGCGTGACCCGGTGCTGCGCGCGTTGCCTCCCCGGCCAGTTCCAGCGCCTCCTCCGCGCTGTGGGACGCCCACGCCTGCCGCACCGCCTCCATGGCCCCCGCCGGCAACGGGTGCTCCTGGTTGGCCAGCCACCCTCCCACCTCATGTCCCGCGTTGGGCCGCGCGTAGCCCGCGGGCCCGGCCGGACCGTCGCAATAGCCGCCCGGGTCACCCGCGGTGGGCGGTTGCATCACGGTGGCCTTGGCCGCATCCGGGGCCCATCCCGCGTCCGCCCGCGCGGGAACGGGCATGCGGGCGGGCGCCGGGCGCTCCCGCTCCGCCCGCGGCGCGCGGCGCGGTCCGGCCGCCGGCGTCTGCCACGTGGCGGCGATGACAATCACCGCGATCACGACGGCCCAGCCCAGTATGCGGCCCCAGCGCATCCGCGTGGCCTCAGGGACCCACGCGGGCGCGCGGCTTGATGGGGAAGCGGTGCGGCCCGTCAGCACGCGGGCCGAACCGGACCTCCATGGCCTGCGCCGGCACCGGCACATCCAGCGTCACCGGCGCCGGGCGCATCCTCCCGGTGGGACGGCCGGCCACCAGTTCCACCTCCGCGCATTGCCGCTCGTGTTGCTCGCCGCGCGGCTCAAACCGCACGGTGACCCACGGTGTCATCCCGGGTCCCTGGCGGTCGGGGTGGTACTCCAGCGTGACCCGGCCGCCTTCGCGCAGCTCTCCCTGCAGCGTGGGGGGCCCCGCCGCCGCAAAACGGATCCGCGCCCGCGGCCCCTCCTGGGACGGCGTGTTGATGCCTCCGGTCCCCGTCACCGCGCGGCTGAAGCTGTCCTGGCCCAGCGTGGTGCGCGCCGGGCTGTCCGGGCTGCCGCCCTTGGCCGCGCCCGCCTTGGCGCCCCCCTTTTGCGCGGGCGCTTTGCGCTCCGCGCGGGGCTGGGCATCGGTCGGTAGGCGGAAGCGGGGCGGGCCGCCGGGGATCTCCGTCATGGCGCGCTGAGTATCACCCCGCCCCGGTGGCCACGTCGACACCGCCGCTCCCTCGCCCGCCGGCCTACGTCATTGGACCGTCGGTCAACGGGTCTCGGTCGGTTCCCCGACGCACGCGGCTGCTCCCGCAGACCACAATGCCCCACAGTGGATCCGGAGGTGCGCCATGTTGCTGTCCCGTTCAATCCTGTCCGCCCTGGTCGTCCTGGCTGCCAGCACCGCCTGCATGACGGAGATGGAACTGGGCAGTGGCCCGGGCTCCGCGTCGCTGGTGGCGGGCGAGGCGTGGCAGTGCGGCTCAGATATGGAGATCTGCGGCAACGGCGCGGACGACGACTGCGACGGCAAGGCCGACTGCGAGGACACGGACTGCGCAGAGCACCGCAGCTGCGGCTGCCAGCCGGCCGAGTTTGAGACGTGCGACAACCGGCTGGACGACGACTGCAACGGGACGGTGGATTGCGCGGATCCGGGCTGCGCCAATGACCCGGCCTGCCGCCGGTGCAACCCCACCGGCACCGCGGAGACCTGCGGCAACGGCGTGGATGATGACTGCGACGAAGCGACCGACTGCGACGACCGCGACTGCGATGAGGACGCGGCCTGCCGCGTGTGCACGGCGCCCGGCAGCGAGACCTGCGACAACCGCCTGGACGACGACTGCGACGGCCTGGTGGACTGCGCGGACTCCGATTGCGCCAACCACGAGCACTGCCGCACCTGCACGCCGCGCGCGGAAGCCTGCGGCAACGGCGCGGATGACGATTGCGACGAGCTGGTGGACTGCCTGGACCCGGACTGCTCGCAGGCGGACCGCTGCGTGAATGACTGCACGGAGACCGAGGGCAACAACTGCGGCGGTGACCCGGGCTACGGCGATCATTGCGCCGCCGAGGACAACTCGGGCGGCTGCAGCCCGGACCGGTTCTGGGCGTGGTGCAACCGCCGCAACAGCGCCTACCCGGACATCTGGTACGGCTACCTGCGCACCTGGGTGGATGACCGCTGCGACGGCGCGGTGGAGCTGACCGACGAGAACTACGCGCTGTTCCACTGTGACGGCTCCGACGGCCGCCGCTGGCAGTGCCGCACGCCGCTGGTGATCCTGCTGGACCCGGCGCGCCGCGTGGCCTACCGCGCGTATGACGGGTTTGCGCGGTTTGACGTCTCCGGCCGCGGGGACCCCTCCGGCCACCGCCATGACTGGCCCACCGCCGCCACGCCCTGGCTGGCCATTGACCTTGACGGGAACGGGCGCATTGACAGTGGCCGGGAACTGTTGGGCTCCGGTTCCCCGGGCGCCCCGCGCAACGGGTTTGCCGCGCTGGCCGCGCATGACGCCAACCATGACGGCGTGCTGGACGCCCGGGACCCCGCGTTTGCTCGGCTGCTGGCCTGGAGTGACAACGGTGACCGCGTGTCCCAGCCCGCGGAGCTGGTGCCGGTCTCCGCGCTGGGCATCCTGAAGTTCAACCTGGCCTACACCACCGGCGCCACGTGTGACGGGCGCGGCAACTGCGAGGTGGAGCGCGCCGGCATGACCTGGCGCGACCCCGCCGGCGGGACGCGGACCGGCGCCGTGGTGGACGTGCACCTGCGCGTGCAGGCCGAGTCTCCGCTGTTCGCGTGCGTGCTTCCGTGAGTGCGGGTTAGAGGTTCTCCGGCCCCTCCGCGGTGCAGCCACCGCGCGGGCCGGGGTACCTCACCATGCCGATTCTCTCCCTCGTCGCCGCCCTCCTTCTTGCCGCGGAACCCTCGTCGGGCGCGGACCCCGGCTGCGTGAGCGACGCCGACCGTCCCAGCTTCTGCGAGTACGGCACCGCCTGGAGCGCGGGCCCCTGTGACGGCGGCGAATACCTGGTCTGCGAGCCCACCCACGAGGCGCCCAACATCCTGCCCACCGTGTTCCTGGGCGTGGCGGCGTGCGGGCTGGCGCTGTGGCCCATGGCGTTGGCCGCGGCCGCGGCGGAAGGGACCATTTCCTCCGTGGCGCTGCTCCGCAGTCTTGAGCCCGGGCTGAATGGAACCACCGCGGACCGGTTCCGCCTGGGCGCGGGACTGCTGTGCGTGGCGTCGTTTGGCAGCGCGGGGACCGCAGTCTCCATGCTGATCACCGGGCTGATCTCCGCGTTCTGGCTGTGGCGGCAGGGGCTGGAGGTGATCCACACCCGCGAGGGAGAGGGGCGCCGCGTGACGCTGTATGCCGTCTCCGGCCTGGGGCATTCCGCGCCGCTGGCGTCCTACCGCACGGACCGCGAGAACGACTGCCACGACGAGCTGCGCCGCCAGGCCGCGGAGGATCACTTCCACAAGGTGGCGGAGATCTGGGCCTACCGGAACCGGTCCCTCATCTCCGCGCTGGACCCTTGGAAGGGCATGCCGCGGATGCCGGACCGCACGCCCCCCAGCGCGCGCATGACCGCCAAGAAGTGCCAGGCGCAGCTGGAGGGCGGCGCCGCCCGCGTGAAGCGCGCCCTGGTTGAGGTGGCGGCCATGCGCAAGGAGGTGGACGCGGTGCGTGACGCCGCGCGTGACGACCTGCGCGAATGCGCCAAGCGCAGCAGCGTGTGCACCTGCAATTGCGATTCGCGCGGCGGGCAGGGTGGCACCGGCGGCCAGGGCGGCGCGGTATCACTGGGGCCCGGCGGGTCACCCACCAAGCTCATGCAGGCCCTCACCGACGCGCTGGGCCCGGAGACGCCCGTCACCGAACGCGACGACGGCGTCCAGGTGGCGCTCCAGGAGACGGTGCTGTTTGACTTTGACAAGGACGTCCTCACACCCGCGGCGCGTGCCACGTTGTCCAAGGTGGCCAAGGTGCTGGCCGCGCATCCGCAGGTGCACGTCATTGTGGAGGGGCACACCAGCCTGCCCGGCGAAGGCGACTACAACCTGGACCTGTCCAAGCGGCGCGTGAAGGCCGTGGTGGAAGGGCTGGCCGGGCTGGGCGTGGCGCGGTCCCGCCTGTCAACGGGCGCGTTTGGTGAGACGCGCCCAGAGGTGAAGACCGACTCCGAAGAGGGGCGCAACCGCCGCGTGATTCTCCGGTTGAAGTGAGCGGGCAGGGGCGGGTCAAATGCGTGGGCCGGTGGAGGCGACGCGCCCCTCAACCGGCGTGCTCCCGACCCCTGCAACCCCGCCGCCTGGGGTCTGCAAAGACCTTCCCGGACACTGCAAGCCGCTCCCCGGGGTCTGCATTCCGGCTTCCCGGCCTCTGCAGCCACCTTCACCCACCTCTGCAGGCCGCTCCCCGGGGTCTGCCACGCGCTTCCCGGGGTCTGCAGCCGGCCCCCCGGGGGGCGTGATCAGCCCCACCAGCCCATGCAGTCGGCCTCCCGGGGGTCGCAATCGGTTCCCACCCACCCCTGCAGTCCTTTCCCCGTGGTCTGCGATCGGTGCCACCCACCTCTGCAGGCGCGTTCCCGGGGTGCGCAATCTGCCGCCCGGTCTCCGGAGGCGGCTGGCCGGGCCATGCCCTGGATCACCCCGAGGCGGATCCAATCCTGAGCCGGCGCCTGTTCCACAACTGGCACGTCTGAATGCATGCACGCTCTGCGTGCATGCGTACCCGCCCCCCTTTTTGGGGTTCTCCTGACAATTGGGTGAGGCACGTCGTGGCTCCGTAGTGAGATGTCATGCAGGAACCGGGGTCTTGTGGACTGATTGGAGAACAAGACCAGAGCAGCAGAGGAATATCATTGCAATGAGATTGGCCGCGTTGTGG
>JACRCW010000059.1 GCA_016218805.1 Deltaproteobacteria bacterium | reverse complement strand
GGCTGTGCCGGTGCATAGCGACGTCACGGGTGTCCCGCTGGCGTCCCGGCCGGGGGCGGCCGGGCCACACCGCGCTGGCGTGCTACCTGGCCGCAGCGGCGTTGTCGATCCCAGCGTCTACAACCATCTCGCATCACACCCGCCCCAATCAGGCCCGTAGTCGGGCAGCTCACGGCGCAGTGTCGCGGCGTCCATGCCCTGCAGGATAGGGCACGCGCCGCGCTCACACCTAACGGCAGCGCACCGTCACTGCATGGGAGGCGGCGTGTTGCCTGACGGCGGCATGGGCATTCCGCCCGGCGCGCCAGGCGCCCCGCGCTGGGGCATCTGACGACGCAGCTGCGTGAACGGGTCTTCCGTCTGGCGGAACGCCTTGGGCACATCAAAATCCTTGGGCGCCAGCTTGGAGGGCGCCACCTTGGTGAGCTGCTGCACGGTGGTGAGCTGTCCCATGCCGGACTGCGGCGGCGCGGGGATGCTCATTTCCGTGATGACGGGGACGCCGCCCAGCTCGTCGTACTGCTTGAGGAACTCGTCCGCCTCCGCGCCGGTGCCCATCCACATCCTGACGCGGGTGCGCTGCACGGAGGGGTCCAGGCCGGGCACCTGGCCCACCCACATCACGCTCTGCACGCCCTTCATCTGCTCATTGGCCCCGGCGGCCACGTTGACCTTCACCTTCTCCACTTCCACGTCCACCGGGCCCTTGGCGGCGGTGACCTTCACCTTCTTCTTCTCGCCGGTCTTCTCAAAGATGCGGGCCGGCACCTGCACCTTGCCATCCGGCCCCTTCTTGATGCCGTAGGCCATCAGCGTGGCCATGCCAAAGTCCGTCACGTCCTGGTCACGCAGCTTCCAGAACGTCTTGTCCGCCTTGTTGACGCCGGTGACGGACACCTTCCGGGTGTTGATGATGAGCGTCATGTCCATCTGCGCGGACATTCCAAACGGGCTGCCCATGTCCGTGCGCACCATGTCGCCCTCAACCCAGATCTTGGCGGTGGTGGACTGGTTCTGGCCGCCGGCACCGACGGTGGTGGTCTCCTCCATGTAGACCCCCGCGCGGGCGGCGGGAGCGGCAAGGAGCAGTGAGAGCAGGAGCAGGCGGCGCATGGGCAACGGACCTCCGGGACCGGTGAAGGGACGAAACGGCGGGCCCCTTTATCGCAATCCGTCCCCCGCGTCTGCGGCTCAGCGCAGCAGGCCGTCCACCGCGCGGCGCAGCTGTCCCAGGTTTTGCACCACCTCGGTGGCATCGCAGTGGCGGGCGTATGCGTGCATCTCACTGTCACCAAACCCCCACGTGGCGCGGTCCTCCGTGCACAGCCAGATGAGGCGGCGGGCGCGGCGGCGCCATTCGGACAGGACCCAGGCGTGGGCGGGGTTGTAGTTGTTGCGCCCGTCCCCCAGCACAATCACGGTGGTGTTGCGGGTGACGGCGTCCAGGTGCTCGCGGTGGAACTGCAGGAACGCACGTCCAAAGTTGCTGTTGGCGTGCAGGTTGATCACCTGCCCGGCCACGGAGAGGTCCACCGCGTCCTCCACGGGCCGGCCGCGGTACAGTTCGGTGACCTCGCCCAGGTCCGCCACGAACACAAACGACCGCACGCGCGTGAACAGCTCCTGCAGCGTGTAGACGAATTGCAGCATGAACATGCTGACATGCCGCACGGAGTCAGACACGTCACACAGCACGGCCAGCTGGGGGCGCTCCTTCTTCCGGCGGCGGAAGCGGATCTTCACCGGGACCCCGCCGGTGGCCAGGTTGGACCGCAGCGTGTGCCGCGCGTCCAACAGGCCGCGCCGCTCCACCCGCCGGCGGCGGACCACGGTCTTGAGCTTCTCGGCCAGCGCGCGGACCGCTTCACGCATGCGGCGGATCTCGTCGGCAGACAGCCGCGCAAAGCTCTTGTCCATCAGGTCCTGCTCACGCGCGCGGTCCCGCACGGCGCGCTGGTCCAGCTCCGCCCCCAGGGCGCGGCGCGCGGCATCCCGCAGCGCCGCCTCGCGTGCCTGCAGCGTCGCCATGGCTTGTTCTGCCGCGTCGCTACCCAGGCGCGCGGTCACCGCGCGGCGAACTCCCTCCAGGTCCGTCTCCAGCTGCCGCACGCCCAGCCGCGCCAGCAGCCGCTGCGCGAAGTACCCCAGCTGCAACCGGCTCTGCAGCCCGGCCAGGTCCATCTCCGACAATGCGCCCTGGATGAGGTGGCTCAGCTGCGCGGCCTGCGCGCCCAGCACCGCACGCGTAAGCTGCGCAAACTGCCCGTCCATGTCTTGCAGGATCTGCATCAGCGCGGCCACCTGCCCCTCGCCGTGCATCGCTTCCATCAGCTGGTCCAACAGGCTCTGCGTCAGCCGCTCGTCCAGCTCCACGCCAGCGTTGAAATACAGGTCAAACAGCCGGTCAAACACCAGGACATCCGGGTGACTCTTGGCCAGCGTGGTACGCAACGTGCTGCGGAACAGCTCGCGCACGCCCATGCCGTCCGGCCCGACGACGGACAGGGCCTGGAACGCATCCATGACTTCCGAGGTGCCCACGCGCACGCCGTTGTGCCGCATCAGCCCGGCAAACCCGTGCAGCCGGCCGGCGATGGCCTCCATACCTCCCGCGCGGATCGCCGTTGTCGTCGTCACCGGGCCTCCAGCGCCACCACCGCTTCCACGTGCCACGTGCGCGGGAACAGGTCCACCGCCTGTGCGCTCTTGAGGTCGTAACCCAGCGCCACCACGCGGGCCACGTCCCGCGCCAGCGTGGCCGGGTTGCAGGACACGTAGACCACGCGCCGCGGCTTGAGCTGCTCCACCACGGCGGGAAGCCCTGGTGCGCCGGTCCGCGGCGGGTCCAGCAGGATGGCGTCCACACGGCCTTCCACCACGCGGCGCACCGCGGCCAGCTTGTCCGCGTCCGCGGTGAACGCGCGCGCCCGCGTGGCCAGGCCACCGCGCCGCAGGTTGCGCCCAGCGTGCTCCACCGCGCGCGGGTGGCTCTCCACGGACGTGACGCGGCCTGCGCGCTGGGCCAGCGGGATGGTGAAGTTGCCGCACCCGGCGTGCAGTTCCAGGACGTGCTCCGCCGGCGTGGGGGCCAGGGCGTCCAGGGCCAGGCGGGTCAGCGTGCCGTTCTGCGCGCGGTTGCCCTGGGTGAAACAGGACGCGTCATGCTCATACGGTCCACCGGGCGCACCCGGAGCCACCGCGTAGCGCAGGTTTCCCTCCCCGGCGCGCGCCAGCGTGCGCCCGCGCCGCATCACCTCCACCAGGATGCCGTGGTCCCGCCACAACCCGTCTGCCACGCGCCGCCAGCGGTGGCCGTCCGGCGCGCCCTCCGTCTCCACCAGGATTCCCACGCGCCCGCCGGATTCCACCGGCTCGCAGGACAATGTGACGTCCAGCGGTCCCTCCGGAGCGCGTTGCAGCGCACGGGCCACAGGTACCAGCGCCCGCTCCAGCGGCTCCTCCAGGACGGGGCAGCGGTCCACCGGGATGACGCCGCGGCCCTTGGCCGGGAGGAAACCCAGCACGCGGCCCACGCCGTGACGTTCCGCGTGCAGGCGCGCGCGGTGCCGGTAGCGCGTTTCGGACGGGGCCGCCGCGGCGGGGACCACGCGGACCTGTTCCAGCGCCAGGTGCCCCAGGCGCATCAGCGCGTCCCGCAGGATGTCGCTCTTGGCACGCAGCTGGACGTCGTAGGGGACCGCCATCCACGGGCACCCGCCGCACGCGGGGTGCAGCGGGCAATCCGACGCGCGGCGGCCTGGCGCGGGCTGGAGGACGTCCAGAATCCGGCCCCGGGCAAACCGCCCCTGCAGCGCCAGCGCCACCCGTACGCGGTCCCCCGGCACGCCCCCCGGGACAAACACCGCCAATCCGTCGTGGTGGCCCACCGCCTCGCCGCCATGCGCCAGCGACTCCAGCCCCAGTTCTACCACCGGGCCGGTCTTTCCCCGCTCGGGCCCCCGCTCACGGCGCGCCAAAGGGTCACTTCTTCTTCGGCGTGAAGGTGATTTCCACCAGTTTGTCCTTGACGACGTCAATCTCCTTGGACTCGCCCTGGTAGCCCTTGCAGTCCACACGCACGGTGGTGTGGCCCACCTTGGCCTCCACGCGCGCCGGCGTGACCATGTCCGGTTGTTTGAACCCGCCAATGAAGAACTCGCAGCCCGGCGGGGTGGATTTCACGGTGATCTTTCCCAGCTCCACAGGCGCGCTGTCCGGCGGCGGATCCTTGGTTGCCGTGGCCCCGCCCCCGTCAGACATGATGCCCGCCACCACCACCACCGCCACCACCAGGCCAAACACCGTGGCGCCCACCAGCACCAGCACGCGCTGCCGCCGCGCACGTTCCTCCGGGGTGAGCGGCGCCTTGGGCGGCGGCGGCGGCGCGGGGGCCTCCGCCGTGGAGGGGGGAACTTCCGGCAGCGCCGCGGCGCCGTTGGCGGGTGGTGCGGCCCCCATGCCGGGCACGGGGATGGAGACGGCGGCGTCGCGCAGGTTGACGCGCTCCTGGACGGGATTGAGGGCCACCGCGCTGCGGCCGGGGGCGCCGCGGGCGGCCGCCAGGGGCAGCTTGATGGCGGATTGCTCGGTCCCGGCGTGGGAGGACGCGGGGCTGCTGGACGGCGCGGCGGGGCGCACCGGCCCGCCCGCCAGGCCGGGGACCACCTCGTCATCCATGGTGGATGGGCCGGGCTCCGGGGGCAGCGTGGTCTCCGGCGGGTCATCCACCGGCGGCGGCGGGGCGGCCCGGGCCACTTCCCGCGCGGGGGGCGGGGGCGGAGCCTTGGGAGGATCCTTGGGGGGCGAAACGCGGTTCTCGCGCGCGGCGGGCGCACCCTTCTGCGACTCGGCCTTCTTCTCCGGCGCGGCGCCGGCGGCGCCACCCGGCTTCTTCATCTGCCCCAGCAGCGCGGCGCGCGCGGAGGCGTCCATGTTCATCGTCGGCTGGTCGTCACCAAACCCGGCGTCGTCCCCGGACATGCTGGATTCGTCACGCACCACGGAGACGGTGGAGCGCTCCGGCCTGACGGGCCCGCCCTCCTCGTGGCGCTTGAGCCGCTCGGCTTCGTACGCCTGCAGGTCGTAGACGGGGATGGTGGCGCCATCCAGTTCGTCGGTGGCACCGCCCTCCTCCTCGCCGTCAGACGCCAAAGACGGGTCCGTGGCTTCGTCGGCTCCCGTGGGTGGACGGGCGGCCACCACGGAGGAGGCGCCGCGGCCCGGCGGCGGCGGCGGCGCAGCCACCGCGCGCGTGGGGTCATTGTCCTCGGAGGACTCGGGCGCCTCGGTGTCATCACTGACGGGAACCTCCGCGACCACCGCGGCAGCCTTGGCCGCGCGCTCCGCGACCTTCTTGTCGTGGGCCGCCTCCACGTCGTCCAGCGCGGCGCGCAGCGTGCCCTCTGGAATCTCCTCCCCCCCCCCGGGGGGGGCCGGCGTCTCCGCGCTCCCCGTCGGGATGATGATCTCGCCAATGCCCTTGACCTCCAGGGTGCCGCCCTCTGCGTTCAGCTCGTCGTCAAACAGGTCGTACAGGTAGCGGCTGATGCGGACGTTGTTGGATTTGACGGGGCTGCGGTCCAGCCAGTCCTCCAGGGCCAACTGCATCTCCTGGGCGTTGGCGTAGCGGCGGTTGGGGTCCTTCTCCAGGCTCTTGGAGAGGATCTTCACAATCTCCGCGGGCACGCCGGGATTGAGGTCACGCGGGTTGAGCGGCTTCTCCTGGACAATGGCCTTGAGCGTCTTGAGGCTGTTGTCGCGCTCAAACGGCCGTTGTCCGGTCAGCATCTCATACATGACAATGCCCACGGCAAAGATGTCCGAGCGCGCGTCGATCTTGTCGCCCCGGACCTGTTCGGGGCTCATGTAGCTGTACTTGCCCTTCAGCACGCCGGCGCGCGTCTGCGCCAGCTGCGTGGACGCCTTGGCAATACCAAAATCCACCAGCTTCACGCCCCCCGCAAAGCTGACCAGGATGTTCTGCGGGCTGATGTCACGGTGGACAATGTTGAGCGGCTTCCCGTCATAGTCCTTGCGGGTGTGCGCGTAGTACAGCCCGTCACACACGCCGGCCATGATGCGCGCGGCGTGCTCCACCGGCAGGCTCTGGCCCCCGTCCCGCGCCTTCTTGGTGATGTGGGCAACGTTGCGCCCGCTCACGTACTCCATGGCAATGTAGTACGTGTCGTCGGCGCGCCCCAGGTCGTATATCTGGACGACGTTGGGGTGGGACAGCTTGGCGGCAATGCGCGCCTCATCCAGGAACATGGAGACGAATTCCTGGTCCGTGGCCAGGTGCGACAGGATGCGCTTGATGACGACGACCTTCTCGAAGCCCTCCATCCCGGACTGCTTGGCCAGGTACAACTCGGCCATCCCGCCGGCGGCGAGCTTCTGCAGGATCTCGTACCGGTCGATCATCTCCGGCAGGCTGGGATCCTTCTGGCGGGCCTGCAGACCAGGCTCCATCTCAACGCAACCTCTCGCGACGAGCGCCGATACACTCTAGCCGGTGTGCCCGGGATCCCGCGAGTTCTTCCCGCCGGGCGCGGTGGGCTGTGCTCCTACCTCTTGTGGGCGGCCGGGTTGGCCCAGACCACGCCGTCAAACCACTTGATGTACATGGAGTCAGCAAAGCTGTTGATGCGTTCCTTCTGGATGCGGCCCACGTTGTCCGCGGCAATCTTCCCCTCGAACAGCGCCGTCTCACCGTCCTTGGGGTCCACGGCGCGCACGGACAGCGTGGTGACAATGGGCGCCTCGTTCATCACGGTGAACACCAGCAGGGACGCCTCCTCCTCCAGCAGCTTTTCCTGGTCACCCTTCCAGGCCACGTAGGCCACCACGTGGGAGGGGTCTTCAGTGTCCAGCTGCAGGCTCTCCAGGCGCTTCTCCAATGGGGTCCCGGCCAGGGCCCCGCGCGCCTTGTCCTCCATCTGCTTGGCAATGGCGGCGCAGTCCCCGCCGGCCTTGTCCCCCTTGTCCACCACCGCCTTGAGCTGGGCCGGCTTGACCTTGGCCAGCTTGGCCACCTTCCCCACCTGTTTGTCCTTGGAGAGGCCCTTGTTCTCGTCCTTGGTGACCTCGGTGAGCCAGCCGCAATAGAGGCGGTAGTCCTCCGCGTTGAAGGGGCCGGCGGCAGGGGGTGCCTTGGCCGGTTTGGCAGCCGCCAGGGCAAGCACCAGGGTGGTGGCAATCAGGTTCATGTCCGTTCTCGACGCTCCGGGGTGGGGGCGGGTCTGTTACGGGCGCGGTCGCTCAGGTGTCAAGACGGACGATCGACGGAGGCGGCGCATGGCTTGGGCCCGGTGGCGCATGTGCTAAGCACCCGCAACCTTTTCCCTGGACGCGCATCGAAGGCCGGTCCCGACCGGGTTTCGTGAAAGGAACACCATGACCACGCCGCTTCTCCTCCTTCCCGTCGTCGTCCTGCTGGGAGCGCCCATGGAGCCGGCGGCCGCGGAAGTGACTGTGGCGGCACTGCGCCCCACGGTTCTGCATCGGGACGCGGCCGGCGCGGTGGATATTCTGGGCGGGTTCCGCTTCGCCACGGGGCGGCTGGCACCCGTGGATGCGGCGCGGGTGTTTCTGGCGGCGCACGGCGCGGCCCTGTCCCTGCACCCTTCCCTGCGCGAAGGCCCGGTGACGCGCGCCGGGGACCGCGCGGTGGTCCGGTTCCACGAGACGGTGGACGGCGTGCCGGTGCTGGGCGCGGGCGTGGCGGTGTTGGTGGACGGCGACGGCAGCGTGCTGGGCGCGGTGCGCGGCCAGCGCGCGGGCGCGGTGCAGGGGCGCTTTGAGTTGTCCCCGGCACAGGCCGCGGACGTGGCCCTCACCGCACGCCCGGCCATGGCGCCCGCCGCGCTGACGCGGGATGTGCTGGCGTTGGGCGCACGGCAGGTCCTCCTGGCGCGCGAGGACGGGCTGATCCCCGCCTGGCGCCTGCGGATGGACTCCGCGCTGCCGCAGAACTCGGTGGAGATTCTGGTGGACGCGCGCACGGGCGCGGTGCTGTCCCGGCGCCGCCTGGCGCTGGACTACAACGCGCCCGGCAAGGTGTACGACCCCAACCCCGGCGCTGACGGCACGGGTGCAACCGAGACGGTGGCGCTCACCGGACTGGTGGATGGCGGGCACCTGCGGGGCGAGTTTGTGGAGGCGTTCAACTGCTGCAAGAAGGTGGAGTGCGCGGGCACGGACAGCGACGGTGGGTGCGTGGAGCAGCGGTGCGTGGGCGCGCTGGAGGACGGCGGCGTGCAGGCGCGGCTGCCCTTCACGCTGCCCAAGGACCTGGTGCTGTCCGTGGCGCCGGAACTGGAGCAGGCCTGCAACCTTCCGGACCCCATCTATGTGGACGCGCAATTCTGCGCCAGCCTGCACAAGGCGCGGCTGACCGGCGGCGGCTTTGAGTTTGAACCGCTGGACGTGGCCACGCCGCGTGACCAGGCCCTGCGCAGCGAAGAGGACGATTTTGCCGAGGTGATGGCGTACTACCATGTGCACACCTTTGAGCAGCACCTGCGTGACATGCTGGGCGACCCGCAGTTCTGCCTGTCCGGGCAGGACTGCACCGCGGGCGTGCCGGCCGCGCCGCTGCATGTGGACGTGAACTACATGATGCCGGCGCTGGACCAGAGCTCCATGACGGCCGCCATCTGCCAAATCTGTGCAATTCCGTTTGTGTGCCCGGCGGGTTCCGGCGGCAAGGGCACGTCCGCCACCAACCCGGTGGTCTTTGACGGGCTGATGCGCGTGGACAACGCGTTCTTCCAGCCGGGCAACATTGACCAGACGGGTCTCCCGTTTGACATCCCGGGCCTGGTGTCGCCGTACGACCGGCTGGTGTTCTTCCAGGGCACGCAGCGGGACTTTGTGTATGACGCCGACGTGATTTACCATGAATTCACCCACGCCACGATTCACACCATTGTCACCAATGCGGGCGTTCCCTACGGCCTGTCCGGCGCGTTCCGGGACCATTGGGGCGTGCGGGACGAAGCCGGCGGGCTGAACGAGGGATTTGCGGACTTCTTTTCCGAGAGTTTCACCAACAGCGCAGCCACCGGGGAATACGCCGGGGCGGGGATGGTCATTGGCGAGCTGGGCATCCGCAACGCGGAAGATCCCTGGAACTGTCCGGACAGCACCACGGGTGAGGTCCACGACGACAGCCGCGCCTGGTCCTCCGCGCTGTGGTCCCTGCGCAAGGCGCTGGGGGCGGAGACGGACGCAGCCAAGGCCAACCGCATGGAGAAGGCCGTGCACCTGGCGGTGGCCACGCTCCCGGTGAACGCGTCCTTTGCGCAGGCCTCTGCGGCGGTGAAGACCTCCGTGGTGGCGGAGTTCCCGGGCACGGAGGGCGCGGTGGACGCGGCGCTGGCGGACCACGGCGTGGCGGACTGCGTGCGCGCGCGCCGCGTGGTGCGGGACGTCAACGGCGTCACGGAAACGGTGGGCGTGGATTACCTGCAATTCATGGGCGTGCAGGAGGCGGGGTTGCTGGACTACGCGCCCGGCCACATGCAGCTGCGGCTGGACCTGCCAGCGCGCACCCGGAGCTTCACGCTGGACCTGGATGCGCGGGGTGGCGGCATTGCGGGGCAGATGTTTGGCAGCGGGCCGGCGGACAACCGGATGGGCCTGGTGCTCAAGCCGGACGCGGCCATTGCCTACACGTACAGCAACAACCACCCGTCCCATGACGGCACGGAGATCACCGTCACGCCCAACGCCGACACCGGCCACGTGAACCACCAGGAAGCGGTCAGCGCGGACGGACTCGCGGCGCCGCGCACCTACTACGCCGGCTTCCTGGTCCTGGCGGACAGCGGCGTGACGCTGTCCAACATCCGCATCACGCTGGACGTGGCGCCGGCGCCTGACGCGGGCAACCCGGTGCCGGACGCGGGCAGCTCGTCGTCCTCCTCCTCGGGGGGCGGCGGCAGCGGCGGGGACGCCCCGGCCAACCCGGCGTGCACTTGCGCCGGCACGCTTCCCGGCCTGCCCGCGGTGGGGCTGGTGGCGGCGGCGTTCGCGTGGGTGCGGCGGCGCCGGCGCGGATGATCACGGCGGCGCTGCTGTCCTGGCTGCTGGTGGCCGCGCCGCCGGCGGCGCCGGACCTGGTTGACGTCACCACGGTGGTGCCGGACCTGGTCCTGGACCTGCGCTACGCCTCCGAGAACAACTTCCTCAAGCGCCGGCTCTACCCGGTGGCGCGCTGCCTGCTCCGCCGCGAAGCCGCGGAACGCCTGAAGGTGGCCGCGGACCTGCTGCGCAAGCAGGGCTACCGGGTGAAGGCGTGGGACTGCTACCGGCCGCACCGCGTGCAGAAGGTTATGTGGGAGGCACATCCGGTGCGGGGCTACGTGGCGCCGCCGCAGCCCGGCAGCGTGCACAACCGCGGGGGCGCGGTGGACGTGAGCCTGGCGGACCTGGAGGGCCGGGACGTGGAGATGCCCACTGATTTTGACGATTTCACCACGCGGGCCAACCTGCACTCCGCGCGGCACACGCCGATTGCCGTGGAGCGCCGCAAGGTGTTGCGGGACGCGTTTGAAGCGGCGGGTTTCCGGGGCATCCGCAGTGAATGGTGGCATTTTGAATCCCAGGACGCCGAGCGCTTCCCAGTGCTGGACGTCCCGTTGGAGGCGGTCCGGTGACGCCGGCGCTGGACGCGCGGGTGGTGGATGTCCGGCGTGACGTTCCCTACCTGGCCGTGCTGCGCATAGCGCATGATGCGGGACCGCTGACGTTCATTCCGGGGCAATTTGTGAACCTGGGGTTGCCCGCCGCTGACGGGACCATGGTGAAACGGCCCTATTCCGTCACCTCCGCGCCTGGGGATGCGGTGGCCGAGTTTGCCATCACGCGCGTGGACGGTGGCGTGCTGTCCCCGCGGCTGTGCGCGCTGTCCGCGGGGGACCGCGTGCACCTGGAGCAGGTGGGCGCCGGCAGCTTCACGCTGCGGGATGTCCCCCCCGGGATGCCGCTGCTGCTGGTGGCCACGGGGACGGGGACGGCGCCGCTGGTGAGCCAGTTGCGCGCCGGGCAATGCCCTGGCCGCGCGGTCACCGTGGTGCACGGGGGCCGCACTGCCGGCGGACTGGCCTACCGGGAACTGCTGGCCGGCTGGCCCGGGCTCACCTACCTGCCCACCACCACGCGCGACCCGGCGTGGACCGGGCGGACGGGCCGCGTGACCGCGTTGCTGGAGGAGCTGGGGCCGGTGCCGGGGAGCGTGTTTGCCCTGGTGTGCGGCAACCCGGGCATGATTGCGGAGGTGCGGCGCTGGCTGGAGGCGCGCGGATTCCGCAAGCACCGCAAGCGTGAACCGGGGCACTTCCTCGCAGAGCCGTACTGGGGTGCCGCGGTCAGCCCTTCTTCTTGAACAGGGCATCCAGGGCGGCCTTGGCCTTGGCTACCTCCTTGTTCTCCTCGCGCGCGCCCTCAATGAACTTGAACCAGCCGCAGAAGTTCGCCTTCTCTTTGTCGGGCGTGTAGTCGGTCTGGGATTCGCGGCAGGCGTTGTGGGCGCCCGGGTCATACAGCTGGCAGTTCTTGCAGACGTGCAGGTCGGACGCGCAGTGCGGGCACGTGTCGCGGAAGCCCATCTTCACGTCGAAGACCAGCTCGTGGTTGCATTTCTGGCAGAAGTACTTCGGCTCGACGTATGGCATGGCGCACTTCTAGGCGCGGCCGACCGCCCTCACAACAACCCCAGAACCGGGGGCGGTGCCGTCCGTTCAAACACCAGTCCCCCGTGACGACTCATGTGGCCCGTGGTAAGGGCGTGCACGACCATGCGAAACCCGACGTCGTTATTGAAGAAATCCCTCCTGCTGGCGCTCTGCGCCGGCGCTCCCGGCTGCCCGGGC
>JACRCW010000063.1 GCA_016218805.1 Deltaproteobacteria bacterium | reverse complement strand
CCTCCACCGGATCCGCAAGAGCATTGAGGGCATGGAGCGCCGGCGGGAGAACGCCCGCCTGCGCGGTGAGCTGGAACAGCTGCGTGACCGGGACCACGCCGCCACCTCGCAGATCATCGGCAACAGCTCGTCGCTGCGGGCGCTGCTGGCGCGCCTGCCGCTCATTGCCAAGACAGATGCGCCCGTCATGATCCTGGGCGAATCCGGCACCGGCAAGGAGCTCATTGCCACCGCCATCCACAACCAGTCCCGCCGGGCGCGCGCGCGCCTGGTCGCCGTCAACTGCGGCGCGCTGCCGGATACGCTGCTGGAGAGCGAACTGTTTGGTTACAAGCGCGGCGCCTTCACCGACGCGCACCGTGACACGCCGGGCCTGGTGGAGAACGCCCAGGGCGGCACGCTGTTCATGGACGAGATTGGCGACGTGAGCCTCCCCGTCCAGGTGAAGCTGCTGCGGTTTCTGCAGGCGCGCGACTACAAGCCGCTGGGGAGCCCGCAGACACTCAAGGCGGACGTCCGCATCATCACGGCCACGCACCGGGACCTGCCCGCCTTCATACGCCAGGGCCGCTTCCGCGAAGACCTCTACTACCGCCTCAACATTGTCACGCTGAGCCTCCCGCCGCTGCGGGACCGCCAGGGGGATGTGCCGCTGCTGGGCACGCACTTCCTCAAGCGCTTCTGCGCGGAGCACGGGCGGGATCTGGAGGGTTTCACTGACGCGGGGCTGGCCGCCATGGAGGCGTACCGCTGGCCGGGCAACGTGCGTGAACTTGAAAACCGCATCCACCAGGCGGTGGTGCTGTGCGCCGGGCGCCGCATTGACGCGCCGGACCTGGGTCTGGCGGCCCCGCGTGGGCTGGTGGCCGTGCCCGGCGTTTCCGGCGGGGACATGACCGGCACGTTCAAGGACGCCAAGACCCGCATGGTGACGGCGTTTGAAGCCACCTACGTGGAGCGCATGCTGCGCGAGTGCAAGGGCAACATCACGGTGGCGGCCAAGCGCTCCGGGCTGGACCGCAAGAGCTTTTTCCTCCTTCTCAAGAAGCACAACCTGGACCCGTCGGTGTATGGCTCGCGCGTGGGGCGCCCGTCGTCACCCACTGAGGTGCAGTGAGCCCCATGGGCAAGTACGACCTCATTGACAAGCACTACCATGACAGCCGCGAAGTGCTGGCGGACCTGGTGGGCGCGGAGCTGCACGAGCGCTGCGTGCGCTTCCCGCCGCCCGTTGAGGATGACCTGTGGGCGGACGCCGCGTTTGCGCGGCGCTTCCGGCTGGCGCTGCCGCGCCTGCCCGCGCCGGATGACGCCATGGTGGCGCTGTTGTGCACGTTCCTGGACCTGGAAGTGGAGCATGAGATTGAACTGCTGGACCAGCAGGTGCGCTCGGGGGCCATCCAGGCGGCGTGCCCGTCCGCGGACCACGTGGAGACGTTCCACTTCCTGTGGCGCGTGCTGCTGCACCACCTGGAGGACCGCGCCGCCGCCATGCACGTGGGTTTCAAGCGCGCGGACAAGAAGCGCGTGGTGGCGTCCCTGCGGGAGCGGGGCGCACGCACCCGCCGGATGACCTCGGGGGATCTGCAGTAGCGGGCGGGTATTGGGTGTCTGCCCCCCGGGTGGGCTAGTGTGGGCGTCCGTGTCAGACGGGCGCGCGAAAGTCCTGGGCTGGGCGACGCTGCTCGCCTGCTTGGCCGCCGTGCTGGTGGCGAGCGCGGCCACACCTGCTGACTACAAGCGTGCACGCAACCTGTTTGAGTACGGTGACTATGCCGCGTGCGTGCCGCTGCTGGAGGAACTGGTGCTGCCCGGCCGCCTGGAGGACGAGGCGGACATTGCCAGCGCGCACCGCATGCTGGGGGTGGCGTACTACCACGTGGGCCGCAAGCAGGAGGCCGGCCGCGAGTTCAAGAGCCTGCTGTACATCAACCCGGATGAGCAGCTGGACCCCTTCCTCACGCCGCCTGAGGTGGTGGAGTTCTTTGACACGGTGCGCGCGGACATGGGCGCGCGGCTGCCGGAGCTGCGCGAGCAGCGGGCGCGGGAGCGCGCGCAACGGGAGCAGGCGGACGCGGGCCGGGAACGCCCCGTCTCCGACGATGCGCCCCCCAAGACCACGGTGGTGACGCGCCGCGTGCGGGTGGTGCCGTGGGCGGCGCTGTTCCTGCCGTTTGGCATTCCGCAGTTCCTGATGGGTCACTGGGTGCGCGGCGCGGCCGTGCTGGCCCTGGCGCTGGCTGCCCCGCTGCCGTCCATGGCGTTCTTTGCGCTGGGCTGGGTGCTGGTGGGTGATTGCGTGCGCCTGCTGGGAGCCCCGGCCAGTTCGGACGCCACGTCCCTGGTGAACCTGGAGGGATGCAACCCGTTTGGCGGCCAGCGGACCGTGTACGAGTCCGACCGCACGCGGCGGACCGTGCTCATTGGGCTGAGCGCGCTGCAGTACGTGAGCCTGCTGCTCATCCCCACCGCGTACATGGCCGGGCTGGCGGACGCGTTCATCTTCCCGGACCTGGAGGTCCTGGAAGGCGAGTCCGCCACCACACGCCAGGCGCCGTCGCCCCGCCCGGAGCCCGTTCCGGCCCCGGCCGACGTCACTTCGCGCTGATCACGCCGCTGGGTTGCGCCCCGCAGCGGCCTGGCGCACAAGGCCGCGCCATGTCGTCCCCGGTGAGTTTTGAACTGCTGGCGCAGGACCCCGCCTCCCGCGCGCGCCGCGGCCGCCTGCACACGCCGCACGGCACGGTGCAGACGCCCATGTTCATGGTGGTGGGCACGCAGGGCACAGTGAAGGGCCTGGCCCCGGATGACCTGCGCGCCATCCGCACGCAGGTGGTGCTTGGGAATACTTACCACCTCATGCTGCGCCCCGGCGGCGCCCGCGTGCGTGAACTGGGCGGGCTGCACCGCTTCATGGCGTGGGATGGGCCCATCCTGACGGACAGCGGCGGCTTCCAGGTGTTTTCGTTGGGGGACCTGCGGGAGATCACGGAACAGGCGGTGATCTTCCGCAGCCACCATGACGGCAGCCGCCACCTCATGTCCCCGGAGGTGTCCATGCAGGTACAGGCGGACCTGGGGAGTGACATCGTCATGGCGTTTGATGAGTGCGTGCGCCTGCCTGCCACCGGGCCCGAAGTGCAGGCGGCCTGCGAGCGGACCACGCGCTGGTTGGACCGCTGCGTGGCGTCCTACCGCGGGCCGGGCAGCATTTTTGGCATTGTGCAGGGCGGGTTGGACCGGGAGCTGCGCGCCGCCCACGCCGCGCAGATCACCGCGCGCCCGCTGGCGGGCTACGCCATTGGCGGGCTCTCCGTGGGTGAAGGCAAGGACGACATGCACGACATCTGCGCGTTCACCGCCGCGCTGCTGCCGCACGACCGGCCGCGCTACCTGATGGGCGTGGGCACCCCGGATGACCTGGTGCGCGGGGTGTCCGCCGGCGTGGACATGTTTGACTGCGTGATGCCCACGCGCAACGCGCGCAACGGCACGCTGTTCACGCGCGCGGGCCGCCTGTCCATCAAGAACGCGCGCTATGCCACGGACCCGGGTCCACTGGATCCCGCGTGCGCCTGCTACACCTGCCGCACCTTCAGCCGCGCCTACCTGCGCCACCTCTACCATGCGGAGGAACTGCTGGTGCACCGCCTGCTCTCCATCCACAATGTGGCCTACTTCCTGGACCTGATGACCCGCGTGCGGGACGCCCTGGAGGCGGGCACGTTCACGGACGTGCTGCAGGAGACGCTCACGGCCTACCCGCCCCGGGAGGCGGGGGTGCGCGGCGTGAGCAGCGTCTGAGCTCGTCGGAAAACACGGGGCAGTGGCAGCGGTGCGCGGATGCGGATTCCCGCGGGCAGACGGGTGCGGGGGGCTTTGGCGCCGCCCCGGCATGGTCACCATTCGCGTTTACTCATCGCGGCCCTGCCGCCTCCCCTTCCTTCATCCGTCCTTTCGTTTCATCCCTTTTGCTTTTTGGGAACGGGGTTCCCCTCCACGGACCCAGTTGGTCCGCAGCGTGTTCTGACCGTGGACTGCCGCTGCGCTCGCCGGGGCCGGCTTTGCCT
>JACRCW010000056.1 GCA_016218805.1 Deltaproteobacteria bacterium | reverse complement strand
GACGGTCCAACGTTTTGACGTTGAGCCAAGGCGGCACCTAGACTCGTTTCTTCACCGTCCACACACGGGGGCCCTTGCAGGACCCATGGCGCGCTATCCCATCCAATTCGGCAAGTACCTGCTGCTGGAGCGCGTCAACGTGGGCGGCATGGCGGAGGTCTTCAAGGCCAAGACCTTCGGCGTGGCGGGGTTTGAAAAGCTCGTCGCCATCAAGCGGATCCTCCCCACCATGGTGGAGGATGAAGAGTTCATCCGCATGTTCATTGACGAGGCGCGCATCAGCGTCCAGCTGGCGCACGCCAACATCGTCCAGATCTATGAGCTGGCCAAGCAGGGCGACCACTTCTACATGGCCATGGAGTACGTGCCGTCGCGTGACCTGCGCACCATCCTGGACAAGGTGCGCGCCAACGGCTCGCTGCTGTCCATCCCGCAGGCTGCCTTTGTCGCCTCCAAGATCTGTGACGCGCTGGACTACGCCCACCGCAAGAAGGACCCCACCGGCAACCCGATGAACATCATTCACCGGGACGTCAGCCCGCAGAACGTGCTTGTGGGGTATGAGGGCGAGGTCAAGGTCATCGACTTTGGCATTGCCAAGGCCGCCAACCGCGCGTCCAAGACGCAGGCCGGCGTGCTCAAGGGCAAGTTTGGCTACATGAGCCCGGAGCAGGTGCGCGGCCTGCCCATTGACCGCCGCAGTGACATCTTTGCCGTAGGCGTGCTGCTGTACGAGATGCTCACCGGCGAGCGGCTGTTCATCGGCGAGAGCGATTTCTCGACGCTGGAGAAGGTGCGCAACGCCGAGGTGGTGCCGCCCACCGCGTACAACAAGAAGGTCAACAAGGAACTCGAAGGCATTGTCATGAAGGCGCTGGCCCGCGAGGTGGAGGACCGCTACCAGTGGGCCTCTGACCTCGCCGAGGACCTGCAGCCCTGCCTCATCGAGGAGCGGTCCATCTACTCCACCAAGAAGCTCGCCGGGTACATGCGCGAGGCCTACGCCGCCGAGATCGCGCTCGAGCAGGCGAAGATGGAGGAGTACCTGAAGATCCAGGCCCCGGTGGAGGAGCCGGAGCCGGCGGACGAGTTTGGGCCGGAGAAGACGTTTGTCTATGAGGCATCCCAGGCGCTGCCCGCCGCGGGCGCGGACGCTGGCGCCGCCCAGGCCGCCGCAGCACCGCCGGCCAGCGGCCGCCGGCCCGCTGTGGCGCCCCAGAAGTCCGGGCCCAAGGCCACCGTGGCGCAGCGCGTCCCCACGGACGAGGACCCCTCCACGGACCCGGCCATGGAGGCGCGCGACGACCCCGACTTTGTGGACCACGGCGCCTCCGACGAGGCCGATGCGCGCACTTCGCTGTCACCCCCGCCCGACGAGGAGGCGGTACCGCCCCCGCGCCGCCCGCCGCCCAGCCGCGCCGGCCTCCCGCCCGTGGCGGCCGCGCCCTCGGCCTCCCGCTCGCGCCCCACCGGGGAACACCGCGCGCTGGGCGCCTCGGGTGTGGGCGCCGCCGTGGCCGGCGGACCCTCCAATCCGTCGCTGCGCCGCCCCACCGCCCGCCCCCCGCTCACGCCGCCCAAGTCTGAGGCCGCCCCCGCCCCTCCCGCCGCTGCCAAGGGTGGCAACGGCGCCAACGGCCACACCTCCAACCCCAAGGTCCCGGCCACCAAGGACAAGGAGAAGCCCGCACCGCAGATGAGCGGCATGCGGGACCCGGTCAAACCCACCTCGGGGCCCGGGCGCCCGCCCACCTCCGCCAAGACCCCGCTGAAGGATGACCTGTTCGCCGGCAACACTGGGGAGTTGCTGATTGACCCCTCCGCACAGACGCAGGCCGTACAACTGCCCCTCAAGCCACCGGAGGCGGCCGCCCCGGATGACAAGCCGGCGGACACGGGTGCCGCCAGGCCCGCGGACAAACCGGCCGAAAAGACGCCCATTGCCGTCCGGCCTGCGCCCGCCAAGAAGGAGAAGGACAACAAGGGTCTCGCGCTCATCACGCTGCTGGGACCCAAGAAGGTCGCGGTGATCGGCGGGGCGCTCGTCGGGCTGCTGGCGTTGATCATTGCGCTGGCGGTGCTGGTGCCCGGCGGGAAGCCCAAGGAGGGGACCATCCGCGTGGAGGCACAGAGCGGGGGGGCGCTCCCAGCGGCGGAGGTCGTGGTGGACGGCGAGGTCAAAGCCACGGGCGTGCCGGCGCTGCTGGCGCATATCCCGACGGGCCAGCACACCGTGATGCTGCGCGGCCCCGGGTTGCTGACCACCAAGGAGACGGTGACCGTCACCGCCGGCGGCGAAGTGGTCATCCAGGCGGAGGCCGACGAGACAGCCGCCCCCACCCCCCAGCCGGCGCAGCCCACGCCGGACGACAAGAAGGGGGACGCCAAGTGCAAGAAGGGTAAGGGCGGCAAGGACTGCAAGGAGGACGTGCAGGCGGCCCCCGCGCCCGCAGAGAAGAAGGAGGAGGAAAAGAAGGAGGTCGCCGCGCCCGCGGAGAAGAAGGAGGAGAAGCGGGAGACCGCCGCGCCCGCCGAGAAGAAGGAGGAGAAGCGGGAGACCGCCGCGCCCGCCGAGAAGAAGAAGGAGGAGAAGCGGGAGACCGCCGCGCCCGCCAAGAAGGAAGAAGAGCGGAAGCCGGCCGAAAAGAAGGCCGAGAAGAAGGAGGCGCCACCGCCGGAGAAGAAGGAGAAGAAGGAGGCCACCGCGCCGGAGAAGAAGGACGACAAGAAGGAACCGGCCACGCTGGTCATTGGCACCATGCCCACCGGCGCGGACGTGGTCCTGGATGGCAAGGCCACCGGGCTCAAGACGCCCGTTGCCCCCGCCAAGCCGCTCCAACTCTCCAGCGGGAAGCACACGCTGCAGTTCGTCACCGCCGCGGGCAAGTTCAAGTACACCGTCACGCTCGCGCCGGGGGTCAACCGGCTCATCATCCCCAAGCTCGGCGAAGCGCCCAAGGAAGGGAACGCGCAGTTCGTTCCCTGACGGGCGCACGCCGCAGGTGCCCAGATGCCCATCACCGACCTCAAGGAATACACCGGCGACGAAGACGACGAGCCCAAGCCCAACAGCCGGGGTGGCTACACCGAGTTTGAGTGCCCCTCATGCAACGCCAACAACCCCGTGCCCGACGGGTTCAAGGCCGGCGAAGAGGTGCTGTGCAACTACTGCGGTGCCGAGTTTGACGTGCTGGACCGCGGCGACGGCCGCGTGAAGCTCAAGGAACGCTGACCCCCACGGGCGCGGGGATGGGGCCGCGGCGCAGGGACAGCTCCTGCCGAGCCCCCGGCCCGGCGCTCAGCTCAGATGATGCCCGGGATGGCCACGTAGGGGACCTTCTTCTTGTACGCCACGTACTCGGGGTCCTTGCTGAGGTGGCGTTCCTCGGTCCAGGCGCGCAGGCCGTAGATGATGTTCCAGCAGATGAGCCACAGGAACGTGGTGGGTGACCCCGCGTTGGGCAGGTACTCCATCCACCACGCAAAGTTCTTGCACGCGTAGGCCGGGTGCCGGATGAACGCGTACGGCCCGCGCGTGATGATGCCGCGGTTGGTCAGGTTGGAGAACGTGGGTCCAAACGCAATGGTGGCGGCCACGTAGATGGTGAACGCGGCCAGCATGGCCACGCGGCAGGCCACCAGCAGGGATTCGTCATTGAACAGGGTGCCGGAGCGCCCCAGCGGGAAGTACGTGCCGGAGATGTCATTGAACGGCGGGTAGCACATCAGCGCCACCATCCAGCCAAACCCCGTGGGCTCCACGCTCTTGGTCTTGTTCCCCAGCCAGCGGCTCTCCGCCGCGTACCCGGTCAGCGCCCAGATGGTGTCCACAAAGAACAGCAGCTGGTAGTAAAGGTCAAACACAAACCACTTCTCGCCGGGGGCCCAGCGGGACACGTTGATGAAGTCCAGGAAGCCCTGCCAGGTGGGCAGCAGGCGCGGCACGGTCTCCGCCAGGTAGTCCCACCAGGCGGTCACGCGCGCCACCACCTCCAAGCCGTTCATCTGGCCCAACTGCTCCTGGGTGAGCATGGGCACGCCCTTCCGCTTCATCCACAGCGCCGCCATGTTGCCCCAGTGCTCCACCATGAAGGTGAGCATCAGCGGCGTGAAGAACGCTTTGACGCCCAGGGACAGCACGCTCACGCGCATGCGGCGGTTCTTCCAGATGTGTGAGGGCCAGCGGCACTCCTCCATCAGCCAGTTGAAGATGCCGCGGAACAGGATGGCCCAGTGCACCGCCCCGTCCGTCAGGTCCATCTTCCGCCCGCCGAATTTCCTCAGCGTCACCACGCAGTACGGGATGCCCAGCACCACCCACGTCCAGTAGACGCTCTCAAAGAACGGGTGCCACGGCTTGAAGTTGTTCCGGTTGTAATAGGGGTGCCACCGGTAGATCACGTACATCACGCTCATGACCACCGTGATGGCCAGATAGCGCCAGAACGCCTGCTCCCACTCCGTGCGCGGCTTGCGCCCGCGGGTGGTCCACCCCTCCGGCTTGGCCGGCCGGGCCTTGCTCACCGCTTTGCGCTTCTTCCCGCTCATGCGTCTCACCACCGGACCCCCCCCCGGGGGGGCGGCGCAGCCTAGCGCAAGCCTGCTCCCGCGTGTGAATGCCCCCGCGCTTGCCCGCGCACCCCGCTGCCCGCCACTGTGGTTGGCGCCATGAGCCTCTCCCGCGTTCTCGTCGCCGCGCTGCTTCTGGGTGGCGCTCTCCCCGGTGCCGCGGCGCCTCCCGCCCCACGCCTGGTCCGCACCCGCATGATCCTCAAGGCCATCACCCAGTCGTTTGTGGGTGAGCCCACGCGCGCTGAACTGCTGCAGGGCGGCCTGGCCGGCCTGATGCGCCTGGCGCCGGGCACCAGCTTTGCGGTGGACAAGGCCGCGCGCGTGAGCTGCACACGCGGCAAGGTCACGCTCCGGTTCGACACGGAGGCCATGCTGTCCGAGACGGAGGTGGCCGGTGCGCTGGAGAAGTGCGCGGCCGCGGTGGGCGCCACGCGGGACGTGCCGCTGGTGGATGACGCGGTGGCCGCCGGCGTGGTGCAGGCGCTGGCGGACCGGCACTCCGGGTACATCCGGCCCTTCTACATGGAGCGGCTGGGGTATTCGGAAGGGGAGATGTTGGGGGACGTGGGCCTGGAGGTCACGCTGTCCGGCAGCAACTACCTCATCAAGAGCGTGCAGCCGGGCAGCGCCGCGGCCGCCGCAGGCATCAAACCCATGCAACTGCTGCGGCGCGTGGACCACCACGCCGTGGACGGCCTGTCCCTGGGCGAGGTGGGCGCACTGCTGCTGGGCCCCACCGGCAGCAGCGTGGAGCTGGTGGTGGAACCGCGCGGCGGTGACGGGGTCAACGCCATCAGCATCCGGCGTGACCCGCCCTTTGCGCTGCAGCCGCACGTCAAGGAACTCAAGGACGCGCTGTACATTGTCCCCGGGCCCATCCTGGGCAACAGCGCCAAGCTGGTCCGCGAAGCGCTGCTCAAGCACCCCGGCAACCGGCGCGGCATCATCCTGGACTTCCGCGGCAACGCCGGCGGGCAGGTGGGGGACGCGGTGGCCATGGCGGACCTGTTTGTGGAGGAGGGGGCGCTGGCGCAGGTGGTGTCCCGCGCCTCCCGGCCGGTGCAGCGGTTTGAAGCGCGGCCCGGGGACCCCGGTGAAAAGCTCCCGCTGGTGGTGCTGGTGGACGGCCGCTCCGCCTCCGCGGCGGAACTGGTGGCGCTGGTCCTGCGCGAACGCCGCAAGGCGCCGCTGCTGGGCACGGTGACCTACGGCAAGGGCAGTGTGCAGAAGCTGATTCCCATTGATGGCGGCGGCTACCTGAAGATCACCTCCGCCATGTACATGACCCCGGCGGGCACCACGGTGGGCGAAGGCATTGTCCCCGACGTGGCCTTGGACCCCGACAAGATTGCCCAGCGCGGCAAGGAGGGGGACCTGGGCACGGACCCCTGGCTGCAGGCCGCGTATGACGCGCTGGCCGCGCCCGGGGACGCGGGGCCGTGAGGGTTGCGTGGTGATTTGGCGGGCGGGTAGAAGCTGCCAACCGCGGTGAGGGACCGGGTGTGATGCGAGATGGTTGTAGACGCTGGGATCGACAACGCCGCTGCGGCCAGGTAGCACGCCAGCGCGGTGTGGCCCGGCCGCCCCCGCCGGGACGCCAGCGGGACACCCGTGACGTCGCCATGCACCGGCACAGCCGGGGCGGCTGTGCCACACCACAACGGCACTTTGGGATCCTGTGGCTGCCCCACCGGCAGGGACCACAACCATGGGCGATCACACCCTGAGGGACCGCGCGTCTTGACAATGGGAGGGTAGGGCGATGGCGATCCGGAAGAAGGCGAAGAAGGCGAAGAAGCAGGGTAAGAAGAAGGCGGTCCGCTCCACGGCAACGCGCCCGGGAGCGGGCAAGGTGAACATTGTGGCGCGCCGCAGCACCAACCGCCTGGCGGCCCGCCCCAAGGGCGCCGGCGAACCGCCTGACACCGTCAACCAGGCCGCGTTGGACGGTGCCGTGCGGGCCTGGATCAGCCAACCCAAGAAGCGCAAGAGCGACTACGCGCGCTACCAGCAGCCCCGCATGATTCGTGATGGCCGGGAAATGCAGCAGGGCCGCGCGGACCTCCCGTTGTTCATTTCCAAAAAGACACCCATCACCGCGGCACACTTTGATTGGCTGGACCTGTTGCTGGAGAACCTGGACGGGCTGGGAGATGACCAGGTGGACGTGGGCGCCCAGGACGAAGTGCTGGACGAGGACCTCCAGCTGGCGGTGAACGACGTGATGGACGCGCGCGGGGCCATCAGCCGTCGCGCCGAGTGCTGCGGCATCCCGCTGTCACTGTTCAGCGTGGAACGCTCCAGCAAGGACCCGTTTGCGGTGTTCAACGCGGGGTCGCGCGCGGCCCGCATGGCCCGCAAGCGCCTGACCGAGTTCAATGACCCGGCGTACGCAGAGACCCTGGTGGAAGCGCTGGAGACCGCCCTGGGCGTGCTGGACGGGCTGCTGGAGGGCAAGGACGGGACGCGCAGTGACCGCGGCAGCGTCAGCGCACGCCGCGCGGCGCTCAAGCGGTTGCTGTTTGATGCCATGACCTACCTGGCGCCCTGGGGCCGGGACGTCACCGCCGGTGACCCCACCAAGGAAGGCCGCTACCAGCTGGACCACATCTTCCCAGGCCGTGACCAGCGCCGCCCCGCCAAGACCACCCCCGCCACCACCACGCCGGCCGCGCCCCGCTGACAGGGAAGCTTCCGTGCCCTCCCCGGAAACCCCGGCGGGCGGCCCGGAACGCTTCCGCGGTGGCCCGGAATGCCATCCCCACTGGCCCGGAACGCCTCCGCGGTGGCCCGGAATGGCTCCCGCGCGGCCCGGACTGGCTCCTGCGCGTCCCGGACAGGCTCGCCGCCGCCTTCCGGGCCGGGCGGGGCGCGTGACGTGGTAGCTTGGGAGGTGTTGCCGGATAGGGAGCGCCCCATGGTGTCACTTCCCAAGGACCTCACGCTGCGCCTGCCCCGGTTCAAAGGGTTTGCGCCCGGTGCCGCGTTGTCCCTGCAGCAACCGTTGACGCTGCTCATTGGCCGCAATGGGACGGGGAAGACCAACGCGCTGGAGGCATTCAAGCTGCTGGCCCACCTGTGCCGCGGCGGCCGGCTCCCAGAGGTCACCGACGTGGGCGGGTACGGCGGCTACCTGGAGGTACGCGGGGGTCTGCCGGGGTGCGTGCCCCAAGACGGCGGCCGCCGGATGGCGCTGGGCCTGGACCTGGCCAACCATGACGGAGCCCTCCGGTACGACGTGGCCATCGACGTGGACGAGCGGGGGGCCCGCATTGCCACCGAGGAGCTGATTGTGCACGAGGGCGCCACGCAGAGCGTGGTGTTCCACCTCAAGGCCGGGCAGGGACCAGGCGCTGGGTTTGTTGTCATTCCGCCGGACACGGGATTCCCCGTCAGCGATGATCGCACCTACCTGGGCCGGGCTGACGGGGGTGGCGAGAAGACCAAAGCGGCGGACGAGCTGCGCGAGGCGGTGCGCTGGCTGGTGGACTTCCGGGTCTTTGACTTCCATCCCGAAGCCATGCGGCAGTTTGCGGACCACCGCCTCCACCAAATGGCTCCCAACGGCTTCAATGTCTCCGCGGCGGCGTATGCACTGAGGGCGACCAACCCCGAGGGGTTCCGGCAGGTGGAGCAGTTCATTGCCACCATCCCGGACGCGGACGCCTGCAAGCTGGGGTTTGTGGAGGCGCCCAACGGACAGGTGATGCTCGAACTGGAGGAGGCCACCGGCCGCAAGTATGACGCCCGCGTGCTGTCCGACGGTACGCTGCGGGCGATTGCCGTGGCGGTGGCCATGGAGACGACGAACCCCGGGAGCGTGGTGACCATTGAGGAGATTGAACGGGGACTACACCCGGCACGCGCGCGGGCGCTGGTGAAGCACATCCTGGAAGCCGGCAGCCGCCGGGACGCACGGGTGCTGGCCACCACGCACAGCCCCGCCGTCCTGGATGCGCTCACCGTGGAGCAGTACGGGAGCATCGTGGTGGCCCGGCGCGGCGCGGGCGGGCACGAACTGGTGCCGTTCTGGAGCCTGCCCGGCGCGGAGTACCTGGCGGAGAAGGGGCGCTTGGGTGCCGCGGAGACACAGGAGGGGCTGACCGGTGCAGCTCCGCCGTCCCGCCCGGCAGTGGACCTGGATGCGCTGCTTGGGATGGGCGAACCGTGAAGGTGGCGTACGTTGTAGACACCGGTTTCCTTGACGAGCTGCTGGCGATGCCCGGCAAGACCCAGCGCGCGTGGCGTGACGCGGCAAGAAAGCTGCTCGAGGAGTCGAAGACGACGCAGTCTGACTTCTGGGTGACGCCGGGCGTTGTCTTCGAGTTTGGCACGCATGTGGCGGGCCTTCCTGATGGGAATCAGCGCCGCCAGCTGGCGATGAGGCTGCGAGCCCTGGTGCAGAATGAGGTCCTCCGCATCACGTCGGCGGGTTCCCCGGACAATGCTGCCGTCCGGCGCTTCCTGGCGGTGCTGGAGATGTTCGCAGACGAGCGCGCCGTGCAGGGGCTGAGTCTGGTGGACGCCGAGGTCATTCAGGAAGCCCGGCGGCTGGCGGCGACGTTCCAGGTGCTGGGCCGACGCGTGGAGATCCTTTCCGTGGACCGGCCGGTGCAAGCCGAGAGCCCCTCTCCGTGCACGTGGCCTCCCGCGGCGGGATGAAATCTTGGGCCGCGGCGCTCCCGGCCGTAAGCTCGGGCGCGTGAGCAAGGTCTTTGTCGGGCTGGTGTTGCTGGGGTGCTGCTACGCGCTGGGCGTGGACCTGGGCTGCGTGACGGGCCTGTTCACGGACGCCACCACCTGCAGCAAGGGGCTCTCCGGCACGCTGACCAACACGCTGTTTGACGCGGTGCAGACGGCCGCGGAGCTGGCCCTCAAGCTCATTGGTGTGATGACGCTGTGGCTGGGCCTGATGAAGGTGGCGGAGAAAGCCGGCCTCATTGAGCTGGTGGGGCGCGCGGTGGAGCCGGTGATGGCGCGGTTGTTCCCGGACATCCCGCGCGGGCACCCGGCCATCAGCGCCATGACGCTCAACCTGTCCGCCAACGCGCTGGGCATTGGCAACGCGGCCACCCCGCTGGGCATCAAGGCCATGCAGGAGCTGCAGAAGCTCAACCCCAATCCCGCCGTTGCCACCGACGCCATGTGCCTGTTCCTGGCGCTGCACGCCACCTCCTTCACGCCGCTGCCGTCCCAGACCATGGCGCTGCGCCAGGCGGCCGGCGCGGCGGATCCTTCGGACATTGTGGGGCCGGTGGCGCTGGCCACGGCGCTGACCAGCGTGGTGGCGGTGATCATTGCCAAGGTGTTCGCCTGGCTCAGCCGGCCGCCGCCGCCGCCCGCGGAGCGGGGAGGCCCGGGATGAGGCAGCTGCTGGAAGGCACCAGCCACACCGCCATCCCGGTGTTGTTCATGGCGGTGTTCCTCATTGCCGCCTACCGGAAGGTGGACGTGTACGCCGCGTTCATTGAGGGCGCCAAGGAGGGGTTTGACACGGCGGTGAAAATCATCCCCTACCTGGTGGGCATCCTGGCGGCCATCAGCATGGTGCGCAGCACGGGGCTGATAGACGCGCTGTCGCGCGTGCTGGGGCCGGTCACCGAACCGCTGGGCATCCCCGCCGAGGTGATGCCCATGGTGCTCATCCGCCCGCTCAGCGGCTCCGGCGCCAACGCGGTGCTGGTGGACATCATGAAGAGCTACGGGCCGGACGGGTACGCGGCCAGGCTGGCCAGCGTCATCAGTTCGTGCGCGGAGACCACCTTCTATGTGCTGGCCGTGTATTTTGGCAGCGTGGGGATCACCAACCTGCGCTACGCGCTCGTCGTGGGAATCCTGGGCGAGGCGGTCAGCGTGGTGATGAGCGTGATCGTCTGCCGGCTGGCCTGGGGCTGATCACCTCCCCGGTGGAACGGGGACCACCGCCCGTGGCATGGTGCGCGCCATGGTTCGAGCGTGGGTGTGTGCCGCCGTGATGCTGGCCCCGTTGTGCGTCCTGGCCCAGGACGGGGGTGAGCCGCTGGATGGGGCGGTGGCGGACGCCGCCGCCGCGGATGCGGCACTCCCGGATGCCGCGCCGCTGGAGACGCTGCTGCTCATTGCCGCGTCCACTTCAGACGGCCCGTGCGCGGCGCCCTGCCGCGAACTCACCGCGCGCCCCTCCCAGCTGGTGACCCTGTCCGGGACCGCAGCGGGCCCGGGCGCCGGGAGCGTGTCACTGTTCTGGGAACTGGCCATGCGCCCGGCGGGCAGCGTGGCCGCCCTGTCTGACCCGCGCGCCGCCCAGGTGCTGCTGACCCCGGACCTGGAGGGCTTCTACGAGGTGGCCCTGCGCGGCGCGGCGGACGGCGGCGCGGCACTGTCCGCCAGCATCTCCATCCACGCCACGGCGCTGACGCTCAACCCGGTCCTCACCGTGCGGGCCAATGACCAGGTGATCGCCTGCAGCCCCGAATGCCCCACCGACAGCATCCGGATCGGCACGCTGGTGGAGTTGGACGGGTCGGGCAGTTCGCACGATCCTGCGCACGGCGTGCTGGGCTTTGCCTGGCAGCTCCGGTCTCCTCCCGGCAGCACGGCGGAGTTGGCTGACGTGGAACCGGGCGTGGTGAGCTTCCGTCCCGACGTGGACGGGGCGTATGAGATCCTGATGACGGTCAGCGACGACCGCGACTCCGCCGAGCTGGCGGCGTCGTTCATCATCCCCACGGTGCTGAACTATGAGCCCCTGCAGTGCCGCAGCACCGCCGTGCCGGGCGGCACGCCCTGGGGCGCGGTGGCCCTGGCGGCGGGGTGGCTGGCGCTGTGCCGCCGCCGCCGCCGCTGACGCCGTTCACTTGACGACGGTACTCACCGTGATGCGCTGCTGCTGGCGCTCGCACCACTTCTCCGTGCAGATGAAGAACTGCAGGTCCGCTTCCGTGGCCTGGGGGCCGGCGGCTGTGGCCGTGATCTCCACGGAGAACTCCGGCGCGGCCTGGCCCTTGTTCACCACGTCAGCCTGCCCCAGCTTGGCTTTGGCCAGCGTGAGCCCCTTGGGCGCCTTGAGGCTGATGGACAGCGGCGCCTGGTCGTGCACCTTCCGCCCGGGGGCCGGCTTGATGACAATGGACAGCACGCCTTTTTCGCCCACGGTCAACTCCGCGGAGCTGCGCGTGGTGTCCAGCGCGTAGTGCGGCTCTTCCGCAGTTGCGACCGCCGTCCACAACAAGAGCGCCGTTGAAGCCAACCCGCGTGCCAGAACCATCACGTCACCTCCACGAACCACCCAACCGCCCGCTCGTCTAACACGCACGCGCGGCTTGCTCACCCCCTTTGGGTCCTCGCTTGCTGCGGACGGCAGCGGGTGGTGGGCGGACGGGTGCGTGGGGCTGCGGCGCCGCCCCGCCATGGTCACCATTCGCGTTTGCTCATCGCGGCCCCCGCCGCCTCCCCTTCCTTCATCCGTCCTTTCGTTTCATCCCTTTTGCTTTTTGGGAACGGGGTTCCCCTCCACGGACCCAGTTGGTCCGCAGCGTGTTCTGACCGTGGACTGCCGCTGCGCTCGCCGGGGCCGGCTTTGCCT
>JACRCW010000055.1 GCA_016218805.1 Deltaproteobacteria bacterium | reverse complement strand
CGTCGCCGATGCGCAGAACTTCACCGTGGAGCGCCTGGATCCGAGTGGAACCTGGGTGCCCCTGTTCAACGCTGTCTGGGACATTGGGTGGAATGCCGCCCCTTTGGACGCCGGCTACATGACGGGTTCCTCGCCGTGGGATGGGACTTGGCCCGAGGGCTTTGACGCGGGAATGGCCGGCATCCCGGACGGCGGCTGAAGTCGCCCGGGGGTGTGATCGCGAATCAGCCGACCGGATTGGCTCGGTGGCGGAAACCAAGGTGGCCACCCTCAGCCAGGCTGACCCACGGACCCAGTTCATTGCTGCGCGGGATGCGGCCAAGGACCTCCAGAACGACGCAGGGCTGGAGGTGAGTTACTTCAACATGAACTTCCCCGCGGGTGACGCCGCGGAACCCGGTCACCAGCGCGGCGCCGCCAAGAGGGACGGGGTCCTTCTTGAAGTCGGCAGAGCCCCAAAGCCATGTCCGCAACAGCCGCTCCTGCTCCCCACGCCATTTCATGTGGCGGAATGGATACTTGCCTACAGCCACGTCATCTTTGTTTCAGCAGGAGCGGAGAGCACTCGGGAGCAGCCAGGGAGAGGGATGGGGTTGCAGCGTCCGCGATATCGGTCATGACGTCGGAATAGAACGGGCCCCCGACCTGGAGAACCCACACACTTGCCCCAAGCGAACCGGCGGTGGGCGGGCAACCGCCGTGGGGACAATCCGGGCCACGTCCGGCTGAGCACGATGATCAACTCAGAGGTCACCCGGCCCGCACGCTGCGGCGGGCTATTCCGTAGCCATCACGCGTCCTCCGCGTCCCGCCAGCGCGCGCGCCGCTTGCGCAGCAGGCGTTCCACCATGGCATCCACGGCGGGATCACGGCCAAAGTCCCGGTCCTGTCGCACGCCTTTGAGGTGGTTGCAGCGCGCGCAGGCCAGCGCCAGGTTGAGCGGGTCATCCGTGCCACCGGCGTGTTGAGGCACCAGGTGTTCCACGGTGACGCTGCCCACCGGTTTCCCGTCTGACTCCAGCACCAGGCGGCTGTTGCAGTGGATGCAGCGCCCCACCCACACGGGGCGGCCCTGCAGTTCCATCCGCTCAAAGCTGGCATCCGTGCGCGCAATGGACAGCAGCAGCGCGCGCTGCCCGGCGGAGACGCGCGCGGACGGCACGCCTTCCCGTCGGCGCCGCGTCACTGCGACTTGATCACGTTCCCGGCGATCACCAGGCGCTGGATCTCGCTGGTGCCCTCGTAGATCTCCGTGATGCGCGCGTCCCGGTAGTGCCGCTCCACGGGGAAGTCCTTCACGTAGCCGTTCCCGCCCAGCACCTGGATGGCCTGGTGGGCAATGCGCGTGGATGCTTCGGAGGCCATGAGTTTGGCCATGGCGGCCTCCGCCGTGTACTTCTGGCCCTGGTCCTTGAGGAACGCCGCGCGCCACGTCAGCAGCCGTGCGGCGTCCAGTTCCGTGGCCATGTCGGCCAGCTTGAACTGGATGGCCTGCAGCTTGGCAATGGGCTCGCCAAACGCGGTGCGAACCTTGGCGTAGTCCCGCGCGGCTTCAAACGCCGCCCGCGCAATGCCCAGTGCCTGCCCCGCAATGCCAATGCGCCCGCCGTCCAGCGTCATCATGGCAATCTTGAAGCCCTGCCCCACCTCGCCCAGCAGGTTCTCCGGGCCCACCTTGCAGTCGTCAAAGTGGATGAGCGTCGTGGAGGATGCGCGGATGCCAAGCTTGTCTTCGTGCTTGCCGCGGGTCACGCCCGGCGCGTTCATGTCCACCACAAACGCGGTGATGCCCTTGTGCTTGAGCGCCGCGTCCGCCTGCGTGAACACAATGGTGGCGTCCGCCTCCAGGCCATTGGTGATCCACGCCTTGGCGCCGTTGAGCACCCAGCCCTTGCCGTCCTTGCGCGCGGTCGTCCTCGCCGCGCCCGCGTCAGAGCCGTTGTTGGATTCGCTCAGCGCAAAGCTCCCCAGCTTCTTCCCCTGGGCAAACGGCTTGAGGAACCGCTCCTTCTGCGCCGGGGTGGCAAACTTCATGAGCGGGTCACAGTACAGGCTGTTGTTCACCGACATGATGACGCCGGTGGACGCGCATCCGCGGCTGATCTCCTCCATGGCGACGACGTAGCTCAGCACGTCCAGCCCGCTGCCGCCGTCCTCTTCGGGGACGAACACGCCCATCAGGCCCATCTCACCCAGCTGCCTGACGGCGTCACGCGGGAAGGTGCCGTCACGGTCCCAGCGGGCCGCGTGGGGCGCCAGTTCCTTGGCCGCAAACTCCGCGCACGTCTTCCGCAGCATCTCCTGTTCAGGGCTCAGCGTGAAATCCATGGGTTCTCTCCTCGGGGTGGGCTCACTTGCCCTGGAATTTGGCGGGGCGCTTCTCCACAAACGCAGTCATTCCCTCCTGCGAATCCGCCGACGCGCTGACCAGCCCGAACGCGGTCATTTCAAACGCGTTGGCACGGACCAGGTCCAGGTCCTGCGTCTGCAGCAGCACGTCGCGCGCGGCCCGCACGGCGCAGGGCCCGCGGTCCGCAATGCGCTGCGCGGTCTTCAGCGCCCCCTCCAGCAACTGCGCGCGCGGGACCACGCGGTTGCACAGCCCAATGCGCAGCGCCTCCGCCGCGCTGATGGGGTCCCCCGTCTCCACCAGTTCGCGCGCCCAGGCCACGCCCACGCGCCGCACCAGGCGGGTACAACCGCCAAAGCCCGGGATGAGCCCCAGGTTCACCTCGGGCTGGCCAAACTTCGCCTCCTCGGCGGCATGGATGAAGTCCGCGCTCAGCGCCAGCTCACATCCCCCGCCCAGCGCAAACCCGTTCACCGCGGCAATGGTGGGGAACGGTGCGGTCTCAATGCGCGCGCCCATGCGGTGGCCCAGCGCGCTGAACGCGGCCATGTCCGCGGGGCCCTGGCCGTTCATCTCCGTGATGTCCGCGCCCGCGGCAAACGCCTTGTCCCCCGCGCCGGTGAGCACCGCGGACCGCGTGGTTCCGCCGGCAATGAGCGCATCATAGACGGACAGCAACTCCGTGATGAGCTGGCGGTTGAGCGCATTGAGCGCCTTGGGCCGGTTCAACGTGATGAGCGCCACGGCGCCCTTCTGCTCAACGAGGATCGTGTCGTACGCCACGGTTTCACCTCCCAGGGTTCACTTGCCTGACGCGGCCGGCGCGGGTGCCGGTGCCGGTGCCGGCGCGGGTGCGGGTGCCGGTGCGGGTGCCACACCAGGCAACCGGACCTTGGGCCCGCCGTCCGCCTCCAGCACCATCTCCAGGTGCGGGACAAACTTCTTCGCCGGGGCAACGGGCGCGTTGGGGCGGCCGTCCACCAGCAGGCAGGTGCCGTTCACGCACTCGGACTTCAGGCCGCAGTAACGGTCCGGCCCGCGCTGGGCGCCGCACTGGGGGTCGGGACAGGCGGAGACGCGTGCGCGCGCCGCCTCGCCGGCGAACTTGGCGTTGATGGCCACGTCATGCCCGCCATTGGCGCAACCGCAGCAGTCCGAAGGCGTGTGGATGCACGTGTCTCCTGCGGCGCACTTGCGCCACTCCGGATCCACGGCAAGCGGCTTGAGGGACGCGGGGCTGGCCACCTTGACGGTGGCGGCCGGCTCACCGCGGCAGGAGCACTTGCAGTCCGGCAGCCCCGCGCCGACGAGAACCACCATCACCACCGACCACTTGCCACGCTGCATCACACCCATGCTGCAAGCCTCCACCAAGGGCGCGGGACGTTGCAGACCACATCCGCTCCCGTCAAGCCGCCGCCGCGGGGCATGGTGGCGGCGGCCTGCTCCGTGCTACGGCGCGGCGCGTCTTGCTCCGGAGGTTGCCCGCATGCACGTCCGCCTGGGTGTGAACGTTGACCACGTGGCCACGCTGCGCCAGGCGCGCGGGACCTTGTATCCGGACCCGGTCACCGCCGCGTCGCTTGCGGAGATGGCGGGTGCGGACCAGGTCACGCTGCACCTGCGCGAAGACCGCCGTCACATCCAGGAGCGGGACCTGCGCCTGATGCGCCAGACGGTGACCACGCGCCTCAACCTGGAGATGGCGGCCACGCAGGAGATGCTGAAGCTGGCCTTTGAGCACAAGCCGGACACGGTCACGCTGGTGCCGGAGCGCCGCGAAGAGCTGACCACGGAGGGCGGGCTGGACGTGGCCATGCAACGGGACGCGCTCAAGCGGTTTGTGCGGTCCCTGCAGGACGCGGACATCTTCACGTCACTGTTCATTGACCCGGACCTGGACCAGGTGCGCGCGGCGCACAAGGTGGACGCGCAAGCGGTGGAGTTGCACACCGGTAAGTACTGCGAAGCGCGGGATCACAAGGAGCGCAGCCTGGAGATGCAGCGGCTGACGGATTCGGCCAAGGCGGCCCACAAGCTGGGAATGCGCGTCTATGCCGGGCACGGCCTGCACTATCACAACGTGCAACCGCTGCTGGATATCGTCGAAATCGAGGAATACAACATCGGTCATTCGATCATTGGCCGCGCCGTGCTGGTTGGCATGGAGACCGCGGTGCGCGACATGGTGGCCATCCTGCGGCGCACCGCGCGCTGACCCGCTCAGAAGCCCATGGCGCCCTGCTGATTGGACCCGGCCACCAGCGCCACGCCGGTGACGCGGCCGCCCACGTACAGGCACGCGCCGGCATCCGGGCTCTCCCCCAGGTAATGCCCGATATTGGGCGCGTACCGGCAGCGCTCGCCGCTCTGGCACAGCCCATCACCGTTGCCGCCGCCGCCCTCCAACTCCTCCACGGCAGCTTTCAGGTAGGGCGCGCGTGTGAACGGGACAATCGCCACGTCACCCTGCAGGTTGGCCGGGCAGGGCCCGGGTCCGTAGCTGGGCTGCATCTGGGAGACCCCGTCAAACGCGCGTCCCAGCAGCCACGCATCCGTTGGCGTGTGCCGCCAGTCGTAAATCACGCCGGAGCCTACGGACCACGGGCCGCGGTCCAGCCCCATGGGCGCCCACGCGCGCTGGAACTCCCGGAACCCCACCCAGTCCGTGATGTTGGGCCCGGGTGCGGTCCCCAGCACGTCCGCCAGGTTCACCGGATCATCCACGCTCAGCGCGCCCAGGAAGGAGGGAGCCTGGAGGCCAACCACCTTCAGCTGGTCGCTGTCGCCGCTGGGGCCGCAACTGTCGGTCAGGCCGGCGGGCGAGTTGGGCCCGACAACGTTGCACAAGCCTGACCGGACCAGCAGCGCGCCGTGGTACGCAATACCATTCACATTGATGGAGTAGACCTGGGTGCCCGGGTCGTCGATGGCCACGTTGGAGAAGACATGGTTGGTGGCGTTTTCCACGTGCAGGCCCACGGCGTTTTCGTACGCCGCAAAGCTGTGCACCGTGCCGTTGCCGCGCCGCACGGCGTCCCACGAGCGCACCATCAGGCCGGAGGTGGCGTTGAACGCGCTGGTGATGGCCACCAGCGTGTTGCCGTCACCGCCGTCCACCATCCCCTCCGCACCGTTGTGCACCAGCAGGGCACGCAGCACCGTGCTGTCGGAGGCGGTGATCTCCACTCCGGTGCCGCCGTTGTTGTCCGCCACCACCCGGTCCAACCGCGCGCGCGCAGCGCGTGGCGGGTTGCCGCCCACTGCGAATCCAGCTTGCCCATTGTGGCTGGCGCGGGCGTTGCGCAGGACCACGTCATTGCCGCGCACCAGGATCCCCTCCTTGCCGCAACTCTGCACGCGCACGTCTTCCAGGACGTGCCGGTCCCCCTCAACCGTCATCCCCGCCAGGGTGGAATCCATCACCGCCACGTTCACCAGGCGGTGGTCCACACCGGTCAGCCTGAGTCCGCCGCCGCCCTTGCGGGTGAGCCCGGTGGCCTGCACGCCGTTGCCGGCCAGCTCCAGGAGCGCGGCGGTGGCGCCGCCGGAAGCTGACACCACGGACAGCGTGGAGATGGTGCACGGCGGCAGTGAACACTGCAGCGTCACGTTGGCATCTGTGGCCAGCAACACGCGTTCCATGTTCCAGCGCCCGGTGGCCAACAGCGTCCAGGGCGCGGCATTGGGAGTGAACGTGACGGACACATCCCGCAGCGTGACCTGGCGGGACAGCGTGGCGTTCCACGGCGCTGCCACGTCCGCCCACGTGCCGGACAGCACCGTGTGCCCCAGGTTCTCCGCCGCCATGAGGGTTGCTCCCGCAGGCCCAAGCCCATCCACGTCGGCGTCAATCCACAGGAAGTGACGGTCCGTCATGGTCCAGTGCGGCGCCAGGATCTCCCTGGCCGGCTCCGTCACGCCGGGCAGCGTGACCACGGCAACGTGGTCCTCCAGGAACGTCCTGCTTCCCAGCGACGACGACGACGTGATGATGTAGATGTTGTGCGCGGTGGGCTGATCCATGGAGGTCACCACCACCAGGCCATCCGGCCACCACACCGCGCCGGGCCTGCTGGCGGCCACCAGGCTGGTGGCGCCGTCCCGGATCTCCACCCGCGTGTCCGCCCAGTTGCCGGTGTCCTTGACCAGGCGGCGCAGGCCCACCCGTCCGTGCAGCGTGCCCGTCGCCCGGCAGCCACCGGGAACTGTCTGCAGCGTCCAGTCAAACGCCCCCAGCACGTCGGTCGCGGTCCAACCGCTGCAACCCGCAGGGGCCGCAACATCCGCAGTGCGGCGCCCCCCGGCGTGGACACAGTCGTCCGCTGACGGGACGCACGGCACATCACCACCGGCGCCGGTCCAGTCCGTGAAGAACGCGCCGTGGACGGGGAACTCGGGGCCCACCACGACCACGCTGGCATCCACCGTGCCCAGCGCGAACACGCCCCCCAGGTCCACCGGGTTGCCGGCGTCATCCTGCCAGGGTGCCGCGGTGATCCGCGCGGAGACATCACCGGTCATCTGGATGGGGACCGTCCAGGTCACCAGGAACAGCGCCACCGGCGTGGGCGCCGCCGGCACCAGCAGCGTGGCCGTGGTGGATCCCTGCAGTTGCACGGCGCCGGACCCGGAGGTGCTCACCGCCTCGGACAGGGCAACTTCAAGGGTCACCGTGTCACCCACCGCCATGGGCACCCGCGCGCCGCGGGCCAGGCGGATCTCCGTGACAACGGGACGCACCCAGTCCACGCGCGTGCCGGTGGACGCATCTGCGACCACCAGGTTCACCGCGCGGCCGCCGGACCGCAGGCAGTTGCCCAGGGATGTCTGCACGTTGGGGGCGTCCACCAGGACGTCATCCGTGCTGTCCCCTGCCACCAGCGCGAGTTGGAAATACAGGATCCGAACCCCCGGCCCAGCCAACACCGCTTCCGCCGACCGCGTGCCCACAGTCACCGGCAACGCGCACAGGGCGGGCGCCGCCACCATCACGTCCGCGTCCAACGTGACGCGAACGGTCACATCCGGCGCCAGCGGTCCGGCCAGGGCCACGGTCCCAGTGATGTCGGTGACCGTGACGGTGACCGGCCCCAGCGCGGATGAGGATGTCCCGCCGGCGGAGGATGACGAAGTCACGGCCGACGACGACGACGTCCCCGCCACCGAAGACGACGAGGAGGGGGAGACCCCCGCGCTGGACGAGACCAGCAGCACGGCGGAGGACCCGGTACCCGACGAGGAGCCCGCCCCCAGCGAGCTCCCCGCGGACGACGACCACACCGTGGAGGACGCAAGCGCGGTGGCGGCGGAGCTTCCCGGGCCGGAGCCGCCGGAGGACGGGGCGCGGGAGGAACCGGCGGGTTGGGAGGTGGCGGCCGGCGCGGAGGTGCCGGATCCGGCCGAAGCCCCCCCGGAGCTCGTTCCGCCGACGCCGGCCCGGCAGGCGCCGTCCGCGCAGCGCTCATTCAGGGAGCAGTCCGCGTTGGAGTTGCACGCGCGCGCGCACGCGCCGTCCGCCTCCACAAACCCGTCCGGGCACGTCGTGCCGCGCGGGCACCCGGCCAGCGCGGCAATGACAAAGACACCTGCCAGGAGCGTTGACCAGGGCATGCGCATGGGCGGGCACGGTAATGCCCCGCCCGGCCCCCCACCAGCCCGGGATCGTCGTCATGCGTCGCCCTCCTCCCGAATGCCGCTTGCGCCCGCCAAACGGTTGGCTCTAGGGTCCGCGCGCCCTTCGGCCCCCCTGCCCGCTGGCAGTGAGGGTCGGTACCGACACAGAGAGGAGTCGCGGGTGAAATACGTCGGCCGCATTCCCTTCGTCACGGCGCTGGTGGCCTCGGCCATCACGCTGCTCGGCCCGTCATGGGCCCACGCCGCGGAGAAGTCCCTCCCCGTCGTCGACCGCAAGCTGTACCCGATGCGGTTCAACCCGGAGTTCACCCTCCAGTTCGACTACGGCCTGGCTGACAAGTACACGTCCCACCAGGGCCTGCGCGCTTCCGCGCTGTTCCACATCTGGGACAACGTCGCGGTGGAAGCGTACGGCGGCTACCTGTTCGGGTCTGAGAGCAGCATCATGAAGACGCTGCGCGAAAAGTCCCGCTCCAACCGGGAGACCCAGCACAACGGGCGTGAACCCGCGCTGCCGGGCCTGCAGCAGCTGACCTACCACCTGGGCGTGGACGGCCAGTTTGCCCCGATCTACGGCAAGCTGTCGTTTGTCTCTGAGTTTGAGGCCAGCTTCCAGCTCTACCTGCTGGGCGGCGTGGCCATGGCCGGAACGCGCACGCTGACGGACCAGACGCTGCTCAACAAGCAGGGCGCGGTATGCCAGGCCAATCCGGTGTCCAAGGGCTGCGCCACCTTCTTCGCGGGTCCCGCCAAGCTGGCCTCCATCCCTTCGTTTTCGCCCGGCGGCAGTGACATCTTTGGCGCCGGCGAATACCAGCTGGTGCCGTGGGCCCTCCCCGTCCAGTACGGCCTGGGGATGCGCATCCACCTCGGCTACAAGATTGGCGGCTTTGACACTGGCAAGTGGTTCGCGCTGCGGGCGGAGATTCGCAACTACCACTGGCTCGGGATCAACAATGACTGGGACCGCAACAAGGGTCCCATCAACGTGATGGAGGATCCCGACGACGAGAAGACCTGCGGGCTCGGCTACCGGGTCAGCAACGCCGTCCTGGAGTTTGCCGGCGCCACCCCGTGCTTCCTCAACACGCACAGCGTGACCCTGGCCAACGTGGGCCTCAGTTTCACCATCCCCGTCAACTCGTTCTTCTGAAGAAGCGGGACCCAACGCCATGAAGCGCCTGCACCCCTTTGCTCTCGCCGCGGTCCTTGCGGCGTTCTCCACGGCCAGCGCCCGGGCCGATGACGACCTCCCGCCTCCGCCGGACGAGGAGACCGCGCCCAGCAAGCCGTCACGCTCCCGCACCGTGGAGGCGGAGGATGAGCCGCCCCCACCGCCCCCGGACGAGGACGCGGCCCCCAAGCCCAAACCCAAGCCCAAGGCGGCGGAGAAGCCCGCCGAGGACGGAAAAAGCAAGACCAACCTGGGCCAGGATGAGACCATCTACGTCGTCCAGCGCAAGCCGGTGAGCGTGAAGTACGCCTTTGAGCTGTCCCCGCAGATCATGCAGTCCGTGAATGACCGCTTCACCGTCCACACCGGCGTGGGCATGTCCGGGCTGTTCCACTTCCGGGAGAATTTTGCTCTGCAGCTGACGGCGGGCTTCCTGGTTGGGCGGGACACCAGCCTGACCAAGGAGATCCGCGAGAAGGAATCACTCAAGCCGGAACTGGTGCAGCTGACGGATCACACCTGGTTTCTCACCACGGACCTGCAGTGGTCCCCGCTGTACGGCAAGGTTTCCATCCTGGACTTTGTGCTGGGACAGTTCAGCGTCTACGTGTCCATTGGCGGCGGGCTGATGGGCAACCGCCTGCGCAACCAGTTCAAGCCCAACGCCACACCCATCACCATGAAGGAAGGCAGCCCCACGTACAATGAAGACTGGGTGATTGCGTACGACCCCATCTATGAGAACCCGGTCAACACCAATGACCCGCTGGTGGGAGACTCCGACGGTCCGTTCCGCGTGCTGGGCCTGCCGCAGATCACCACCACCATTGGCGGCGGCATCCGGTTCTACCTGTTCGACTGGCTGGGCTTCCGCCTGGAGGTCCGGGACTACGTGCAGGCCAACCGCGTCAACCACCGCATCCTCTACAGCCCGGAGACCACCTCCACGGTGGACATCAGCAACATGTACATGGTGCAGCTGGGCGTGAGCTTCCTGACGCCGCGCCTGCCGTTCGGAGGAGGCCGTCAATGAAAGCGTTCATCCGTGCGCTGGCCCTGACCGGGCTGGTGGTGCTGCTGGCGCCGGCCGCCCGTGCGCAGAGCCTGGACGGCGCCATGTCCGCGTTCAACGCGGGTGACTACATAGAGGCGGCCGCGCGCTTCCATGAGGTGCTGAAGTTTGACACGGACGAGGGCAACCAGTCCGAGGCCGAGTTCCGCCTGGCGCAGAGCTTCCAGCGCATGGGGCTCTACCTGCCTGCCGTGAAGTACTACGAGTCCATCATCCTGGCCGGCAATGGCCATCCCCACTATTTTGATGCGTTTGAAGGCATCATGGACTGCGGGGATGCACTGCACGACGACCTCAAGGTCCCCTCGGTGCTGGACAAGGCGTACGGCAAGAGCCTCAACAAGCTGGAGAAACCGGTCCTGCACCGCATCAACGGCATGTTGGGTGAGCTGGCCTACCGCCAGGGCAAGCCCAATGACGCCAAGAGCTTCTTCAAGACGGTGAAGCCGGGGCATCCCAGCTACGCCAAGGTGCAGTATTTCACCGCGCTAATGAAGCTGGGACTGGGGCCCAAGAACAAGGACCAGCCGCGCACGGATGAGGCCATCAAGAGCTTCCGCGAGGTGCTCAAGGCCATCCCGGCGGGCACCTCCAACGCGGAGCTGCGCACGCTGCGCAAGCTGTCCACCTTTGCGCTGGCGCGCGTGTACTACGAGCAGGCCGCGGTGCTGGAGTTTGAGAACCCGGCCCGCAAGGCCAAGCTGGATGAAGCGGTGGCCACGTACGACGAGATTGAACGCCTCAGCCCGGAGTGGGGTGAGGCGCTGTTTGAGAAGGCGTGGACGCACTTCCTGGCGGGCGAATACGGTCAGTCCCTGGGCATCATGCACACGCTGCAGAGCCCGTATTTTGACGGGCGCTACCAGCCGGAAATGCACGTGCTCAAGACGGTGCTCTACTACAACAACTGCCATTACGACCGCGTGTACAAGGCGCTGAAGATCTTTGAAGACGAATACAAGCCCATGCTGGAGGACATGAAGAAGGTCACCGCCGAAGAGCGTGACGCGCCGCTGTGGTACGAGCTGATGAAGAAGAGCACGGACAAGGCGCGGCTGGCGGCGCCCGAGGCGTCCACCAAGGGCGACGGGCTCATCCCGCAGCGCATGTCCCGCCAGCTGGCGGAGGACGCCCGGTGGGTGAAGCTGGACGGCACGGTGACGGAGATTGACCGTGAGATGGCCAAGGTCAAGGGCAGCACCACGCTGGGTGAAGGCAACATGGGCGAAGAGCTGACCACGCTGCTGGAGGATGCGCGCAAGAGCTTTGTGAAGATCACCGGCAAGGCGGCGCAGCAGCTGGCCAAGCAGGCAGAGAGCGAGCTGAGCGAGCTGCTCAGCAAGGGCGCGCTGGCCAAGCTGGAGACCTCCACGGCGGAGACGGAATGGCTGGAGGCCGGGCGGCGCCTGCAGGAGAACGTGATCCGCCGCCGGCTGCCGCGGCCGTTCCTGCCCAATGACACGTTCATCTTCTGGTCCTGGCGCGGTGAATACTGGGCCGACGAGGTGGGCTACTACCGCTACAGCATCAAGTCTGAGTGCATTGAGTGAGCAAGCCCCGCGCGGGGGCATGAAGGCGTTGCGGGCGGGTTGTGCCGCACCGGGGCCGCGCACCGGGGCCGCGCACCGGGGCCCGCCGCACCGGGCCGGCCGCGCACCGGGGCCGCCGCGCACCGGGGCCGCCGCGCACCG
>JACRCW010000001.1 GCA_016218805.1 Deltaproteobacteria bacterium | reverse complement strand
TGATGTAGGCAGGGGTGTGCGGAACGCGATTGGGGATTCCCCAGACGCGTTCCGGAGTGTCCGGAAGGCGTCCCCGCAGGCCCCAGACGCGTTCCGAAGGGTCCGGAACGCCTTTGGCGATTCCCCAGACGCGTTCCGGAGGGTCCGGAATGTGACGGGTGCACGCCGCACCCCCGTTCCGGAGTGTCCGGAGGCCGTTTGGGGGTTGCCGGATACGGCGCTGGAGCATCAGGCCGGGGATTGGCTCCGCTGGAGTTCAGAAGCTCATCTGCAGGACGGCTTCCACCCGCTCATTGGTGATGGGGTAGGCGTCCGCGCGGTCCAGCGACCAGTTGTTGACGCCCACGGTATGGCGGACCGGCTCAGGGATGCGGGCGCCGGGGACGCGTTTCTCGCGCGTGGTGTTGGCCGCGCCCAGGTCGTAGACGCCCCAGCCGGTCTCTTCGGGATGGGTGAAGCCAATCTGCGCGGTGAGCGGCAGGCCCGGCACGTCGTAACGCATGCCGCCGGTGACCTCCACGACGGTGAACTGCGGCAGCGCGCTGGAGGGCTGGAAGTACGCCACGCGCGCCACCGGCGAGAATCCGAACAGATCCCGCCACGCCACCTGGGCAAAGCCGCCCAGCGCCAGCTCCGTGGGCGCGCGCGTGGTCAGGTGCCGCGTGTGGACCCAGTGGAACTGTCCCGTCACCTGGAAACCGAACAACTGCACCACGCCGTCCACCGCGCTGCCCAGGGCTTCGTCATCAAACGTGTTGGGCAACGCGGCGATGTTGGAAGTGCGGCCGTAGTGCACGCTGGCGCCCACGTCCGCCTGGGTCAGCACGGGCAGGTTGCGCAGGCCAAAGGTGATGCGTGACCAGACGGTGGGCTGGTTGTTGTCATTGAGCACCTGGTTCTGGCCGTTGCCGTTGACCACGGCCAGCGCATAGGTGCCGCCCACAAACGGCAGCGGGCGGATGTCGCCGTGCAGCATCACGCCCAGGTCCCGGCCGGGGTCCATGCCGCGCACCTGCAGGCCTTCCCCGGCGTACACGCCGCGGGTGGCCACGGACATCTCCGGGAGCAGCTGCGGCGTGCCCGCGCGGCCGGTGCCGGACGCCGCGTCAAATGAGGACAGGCTCTCCCGGTCGGACGGCGGCCGGAAGTGGCCCGCGGTGACCTGGAGGAACTCCCACGGTGCAAACGTGAAGTACGCGTCCCGCACACGCGTGGACAGCTCGCCCACCAGCTGGTTGCTGCCGGACCGCGTGTCCGCCGCGCCCTCCAGTGAGAGGTTGAAGCGGATGGTGCGCCGGAAGCCGCCGGACACGCCCACGCGCGCCATGGCCATGTTGAACCCGGAGTTGCGGCCCACAAAGTAGACGTTGGGGTCCTGCTGGACCCACGCGCCGCGCAGGCGCAACCGCACGTGCGGGTCAAAGTAGAAGTCCGCCACGGAGACGCGCGGGTTGAGCACACGCCCCACCGACAGGACGACGGGGAACGGCAGCGGGGGCGCCTCGCCGGGCGGGACCAGGATGGGCGTGAAGGTCTCGTCGGGCGCGGGCGGCTGCGGTGCGGGCGCGGCCGGGGCGGGTCCACCATCCGGGGCAGCAGCGGTGGCGGGCGCGGGTGTCTCCGTCGGGGCCGCCGGCCCCGCGTCGGGTGACGCGGTGGCGTCGGGCGCGGAGGTGGCGGGCGCGGTGGGCTCGGGCGCGCCAGCGAACGCGCGGGCACACAACAGCAGAAGGGGCGCGGCGGTGAGGGCGGGGCGCATGCGTGGGAACTCCGCGGGGGGGCGGGTTGGGCGCCCTTGGTAGTTGGCAATGGGCGGGCGAGGCAAACCCTCCGCGACACCCCTGTCAGCCCCCGCTGGGCGCTTCTCCACGTCTCCGTCGCCGGACAACTGGAAATCCCCATGGGACGGCCTAAGTTCCCCGGACGGTCCCCCGTGGATCGCTTCCTGCTTGGTGGCATGGCATGCGCTGGCAATTCCGGATGGTTGTGCTGGGGGCGTTGGCGTCGGCCGCGTGCCTGACCGCGAATGACTCCCTCACCGCGTCCGAGGGCAACGGGGCCAGCAGCAGCAGCGGTGGCGGGCGCGGGGTGGAGCGGGACGCCGTGAGCGTGACCGTGGAGCGGACGCGCGGGGCATTGCTGCAGAGTGCCGACGGGACGGTGACGCTGCGGGTGCCGGCGCTGGCGGTGGCGGCGGACGTGACCTTGACGCTGGCGCGGCTGGAAGGGCCGGGCGTGCCCGTGCCGCGCGTGGGCGAAGGCTACCTGTTCCGCGTGGAGGGTGGCGCCCTGGCGGTGCCCGCGCGCGTGGAGTGGAAGGTCCGGCCGGAGGTGAGCGTGCCGGTGGCTGAGCTGCGCATTGCCGCGGCGGACGCCTGGGGCGCGCTGGTACCGCTGCCGGGCGCGCAGGCGGTGGCGGGCGTGGTGGCCGCGGAGCTGGGGGCGTCCACCACGCTGGCGCTGGTGGACCGCCGCGCCATGCCCGCCGGGTGGGCCGAGGAGCTGCCGGCCCCCGGCGCCGGTGACGCGCTGCTGTGGACGGGTGACATGGCGGGGGCGCGCGCGGCGTATCACACGGCCCGGTCCCGCGGGGTGGATGCGCACGCGTCCCTGGGCCGCGCCGTGACGGACCTGCTGCTTATGGCGGGCGCACCGCCCGTGAGTGACCTGCTGTTGCGCTGCGGGCTGGAGGGCGGCGCGCTGTTCAGCGGCATCGTTGGGGAAGGTGGCGTGCTGGCGCAGGCCGCGGCCGACCGGGCCGGCAGCGCGCTGCTGGTGGTGGCGGACGCCGCGGGCGAGACGCCGCTGGTGGTGGACGAGGTGTACGCGCGGCGGTCCGCGGGCGACGGCGTGGTGACGGCGGTGGGACCGGCGGGCTGGCTGCGCGTGGTGCTTCCCGCGGGCGTGGGCGGCACCTCCGTGCGGCAGGAGCGCGCCCAGTTTGGCGGGACGGTGGAGTTGGTCCACGGCGGTGACCGGTTTGTGTGGACGGACGGCGCGGCGGGGGCCATCCGGTTCCGTCACGGCGGCGGCGCGGGCGGCGTGGTGGACGTGGGGCTGGAGGACGTGGTGCTTGCCGGTGCGCCCGGGGCGGTGACCTTGCGGGGCACGGTGAATGACGTGGTGACGGAGGTGCCGTCATTGGGGCGGTCACTGGGGCTGACGTCACGCACGGAGCCCCGCGTGGAGGGCGTGCTGGAGCAGTTCCTGGCGGGGTGCGGCGCCGACGTGACCGAGGGCTGGCTGCGCGGTGCGGCCGCGGACCTGGCGGACCGGCTGGCCCCGGTGGCGGCGGACCTGGCGGATGCGGCGCTGGCAGAGGGCGTGGTGATGACGCTGCCCTCGGGGTTGACCCGGTTGCCGCGTGGCATCCCGCTGACCGCCGTGGACGCGCGCCTGCTCCGCGCGGCGGTGCAGCTGGTGCGGGCGGCACTGCTGGGGCTGGGTGCGTACCGGGTGGCCGGGCTGGACGCGGACGGCGGCACCCTCCCCCTCAACGCCCTGGTCCGCGTTGGCGAGGTCCACCGCTTTGACGCGGACGGCGGCATCAGCGTGGTGCCGGCGCTGGTGCTGGACGCAGAGCGGGTGGCCACGGAGCTGAACAGTCACCTGCTGGAGCCGGTGGCGGTCCCGGTGGCGCTGGAGGAATCGCGCACGGCGGTGGGCGAAGCGCTCGACGGGCTGGTGGGCGCCATGCTGCAGCAGGCCGGCGCGCCGGACGGGCTGGTGCGCCTGAGCGCGTGGCGCGGGACTCCCCTTGCCGCGGACTGGGGCCTGCTGTTGACCGCGGCCCTGCAGTCACTCCCCGTGGGCGCCGCGGGCGTGGGCCTGGGAGGCGTGACGGTGCACCTGTCAAGGCTGTTTGATCAGCCGCTGGACCATGCGCGGCTGGCCGCCGGCAACCGCGGCGAACCGCTGCTGCGCGTGGTCCCGGGCGCCGCAGACGCCCGGGTTCCGCAGCGGCGGGATCCCGCGCTCCGCGTGCATGAACGCGGCGCGCTGCTGGCGGCCTGGTCAGCGGCCTTCACCTGGCCGCCCGCGCTGGCTGAGACCTGCCAGAGTCCGGCGGACAGCGCGTGTGGCGTGGGCTGGACGTGTTCGCCGGATGAGCTGGGTGCGTGCGGTTCTTCCTACGGCGTGTGCGTGGACAACGGCAGCTGCGCACTGCCGGACGAAGCATGCGTCCTGCCGCACCGTTGCCGGCCCGCGCTGCCGCCCGCGGTGGACTGGGGCGCAACGTTCCGTCTCGTCCGCGGACCGGGCGCGGCGGGCTGGGCGCCGGGCGCGTGGCACCTGGTGCAGCCGCTGTGGGGCGGGGATCCCGCGGCGCGCGACGGGTGACGCCGCCCCGGGGGCTGGGGCAGGCTTCCGCGGGCCATGGATACCTCTGAGCTGCTGCGTTCCCTCGCCACCCGCGTCAAAGAATCGTTTGACCGTGACCGCACGGTGCTGCCGCTGGATGAGTACCTCACCCTGGTCCTGCAACACCCGCGCGTGCACGTGCGGGGCAGCGCGCAGTTCCTGGCGGACGCGGTGGAACACTTTGGCAGCTATGAAGTGCACCGCCCCTACGGCACCGTGGCGCGGCACAAGTTGTTTGACGTCCCTACGGAGGAGGGCGAGGGACGCGTGGCGGGCCAGGAGAGCGTGCAGCAGGAGCTGGTGAAGCACCTGCGCAACTTCACGCGCTCCGGCCGCACGGACCGGCTGCTGCTGCTGCACGGGCCCAACGGCAGCGCCAAGAGCAGCCTGCTGCAGTGCGTGGAGACCGCCGCGGAGGCCTACTCGCGCACGCCGCAGGGCGCGCAATACCGCTTTGCCTGGGTGTTCCCCACCAGCAAGGTACAGAAGGGCTCGCTGGGGTTTGGGTCAGACCGCCCGGGCGCCTCCCTGGGGTCCTACGCGCTGCTGGAGAGCAAGGACCTGGACGCGCGCATCCCGTGCAACATGAAGGACCACCCGCTGCTGCTCATCCCGCGCCCGGAACGCCAGGCGCTCATCAAGCGCCTGTTTGATGACAAGAAGCTGCCGGCGGACTTCCAGGTGCCGCAGGTGCTGCTGCGCGGGGACGTCTGCCCGCGCTGCCGGTCCATCTTTGACGCGCTGCTCAACAGCCACGCGGGTGACGTGGCCGAGGTCCTGCGCCACGTGCAGGTGGAACGGTTCTACCTGTCCAAGCGCTTCCGCTGCGGCATTGTCAGCGTGGAGCCGCAGATGAGCGTGGACGGCTACACGCGGCAGATCACGGCGGACAAGAGCTACGGCAACCTGCCGGTGAGCCTGCAGAGCGTGGTGCTGCATGAGGCGGGCGGACCGCTGGTGGACGCCAACCGCGGGCTGCTGGAGTTCAATGATCTGCTCAAGCGCCCCGTGGAGGCGTTCAAGTACCTGCTCAGCGCCACTGAGACGCAAAGCGCGTCCCTGGAGATGATGACGGTGTTCCTGGACACCGTGATGGTGGCCACCTCCAACGAAGGCCACCTGGACGCGTTCAAGGCCTACCCCGACTGGCAGAGCTTCAAGGGGCGCATTGAGCTGGTCACCGCGCCCTACCTGCTGCGCTTTTCCGACGAGACGCAGATCTACCGTGAGATGGTGAAGCGCTCCGTGCTGGACCGGCACGTGGCGCCGCACGCGGTGGAGGTGGCCGCGCGGTTTGCGGTCCTTACGCGGCTGGAGCCGCCGGATCCGTCGCTGTATCCGCCGCACCTGCGCGAGGTGGTCAGCGAACTCAAGCCCGCCGAGAAGCTCATGCTGTACGAGGACGGCACCGTGCCGGACCACCTGACCACGCAGCAGGGCAAGGAGCTGCGCAAGGTCATCCCGGACCTGTACGCGGAGCGCGCCAGCCAGTCCGAGTACGAGGGCCGCTACGGCGCCAGCGCACGCGAAATCCGCGCGGTGCTGCTGGCGGCCGCCGGCAACCGCGCGCACAAGTGCCTGTCCCCGCTGGCGGTGGTGGAGGAGCTGCGCGCGCTGGTGAAGGAGACCACCGTCTATGAGTGGCTGGGCAGGGACCGCAAGCGCGGCTACCGGGACGCGGGCGCGTTTGTGGATGAGGTGGAGAAGTTCCACCTGGACACTGTGGACGAGGAGGTCCGCACCGCCATGGGGCTGGTGGAGGAACAGAGCACGGTGGACCTGTTTGAACGGTACGTGCGCAACATCACCGCGTGGGTGAAGGGTGAGAAGGTCCCGGACCCGCACACCAAGCAGATGCGTGACCCCGACCGCGACCTGATGCGCCTGATTGAAGACGTGCTGCTACCCAAGGGCGACGACGAGGGCGGGTTCCGCCGCGCGCTCATTGGCACCATTGGCGCGCACAGCCTGGACCGGCCCGCGGGGGAGAAGCCGGACTACCGGGAGATCTTTGCGCCGCACCTGCGCCGGCTGAAGGATGACGCCTATGAGAAGCGCCGCCGCCAGGTGCGCAAGATTGCCCAGAACTACCTGAAGGTGGTCCACGGTGAGGCCAAGGACCTGGACACCCGCGAACGCGAAGCGGTGGACCAGTTCACCGCGCGCCTCATGCGGGACGCCGGCTACTGCGAGCACTGCGCGCAGGACACCGTGGGGTACCTGGTCAAGAAGCGCTACGTGGAGTGAGCGCCGCGCGGCCGGCCCCGCGGGTTACGGGGCGGCGCCTTCGCCCGGCTGACCGGCCACCAGCGCCAGCGTCCACGGCAGCAACGCGTGCGCCAGGAACGCCGCCGCGCCGCTGAGCGCACCCAACGCCGCCAGCGCCGCCGCACCCACCAGCGCCCCGCCCAGCAACGTCCCGCCCAGCGGCAGCGCCGCGCCGGTGGGGATGAACGCGCACACCAGGAACGCCAGCCCCCCCAGCCCCACCACGGGAACCGCGGTCAAAAGCAGCCCCTGCGCAGCGGACAGCAACGCGGACCGCGCGAACAACAGCGCGCGCGCACCGGTATCCAGATGCTCCGGCGCGGCGCCCAGTTCGGCCACCAGGCGGGCCGCGCGCAGCCGGTCCGGCAGCGGTCCCCCCGCCCGCACCGCCGTGATGAGGGGACCCGCCACCGGCAGCCCGTCCCACCGCATCTCACGCTCCACCACGCCCCCGGCCACGGCGGACAGCAGCACGCCGGCCCGCACCGACGGCAACGGACCCACCGCGCGCTGGCGCAACAGCTTCTCCAGCTCACCCTGGTCCTCGCGCGTGCGCTCCTCCGCGCTGCGCGCGCTCCCCAGCTTCTCAAACAGCAGGTCCCCCACGGTGATCCCCAGCGTGCGTCCCAGGAACCATGGGACGGCGGCAAACAGCATGGCCAGCGTGAGCCCGCCCGCGCCCAGCAGCAGCCCCAGACCCGCGCCGGCCTGCAGCGCCTCCGGCGTGAACCCGCGGGCCGCCGCCAGCACCACGCCCGCCAGCACCGGCGCCGCCAGCACCAGGCCCGCCCACACCGGGATGGACAGCGCCCACATCAGCATGAACGAGCCCATGTACGAGAGCGTCTTGCCGTACGCCGACGCCGTGGAGCGTGTGATGTTGGCGCTGTCCCGGGCGGCCGCGTCATGGGACAGCAGCGTGGCCACCGCGCCCAGGGCGGGTTCCACCACCAGGTTCACCCCGGTGCCCAATAGGGCCGCCGGACCGGCCACGCCGCCGCCGCCCAGGTAGGTGTCCTGGGCCAGGCTTTCCACCGTTTCGGCCGGGGCCGGAGCGGGTCCGTCCCGCCAGGGCTGGAACACAAACGCCTCAAACGGCAGGCGGTCCGGCGCGGCCGGCGCAGGCGCACCGGCCAGCGCGGCCGAGATCCACAGCACAGCAAGCGGGCCCATGGCGGCGGTCACGGTGGCAGCACCCGGGGATGGGGTGCAAGAGCGGCTGCGCGGCGTGCATCCGGGGGCTATGGATGGCCCCCGGAGGTGCAGGATGAAGCGGGTGACGCAGGCCGGGGACCTCCGGGCAGCGGTGGCGGGGAAGAAGGCGGTGGTGCTGTTCCATGCAACGTGGTGCCCGTTCTGTGTGAATTACCGGCCCACGTTTGTGGACGGGGTGCGGGACCTGGGCGGGTGGGAGCCCGTGGAGTGCGTGATGGACGACGAGTCCAACCCGCTGTGGGTGGACCACGATATCCACGTGGTGCCCACGCTGATCCGGTTTGAGGACGGGCGCCCGACGGGCCGCGCCAACGGGCGGCTGGGAGCGGGGCTGGGGCGCGACGCCCTGCCGAAGCTCCTGGCGCTCCCGGGCTGACGCCGGCCAAGGGCTTGAACCGGGGGAGGGGCTAACCGCATGCTGGGGCCATGATCGGTCGCGCGGGAATCGCGTGGGGCATGCTCCTGGGGTTGGCTGCGGCGCCGCCCGCCGCGGCGCAGAACACGCCTGAGGCGGTGGTGATGGTGGACCGCGCCCAGGGCCGCGGGCCGCCCGTCCCGGGGGTGCTTCTGTCCGCGGACGGCATGGTGGTGGTGCCCGCCGAGGCGGTGGCCGGCGCCGCCACGGTGACCCTGCACCGGTCCGACCAGTCCGAGCAGCGCGCACGCTTCATCCAGCGCGACGAGGAAAGTGGCCTGGCGCTGCTGATGGGGTCACCCGTGCCCGGCCAACCCACGCTGCGCTTCTACAGCGGCAAGCCGCTGGAGAAGGGGGCCACCCTCACGGTGCGCGGCGTGGAGGGCGGGCTGGCCTGGCAGTCAGCCAAGGCGGTGGTGGTGTCCACGCAGACCGGGCCGTGGGGAAACCTCACGCAGGGCTACCTCACGCTGGACGGCGAGACCGCGGGCACCGGCGCGGACACGGGCGCGGCGGTGTTTGCGCCTGATGGCACGCTGGCCGCGGTGCACGTGGGGCGGCTGCGCGTGGAGGGGGCACCGCCGGGGCGCTTTGTGGCGGTCAGTGTGGAACGGCTGCGCGCGTTCCTGGCCACCGCAACGCGCGGCCAGGCCGTGGGGCGGCTGTGCGTGACGGCGGAAACCCCCGGCGCCACGCTGGTGCTGGACGGCAAGCCGCTGGGGGCGCTGCCGCGCACGCTGGAGGGCCTGGAGGCGGGCTGGCGCACGGTGCGCGTGGAAGCGCCCAAGCACGCCCCGCAGGAGCGGCTGGTGGAGGCGGGGTGGGAGGGCGGGAACTGCCAGCGGTTTGACCTCCGGCCGGCGGGCAGCGTCCGGTTCACCACCACGGTGCAGAACGTGGAGATGTCCGTGGACGGCGCGCCGGCGGTTCCCGTGGGAGGCCGCGCCCTGGAACTGCCGGGCGGAGACCACCTGGTGCGCTTTGTGGCGCGCGGGTACCGCCCGCAGAGCTGGGCGGGAACGGTGACGGCGGGAACGGAGCTGACGGAGGCCATCACCCTGGTCCGCGAGCACGGCCTGCTGTCTGTCACCAGCGTCCCGCCGGGCGCCACGGTGCTGGTGGAAGGACGCGAGGCCGGGGTCACCCCGCTCAAGGAACTCAAGCTGGCGCCGGGACGGTGGAACGTGGAGCTTCGGCTGCCGCACCACCACGTGCGCGCCGTGGCTGACGTCACCGTGCGTGACGCGGGCGCCGTGGACCTGGGCGAACTGACGCTGGCCCCGCTGCCGGCGCGGCTCACCCTGGCCACGGGCTCCGTGGAGAGCGGTGACGAGGTGTACCTGAACGGCCGGCGCGTGGCGGGGCGCTCCTGGAAGGTGGAACCGGGCTTCCATGACCTGGAGATCCGGCGCGCCTGGCACCTGCCCGCCAAGGCCCGCCTGCGCCTGGAAGCGGACGAGGAGCGCAGCGTCTCCCTGCGCCCGGAGCTGACCGGAGCCGCGCGCACGCGGCGGCTCAAGATCGCCGGGGGGGTGGTGGGCGTGGTGCTGGGCACGGTGGCGGCGGCAGGCGCGGTGGCCGCCGTGGCGGGCGGCGCGGCGCTGCTGGCCGGCGCCAAGCTGGCGTATGACCGGTACATGCTGGAGGTGTCGCGGCCCGCTGTGGCGCAGGCGTACTGGCTGGCCAACGGGCTGACCTGGTCGGGCGCGGGCGTCATCACCCTGAGCGCGGTGGGGATTGTCGTCGCCGTGGCGGCGGTGGCGGGTGCAACCTGGGCGTTCCTCACGCTGCCGGGGGACCCCGCACGCGCGGTGGCCCGCCCCGCTCCGGCGCCCGGGGGTGGCGCATGAAGCGCGCCGCCGCATGGATGGGATGGCTGGCGGCGCTGGCCGCGCTGGCGTGCCTGCCGCGCTCCAACCCGTTTGACCGGGATGACGTGGAGGACGCGTATGGCACGTACGTGACCTACGAGGACACGGGTGCCGGGGGCGACGCTACGGAGGCCGTGGGCGAGGTCACCCTGCACTTCACGCGGCTGCCGGGGCGGGGCATCAAGGGGTACCGCGTGTACCGCGAGGACACCTCCGGGGCGCGCGTGCTGGTGGCGGAGCTGGGCCCCAAACAGGATCACTATACGGACCCGTCCGTGGCGGCGGTGGCGGAGGAGACGGAAGAAGCGCTGGAGGACGGGACGCTGTGGTGGCGCGTGTCCGCGTTCACGCAGGGCGGTGAGGGCGAGCTGTCCCGCAAGCATGACCGCGCTTCCACCAGGATCCTGCCGGACACCCGCATTGACCCGCCCGTGCCCGCGTACGTCAGCGGCGTTTCCGGCGTGGCGGTGATCATCCAGGTCACCCCCAGCGCGCTGGAGGGCGCGCCGCCCGCGCGCCTGTACCGCTACCGCTTCCGGGGGGGCCAGTGGACGGACCCCATCCTGGCCGGGCCGCTGGTGCTCACGGGCCTGCAGGACGGCCGCTACACGCTGGAGGTGGCCGCCGTGGATGACAACGGTGACGCGGACCTCACCCCGGCCCGGGCCACGTTCATCTATGACTTCAACGTCCCGGAAGGCACCACCTGTGAGCCCGCCGTCTGCAACCCGGGCCTGTTCTGCGTGGGTGAGCCGGTGGGGAACTTCTGCCGGCGGCAGTGCGCGCCCGCCACCGACGGCGGCGTGCCCGACGGCGGGGCCACCACCGACTGCCCGCTGGGGACCAGCTGCCGGATGGGCAGCGGCCGGGACGGCCTGGGCGCATGCGTGGCGGTGGCCCAACTGGATGAACGCTGTGACGAGCGCCTGTGCGTGGACGGCCTGGCGTGCGGGGACACCGGCGACCAGCGGGCCTTGTGCGGCACGCCGTGCCCCGCCTCCGGCTGCGCCGCCGAGCAGGTCTGCGCGCCGGGCGGCGCCTGCCTGACGCTGGCCCGGCAGAACGAAGCCTGCACCACCGCGGCCTGCGCCAGCGGGCTCGCGTGCGACGACACCGACGCCAACCCGCGCTGCCGGCGGGCGTGCGAGACGTCCCTCAACTGCGGCGCCGGGGAGTCCTGCGAGGACCTGGGCCGGGATGACCTCAAGGTGTGCCGGTGAGCCGGGGGTGACCGCGGTCGGTGTGCTTTGGTACGGTGCCTGCGGCTCCCGGGGATGAAAAACAACCGCCGGCCGGGCCCACACAGGTGCAAGCGCCCATGGACAAGATCCGCGTGCTGGTGGTCGAGGACCAACCCAAGATCCTCAAGAACCAACTCAAGCTGCTGGCGGCCTACCCGGAGATCGACATCGTCGGCACCGCGGTCAGCGGCGAAGCCGCGCTGGAAGAGGTGGAGCGCTGCAACCCGGAGGTGCTGCTGTGTGACCTGGGCCTGCCCCAGATGAGCGGCATTGACGTCACGCGCGAAGTGAAGGCCAAGCACCCCAACATGGAGATCCTGATTTTTACGATCTTCGACGAGGAGGACAAGGTGCTGGAGGCCATCAAGGCCGGCGCGTCAGGCTACCTGCTCAAGGGCGCGGAGGCCGACAAGATTGTGGAGAGCATCAAGGAGGTGAAGAGCGGCGGCAGCGTGATCCAGCCCAACCTGGCGCGCAGCCTGCTCCGGCACTTCCGGGCTCCCATGGAAGGCCAGCCGCCTCCCCCGCCGCCGGTGGACCCGGCCAGGCCGGTGGACGCCAACGCGCCCCGCCAGGAGACCCGCCGCGCGCTCACTGAACGCGAGCTGGAGATCCTGCAGATCATTGCCAAGGGGCTGTCCAACAATGAGGCGGCCAAGGTGCTGGGCCTGTCCAAGGCCACCATCCGCACGCACCTGGAGCACATCTACCAGAAGCTGGACGTGACCAACCGCGTGGAAGCGGTCACTGAGGGCATCCGCCAGGGCATCATCGGCCTGTGAGGGCTCGCCCCCACCACCACCAAATATGCGCTGACACGGGCTGGCCGGGAGGCGCGCCCTCCCGTGGGCTCCCACGACGACGACGACGACGACGACGGGAGGGCGAGGCTCCTGCCGAGCCCGGGCCCAGCTGGGGCGTGGTCGGTGCGGGCATCAACGCCGCCTGTGAGGCAGCCGCTGCCCGCGTGGGGCTCGGCCGGCGCCGCGCCGGCGCTCTTGCTGCCGCGGTGCTGCTGGCCGCTGCCCCGGCGTGGGGCAAGCCACCGCCGGATTACCTGTGGCCGGACCCGCTGGCCGCTGCGCGGGCGCAACTGCGCGCGGGTGACCTGGCCGGCGCCGCGCACAGCGCCATGACCACCCAGACCCCGCAGGGGCGGCTGCTGGCCGGCCTGGCGCTGCTGTCCGCGGGCGACGACACGGGTGCCGTGGCGCAGTTCGCCGCCATCCCGCCCACGCACATCCTGTGGGACACCTCCGAGCCCCTGCGCGCCCAGGCGCTGCGCCGGCTGGGCCGCTTTGACGACGCGCGCGCCGCCGTGGCGGCCATGCAGCGGCGGGCGCTCCCCGGCACGCGCTACGTGGAAGCCGACGTGGACCACGCCGGGAATGGATGCGCGGCAGCCCCCGCGTACGCCCGCGCGCTGGCGGCGGAGCCGGGCCACGCCGGACGCCACGGCGCGCGCCGCGTGCTGCTGCGCTGCACGGCGGGCACGGAAGCGCGCGTCAGCCTGGCGCTGGACATGCTGGACGACGCGGAGCCGCAGGACGCCATGCTGGCGCGTGCCGCACTCCAGGCCGCGGTGGAGGGCGGCGGGCGACTCGACGTTTCCCTGGCGCTGCGCCTGGCGGACCGCCTCACCCTGGAGCGGCTGCCCGCACTGGTGGAGCGGGTGCTGACCGCCCTCCCGCCGCCCGCCACCGCCGAGGAAGCGCTGCGCCGCGACCTGCTGCTGGCGGGCGCCCTGGGGGCGCTGGACCGGCGCGCGGAGAAACTGGCGCTGCTGGCCAAAGTGCAGGCGGCCCCGGCCGGCGCGGAGACGCCCGCGGTGTGGCGCAGCGTGCTGGCCGCACGGGCCGCGGACCTCTCGCCGCGGGAACTGGCTGAAGCCAACCTGCAGATCGCCGAGAAGTTCCCCCTGGACCCCCTGTCCATCGAGAACCGCCACCTGGCCGGGTACTACTTCTCCGAAGCGGGCGACCTGGCGGCAGCGCTGGCGCAGTGGGAGCGCGTGGCCGCGGTGCGCAACGCCAAGCAGAAGGACGCCGCGTGGTTCACCGCGCGCACCCTGGCCGCGCTGGGGCGCGTGCCTGACGCATCCAAGCGCGCGCTGCAGTGGGCCCGCCCGGCCGCCGTGGGACCCGAACGCGCGGCGCACTTCCGCTACTGGGGCGCCGTGTGGACGGCTCAGGCCGGGCGCGCTGACGACGGGAACCGCCACCTGGAGGAGCTGTGCCGGACGCTGCCCGTGCGCCTGTACGGGCGGCTTGCGTGCCAGCGCCTGGGCCGCCCGCCCACCCTGCCGCAGGCCCCCGCGCCTCTCCCTGACGACGCCATGGACCGCATTGTGGCGCTGCGCACCGGCAAGCTGTTGTCCGCCGCCGCCCGCGAACGCCTGGCGCGCGTGGCCGCCCTCTACCAGTCCGGGGCCACCACGGCAGCCTCGGACACGCTCCGCGGGTTGCTGTCATCTGAGCGGGCCGCGCCGGATGGGCTGCTGGCGCTGGGGGAACTGGCGCTGGCCATGGGGGACGCCACCGCGGCGGTACAGCTGGCCGAACGGCAACGCGCGCTGGTGGACGGGGGAAAGGACGCGCGGTGGCTCCGGCTGGCCTATCCGCGCGTGGCGGTGGTGGAAGCCTCCGCGCGCGCGGAAGGACTGGACCAGGACCTGGCCCTGGCCATTGCGCGGACCGAGAGCCACTTCTCGCCGGTGGTGCGTTCCAAGGCGGGCGCCATGGGCGTCATGCAGCTGATGCCAACCACCGCGGCCGGACTGGTCGGCGCGGGGGAGCCCGCGCTGGAAGACGGCGCGCTGTTTGATGCGGCCACCAACACGCGTCTGGGGGCGCGCTACCTGGCGCGGTTGTGGGCGGATTTTGGGGGCCGCCCGGAGCTGGCGGCGGCGGCCTACAACGGTGGGCCGGAGCCGGCGCGGCGGTTTGTGGAGCGCGGGCGCGGCCTGCCGCTGGACGCGTTCATGGAGGCGGTGAACTACCGGGAGACGCGCCTGTACGTGAAGCGCGTGCTGGAAGCGTACGCCAACTACCGCGCTGCCCGCGGCCTGGACGCCGGCTTCCGCGCGGACCGCGTCATGGACGTGGTGCCGGGGGGCGCCGTGAACTTCTGACCGGCGGTTCTGCGGCGCCGGTGTGCCCCAAGCCAGTACCTGCCGCACCGCCGGCCCGAAGCCTGGAAGCGTGGTGCTTGCGCACCGCCTCGCAGCGACCCCCCCGATCGGGGGGGTCCGGGTGCCCTGTCTGCATGGTAACCCGCAAACTGACGTGCAACCCGTAGTCAGGGAAACACCCGGCAATGCGGCTTGCAGCGGAAGAACCATGAAGGCGGCCCGCCGCCCGAGGGAGGGATTAAATCATGAAACAAATCCCGCTGCCGGGTGTGCGATGGTGAAACCCTGCGCCCTTGCCTTGGCGTTCTTCCCGCCCTTGTGGCTGGCGTGTTCACAGCCAGACGACAACATGGATGCGGGCGTTGCTGGATCGTCATCCTCAACCGGCGGGCCGGTGAAACTGGCACCGTTCTACTTTGCCGCGGGGCCGTTCTTCGGCGTGGTCCAGATCGAACAGCCTGTTGAGTTCTGTCCCCTCGGCTGTTTCCACGTGGGTCCGAAAACCCGCTATTCCGTTGTGGAGACCATCGCAGGCGGTCTCACGGCGGAGTGGGCGTTGCTGTGGGGCGCTCCTCGATATGACGGCGACGGCGGCGACTATTTGGAGCGCGACCTCGACATCCTGCGGGACTATGGGCTCAGTTTCCCCATCCGGGCGATGGTGGCAACGCAGGACTTCCGCTTTGCGCTGGATGCAGGGCCACTGGACACCTGCGGGTTCACCGGTGCGACCACGGTGGCCGGGATTGGGGTTGGTCCGGAGAGCATGTACTTTGAGCGGGATGGTGGCTGGCTGGTCGCCGGCGAATGCCTGAACGCCCTCTACTGTGGGCGTGGGACCGCGAGCGTGTGTTCAACAGGTGCCGTATTCAAGCGACAAATCGAGAACGATCCGACGTGCCATTACACGGTTGGCGAAGTCCGTGCAGCCATCGCAGCAACCGCCGCTTCGGATGCTTCGGCCTATGTCGTGGACCGTTGCCTTGGCGCGGCATGCGTGCCGGGAGATCCGCGATGCAACGGCCCCGGAGGAGACTGGGACGCCGGCTCACGCGGGGATGGCGGGTCCTGAGCAAACTGAGGCTATGCACGATCACCTCCAGGCGATACGTGCGAACCGTACTTGATTAGCGGCCCCGTCGGCTCCGGGCTTGCCTGGATCGAAATGCGGCGCGGCGATGTGTCCAATGGAGGCTGGGAGCGGGCCCGTGGTTGGGGGGTCCACTCCTGTTGGCACGGGATGCCGAGCCGGCGGCGT
>JACRCW010000054.1 GCA_016218805.1 Deltaproteobacteria bacterium | reverse complement strand
CCCCGGCCGGGACGCCAGCGGGACATCCGTGACGTCGCCATGCACCGGCACAGCCGGGGCGGCTGTGCCACACCACAACGGCTCTTTGGGATCCTGTGGCTGCCCCACCCCCAGGGACCACAACCATGGGCGATCACACCCCGCCTGACCCGGGTCATTGCCAACACGCCCACGCGCTCGTAGCGTCCGGCGCCTTCACTGGGGGCTGCCGATGAATCCCGTCTTTCGCACCATGGTCTTCACCGCACTGATGGCGTCGGCGCTGGGCTGCGCGGACGGGCCCGGGAGCGGCGGCGCCAAGACGGACGACACGGCGGCGGGGTGCGGTTATGACGAGTTGCAGCCGCCCGAGGCGACGTGTCGCACCGGTGGTTCCAGAGCCTACAACGGCGTGTGCGCGGTGGATTGCCTGGGCAATGTCTATCCGTACAATTCGGACATGGCCGCGGCGGTTCTCCCGGCTGGGCGTCACCTTGCCGTGTTCTTCGTCCACCAGCCTGGTCGCCCGCTGCCCCCCGCGGTTGTCATTGAGGGCTTTGTGGGTGAGGTGAACGTGGAGACGGAGGGACCCGTGGAATGGCAGCCCGGCAGCCGCGTCGCCGTCACGCCGTCCTTCACGCGGGATGGGGACCTGTTCGTGCGCTTCCGTGACGCCGTGACCGGCCCGGCGCAACTCGCGCTGGTCCTGCACTCCACGCCCATCACGGCCTATACGTACCGGGCCTATGTTGGCGGTGTGCCTCCCCCGTAAGCCGGCTGGATAGGACGGCATTCATGCGCACCCCGCACAGGCTACCCTCCACCCCGTTCAATGCATGGCGCCACGTTGCCACCGTGGTGCTGGCTGTGTGCCTGGCGCCTCTGCCCACGCGCGCGTCCCTAAGCGGCGAATGCCGCGCGGACCTCCGCATCGGCTCCACGTCCTACGCGCTGGCATCCACCGAAACGCTGGCAATCCCCACCGAGGGAGATATCCACTGGGTGGTGGCGCGCCCCACCGCCGGCCCGCGCCGGGGTGTGGCGACCATCGTGCTGCCCTCGCCGCTCGGCGAGATCGCGCTGCGCACCTGGGGTGACGACGGCAAGCCGCTGCCCACGCGTTCACAGGGCAGCTACCACTACTTCTTCTCCGGTTTTGCGGGCGGCGTGCGCGCACCGGTGCGCATCACGGAGACTGCGCCTGACGGGACCACCTGCGGCGCAACTGCCACCGTGGAACTGGAAGGAAGCAGCCCGTTGGCGTGGGCCTTCCTGTTTCTTGGCGCACTTGCCCTGCGCAACGTCTGGCTGGCCATGCATTCCCGCAGGCCGCCCGGTGGAAGGCACCGCGGTGACGTCGTGGGCGGGTGGGCGTCTGGGCTGGTCTGCGGGTTGGTGGTGGCACTGGGGCTGGCGCTCCTGGGCGTGTGCGCGCTGGACAACCCGCTGTTGCTGGCGCTCCCCATCGGCGGTCTCGTGGGCGGACTCGGGTTGGCCTTGTGGGCCCCGCTTGGCCGAAAGCCCGCCAATCCTCCACCCGACCCTGCGCCCTGAATCCAGGGCAATTCGCCGACGGGTCGCGCGTGTCAGGGGACCGCGTACTCACCGCGGGCCACTTCCACGACGTGACCGCCCACGCGCACGCGCGACACCGCGTCCATCACCCGTTCCGCGGATGTACGCACCAGGCTGGGCCGCTTCACGTCCAGTCCCTGCAGGATGGTGATTGTCTTTCCTGACGGAACCGCGCCGTGGTGCACCAGGTGGCTGATGCCGCACCCGGCGGCGCTGCCCGTGGCCGGGTCCTCGCCGCCGTAGAAGACCATGCGCGCCTGCGCGTCCACGCCGTCCCGTCCCCCGCCGTCCAGCGCAATCCAGTAGAGGAACTTTGCCTCCGCCGCTGCCAGGTACGCGTCCGTCCGCGTGGCATCCAGCTTCATGCGCCGCAGCGCCTGTGCCGTCCGAACCGGCACCACCACAAACGGCAGGCCCGTGGACACCGCCTGCACCGGGAGATCGTCGCGCAGGTCGTCCACAGAAAGCCCACCCAGCGGCGCCACGTCACGCCGGTCATGCGTGGCACCAAACACCGGGTCCTTCTGCGTCATCACGCCCGCGCCATCCGCGCCGAATTCCACCGTCACCGGTCCCACGCCCAGGTCCAGCGTGACGCGGTCCACCTTGCGCTGGCGGTGCAGGAACCACGCGGTGCCCAGCGTGGGGTGGCCGGCAAAGGGCAGTTCCTGCTGCACGGTGAAGATGCGCACCCGCACGCCCGCGCGGCCTTCCACGTCGCCACCGCGCGGGATGATGAAGGTTGTCTCGGAGAAGTTGGTCTCCCGGGCCAGCGCCTGCATGTCGTCCCCGGTGAGCGAGCCCGCGTCCGGGAACACCGCCAACTGGTTGCCCTCCAGCGGCCGCTGCGTGAATACGTCCAATTGAACAAACGGGATGTGCCTCATGACTTCAGACCGAACGATTCGGCCAGCAGGTCGGTGTGCAGTTTGCCGCTGCGGAACACCTCGCTGTCCACGACCTTTTCCAGCAGCGGGATGTTGGTCTTGATTCCCTCCACCTTGCACTGGCGCAGCGCGGCCACCAGGCGGTCACACGCCTGCGCGCGGTCCTTCCCGTGGCAGATGAGCTTGGCCAGCAGGCTGTCATAGTACGGCGTCACCACGGAGCCGGACTCCACGCCGGTGTCCACGCGGATGCCCTCGCCGGATGGGAAGGACAGCGCGCTGATGGTGCCCGGGCTGGGGACAAACCGCTTATCCGGATCCTCCGCGCAGATGCGCGCTTCAATCGCGTGGCCATCCATGCGCAACGCCGCGGGGTCAAACGGCAGCGGTTCGCCCGCGGCCACGCGGAGTTGCGCCTCCACGAGATCAATTCCCATCACCGCCTCGGTAATCGGGTGTTCCACCTGGAGCCGCGCGTTCACCTCAAGGAAGAAGAACTCCCGCGTATTCCCGTCAACAATGAACTCCACCGTGCCCGCGTTGCGGTACCCGGCCGCCTCGCCGGCCTTGCGCGCCGCCTCCAGCATGCGCGCGCGCATGGGCGGATCCACCACGGGACTGGGCGCCTCCTCCAGCACCTTCTGGTGCCGCCGCTGGATGGAGCACTCGCGTTCGGACAGCGCGTGGACCGTGCCGCCCGCATCGCCGATGATTTGCACCTCCACGTGGCGCGGCCGGTCAATGAGCTTCTCCAGGAATACGTGGGATTTCCCAAAGAACATTTCGCCCTTCTTGCGCGCATCACCAAAGTTCTTGCGCAGGTCCGCCTCAGACCGGCAGCGGTGCATGCCAATACCGCCGCCACCGGCGGACGCCTTGAGCATCACCGGAAACCCGATCCGGTTGGCCTCCGCCACGGCGTGGTCCTCATTCTCCAGGACGCCCACAAACCCGGGCACCACCGGCACGCCCACGGCGGACACGTTGCGCTTGGCCTCCACCTTGTCTCCCAGCGCGTTCATGGCGGACGGGGGAGGGCCAATGAACACCAGCCCCGCGCGGGCCACCTCCGTGGCAAATGCAGCGTTTTCGGAGAGGAAGCCGTAGCCGGGATGGATGGCCTGCGCGCCCGTGTCCCGGGCAGCGGCCAGGATGGCGGCCACGTTGAGGTAGCTCTCCCGCGGCGGCGGCGGGCCAATGCGCACGGCCTCGTCCGCATCACGCACAAACAGTGCGCCGGCATCCGCGTCCGAGTGCACGGCCACGGTCTTCACGCCAAGTCTCCGCGCGGTGCGCACCACGCGCCGGGCGATTTCGCCGCGGTTGGCGACGAGGATCTTCTGGAACATGCACGCCTCCGTGAACAGTCAGTCGGTGTCGGTGGTGCGGTCGCGCAGCGGGCCGTCGCGGCCGGAGAGGAAGAACAGCGCCAGGCCCGTTCCCCCCGTCGGGATGGCCAGCAGCACCAGCGCCGCCGCCGCCACCGCCACCGGCAGCAGCGCGCGCGTCAGCGTGGGCGCGTAGTCCGCGGCGGCAAAGCGGAAGGTGTACTCGCGCAGCACAAACCCGCCCATGGCCACCACCGCGCCCGCCACCAGCATGACGCCGCCCGCGCCAATCACCGCGTAGCTCGTCGGGCGGATCCACCCCAGCGCGGGATCAGAAACGGGCACCACCTTGGCGGGCAGCGGCGCTGGTGGCGGCTTCCACGCGGCCAGCTCCCCGCGCGCCTGCTGGAACAATGCGCCCGCTTCCGGAGCGGCCTGCGCCGGCAACGTGATGGACGGGTCCTGCGCCAGGGCCGCCTTGAACGCCAGCACCGCGCGGTCCGGCAGCCCGCGCTGCTGCTCCACCAGGCCCAGCTTCAGCGCCGCCTTGGCACGAAGGGCGGGGGGAACGGTGGGGTCATCCGCCAGCGCGCCCAGCGCGCCCGCCGCACCCTGCAGGTTCATCGCCGCCGCCAGCGCGTCCGCATCCGCCAGGCGCTGCTCCGCGGGAATGGGAGGCAGCGCGCCGTCGTCGGCAACGGGGATGGCACAGAGCAGGGCGGCAATGGCGATCATGGCGGGCTGGGGCACATGCCCCGTCGTGGAAGGGCTGTCAACGGGGTCAGAAACGGTCGTCAGGGATGCCCAGGATCTTCCGGGCTTCCGCCACACTGGCCGGTTCCCGTCCCACGTCACGCGCCATGCGCGCTGCCTTGGCCACCAGCTCGCCGTTGCTCTTGGCCATCACGCCCGGTGCCACGTAGAAGTTGTCCTCCAGGCCCACGCGCACGTTCCCGCCCAGTGACAACGCCGCCGCCACCAGCAACCACTGCTCATGGCTGATGCCAATCACCTCCCACTGGCTGTGGTCCGGGATCTGCGCCTTCTGGAACGCCAGCGCCTCCGCGGTGGCCGGGATACCGCCCACCACGCCGAGAATGAATGAGAACTGCAGGGGCGGCGTGAGGACGCCCAGGTCCAGCAGCGGCCAGATGCTGTTGGTGTGCCCGCTGTCAAAGCACTCCAGCTCCGGCTTCACACGGTGCTCCTGGAACGTGCGCAGCGTGTGCACAATCTCCCCAAAGGGATTCGCAAACAGGAGGTCAAACACAAAGTCCTTCCGCTTCTCAGAATACTTGGCGTAGTTCATGGACCCCATGTTCAGCGCCGCAATGGCCGGCCGGACCACGGGAATGTGCGCAATCTTCTCCTCCACCGGCATCCCAATGGCCCCCGTGGAGAAGTTCACCAGCACCGGGGAACGCTTGCGGACCTCGTCGTGGATGCGCTGGTAGATCGCGGGGCCAAAGGCGGGCCCACCGCTGTCCGGGTCGCGCGCATGGATGTGGCAGACGGAGGCGCCGGCCTCGTACGCGCGCTGGCACTCCTCGCCAATCTCCTCGGGCGTATAGGGCACCCACGGGCACTGCTTGCGGTTTGCCAGCACGCCGGTGACCGCACAGGTGATGACAACCTTGTCCTTCATGATCGCTTCGGCGGACTTGTGCATGCGTGCTCCTTCACCGGCCCTTCCACTGGGGCGGCCGCTTCTCGAGAAACGCGGCGATACCCTCCATCGCGTCCTCCGTCATGAGGTTGATGGAAAGCTGCGAATGCAGAAACGCCAGCGCTTCACGCAAGCCCATTTCCGACGAGACGCGCAACGCCTTCTTGCCCAGGCCCATCACCGCCGGGCTGGCCGCCGCCAGTTTGCTGGCGACTTCGCTGGTCTTGTCGTCCAGCGCCGCGCGCGGGACGACGAAGTTCACCATGCCGGCCTCGCGCGCCTGCTGCGCGCTCCACTTGTCACCCAGCAGGATGAGTTCGGTGGCGCGCTTGCGGCCCAGTTCGCGGACCATCAGCGCGCTGATCATCATGGGGAACAGCCCGCGCTGGAGCTCCGGCGTGCTCACCGTGACGTCATCCGCGGCAATCACCAGGTCACACGCCAGCACCAGGCCCACGCCCCCCGCCAGCACGTTGCCACCCACGCGCGCCACCAGCGGCTTGTTGAAATCCAGCATTCCCAGCAGCAGCTCCGCAAACCCGAACCGCCCGTCATGCACGGCAAGCCAGCCCTCCTCCATGCCCATCTGTTGCAGGTCCCCGCCGGAGCAGAAGGCCTTGTCACCCGTGCCGGTGAGCACCACGCAGCGCACTGCGCTGTCCACCGCCGCGTCACGCAGGGCCCCGTGGAGCGCGGCCTGCAGTTCCGCGGACAGCGCGTTGCGCCGCTCCGGGCGGTTCAGTGTGAGGGTGCGGATGCCGTCGGACGTGGAGATGAGCAGCGTGTCCGTCATGGGTGGTCCCTTGCGTGGGGGCCGCGGAATGTGGCGGAAAGCGCAGCCCGGGGCAACGCATCCGTTCTCCAAGGCGGGACAGCGCCGCACGGCGCCGCGGCAAGCGGACCTGGGACGCAAGCGCGGCGCGGCCGGGCATGCACACCCGCTGTCCTTCCCAGCCGTCACGGTGCGCCGTGACGACGCCACGGCTATGAGGCCGCGCATGCGATGCCACCTCTTCCTTCTCCTGGCCGCCTGGGGCTGTGCGCCCGCGGGCGGTGGCGCGGTTGACGCGGGACTGCGCGACCCTGCTGACGGCTATCAGCCTCCGCCCATTGATGACGCGCGCAGTCTCACGTGGACGCAGCCCGCGCTGCTGGATGACCCGGAGGTGGCAGGCCTGCCGCGCGTGGTGGGCACCATGTGCCCCGGCAGCAACGCGGGCGTGCTGTGGGAACACTGGCTGCGCACGTTCACCACCACGGACGCGTCCCAACGGCCCGCATTCGGCGCGCTGTTGGAGGACTTTGCCGCCACGCACGGGGCGGACCCGGCCACGTGGGACCTGGGCGCGTTTCCCGTGAAGGTCACCGCGCTGGTGCACCGGCCGGACCTGGCGGACGGCGCCAGCCATTGCGGTGAATTCCGCGTGGCCATGGCCTCCACGCATCCGGTATATGCACCCATTCATTTCCTGTGGTTGTTCCGCCTGCCGGGTACGGACTGCAAAACACTGGCGCGCCGCCTGGCAGCGCTGTCGTCGTTGGAGGAGCCAGCGTTCCTGGCGGAAGCGCGCGCGCTGGTGACTGAAAGCCTGGTCCCGGAACGCTTCCTGTCCGCTGAAAGCGTGGAATTCACGCAGCAGCCCTGGGAGTGGCGGATGTGGAACACGGATGAAGGCAGCGCGCCCGGGCGGACCTGCACGCTGACCAACCCGCCGCTGTTCCAGCAGACGGATTCGCTGAAGGTGGGCGTGGGTGGCGCGCAGCGGGAGGCGTTCCTCAGGTGGGTGGCGCAGAACGCGGAAGCGCTGGACGCGCGGCGGGCGCTCATCCCGGAGGCGTTCCGCGGGCCGTTCCAGTGGGTCAACCAGGGCTACCCGTGGGTGAAGCTGGATCTGAGTGGCGTGGCGCCCGCGGTGCTGGAGGCGCACCCGGACCTGCGCCGCAACATGGAGATCGTGGGCTGCGGCGCGTGCCACGCCGTGGACGCGCCGTTTCTCCACGTGGACCACGAGCGCGCGTTCAGCCCGTTCTATGTGAAGGAACTGGCGGCCCGCGCGCGTTTCCTCGCGCGGCTCACCGTTGGAGAATGGGCATTACCGCCGTTTGGGCCGCTGCAGGAGGACCCGGTGCTCCCGCGGTGAGCGCGCCGCTACTGGCGGCTCAGCGCAACAACCGGGAGAGGCGGCGGTCCAGCAGCCCCAACCCCAGGGCGGTCACCCGGTCATGCAGCGGGTAGGTGGTGTTCCCCGGGAAGATGACAAACAGGTGGCGGAGCTTGAGGTCCTCCAGCACAATGCGCATGGACGGCGTGAGGACGGGCGCGTCCGCCCGCTTCATCTCAAACCCGTAGGGGCTCCCGTTGACGTGCGCAAAAAGGTCCAACTCGGCGCCTGCGTGCGTGGACCAGAAGAAGACCTCCGTGGGCCCAAGGCCCAGCTCGCGGATGACGCACTCCAGGGCAAACCCCTCCCATGACGCGCCCACGCTCGGGTGGACGTCCAGCGCGGCCCGTGAGCGCACGCCGAGCAACTGGTGCAACAGGCCGGAGTCCCGGAAATAGAGCTTGGGTGCTTTGACCTGTCGCTTGCTCACGTTGGCAAACCACGGTTGCAGCTGCCGAACCATGAACCCGGAGGTCAGCACGTCCAGGTAATTCGCCACCGTCTTGTGGTCCAGGCCCATGGCGCGTCCCAGGTCTGACCGGTTGAGGATCTGGCCGTGCGTGTGCGTCAGCATCATCCACAGGCGCCGCAGCGCCACCGGCGGGATGCGGAGACCCAACGCCGGGATGTCCCGCTCCAGGAACGTGGTCACGTACTGGGACAACCACGTGAAAGCGTCTGCGTCGGTGCGCGCCAGCCACGCGCGGGGGTAGCCGCCGCGCAGCCAGAGCCGGTCCAGGCCAACGACCTCGTGGTGGGAGAAGGGCGTCAGCTCCAGGAAGGCTGAACGGCCTGCCAGGGACTCGCTGTTCTGGCGCAGCAGGCCGCCGGACGCGCTGCCCAGGATGAGGAACTTCCGCGGACGGCGCTGATCCACCAGGACGCGGAGGAGAGGGAACAGGTCGGGCCGGCGCTGCACCTCGTCAATAATGATCAGGCCGGAAGCGTTCTCCAGGGCCAGCCGCGGGTTGGCCAGGCGGGCCAGGTCCACGGGGTCCTCCAGGTCAAACCGCGTTGCCGGCCCGCCCTTGAACCCAGGGCCCCGCGCAAGTTCCCGCGCCAGCGTGGTCTTCCCACACTGCCGCGGGCCTACCAGGGTCACCACCGGATGGGTCCGGAACAGTTCCCGGACGGCGCGGAGCGCACGGATGCGTTTCATGGTCACATTGAAAATAGGGATACTGATTCCCAAATTTCAAGGTCCGGGGACGGGTTCGTCCCTCTTCGTCCATGGGGCCTTTCGGGGGCGCGCCTCCTGGCGAGCCCGTGCCGGCGCGTGGGCCGACGCGGAGCGCCGCGACGCGAGGACACGAATGTGGCCGCTCACCGCCGCACCCGCGTGCATGGCGCTGACCTGGGTGCGCCCTGCCAAGACCCGCGCCGGAGAACCCGCGGTTCCCTGGCGCGCTGGGCATCCGCTGTTGACCCTCCGTGTGGCGCGCGCTCGTACGTCGTCGTCACGCGCAGGCGGGGAGGGCAGGCGCACGTATCCTGACACCTTGAAAACCGGGAGGCTGCCTCCCAACTTTCAAGGCGGGCTTGCCCTTCCCGCGCGTACGGGCCGGCACAACCTCAACGTGCAAAGGCGGGCATGGCCACTGTTCAGCCGTTGCCAGCGCAACCCGGCCCTCCCGCAGTGCGCGCGAGTTGGGCGCGCACCGCGGGATGCAGCGGGGTCAGGGAAGGATGGACTGACCGGCGTTCAGCGCGCCCCACGTCGGCGCGGCGACGCCCCAGTCCGCCTTCCGGTTGGTGTCCGCGTCAGAGGGACGCTGGGCGGAGTCTCCCGTGCGCGTGTTGCCGGCCGCGCCGGAAACCGCGGCATCCGTGTAGCTGGCCACCGGGCTGGTCACTGCCGCGTTGCCGTTCACGTCCACCCACTGCGGCGTGGTGCCGCCATTGGCAATGGCCATCAGGCCCGTGGTGGTGCTGTTCACGCTGGTTGCGGCGCCGTCCCACCAGGCCACGGCGTCCTGCACCGCGCCAAGGTTGTCCGCAACCAGCACAATGTTGGTGGTGTTGGTGAGGCCGCCCGCGCCCGTCCAGAAATCCCACGCGCTGTCCGAGTTGGCCGGTGCCGTGGCCGGCGGCACGTCCGTCTTGGCGGTGGTTTCGTTGGTGGGCACCACCGTGCCGGACGCGGCGCCACCGCAGGAGACCATGTTGGTGCCCGTGCCGGTGTGCACCAGGATGAAGTCGTTCTTGGCAACATTGAAGCTGGGGAAGGTGAGCACGGGAGCCGTGGGGCCGCCCGCCTGCACCGTGTACCCGCTCAGGTCCCCGCCGGTGACCACGCGCAGCTCAATGATGTCGCAGCCGTTGGCAATGTTGGTGTTGAACTCGTTGACGGCCAGGCGCGCCGCACCGGCGGAGGGGCAGTTGGTGATGCTCAGTTCACTGGTCTGCCACACCTGCACCTGCGCGTCCGTGTTGAAGCGCCACAGCGGCGTGGCGGTGGCGGTGAAGCTGCATCCGGCCGCAATGGTGCCCAGCGCGGAGCCCACCGTGTCCGGCATGCGCAGCCGGAACGCGTTGGAGGGCGCGGCCACGCCCGTGGTGGTGATTTGGTACGCGCGGAACCCCGTACCGGCGGTGCCCTGCGCACTGGCAATGGAGCCGGACACGGTGACCAGCTCGCTTTCATGCGCGTCCAGCTGCGCGACGAGATCCACTGCGGTGGCGTCCTGCACCAGCGACCCCACGTTAAAGCCGGTGGAGTTCACCACCACGCCGGACACCGCGAGCGCGCGGCGCTGACCGCCGGTGGTGCCCATGTCCGTGATGGTCATGGAAACCACGTTCCCCACGGCGGGGGAGGGCGTGAGCGAGGCCGGGTCCACGTGCACGTACAGCGCCGGGCCGCCGGCCGTCTGGGACTGGATGAAGAAGCCCGGGCCTTCCGGATCATTCTTCAGGTACGTCACGACGACTGAGCTCACCGGCAGTGACAACCCGGTGCCATCCGCCGCGGCGCGTGCGGCCGCAATGCCGTCACCCGTGGACCCGCCGGAACTGGCCGTGCCCGTGGAGGATGCACCGCCGCCGCTGGAGGACACCGTGGTGGTGCCGCTGGAGGAAACGGTGACGCCGCTGCTGCTGGCGGCCACCGTGGAGGAAGACTGCGGGGCCGCAGAGGACGACGTCACCGCCGCCGACGAGCTCTGCACCACGGTACCGGACGACGACACGGTAGCGGTGGATGACCCGGTACCCTGCGAGGTGGCGGCGGCGCTGCTGCCGCCGGAGGTGCTGACCGCGCCGGACGAGCCGCCTGCCGCGCTGGAAGACGTTCCCGCCGCGCTGGAGGACCCGCCCGCCGCGCTGGTGGAACCCGCCGCGTGGCTGCTGGAGGTCACGTTTCCGGAGGATCCTCCTGAGGTACCGCCCGTAGACGACGAGGAAGACGAGGAATCATCATCATCCGAGGTTCCGGTGCAACCCGCGCCCAGTGCGAGCGCGGAAACCAACGCCATGCCCAGCCAGCGATTCATGCGCATTGCTTTCTCCTTGTCCCAGCGCCGCCCCGCCCGGGGCCGCGCGATGCCGACGCCGATAGAGGGCCGGCCCGCGCAAATCAAGGCGGCGCGCCACACGGTGCACGGGCAGCCGCTGCCCGCCCGTGGTAGGGTCCTGGCTTCCATGAGCGCGCCCCGCGGTCCGTCGTCAGAATTGTTCAAGAGCACGCTGCTGGGCGTCATGCTCACCATCATGCGGACCTCCACCATGGCGGCCCGTGTGGACGTCAGCCAGGTGATCGCGTTCATTTCAGACCAGTGGGAACGGCTGTTCCGGGACGGCACCCTGGACCTGGGGCCGGTGGGGGAGCACCTGGCCGCCAATCCCAAAGTAAAGAGCGGTGAGGTGGCCGCCGTCCTGCTGTTCCTCAAGAAGCGCGAACAGAAACTGGGCGTCAATGTCCGCCTTCCCGCCATGGTGGACACGCTGCCTGACGACGTGAAGGACCGCCTGCTCCAGGAAGTGATGGCCACCGGGGTGCAGTCCGGCGTGACGCTGGTGGGAATGGCGCGCGTGAAGAATCCGGCCCCGGTGGATGCTTCGGGGCCGGCCCATCCCGCACAGGGCCTCACGGAGCGGGTGCGCGGCATCCTCAACAACCCGGGCCCCAAGAAGGGGTGATGCCCATGAAAGTCCGCCGTTGGTTGGACAAGGACGGGCCGCTGGGCGAAGAGTCCGCGCGCGCCCTCTACCAGCCGGAATACAAGTACCGGGTCTTCCGGCGTGAGATTCCGGAGGCCTCGCGCTTTGCCGGCGAAGCGGAGGGGCGCACGCTGGTGGGCCTCCAGGGCCGGTTCCTCATCGCGGTGGCCGGTGACAAACAGGTGGTGGAGCCCGGTGATCTCGTCGACGTTCCCGAGGGCGAGTTCCTGTTTGCGTGTGAAGGCCCGGTGGCGTTCCTGGCGGTCTACAGGCTCCCGCCGGAAACGTGGCCCAACTGAGTTGAGAAACCCGCGCGCGGGTCAATAGCAGTTGAGGCCGTTGTTCATGCACCCGTGCGAATCCGTCCCGGGTTCGCCCTGACCGCAGCAGTGCTTGGTTCCGCCGCAATTCCAACCGCCCGCGCCGCCGCACGGCCATTCCGCCGTGGGATTGCAGCCGCCGCCGTAGCAGGAGAATCCGGCTCCACACGCCGCCTGCGAACACGACCCGTTGCACTGGATGGTCCCATAGCAGCCGCACGGATCACCGTAGTTGGACGGCGTCCCCACGGAGCAGTTGCCGTCACACTGGATGGTGCCGCCACAGCTGCCGCAGGCCACACCGTAGTTCCCCGGCGTGGCAACGGAGCAGGAACCGTTGCATTGATACGTGCCACCGCAGCTGCCGCAGTTCTGGCCGTAGTTTGCGGGCGTCCCCACGGAGCAGTTGCCGCCACACTGGATGGTGCCCCCGCAGCTGCCGCAGGTTTGCGCGTAATTCCCCGGCGTGGCCACGGAACAGTTGCCGTCACACTGGATGGTGCCGCCGCAGCTGCCGCAGCTTTGCGCGTAATTCCCCGGTGTGGCGACGGAACAGGAACCGTCGCATTGGATGGTGCCGCCGCAGCTGCCGCAGCTTTGCGCGTAATTCCCCGGTGTGGCGACGGAACAGGAACCGTTGCATTGATACGTGCCACCGCAGCTGCCGCAGGTTTGCGCGTAATTCCCCGGCGTGGCGACGGAACAGGAACCGTCGCATTGGACGATGCCGCCGCAACTTCCACACGCATCCCCCGCATTGGCGGCGCAGTTGGCCACGCAGGTCCCGCCGGGTGCCGGGCAGTGCTGGGTGGCAACGCAGGTGTCCGGCGCGTTGCAGCAGGTCCCGCTGGCCACGCAAGTTCCCGCGCAATCGTACTTTGTCGACGGGCAGGCGCAGGTTGCACCCGGGGCGGCGCACGTCTTCCCACCGCCGCAGTCTGTACTGGAGCAGCAGGTTCCGTCCGGGATGCACGCCGCGTTGCACAGGCGCGTGCCGGCCGCGCACGCGCACGTGGCGCCTGGGCTGGGGCACACCTGACCGCCGCCGCAGTCCGCATCCACGCAGCAGGACGCCGCGGGGATGCACGTCCCGCCGCACTCCCGGGTGGGCGACGGGCAGGTGCATGTGGAACCGGGAGCGGTGCAGACCTTGCCCCCGGTGCAACTGGCCACGGTGGAACAGCACGTCCCGGCGGGGATGCACCCGGTCCCACAGCCTTCGCCGCCGCCCGTGCACTGGCAGGAGGCTCCGTCGGCGGGGCAGGTCTGGCCCGCCGGGCAGTCCTGGGGCTGCGTGCAGCAACGGTCCAGCGGGACGCACGCGCTGCCGCACAGGCGGGTCCCCGCAGGGCACAGGCAGTTGTTGGACTGGCAGGTCCGGCCGCCGGTGCATTCCGCGTCCAGGCAGCAGCGGTCCGTGGCCAGGCAGGCGCCCTGGCACTCCCGCGTTCCAAGCGGACACACGCAGGAGGGTCCCGCGTCCGCCCCGGCAAGGCACGCGTGCCCGCCGCTGCAGTCGGCGTTGCGGCAGCAGGCTCCGGCCGCCACGCATTGGGCCAAAGGCTCACAAAACGTGCCGCCCGGACACACACAGATCATTGCGGTTCCGCCGTCACCGGGGGGCACGCACTGTTGGCCGGGCGCGCAGTCCGCCGCCGCGCAGCAGCCCGCGTTGACTGAGCAGGTCCCGTTGCAGAGGGATTGTCCCGCCGGGCATTCGCAGCGACGGATGAGGCCGGCGCCCGCCACCACCGGCGCACCACAGATGCGGCCGCCGGTGCAGTCCGCGTTGCTGCAACATCCCTGGTTGCTCACGCAGGTTCCCGCGCAGTCCACGTCCCCAGGTTGGCACGCGCAGGTCTTGTGGCCCGCGTCCGGCACGCCCAGGCACTGCCTGCCCGCCGAGCACTCCGTTGTGGTGCAACAGGCCGCACCGGGTACGCAGGCGCCGTTGCAGTCACGCCCGCCGTCCGGGCAACTGCACGTACCTCCCACGCACGTACCGCCTTCCGCACAGGTGGCGCCCGCGTTGGTGCCGGCGCAGTCATCATGCGCGCCGCAGAACACCGTGCTGCTGGCGGGATCCACGCAGTACGTGCCCGTCCCGGACGCCGTGGAACATTGGACCAGTCCGTATTCCGACGGGCAGCCCGACACGCAGGCTCCCGCAACGCACACCTCCCCCACGCAGATCTGCCCGCGGTGGGTGCCCAGACAGTCCGCGGAAGCGCCGCAGAAGATCTCGTCGGTGGCGGGGTCCACGCACAGGCCATCACAGCGCATGTGTTGCGGGGGGCAGCCGCTGTTGGACACGCCAGATCCGCTGCTCACCCCGCCCAACGAGGACGCCGCCGTGGCGCTGCCGCTGCTCGCGCCAGCCAGACCGGAACTGCCCCCGCCGGTATCCAGCACGCAGATGCCGTCCTGGCAGCGTTGGACGCGCGTGCAGTCCGCCGTGGAGTTGCACTTGACCGTCTCGTCCACGGGCCGCGGACACCCGGCAAGTACTCCCACCCACGCCAGCCGAACCACGAGCCTACGCATCCCACCTCCGCGCATCCGCCTGAGGCGAGAGCATGTCGCAGCCGCACAGGCCCGTCCAGCGTGGCGGCTCACCGCTGACGTCGGAAAGTCAGCGGTGCCCCGTCGGGGCAGGTCACCGGATCGGGCGGGCCGGCTTGCGCAGGTGGTCCATGTCCGCGGCTTGCCGGCGGGCTTCGTCATTGCGGTGGAGCACCAGCGTCACAAACCGCGGCGGCGCGCCATCCACGACGACGGCGGCCCCGCGGAACATGGGCGTGATGGTCACGCAGCACGCGCCGTCCCGCGGTTCCAGCACCGCGCGCTCCCACGCGTCCCCCACACGCTTGGAACGGAGGCGGTCCGCCCCGTCGCTGCGGTCAAACACAATGGCACTCGCGTTCCGGTAGTGCTGTCGCAGCGCAGCAACCACGCGCGGGCAGGGCTGGCTCAGCTCAACCACGCGGCCGGAACGCGAGGGGGAGCCGCCGGGAAGCCACAGCGGCTCACCGGGATACTGCGCCGCCAGCAGCGCAAACATGACAAGTGTTCCCATGCCGGGTGGGACACCGGAGGCGGCGCCGGGTTCCCGCGCCGGGATTCACGCGCACCCGTGGCACTTTTTGTATTTCTTACCACTGCCGCACGGTCGCAGTCGCGTGGGCGTGAGGGGCTGCGCGGCGCACGCGTCACGCGAACAGGGCTTCGACCCACCGCGCGAAGGGATCGGCCGCTGGGCTGAGCGGGTCGAGCACGCCCCTGGATACGGCCACGCCGAGGTTCGCGCCGGGCTCCGCCTGCCAGGCCAGCCAGCACCGCAGGCGCGCCTTGAGGTCGTCGTTGACGCCGAAGCGGCGTTCAACCTGCACGGCCGCGTCAGTGGCCCTGACCGCTTCGGGCCACAGCGCGTCCTCCCCGGGCATGAGCGGCAGGAGGAAGTCCTCAAGGGCACCGGGGCGCGCGTTGTCCGGCATGAGCCAGACGCCGACCCGCCACCCCTCCTGATAGCCCGGGACGATAACGCCTCCCGTTGCGGGCGACGCCGGGACCGTCACTCCGACCGTCGCGAGTCGCCCCACCACGGCCCTCCAATGAGCTGCCGGCACCTGATCGGCGTCGACGACAATCCCGAGTCGCAGATACGTCTTGGCCGCCGACTCGATGTTGCCCGCCTTGAGCAGGTTTTCGAGGCCGTCGTGCTGTTCAATCCACGGCGCGTTCGGCGAAGGTGCGTCGAGGTCAATCGCGGATTGCGCCGCAGCGAAGCGGGCGCGGATCAGGTGCGCGATCGCGAAGAGGTCGTCCTGTCCCTCGACGAGGAGGCGGTGCGGGCTGGACCTGGCCGGACGGCCCATCAGCGCAGCTCGCTGTGGTGACGGGCAGCGGCGGCAATCTCCGCGGCGGTGTAAGGCGTGGTCCGGTCGCGGCCACGCTCAATCCGGTGGAGCGAAACCTCCGCGCCGAGCGCCACGTTCGTCTCCACGAGCCAGCCCAGGGCATTGACGCAATCGAGGCTGTGCGTGGTCGCAAACACCTGCACGTCGAGACGCTTCGCCGTCTCAATGACCAGTCGCCACATGTCCGCCATGACCGTGTGGTGGAGGCCGGTGTCGATCTCGTCCACCAGGAGGAAGCCTCCCTTCGCGGTGGCGAGGCTCAGCGCGATGGCGAGCATGCGCGTGGTGCCTTCGCCGAGGCTGCCCAGCGGGACCGGCTCGACCGCGCCATGGAGGAGCACGGAACCGACCGCTTCGTCGCCGAGCCCCGACAGCGCCACGCGCTCGATCGCCGGGTCGATCGCACGGAGCGCGACGGCGACGTCCGTCTCCTGGGGCGTCAGCACAACGCGCGACCACAGGGGAAGAAGCTCCGTCACAGTCTGGCGCCGCGTCGTCACAAAACTGACCGGCCTCGGGAGCGTGGGTCCGAAATCAAGAAACATCGTCACTGGAGGGGCACCGAGGAGACCGTTCGGTTGGACGGGCAGTTGTAGTTCGGAGGCCCGGTCGCGCGGCTCCCGCTTGGTGTCGAGACGAAAGCCCCCGGGAACAAAGGGTGGGCCCTGGTCGGAAGAAACCTCGAGGACCTTGCACTCGAGAACGCGCGGCAGCGAGCCGCCCGACGCAATCCGGATGTGGGCGCCCGGCTTCAGGAGGTGGTTTCGGAACCAGCGGCGCACATCGATCGCGATTGCCTCGGAGTCCTGCTTGAGCACGCCGCGGCGTGTCTCGCCGCGCTCCAGCGACGCCCGATAAAACGCGAAGGGCGACCCCTCCGAGACGAGCGCCTCCACGGCCTCGAGGAGCGCCGTCTTGCCGGCGTTGTTCCTCCCGACAACCAGGTTCACTCGGGTCAGGCCGCTGACCCGCAACTGGTCGAACAGGCGATAGCCGGCGATGTCGAGCTGTTCGATCAGGGCCATGGAGTCCTCGGAGGCCGTCCATCGTTGGATGTAGGCCACCCGGGCGTCGGATTCCAGCTTCCTGACGCGCAAAGCGGACGTCCTGACCCTGACCGTCCACGCGTCACCGCGAGTTCCGCGCCACCAGCGGCTCCTGGCACGGCCCTGGTCACGCGCGCCCGTGGCACTTTTTGTATTTCTTACCACTGCCGCACGGGCAGGGTGCATTGGGTCCCGGGCGGGGGGCCGCCGGGCGGGCCAGCCCGCGCAGCACGGTGCCCAGGTAGGCGCGCCCCGTGTCCGCGTCCCAGTCCCGCGTGGGCGTGACGTCAGGAAGAAACGCCTCGCGCGGGGCGCGCGCACACAACAGCGTGCCCAGCGGGAACGCGTTGAACCGCAGCGGCGTCCACCGCACCAGGCGCCGCCAGTGACGCAGCCGCGTGGCGTCGTCACCGTCCATCCATTCATCCACCAGCTGGCCCAGCCGCCGGTGCATACGCGCGGCCACCTTGCGCGGCGCCTCACCCGGCACCGCGCCCAGCCCCCGGCGCGTCTCCACCAGCGCTTCGGTGGACAGCGGGGACCCGGGGCCCGCTTCAGCGGGGACCAGCACCGCCGGCAGCACCGGCAGCACCGCCCACAGCGCGTGGTCCAGCGCGCCCCGCGGATCATCCAGCGCACGCTGCAGCAACTCCAGGTACTGCGCGCCGGCCTGGTGCCGGTGCGTTTTGACAAACTTACGCACCCGCCCCGCCAGCAGCGGCTGTTCCGTCGCCACCGCCACGGACAGCTCATGCTCCCCGCCCCACAGCCCGTGCTGTGCGGCCAACTCCTCCAGCACGTCCAGCGTCTCCGCGCCGCGCCGTGCCGCCCACCAGGAGGCCCGCGCGGACAGGTACACGTCCGGCGTGGCCGCGTGCAGCACCACCGCGCGCGCCGGAAACGCCCGCGCCCCGCCCAGGAACATCGCCAGCGCCCCGCGCAGGTAACGCGTCCACCACTCGCTGAGCGTGGCGTCATCCACGTGGCGGCCCGCAGCCCACGCGGGAATCTCCGTCCGCACCAGGTCCGCCGCCATCAGCACGCTCTCCGTCAGCAGCCCGCCCAGCAACGGCACCAGCGCCTCCAGCGTGGCGTGGTCCGCGTGCGTGATGGATCCGGGAGCGTGCACCAGCCGGTCCAGCACGTGGCCGCCCGCCTGGCCGGCCACCTCGCGCTGCAGGACCACCGTGGCGTGCACCGCCTCGCGCAGCTCCCGCGCAAACGCGTCCACCCACGCCCACGGCAGCGCCGCGGCGTCCTTGTGCTCCATCCCCGGCCCCAGGCACGTCACCGCGTTCCCGTCCCGGCTCACAATCATCTGGCTGCGCTGGGCGGCGGCGGACAGCGGCAGCGCAAAGCGTTCCGCGTCAGGCACTGCCGGATCCCGGGCGCGTGCCTTCACCAGGAAGCCGCGCACCGCCACCGAATCACGCGCCAGCTCACTGGCCAGCGCCGCCTCCGCGGGCGTCACGCGCGCCAGTCTCTCCAGGAAATGCAGCGGCTGGGACACGGATGCTCCGTCGACGGCGCGCGCCTCCCGGGCCGGGGCCCGCGATGACGCCCACGCTTGTTGCGCTGCCGGTTATCCGGCGGCCGCGCCCGCCGCACAACCCCGCGGGGCCGGACAGGGCGCCCACACGTTGACACCCCGGCCGGTCGCCACTACGTCGCCACGCCACGCCGGACGGCGTCGTCACGTCGTCACGAACCACCGTCCGTAGGGTGCACCATGTCGCTTGCCCAGTCTGAACACCCCAAGGGGCCGCTTGAGTTCTCCGCGAAGGCGAAGGACGAGATCAAGCACCACGTTGCCAAGTACCCGGACCGCCGCGCTGCCACGCTGCCGGCGCTGTACGTTGCCCAGCGCGAGTTCGGGTACGTGTCCCCTGCCGCCATGGCCACCGTGGCGCGCGAACTGGACATCCCCGAGACGTGGGTCCGCGAAGTGGCCACCTGGTACACGATGTACAACAAGGTGCCCGTCGGGAAGTACCACGTGCAGCTGTGCGGCAACATCAGCTGTCACCTCACCGGCGCGGACAAGCTCATCCACGGGCTGTCCCAGGCGCTGGGCATCAAGCCCGGGGAGACGTCCAAGGACGGCCGCTACACGCTGGCTGAGGTGGAATGCCTGGCCTCGTGCGGCAGCGGCCCCGCCATGCAGGTGAATGACGACTATCACGAGCATCTCACCGTGGAGAAGGCCCTCAAGATCCTCCGCGATCTTCCCTGACGAACCGCAGATTTCCGACGAGGTACCGCCATGGTCACTGAGACCGCCACCGTTCCCGCCCCCGCACCCGCGTTGCCCGTCAAGACGGTGCGCGTGGTCAGCCGCAACTGGGGCAAGCCCAACAGCCACACGCTGCCCAGCTACCGTGACTCCGGCGGCTACAAGCTGTGGGAGAAGACGGTGAAGGGCCAGGGACTCAAACCCCAGGAACTCATTGACACGGTGAAGGCCGCCGGGCTGCGCGGCATGGGCGGCGCCGGGTTTCCCACCGGCGTGAAGTGGGGCTTTCTTCCCAAGGACAATCCCAAGCCGCGCTACCTCGTCGTCAACGGGGATGAGGGCGAACCGGGCACGTTCAAGGACCGTTACATCATGGAGCTGGACCCCCACATGTTCATTGAGGGGTGCATGCTGTCCAGCTACGCCATCAACGCGCACGTTTGTTACATCTACCTGCGCGGTGAGTTCCTGTTCCAAGTGAAGCGCATGGAGGCCGCCATTGACGAGGCGCGCGCCGCCGGGCTGCTGGGGAAGAACATCCTGGGCAGCGGCTTTGACCTGGATATCCACGTGCACCGCGGTGCGGGCGCGTACATCTGCGGCGAGGAAACCGGCCTTATCGAGTCGCTGGAGGGAAAGAAGGGCCAGCCGCGGTTGAAGCCGCCGTTTCCTGCCGTCGTTGGCGTGTTCGGGTGCCCCACCATTGTAAACAACGTGGAAACGCTCACGCACGTGGTGCCGATTGTGGAGATGGGCGCCGAGAAGTGGAAGGCGCTGGGAAAGAATGGGGCGCCGGGGACCAAGCTGTACGGCATCAGCGGCCACGTGAACAAACCGGGCGTGTATGAGCTGCCGTTTGGCTCCACCATGCGCGAGCTGCTGGAGTTTGCGGGCGGCGTCCGGGACGGCAAGAAGCTCAAGGCCATTGTCCCGGGTGGCGCGTCCTGCCCGTTGCTGCTGCCGGACCAGCTGGACACGCCGCTGGATTTTGATTCCATCAAGAAGGCGGGCACCATGCTGGGGACGGCGTGTGCCATTGTCATGGACGAGAGCACGTGCATGGTGCGGGCGATTGCGCGGCTTTTGAAGTTCTACGCGCACGAAAGCTGCGGGCAGTGCACGCCGTGCCGGGAAGGCACGCACTGGCTGGCGAAGATGCTGACGCGCATTGAGCACGGCGAGGGGCGTGAGCAGGACCTCACGCTTATTGACGAGGTGGCGAACAACATCATGGGCAACACCATCTGCGCGCTGGGTGACGCCGCGGCCATGCCCACCATCAGCTACTTCAAGAAGTTCCGGCACGAGTTTGAGGAGCACGTGAAGACCGGCAAGTGCCGCTTTGGCGAACACGAAGTGGCGCCGCGGCAGGTGACCATCGGCCCGTGAGGAGCTGGAACACACGCGACGACGTCACCGAGAACAAAGTCGGCCGTAGGAGCACCTGGGAGGGCGAGGCTCCTGCCGAGCCCTGGGCCAGGCGCGCGGCGCGGCTCCCTCCGGGTGACGCCCGGTGCGAGTGCGCGCTGCCGTGAAGCGGTGACCGCCGGACGCGGGCTCGGCAGGAGCCTCGCCCTCCCAGGATCACGTCCGGCATCCCGTGACGACGTCAACCGGCAGGCCCCACAGCCGCATGGAATCCACTGAAATACTGCTGAATCCCGCGCTTTCCAGGACGGGTTTCACCGCAATGGGGCGGCAATCCAGCGCACCGGGGAACGCCTGGTGACCGCGGACGTACCACCGCCGCGCCATGGTCTCCGCCCCGGCCGATGACAGGCTCACCACGCAGGCCCGCCCGCCCGGGCGCAGCACGCGCGCCAGTTCGTGCGCCGCCTGGGCCATCTCACCGTCCGGGAGGAGCTCCAGCGTGAAGATCATGCACGCCGCGTCAAAGGCCCCCGCCCGCAGCGGCAGGGCCACCGCGTCCCCGCAGCACGCGCGCGCCGCGTGAAGGGAAGGGCCGCCGCGGGCCACCGTCCTGCGCAACATCCCGGCGGACACATCCACCGCCACCACCATCCCCAGCGGCCCCACCGCGCGGGCCAGGGCCGCCGCCGTGCGCCCTGTGCCCACGCCCACCTCAACGATGCGCTCCCCCGCGGCCGGCGCCAGCCGCGCCAGCCCGCGGTCGCGCGCGGGCTGCTCGGTCCACCCCGCAATGACGTCGTAGTACCGGCTCAGCGTGTCATAGCGGGCGCGGACGTCGCGGCGGTCTGGCATGGCGCGGGGCAGTGTGGGCGGCCGCGGTGCCGGCGTGCAACGGTGGGCGGGTTCGGATAGGAGGCCGGCCCCTTCCGGACAGAGGTGCACCATGCCCGCGCTATTCGGCAGTGCCACGTTCAAACGGTTCTTCATCGGCGCAAAACCTGACAAGGGATTCCTGGCCAAGGCGGCGCGTGCCGCCAACGCCCGGCGGTTCGCCCCGACGACGGAGGTGGAGACCGTGTCATTTGGGTGGGTGCCCATGACGGACCCGCTGGCGGACAAGCTGCTGCAGGAGGACCTGTTTGTGGGCGAGCACGTCTGCCTGGGCTTCCGCATGGATGAGCGCGTGGTGCGCGCCGCTGACGTGCGGGACGAGCTGAAGATGCGCACGCGCGAGCTGCAGTACGAACGCGGGCGGCGGCTCACGCGTTCCGAACGCGGCGCCCTCAAGGAAGTGGTGCTGGCTGAGATGCGCGCGCGCGCGACGATCCGCCGCAAGGTGGCCGAGCTGGTGTGGAACCCGGAGCGGCAGGAGGCGCGGTTGTTCGGCGCCAACAAGGCGTCCGCGACGGCGTGCTGCGAGCTGTTTGAGCGGACCTTTGAGATCTCCATGGAGGAGGTCACGCCGGATGGGTTGATGCACCGGGCGGGGTTTGGTGCGGCGCGCCCGGCGCCGGAGCCCAAGAAGGTGGCCGCGGCCAAGGAAGGAGACGACGATGCCCCGTTCTGAGATTCCCGTCGGTGGCGACGAGGTGGGTGCGGAGTACCTCACGTGGCTGTGGCACGCGGGTGAGTCCGGCGAGGAGCGCACCCACGACGGCGCGCCGGTGCGCGTGGTGCTGGGCCAGCAGTTCAAGCTGCGCGCGCCGGATGGAACGGGCGCGGAGGTGGTGATCAAGGGCGAGCACGCGTCCACGTCACGGGAGTTGTTTGTGGCGTTGCAGCGCGGGGCGCTCATTGTCACGGCCAAAGCGCAGGTGGACCTCAACGGAACGGTGGTGGCGGGGAACCTGCGGGCGGAGTCGCTCACGCTCAACGGCTGCAAGCTGCCCAAGGACGCGGGCAAGCCCGTGGAAAGCGGCGTGGCCGTTGAGATGGGCGAGAAGGCAGGAGCGGAGCAGGAGCAGGACCGCACGCGCATGGAGGACGAGGCGCGGCTGCTGACGCGGATGGGCCTGCTGGACCAGGTCCAGGACGCACTGGATGACGCGTTCCGCGAGTTCCTGGAGCTGCGCGCGGGCAAGGGCTGGGCAAAGTGGCAGGAGGCGTTCCGCGCGTGGGTGGACAAGAACGCGAAGTGACGTCGGTCCCCCGTAGCCTCCGCCCGTGTGGGGGAGGCAGCCTGCCGCCGGCGGCGGTGGGCGGTGGGGGGTGCGCTACCGGGCCGCCCCGCGGGCGTTCTTGACATGCCCCGGCCTTCGCCGCATGAGGGACGACCCCCGCTCCCCGGGCCACGGAAAACCCATGTCGCGCGCTGCCTTCTTTGACGTCGACGGCACCCTGACCCGGACCAACATTGCGTCCGCGCTGGGGTACTACCTGCAGAGCCTTCAGAACCCGTTGCTGGGTGCCTTCCGCGTGGCGCAGCAGGTGGCGCGGCTGCCGCTGCTGACCTGGGCGGAGGCCATGGACCGGGGCAGCTTCAATGAGCAGCTGTTTGCCGCGTACCAAGGCTTCTCTGAGGACCGCCTGCGCGTGCTGGCTGACGAGGTGGTGGACCGCCTGCTGCTGCCCGGCCTGTTCCCCGGCGCGCGCCAGCTGGTGGACGCCTGCGCCGCGCAGGGCATGACGCTGGTGCTCATCAGCGGCAGCCCGGATTTCCTGGTGAAGCCGTTCGGCCAGCGCCTCGGGTTTGACGAACGTTTCTGTTTCGGGAATCGACTTGAATTCGTCCGCAACACCTGCACGGGGCGCATTCTCCCGCCGGTGCTGGCAGGTCCCCGCAAGGCGGCCATGATGCGCGAACTGGCCGACCAGCACGGCTGGCGGCTCACGGACTGCTACGCCTATTCCGACGACAGCGCCGATGCGCCGATGCTGTCCGTGGTGGGGCACCCGGCCGCGGTGAACCCCGGGCCCCGGTTGCGGCGGATGGCGCAGAGCCAGCGTTGGCCGGTCATTGAACTCTCCTGATTTCATCCTGAGGCACGCTCCATGACGACGCAGAAGACCCCCGCTCCCTCCGTCCCGGCCACCGTCCCTGCACGGGCGCCTGAACGGAAGCCCCAGGGCCCCACCGTCCGCATCCGCCGCGAACCCAACGCGCCGGCGTGGGACGGCGGCATTGTCTACACGGAGAAGAACAGCCCACCGCGGGTGCTCTATTACGGCGATGATTTCCGCCTGGAGAACCTGCCCGTTGGCACGCGCGTGATCTTCCCCAAGCCGCCCATGGCGGGACTCAACAACCCGGACGCGGCCATCCGTTACGCGTTGAATCACCCGGAGCAGAGCGAACCGCTGTACGCCAAGCTGTACCCGGGCATGAAGGTCACCATTGCCATTGATGACATTTCACTGCCGTTGCCGCCCATGAAGCGCCCGGACATCCGCGAGCGCGTGCTCACCATTGTGCTGCAGATGATGGCGGACCACGGCGTCACGGACATTGAGATCATCATTGCCACGGCGCTGCACCGGCGCATGAAGGACTGGGAGGTTCGCCACACCGTGGGGGAGAAGATCTTCCGCGACTACTGGCCGGACCGCCTGTACAACTTTGACGGCGAGGATGAGGGCCTGGAGATTGTCGGGACAACGGAGCGCGGGGAAGTGGTGGAATTGCCGCGCCGTGTGCTGGACAGTGACCTGCTCATCTACGTCAACGTGAACCTGGTGCCCATGGACGGCGGCAACAAGAGCGTCTCCGTCGGGTTGGCCGGGTACCGGTCGCTCAAGGCGCACCACAACCCGTACACCATGCGCGAGTGCCACTCGTACATGGACCCCAAACGCTCGTCGCTGTCGGACTCGGTGGACCGGATGGGGAAGATCGTCAACGAGACGATTGACGTCTTCCACATTGAAACCTCCATCAACAACCACATGTTTGACGGCCAGATGGGCTTCCTCATGAAGCGCGAGGAGGATTGGACTGATTTTGATTGGCTGCGTTTCAAGGGGCTGATGTTTGGTTTGTCCAAGATGCCCGCGGATGCGCGCACGGCGGTATTCAGCCGCATTGAGGCACCGTACGCCATGACGGGGGTGTGGGCCGGCAAGACCAACGCGGTGCACGAGAAGACGCTGGAGCGCGTCTACCAGCAGTACTCCGTGCCGGTGCGCGGGCAGTCGGACGTGGTCATCCAGGGGATGCCGTTCATCAGCCCGTACAACATCCATTCCATCCTCAACCCGGTGCTCGTGCAGGTGCTGGCCAGCGGATACATGCACAACCTGTATCGGGGTGTTCCACTGCTGAAGAAGGGTGGCACGCTCATCATCAGCAACCCGGCGGAGGACCGCTTTGATGCGGAGCAGCACCCCTCCTACATTGAGTTCTTCCACCGGCTGCTGCCCCTGACGCGCGATTCCACGGTTTTGCACAAGAAGTATGAGCAGGAATTCGCGGACAATCCCATCTACAAGCAGATGTACCGGCGCGGGAACGCGTACCACGCCGTGCACCCGTTCTACATGTGGTACTGGGGCGAGGCCGGGCGCGCGCACATGGGCCGCGTCATCGTCGCGGGGGCCAAGTCTGACCAGGTGTGTGAGACGCTGGGCTACGAGCCCGCGCGCAACCTGGCGGAGGCCATTGAAATGGCCAAGGACACCGCGCCGCAGAATCCCAGTTTCACCATGGTGCATTCGCCGCCCATCATGCTGTGTGACGTGGAGGACCCCAACGTGTCCCCGCGCGAGCCCGCGGACCGGCATACCGGCGGTCACGGCAACGGCAACGGCCAGCACGGGAGCTGACGGATGAAACGGCTTCCCCGCGGACCGCGCACCACGGACGCCCTGCTGTCGGGCGCGCCCATTGACGTCGAGAAGACGCTTGCCGGCAAGGAACTGCTGGTGCTGGGCGGGACCGGGTTTGTGGGCAAGGTCACCGTGTCCCTGCTGCTGGCGCGGTATCCCGGCATTGGCAAGCTGCACCTGCTGATGCGCCGCGGGGGCTACCGCAACGCGTGGCAGCGCCTGGAGGAGGAATTCCTCCGTTCCGTTCCTTTCCGCCACTGGCAGGAATCCATGGGAATGGACGCGTGGATTGAACACGCGCGGACGCTGTTTGACGTGATTGACGGTGACATCACGCTGCCGGGCCTTGGGGTTGACGACGATCACTGGGTGAAGCTCCAGGGGCGCATTGCCGCGGTATTCAACGTGTCCGGCGTGGTGGATTTCACGCCGCCGCTGGATGAGGCCATTGACGTCAACTGCCGCGGCGTGCAGCACATCCTGCAGGTGGCGCGCGTGCTGGGGAACGTCCCGGTGGTGCATACCTCCACGTGCTACGTGGCCGGCGCCATCAGCGGCACCGTGCGCGAAGACCCGCCGGATACCAAGGCATTCCCCCGCCAGGACGACCTGCCCGGCGTGGTGTTTGACCCCGAGCGCGAAGTGGAGGAATGCGTTGCGCTCATTGAGGCCGCGCGCGCGCAGGCAGACCACGCGGACAAGCAGGTGATGTTTGCGGAGCGGGCCCGGGCCCGCGCGGAGCGCCATGGCGAACCGCAGGACGGCGCCGGCCACCGCAAGCTGGTTGCCGACGAGCGACGCAAGTGGGTGCGCGAGGAGCTCATCCGCCAGGGCACGCAGCGCGCCGAGCAGTGGGGCTTTACCAACATCTACACGTTCACCAAGAAAGTGGGCGAATTGCTGGTGAAGCAGGGTGCCCTGCCGTTCACCATTGTGCGCCCCGCCATTGTGGAATGCTCCATGGAATGGCCGGTCAAAGGGTGGAATGAGGGCGTCAACACGTGCGCGCCGCTGACGTACCTGGGTCTCAAGGGGCAACTGGGGTTTGTGGGTGACGGCGTGGTGTCACTGGACATCATCCCGGTGGATTGGGTGGGCGCAGGGCTCATCCTGGCGCTGGCCGCGCTGCTTCACGGCAAGCAGCGCGAGGTCTACCAACTGGGCACCTCCGACCTGGCGCCGTTCCCCATGGACCGCGTGGTGGAGCTGACGGGGCTCTACAAGCGCACGCGCGCGCGCGTCCGGCCGCTGGGTCCGCCCGCGCTGGTGCCGCTGCTGCGCAAGCTGGAGCCCATTGCGGTGCCGGAGGCGGAGTGGCGCCGCACGTCGTCACCCATGGTGAAGGCTGTGGCCGGCGGGTTGTCCCGCGCGCTGCGCGCCGCGTCCCCCGCGGTGCCGCCGCTCAAGGCGGTGGCCGGCGCGCTCAGTGCGCTGGAAAAGCAGGCCTCCAACACGCAGAAGATCTTTGAACTGTTCATGCCGTTCACGTGGATCAACCGCTACACGTTTGTGTGCGGCCACATGCGCGAGCTGCGCGACCACGTCCTGGAGCAGGACCGCATCCGCCTCCCGTACTGGCCGGAGCAGATTGATTGGCGGCATTACTGGCACGAGGTGCAGCTGCCCGGCCTGGAGAAGTGGGTGTACCCGGAGATTGACCGGCGCCTGGCGCGGGAGATCCAGCCGGTCACGCGCTTTGATGACCTGGTGCAGCTCATTGACGAGGTCAGCCGCACCTGGGGCAACAAGATTGCGCTGCAGGACCTCACGCCGGACGGGCTCAAGCAGGTCACCTACCGCCAACTGCGGGACCGCGCGGATGCCGCCGCGGTGGAATTGCTGGGAATGGGCGTGAAGCCGCAGGACCGCGTGGTGCTGTGCTCGGAGGGGCAGTCCGCGTGGTCCATCGGGTATTTCGCCATCCTCAAGGCGGGCGGCACGGCGGTCCCCGTGGATCACGCGTTGCCGGCGGAGACGCTGGCCCGCCTGGTGCGCGCCTCCCGTGCCTCGGCCGTGCTGTTGTCACGCAAGCGCCACCAGGCCATCGGGCGGCTGCTCAATGACCTGCTCGGTTCATCTGACGAAGACCCGCAGCACGTCCCGCACATCCTGGTGCTGGAGGAACTGGCGGAAAAGGCCACGGACCGCGCCGCATGGGACACGCCCCGGGCGCTGGTGCCGCGCGCGCAGCGCTCCGAGATTGCGAGCCTGATTTTCACGTCCGGAACCACCGGCAAGCCCAAGGGCGTGCAACTCACGCACGCCAACTTCACCAGCCTCATGGCCGGCCTGGCGCCCATCTTCCCGCTGGGCCACCGGGATGCGGGCCTGTCCGTCCTGCCGCTGCACCATACGTTTGAATTCACCGGCGGGCTGTTGATGCCGCTGCACAAGGGCGGCCGTGTCACGTATCTGCAGGAAATCAATGCCGAGCAATTGCGCGCGGGCATGAAAGCCGGCGGCGTGACGGCGATGATTGGCGTGCCCGCGCTGTGGCAACTGCTGGAACGGCGCATTCGCAGTGAAGTGCAGCAGCGCGGACTGGTGACCACGGCGGTCTTTGACGGGTTACTGGCGCTCAACCGCTGGTTGTGGCGCGACATGAACCTGAACCTGGGGCGGCTGTTCTTCCGTGACGCGCATGACCGCATGGGGGGCCGCATCCGCGCGCTCATCTCCGGCGGCGCCGCGCTGCCGCCGTCCACGCAGGAGTTCTTCCAGGGGCTGGGGTTTGAACTGCTGCAGGGCTACGGCCTCACGGAGGCTTCGCCGGTGATCAGCGTGCACCGCATGGGCAAGTACGCGCTCCCAGGCAGCGTGGGCGTGGCGGTGCCCGGCGTGGAGATGAAGATTGATGCGCCGGACGCCGCCGGGGTGGGGGAGATCCTGGCGCGCGGTCCCACCATCATGCGCGGTTATGAGGACAACGCGGAGGCCACGCAGGCGGTCATCACCGATGGGTGGCTGCGCACGGGGGACCTGGGGCGGATTGACAGCAAGGGGCGGCTGTTTGTCGTGGGGCGGGCTAAGGAAGTCATTGTTTCCGCGTCCGGGGAGAACGTGTACCCGGACCAGGTGGAGGCGGACCTGGAGGGCGTGGAGGGCGTTTCCGAGATTTCCATTGTGGGGCTCCCGGACGGGCAGGGCGGCGAAGTGGTTGCCTGCCTCTGGGTCCCGCGCACGCCGGGTGAAGGCGAAAGTGAGGCTTTCATCCGCGCGAGGTCGGAGCGCGCGCTGCGGGATCGCATCCGGCAATTGCCCGAAAATGACCGGCCGCGGGTGGTGCATTCCACATCTATTCCCCTGCCGCGCACGGCCACGCGCAAGGTGCGGCGTTCAGAAGTTGTGCAGGAGTTGCAGCGGCTGGAGGAGCAGCGGCAGCAGGGCGTGGCGGAATCCGCGGTGCTGGAGGAGGGCCTGGCGTTGCGGGTGCGCGTGGCCGTGGCCGAAGCGCTGGCCCGCCCCGTGGCGGATGTCCGCATCAACGCGCGCCTGGCGGCGGACCTGGGCGTGGACAGCCTGGCGCGGACGGAAATCCTGGTAGCGCTGGAGCGCCTGCGCGGCGGGCCGGTGGACCCGGACCGCGTGACGCAGGCGGACACAGTGCAGGAATTGGTGGAATTGATCCGGACCACGCCCGCGCCCGTCCTGGGTGATCCCACGCCCAGGGACCCCTCGCCCGTGGTCAACCCGGAGGACGTGGACGTGGAGTTGCCGGCGCCGGTGAAACGCGTGGTGCGGGACGTGCTGGGGGTGGGCCAGCGCGCCTTGTATGAGCGCGCGTTCCGCACGCGCGTGCACGGGCGGGAACGGGTGCCGCTCAACCGCAACCTCATTGTCGCCGCCAACCATGCGTCACACCTGGACATGGGGCTGGTGAAGGTGGCCCTGGGGGATGCGGGGCTGGACCTGCAATCGCTGGCTGCGCGGGACTACTTCTTCGACGGGCCTTTGCGGCGGTTCTATTTTGAGAACTTCACCAACCTGGTCCCCATGGAGCGCAGCGGCAGCCTCAAGCAGTCCCTCCGCAAGGCGGGGGAAGTGCTGGACCAGGGCCGGAGCCTGCTGCTGTTCCCGGAAGGCACGCGCAGTCCCGACGGGCAAATGCAGGAATTCAAGTCCGTGCTGGGCTACCTGGCGCTGCACCACGGCGTGGACATTGTGCCGGTGTGGCTGGGCGGCACGCATGACAGCATGCCCAAGGGCGCCATCATTCCGCGCAAGCGGGACCTCACGGTGACGTTCGGCGTGCCGCTGACCATTGAGCAGCTGCGGGAGCGCACGCGCGGACTGGGACATTCAGACGCGTACCGGGAGGCGGCGCGGTTGTGCCAGCGCGCGGTGGAGTTGCTGCGGGACGGGTCATTGCTGGACCTGTCCCGCGCGGATGCGGACGTGGGCGGCCCCGTGGATGACGGGCCGCTGCTGCCCCGGCTGTTTGGATCACTGGAGAAAACGTTTGACCCCGCGCGCGTGGAGCAGCCGGTCACGTACTATTTCAGCCTGGGTGACGGGGCGGACGCCAAGTGGACCGTGAAGGTCACCAAGGATGCCGTGTCCATTGTGAACCAGAAGACGGCGGACCAGGCGGATTGCGTGCTGAAAACCTCCGCGGAGATGTTCCGCCGCATCGTGGAGGAGCGCTACACGCCCACGGTGATGGAGTTCATGAGCGGCACGGTCAAGAGCAATGATCCGGAATTGTTGCTGCAGTTCCAGAAGTTCTTTGGGCTGGCGTGAGCGGGAGGGCAGGCAATGGCTACGTACCTGGTGACGGGGGCAACGGGTTTCCTGGGAATTCACCTGTGCGAAGCGCTGCTGGGCGCCGGGCACAAGGTCCGCGCGCTGTGCCGCGGGGAGGCGGGCAACCTGCGGGAGGCCGGCGTGGACGTGCGCCGTGGCGACGTGCTGGACCGCGCGGCGGTGGCGGACGCGCTCAAGGGTACCGACGGCGTGTTCCACCTGGCGGGGCGCGTGTCACGCGACCCCGCGGCGGCGGCGGAACTGCACCGGTTGCACGTGCAGGGGACCCTGGCGGTGGTGGACGGGTGCCGGACCGCGGGGGTGAAGCGGATGGTGCACTGTTCCACCTCCGGCACGGTGGGCGTGACGCTGCCCCCCGGCGAGGAACTGGATGAATCCGCGCAGCCGGACCTGACCGTGGTGGGGAAATGGCCGTATTACCTGAGCAAGATCTACGCGGAACAGGCGGCGTTGGCCGCGGCGCGTGACGGGCTGGAAGTGGTGTCCATCAACCCCAGTCTCCTGCTGGGCCCCGGTGACATCCGCGGCGAAAGCACGCGCGATATCCGGCTGTTCATGGAGCGGAAGATTCCCGGGATTCCCGCGGGCGGCGTGTCCATTGTGGATGTCCGTGACGCCGCGCAGGCGCTGATCCTGGGCATGGAAAAGGGGCGCAGTGGCGAGCGCTACCTGGTGACCGGGCTCAACACCACGGTGAAGGCCTTCTTTGAACGCGTGTCCCGGGTTTCCGGCGTGGCCGCGCCGCTGATTCCCATGAGCCGCCCCATGGGGGAGATTTCCGCGCGTTTCCTGGACGCGCTGGCAAAGACGGTGGACGGATACAACCCGATGGACGCCGTGAGCGTGGAAATGGCCGGTTATTGCTGGTACGTGAGCCCGCACAAGGCGCAGGAGGAGCTGGGAGTGGAGTTCCGGGATCCCAACCTCACGCTGCTGGACACGGTGCATGACCTGCGCGCGCACGGCGTGACCACGACGGGACAGGCGCCCGCGGGGTCCGGCCTGGCCGAGGCGCTCCTGGCGGACACGTGGCGGGCGGTGGACCGCTGGATGAAGAAGGCGGCCGCGCAGCGTCCGCCCCAGGGCTGAAACCATGGGAAATGCCGGGGAGGACGGCGCGGGAATTCCGTCAACCTCGGCCAGTCCGCTGCCGCGCACGCGCGTGACGCTGACGGAGTGGCGTGCACGGGACCTGGCGCGGCTGCCGGCGGAACAGATCCTGAACGGGGCAACCACCCGGCGCTGGGAGGGCACGCTGCACCGCGCAGCACCGTGGGCGGGCGTGGTGGCCGCGCTGCCGGCCACCGCACTGTGGGCCAGCTGGCCGCCGGCGGTGGCATTTGCGGGGATGGTGGTGTGTGCGGTGGCGGGCGCGCTGGCCGCGACGACGGCGGCGCTGTGGCGGTCCGGTCCGTACCGGGTGGAGTTGCTGCGGCGGTTGGGGCAGGAGCCTCCGGCGCGGCTGGTGGACCGCGCGCAGGCGTGGATGTCCGCGGAGCGGGGACCGTCCGCGGTGGTGTTGCTGCAAGGGGGCGTGCGGGAGCGCGGGTGGCGGTGGCTGGTGGAGGTTCGGCTGTGGGAGGGCGCGCATCCGCTGGCCATGGCGCGCAGCGTGCGCGCGCCGCGGTATGATCTTTCCAGTGAGCCGCCGGATGACCTGGAATGGACGCAATCGGAACGGGATTTGTCAGAGGATGAATCCGGTGAATTCGCGGTGCTGTTGAAGCGGGCGGAGGACCCCGGTCTCGTCGGTACGGGCCCGCACGATCCCGCGGAATTCCACGGACTGCTCACGGTGGTGCGGCATTACTCGGTGAAGCAGGCACCGGTGGGAGGCGCGCCGGTGGCGCCTGGGTCCGCGGAGACGCACGCGCTGATGGAGAGGTTGAAGGCGTTGTTCCCTGCCTCGCCGTAGGTAGGTAGCCTCCCCCCTTTTGGCTTTCTCTTCTACACAACTCCCGGAGGCTCGGGGTGACCTTGGCAGCGGCGCAGGATTTTGATCAACGGGTGTTCTCCTTCGGAGGACCGCATGACGAGAGAACCCGTTGTTTCCTCAAGCATTGTCGTGGTGGCGTATT
>JACRCW010000051.1 GCA_016218805.1 Deltaproteobacteria bacterium | reverse complement strand
GTTCTGCAACTACATCAGCGAGGCCGCCCGCATTGTGGAGGAGGGCATTGCCACGCCGGCGCAGGTGGACAAGGCCATTAACGACGCGGTGGGCGGCGGCGGGCCGTTCAACGTCATGGACCTCACGGTGGGCAACAAGCTGGTGGTGCACTGCCAGGAGCTGATGCGGGACGGGCCGCGCGGGTCACCGTGGTACGCGCCGCCGGCCATCCTGGGAAAGCAGGGCAACACGCCGTGGCATGACCCGCGCAAACCCGCGGATGCCAGCCTCCCGGACCCCACGCGCAAGGACATTGTGGACCGCATGCTGGCGGTGCTGCTGGCGCGCGCGTTTGCGGTGATGGACGACAAGACCTGCGAGCCGTCCGACCTCAACTGGCTGCTGCGCATGTCCCTGGGCTTTGACAAGGGCACGCTGGAGCTGGGCGAAGAGCTGGGCATGGACAAGGTGCACGCGCTTTGCAGCGCTTACGCGGCGCGGCACAAGGGGTTCCCCATCCCGCCCTCCATTGAGAAGAAGGTGGCCCCCAAGCTGGTGCGCGACATCCGCGTGGAGAAGGACGGGGACATTGCCACGGTGCGCGTGTTCCGGCCGGAGGTGCGCAACGCGCTGTGCGCGCGCACGCTGGGCGAGATCAAGGACGCCATCACCGCGCTGCAGTCTGACGCGGCGGTGAAGGCGATCATCCTGACGTCCACGGACGGGGCGTTTGCGGGCGCGGACATCAACGAGTTGGCGGCACTCAAGACGCCGGAGGATTGCGAAGGCATCTGTCACAAGGGCCACGCGATTCTCGACGTGGTGGCCGCGTCCAGGAAACCGGTCATTGCCGCGCTGGACGGGCCGGTGTTGGGCGGCGGCGCGGAGCTCTCCATGGCGTGCCACGCGCGCGTCGTCGGGAAGGCGCTCATGCTGGGCCAGCCCGAGGTGGACCTGGGCATCATCCCCGGTTACGGCGGGACGCAGCGGCTGCCGCGGCTCATTGGGCTGGAGAACGCGGTGGGCCTGCTGCGCGGCGGGAAGACGGCGGACGCCGCCACGGCGTGCAAGTGGGGTTGGGCCCACGGTGAACCGGTGGCGGACGTGATGGCCGCGGCCCGCGCGCTGGCGCGCTCGCACATTGATGGCAAGGCGAAGCTGGCGCCGGTGGACCCCGCGCCGGTGGCGTTCCGCGGCGCGCTGCCCCCCACGGACATCGGGCACCGTTCGCTGGCGGTGGATGCCATCCTGGTGGACGTGCTGCTGCGCGGTCTCAAGCTGCCGCTGGCCGAAGGCCTCAAGGTGGAGGCCCAGGGATTCGGACGCTGCAAGCGCACGGTGGACATGGACATCGGGATGAAGAACTTCGTCCAGAACGGGCCGCGTGTGCCGGCGCTGTTCCTTCACGAGTGAGGAGAAACGACCATGAAGAACGACGACACCCTGGTGATCCTGGACGGCGCACGGCGCCTTCCCCGCGCGGACATCCTGGTCAACAACAAGAAGCCGGGACTGTTCTCGCGTTTCTCCACCACGCAGCTGGGCGGCATGGCCATCAAGGCCGCGCTCAAGAGCACACCGGTGGACAAGAAGCTCATTGGCCACGTGGTGATGGGCATGGCGCAACACAGCCACCGTGACTCCATCTACGGCGCGCAGGGCATGCGCTGGCGCGGCGGCCTGGGTGATGACGTCCCCGCGCTGACGGTGGCGCGCATCTGCGGCAGCGGTGCGGAGGCCATTGCGGTGGGCGCGGAGATGGCCACGGCGGGCCTGCGTCACGACGAGGCGCGTCCGTTCTACGTGGTGGGCGGCGCGGAGAGCATGCAGTACCCGTTCTGCCTGTACAGCTACCGCGGCAAGCCGGTGGGCGGGTCCACGCAGAAGTACGGTCCGGTTGACGTCAAGCAGCTCCCGCCGGGCACGCACCTGCAGGACATGCTGCTGATGAGCCTGTATGACCCGTCGGCCAACATGGCCATGGCCAACACGGCTGAAGAACTGGCGCGGCGCTACAAGATCACGCGCGAACAGTGCGACCAGTTTGGGTACCGGTCACAGAAGAACGCGAAGGCGGCGCGGGACGCGGGGCACTTTGAGCTTGAGACGGAGCCGGTGACGGTGGAGGACGAATCCCACGAAGCGGTCACCGTCAAGCACGACACGCACATCATGGATGACGCGTCGTTGGCGGGGATGGCGAAGTTGCGCGCGGCGTTTGAGGCGGGCGGGGTGATCACGGCGGGCAACGCCAGCGCGGTGGTGGACGGCGCGGCGGCGATGGTGATTGGCAAGGAGAAGGATGCGGCCAAGCACGGCTATCGCACGTTGGCGCGGATTGCGGGGATGGGGGTGGCGGCGTGTGATTCGCACATCATGGGGTGGGGGCCGGTGCCCAGCACGCAGAAGGCGCTGGACCGCGCGGGCATCAAGGGTGACCGGGTGGATCACGTGGAATTGAATGAGGCCTTTGCACCGCAGGCGCTGGCGTGTATCCGTGACTTTGAAAAGATGGGGATCAACCCGGAGAAGGTGAATCCGTTGGGCGGGGCCATTGCGCTGGGCCACCCGCTGGGCGCCACGGGGGCCATTCTCACGGTGACGTGTGCGCACGCGCTGCGGCGCAACAAGCAGCGCTATGGCGTGGTGACGATGTGCATTGGCGGTGGGCAGGGCATCACGCTGGTATTGGAGAACACGGCGGTTTGAGTTTGCACAGTGGCCGTAGGACCGGCCTCCGGGCCGGTCGCCGACCCATCCCTCTGCGCCCCCCCTGCCGGCCGCACGGCCGGCTCTCCCACACCCGAGGAATGGGTGAAGGCGTCACCCAGACCAGTGACCGGCACGAAGGGCGGTCCTACAATCACCGCGCCATGTTCCCGCGCCGCGCACTGCCGTTCCTCCTGGCCGTCCTCCTTCCTGGCTGCGGCGCGTGTGACGCGTACGATCCGGTTGAGAAACCGGTCCGATCGGTCCCCATTGAGACGCTGGACGGGGTTCCGGTGGACCTGGCGGCGCTGAAGGGGCGTCCGCTGGTGGTGCACTTCTGGCTTCCCTCCTGTCACGTGTGCGCGCGTGAGGTGCCCGCGCTGATGGACGCCCGTCGCAGCGCCGCGGACACGGACGTGCAGTTCCTTGCGGTGTCCATTGACCCGGACGTGCCGTCCATCCGCAGCCGTGCGCGTGCGCTGGGGCTGGACCTGCCGCTGTACGTGGCGCGCGGGGAGGTCCTTGGCCCCATGTACGTGGCGGATGCGCCGTCCACGGTGTTCATTGACCGCGCGGGCATCATCCGCGCGGCGGTGAACGGTGCGCGTGACGCGGCGTTCCTGCGCCGCCGCATCCGGGACCTGCTGGAGTAGCCAACGCAGCGGTGGGCCGTGTGCTCACCAGCCAAACCCGCACACGGGCGCAACCACTTCGGTGTCCTCAGGCAGCGGCATGTCACCGTCACCCATCACGCGGCCTTCCAGCACGTCATCCAGCGCTTCAAAGCCCAGGTCCTCCCACAGCGCATCTTCCTCCGCCAGGGTGCCCGCGTTGTTGCAGCGCACGTACCGGGCGGTGACCCAACCCGTCACCCCGCGCGGCGAGCGGACCTTCAGCCACAGCCGTGTGTTGCCAATCTGCTCGCCCTGCGCGCGGTCCAGGATGGGCGCGGTTTCAAACTCGCCCAGGGTGCCCAGCGGTGACCGCGTGGTCCCCGCGGTGGGGCGGATGTTGAGACGTCCGCTGTTGAGGTCAATGACCTTGAGCTGGCTGCAGCGCTGCGGTGGGGGCGGCGTGGGGTCTGGCGTGGGGTCGGTCTGTCCGCCGCCCACCGTCGTTGCGCGCGCCCAGGACCGCAGCTCTGCCAGATCCCCATTGAAGCGGTTGGTGTCCACCCGCCCGCTGATGCCCGCCACGCTGCCGTCGGAGGTGTACTGCCAGAAGACCCAGTGCCGCCAACCGCTGGGCATGGTGGGACAGGACGTGGTCCAGTTGGCCACCCACAGCTTGTAGTCGCTCAGGTTGCTGCCAAGGGTCGATGACATCATGGCCGCGGTGTAGATGATGGGCCGCTTGCCGGTGTGTTGCTCCACGTAGCGCAGCCACTGCCGGGCGCGGGACACAATGGTCGCGTTGCTCATGCCATCGCGCGTCTCCAGGTCCAGCACCACGGGCATGTCGGCGTCATCCAGTCCGCCGTACTCATTGAGCTGGCGCACCACCAGGCGAGCCTGGGCAATGGGGTCCTGGTTGGAGCGGAAGAACTGGTAGGCGCCGCGCACGAGGCCCTGCGCCTTCATCTGCCGCCAATTGCGGCCAAACTGCGTATCCACGTGCCGCGTGCCGTCGCTGATGCGCGCAATGCCAAACTTCATCCCCGCGCCCTTGACGCGCTCCCAGTCAATGCTGCCCTGCCAGTAGGACACGTCCACGCCGCGCACGGTGGTCCCGTCTGCGCAGACGCGGAGCGCCTCGCCCGCCTGGCTGCCGCACATCAGCTCAATCCCGCTGGGGCCGTCTTCCTCCATGCCCACCACGCACGCGCTTCCCAGGAGCACCGCCGCCAGCACACCCACCCAACCGTTGAACCGCCGCATCGTTGGCTTCCTCCGCAAGAGGTGACGCGGGCAGGGGTATCAGCGCGGATCGCAGGTGCGGCATCCTCCCACCGTTCTGGGACGGTTGACGTATGTGTCAACCGCACGCGTTTTCTCGTCGTCACGGTGCGCGGAGTACGGCGTTTGTCCTCCGCCGGTTGGGGGCTGCTGCGCCGGATCACGCGTGCCTCAGCTGGGCGCTAAACTTGCGGACACACCCAGTCAGTATTGCGCGATCACGCGCCTGACTGGAAACGGTGTTGTCCAACCGGCGGCGGCGCTGATAATCCACGGTGGAACGAGGGTGTGTCGTTCGGCCTCGCGGCATGGTGCAGCGGTCCGGGCGGCATGAAAAGGGAAGCCGGTGAGATTCCGGCGCGGTCCCGCCACTGTATGTGGGGCAGGACGACCAGACGTCACTGAGCGGCACGCGATGCCGGTTGGGAAGACGGTCGTCCACGGCGCACCGATGGTGCGTTGAATGGGGTCCTGAGCGGCCCCCACCTCCCACGAGCCAGGAGACCTGCCTTCGTGTGCGCCAGTCCCTCCGGGGGACGGCGCGGCTGCACATCCTCTCCGAGGAGGGAGGAACCACGTGACCTGCGTCTCCTCCTTGGCCCGCCTGCTTGCCGTACTCCTGCTCATGGAGACGGTGGCGCGTGCGCAGGCGGCGGGTGACGGGGCGGCGCCGCCGCCGGTGGACTTCAACTACGAGATGCCGGTGGAGGTGGCGGCCCCGGCGGAGACGGTGGTCGTCGAGGGCGAGGCCATCGACGTGGCGCGGCCCGGGACGCATTCCGTGTCGCTGCACGCGCGGCAGGGCAACCTGCAGGACCAGCTGGACGCGCTGCCGGGGGTGCGGATGGTGCGCACCGGCGGGGACGGGAGCGCGTTCAACCTCTCCATCCGCGGGCTGCAGGGCCGCCGCGTGGCCACCTACCTGGGGCCCATCCGGCTGGATGACCCGGTGACCGGCGTGCTGGACCTGGGGGAGGTGCCCGCGGCGGCGCTGGAGAACGCGGAGCTGACGCCGGGGGCCACCGCCGCCTCAGAGGGCGCGCTGGGCGGGATGCTGCGCCTCAAGCCCGGCGTGCCGCTGGCCCCGGTGCTGACGGGGTCATTCACCTACGGCAGTGAGAAGCTGTTTGGGGTGGACGTGGCGGCGGGGCGGCCGGTCACGCTGGGCAAGCTGGTGGCGGGCGCCCTGGTGCTGGCGCGCGGCATCACCACCAACGGGAAGTTTGACTATGAGCCGGTGGTGGGGCCGCTGGATGCGCCCATTGTGCTGCCGGCGCGCGCGCGCGTGAACAATGACCGGCACCGCGCGGGGCTGACGCTGTTGGCCGCGGGCGAATGGATTGGCGGTCCGTCCGGCGAGGCGGTGCTGGACGTCAGCCTGCTCAAGGGCGGCATTGCGGGTTTTGGCACGCAGCAGCTGCCCACCCCGCGCGAGACCCAGGTGCGCACCGCCGCGGGCTTCCAGCTGCGCACCCCGGCGTGGCACGGGCTGGAACCGCGGGTGGAGACGGCGGTGCGCCACGCCAGCTGGAAGTTTGAGGACCCTCGGCCCGGCGCCACCGTGAAAGGCGCGTTGGAGAGCGTGTCCCACAACGGGCGGGCCACGCTGGTGTGGGCGGTGTTCCCCATGCTGGCCGCGGACGCGTCCGCCTCCTGGGTGCTGGATGCGGCGTGGTCGCACGGGGACAGCGGCGCGTACCGGACGGCGCGGCCGTCAGCGGGAGTGGACGCGGGGCTCCGGTTTGCGCCGCTCTCCTCCCGGGTGGTGGTGGAGGCGCGGGTGCGGGGCCAGGGCTGGCTGGTGCAGCAGGGCGCCGTGCCGGTGCCGGTGTACCCGCGCGGCGTGTTCCTCCCCGAACTGCGCGCCAGCGTGCGGCCATTCCGCAGCCTGGTGCTGCACGCGCAGCTCACGCGCGCCTGGCGCAACCCGTCGCTGGAGGAGCTGTACCGTCCCGTCAACGTGCCCATGGCCGGCAACCCGGGCCTGCGCGCGGAGGACGGGTGGGAAGCGGGCGGCGGCGCGGCGTTGGCGCTGCCGTTCGCCGAGGTGGGGCTGTCCGCGTACGGCGCGCGCATGGCGCACATGATTGCGTACACCGCGGTCAACGCCTTTGACGTGCGGCCGCAGAACGTCAGCGGCGTGTGGCGCGCGGGCGGTGAGCTGTGGCTGCGCGCGCAGCTGGGCCGCTGGGGCGAGGTGGCGGCGGGTACCGACGTCAACGGCTCCCGCGTGGATGCCACGGGCGCGGCGCTGCCGGCGGTGCCGCTGCTGGAAGCGCACGCCAGTGCGCGCCTGGGTCCGCCGCGCGCGCGGCTCGTGCTGGAGTGGAGCGGCCGCAGCGGTGCCAGCGGCAACCTCTACGGCGAGCTGCCCATCCGGCCCGCCACGCGCTTCAACGGCGGCGTGGAAATAGGGCTGTTCCCCGGCGTGGAGGTGCGCGCCATGGTGCGCAACCTCTTCAATGACCGGACGCAGACGGACCTGTGGGGCGTGCCCCAGCCGGGCCGCGAAGGATTCGTGAACGTCGGTGTGACACCCGGCGATGCCTTGGGAGGTCGGGGATGAGGTCCGCCGTGTTTCACTGCCGCGCGCTGTGCGGCGCCGCGCTCCTGGCCGCCGCGGCCTGCACGCCCGGGCCGGACACGCTGCCCAACCCGGACCCGGTGCCGGACACCTTTGTGCTCTACGAGCGCATGTCACTGCTGTGGGACGGCGCGGGCAACGCGCGCTTCCGCGGCTTTGACGGAGCGCTGCCCCCGGGCACCAGCCTGGTGGTCTATGACGACGACACGCAGCAGCAGCTCCATGAAGTCACGCCCGAAGCGGACGGCCGGTTTGACGTGATGCTGGGCGGGAGCCTGAACCAGGTCTACCTGGTGGTCCCCAAGCGGGGGACGCAGACCGGCATTTCCACGCGTTTCCGTGCGCGCAAGCCCGTGGACGTCCTGCGCCAGAGCGTGCAGCCGCGGCGCGCGGGCACGGGCTCCACGCCCAACCAGGTGGTGACGGCGCTGGATGCGTCCACCACCGGCAGCACGCGCGCGTACGTGGTGCTCAGCGGGGACAACCTGGTGGACAACGTGGACTGGGACAGCGGTGACCGCACGGGCCCCGTGGTGGCGCTGCCGGAGACCGCCTCCGCGCTGGGCCCGGTGCCCGCCACGCCGTGGGCCATGGTGGCGCGCGGCAACCGCGGCTTTGTGAGCCTGTACAGCCAGGGGCGCCTGGCCGCGCTGGACCTGGATGAGGGCACGGTGCTCGGCACCACGGACGCGGTGTCCCCGGTGGCCCTGCCCCAGGCCACCACGGTGAGCCCCCCGGCGGACTGGGACGGTGACGGCCAGCCCGAAGACACGGCGACCGCGGTGCTCCCCCGCAACCCGGGCGGTCTGGCCGTGATGGGTGACTGGGCCTACGTCGCGTTTGCCAACGTGCTGTCCACCGTGTCGTCGGGCACCGCGCGCTACGCACCCGGCATGGTGGTGGCGTTCCGGCTCGCCAGTGACGGCCGCCCCACGGGCGAGACGCGCGCCACCTTCACGCGCTGGCCCAACCCGCAGCACGTGGTGCCGCATCCGGACGGCGCCCACGTGCTGGTCTCCTGCACGGGTGAACTGCAGCGCAACGGCGAGGTGTGGACCACCGGCCCAAGCGGCGTGGACGTGCTGGACGCGGACACGCTCGCCTCCACGGCCGGCTTTGCGCTGCCGGAGTTCGCGCCCTCCCGGCCACTGGTGCTCCCGGATGGGCACTCGGTCTACGTGCCCAGCGTGCTGCGCGCGCGCCTGGCGCGGTTGGACCTGGCCACCGGCGCCGTGGTGGCGGGCCCCGGCGGCGCGGCGGACGCGGTCCACGTGGAAGACACCGACCAGCTCAGCACGGTGTTCGAGTGCGCGCTGCACCCCACGGGACTGGTGTTCTGCGGCGTGTTTGACACGGACAGTCTCGTCGTCGTTGACCCGCAGGGAGACGCGGTCCGGCCCTTCCCGTTCGTGGCGCCCATCAATCTGTCTGAACTCAGCGGCAACATCCGCCTGGGCGTGCAATCCCTGTCCATCCGGCCCGGCCGCAACGGCGTGGACCGGACCGGCGCGGACATCCTCATCCTCCTGTCCCTGGCCAGCCGCGTGGCGGCCGTGGACACGCGCTTCATCCTGGGGCCATGACATGCGCAGCGTTCTCGTTTTCACCGCACTGTTCGCCGCCGCCTGCGGCGCTCCTGACCCTTCCGGCGCGCACACCGCGGCGGACAGCGGTTCCTCCACCACCCCGCAGGACGCCGGCTCGGACTTCATTGTCGAGGTGGTGGCCGTGACCTACGGGACCAACGCGGGGTTCGGGCAGGACTTGTTCCCGGGCGTGGTCCTGGGCCCGCCGTCGGGCGGCGGCACCGGCCGCGGCAGCTTTGATGTGCTGTCGCTGGGCAACCGCGGGAGCATCACCGTGCGGCTTGGGCGGGACGCGGTGGACGGCCCCGGTCCGGACCTCATTGTGTTTGAGAACGCGTTCCTGCTGGCCGGGCAAGGTCAGACCTGGGCGGAGCCCGCACGCGTGGAGGTCAGCCAGGACGGCGAAACATGGCACGCCTTCCCCTGCGACAGCACCGCGTGGCCGTTCACCGGCTGCGCCGGGGTCATCCCCGTGCAGGCGCCCGGACGCGACGGCGGCATCAGCCCCGTGGACCCCGCCGTCTCGGGCGGTGACCTGTTTGATTTCTCTGACATCGGGGTGGAACGAGCACGCTTCGTCCGCATCACGGATGAAGCACCCCAGGACCAGCCGGCCCAGACGGCCGGCTTTGACTTGGACGCCGTGGCGGTGGTCCGCCACGACGGTCCGTGAGGTGATCCCATGAGCAGGTTGTTCAGCGTGTTGGCCCGTTGTGCCCTCCCCGCCCTTGCCCTCGCCGTTGCGCAGGGCTGCACCCCGTCCGACGATGACGACGACAACAACACGTCATCCAGCAGCTCCGGCGGGTCTTCCAGTTCGTCGAGCGGCAGTCACAGCCACGGCGGGTCATCCAGCGGCATGAGCATGGGTGGCTCGTCCGGAATGAGCATGGTCTCGTCGGGTATGAGCATGGGCTCGTCCAGCATGAGCATGGGTGGCTCGTCCGGCATGAGCATGGGCTCGTCCAGCATGAGCATGGGTGGCTCGTCCAGCATGAGCATGGGTGGCTCGTCCAGCATGGGGACGTCCAGCAGCGGCCCCGGCCGCGCGATGCTCAGCATCAACGGCAGCTACACGGACAACTGGAATACCGCGCACACCATTGCCCAGGACACGTGGGTGATGACGTTCAGCGGCGCCTCCCCGACGACGTTCACCATCCACGAGTACCACAACGACGCGGATTTCCTGGTGGCGCAGAACGACCCGGCCGACCCCTACAACCCGTCCATGTGGAGCCGCATTGACTGGACCTACGACGCCACCGGAGCGCTCTGGTACTGCCAGATCGTGTTCAACGCTGCGGACCAGGCCACCGCCGCGGCCAACACCAGCGCCGTGCGCACGGACCCGGGCGCAAGCGGCTGCGGATCGTTCGCGTGGAACCGCCTGGCCAATCCCGCGGACCTGGAGATCATCGGCAGCTACGTGGACAACTGGGCCAGCACGCATGCCATTGCACAGAACGCGTGGGTGATGACGTTCAGCGGCGCCTCGCCAACGACCTTCACCATCACCCAGGTCCACAACAACGCGGAATACCTGGTGGCGCAGAACGACCCGACCGACCCGTACAACCCGTCCAAGTGGAGTCGCTTTGACTGGACCTACGACGCCGCGGGTGCGCTCTGGTACTGCCAGATCATCTTTGACGCCGCGGACGAGGCCACCGCCGCCGGGACCACCACCGCGGTGCGGACGGACCCGGGCATGAGCGGGTGCGGTTCGTTCGGGTGGAACAACCTCACGCCGTGACGCAGGCCTGACGGGCCGCGCGGTGCGGTGAGGAACCGCGCCGCGCGCCCCGCACCGCTTGCCCGCATCCCCGTGGCGCAGGCACCATCCGCAGGGTGCGGAGGCCAGCCGCGTGGAGGTGCTTGCCGACGACAACGGCAGCGCCACGCGGACGGGGCAGAAGATCGGCGTTCTGTGAGGGGGCGGGGATGGGGGCCTGGTACTTGACGGTGGTGCTGTGCGCGGCGCCGGTGGGCGCGGTGCCGCTGGACGACGAAGAGGTGGGTCCGGACCACGCCGGTCCATCCCACGATGACGGCGACGACGACGCGCCGATCCTTCCGCCACCACCGCCGCCGCCGCCGCGCGACGAGACAACGACGGGACCCCTGGTGCGCCTGGCGGCGCTCGGACTGGGCATGACGTGCCCCAGCGCCTCGGGATTGCTGGGCTGCGGGTTGGGGACCGCCGCGGCCCTTGCCGCGGGGGGCCTGCTGCTGGTGGCCACGGGCTTCCAGTCCGGCGCCGCGTGCGTGGGGCTGCTGGCGCTGCTGGCGGCGTTGCCGGTGGGCGCGGTGATGGGCCTGGGGGTGTACGTCCCGCTGCGCGTGTTCGCGCCCTACCTGGTGCCCTTCCCGCCCCAGGCGCGCCTGCGTCCCGCCTCGCGCATCCGCCTGGGCTCCATGGCGCTGGCCGCCGACGCGTTGGTTCACGCGCTGGCGGGGCTGGGTGCCGCGGTGGTGGCGGCGGGCGCGGCGGCGGTGGCCACCGGCGTCAGCATGACCATCCTGTACGGCGCCTCGGCCGGTGTGGACCCCGTCACGCGCGCAGCGCAAGGGGTGCTGTGGGGCGGCGTCGTGGCTGTGTTCGCCGCTCCCATCGCGGCGTTCCTCGCGGGGTGCGCGGCGCTGCTGGGCTTGCTGGGCCTGGTGCAACCGGTGGCACCGTTCACCGCGGTCCTCTTGGACAGCCTGCTCCCGCCCGCCACCGGCCCGGCGAGCGACCCCTACCGGCCCGCGTTCAGCCTCCACCTGCCGGGGGACTGAGGCGGGTGGCTCATCCGCCCAGCACCGCGCGGCAGATGGGCGCCAGGCACACGCCGTCACCGGGAACGCTGCGGCAGTACAACCCGGGGGCGCAGTCAAACAGGCACGGCTCCGCCAGACCCGGGATGGGCAGGCAATGCGGGTTGCCCGGCACATCCACCGTGCAGGTCAACCCGGAACCGCACTCATTCCCGGACGAACACGGCGCTCCCACCCCGCGCAGCGCGGCACACGTCCCGACGTGGAAGTCACAGAACAGCCCATCCTGGCAGACCTGGTCGTTCTGGCACGCACCACCCGCGGGGCGGCGCTGCGCGCACACGCTCCCGTTGGCCGTGAAGTCACACCCCAGGCCGGGCGCACACGTGTTGGGGATGGCGCACGCTTCGCCGTCTTCAGGGAATGCGCCGCAACTGCCCGTCTCCCGGCACGCCAGTCCCTCCGCGCACAGGAACGGCCCCAGCACGCCCAGCGCGCACGCCCCGCCGTCACCGGGGAGCGCCGCGCACCGGCCCGTCTCCATCCCGCACCCCAGCCCGTTGCGGCACCACACACCGTTGCCGCACGGCGCCCCGTCCGCCGGCAGTGAATGACACCGGCCGCCGTCGTATTCGCAGAACAGGCCGCCGGTGCATTCCTGGTCCTGCGCGCAGCCTGCGTCCTCGCCGCCCGGCGTGGCGCACCGCCGCGTCTGCGGCACGGCGCACGTGGCCAGGTTCGCGCAGGGCTCGTCGCTGACAGAGCATCCCCCGTCGGGCACCTCGCAATGACCGCCCCGGCAGCGCAGCGCCGCGGCGCAGCTTTCATCAGCCGCGCACGCGGCACCAGGCGGCGCCAGGGCCGTGCAGCGGGCATGCACGCAGCGCTGGTGGTCCGCGCACGCGTGGTCATCCGCACAGCCGCCGTCCGGCCCCAGCAGCGCGCGGCAGGTGCCCTCCGCGCAACGCGCGCCCGCCGCGCACGCGCTGGTGCACGGCTGCCCTGCCGCGGGCAGCGCCGTGCAGGTATGGGTCTCGTCACAGAAACCGGCGCCGCGCGCGCAGATGCTCCCCGTGCAAGTGCCGCCCAGCTCCACCGGTGCGGCCACCATGGAGGCGCACGGGACGCGCGTGGTGTCGTCGCGCGGGGGTTCGCAGCGGCCCATGGAGCGCGCGCTGGCCGCCAGGCACGCCTCAATGAAATCCGGCAGCACCACCAGCGCGCCCGCCTCCACCCGCGCCCCCACGTCCGCCATGCCGGACTGGCAGCGCTGGAGCAGGAAGGTTTCACAGGCCGTGACGGACAGCGCCCCGCCTTCCGGCGCCACGCACCCGCATTCCGCCATGGAGGCGCACCACAGTGCGGCCGCGCGGGTGCAGTACCCGTCACGCAGGTCCGCAAACGTCCCGGTCCGCCCGCCGTCCTGTCCGCCCGCGTCGGAAAGACCGGCATCGGCCCGCCCCGCGTCGGTGGTGGTGGTGCCCGCATCGGTTCCGGTGCGGCCGGTGCAGCCCGCCACCATCCACGTCACACCCAACACCACCCCGCGCAACCGGCGCATGCTCACCTCGCGTGCTTCAGGGACAGAGCGTGCTCCACCGCGGGGCGCGCTTTCACTTCACCCCAACCCTGGCGGTCCACCTCCACGTTGTGCAGCCGCACCGCCGTCTTGATGAGGATGCGCTTGCACTGTTGCGGGGTGAGGTCCGGGTTGGCTTCCAGCATCTGCGCCACCACGCTGCTGACAATGGGCGCGGCAAAGCTGGTGCCGTCCACCTTCTTGTAGTGCTCGTTGATGACGTGCTGGTCGCGCAGGCGGCCCCAGATGATCTGCCGCAGCAGGTAGGGCGGGCGGTGCAGCGCTTCATCCAGCGAGGAGTCCAGGCCCGGGTGCTCGCCAATAACGCGCGCCAGGTTCTTGTCCGCGGTGTGGTCCAGCTTCTTGAGGAACTCGGCCTGCGCCTTGGTGGGCGTGCCCGGCAGGATGGGCGCGGCAATCCAATCCGCCAGCGCCACCACCTCGGGCTTCTGAAGCCCGTCCACCGTGGGCCCGTAGGAGTGGTTGTAGCTGGTCCGGCGGCCGTACTTGGGGTTGCCCGCGTCATCCACGCCGCCCACGCTGATGACGGCGGGAACGCTGGCGGGCGGCAGCACCGGGTGACCGGGCAGGTGCCCCGCGTTGCCCACCGCCACCACCACGACGATGCCTTCGCGGATGCAGGCTTCCGTCATGCGGCTGAGGATGTCCGTCAGGTAGCTGGCCTCGTAGTCACCGCCGCACGAAATGTTCAGGATGCGGATGTCGTACTTCTGGCGGTGTGTGAGCACCCACTCCACGCCGCGCGCAATGTCGTCATGGCGGACGCGCGCCATGCTGCCCACTTTCACCAGCACCAGCTCCGCGTCCGGGGCCAGGCCGCGGAAGCGCCCGTCAGACAGCGCGCCGTTGCCCGCGGCCACCACGGTGGACATCATGCCGTGCCACGCGCTGGGGTCGGTGGTGTCGTGCAGGTGCTCCAGGCCGCTCTTGCCGCTCATGATGTCCTGGTAGGCGCGGATGCGCTTGCGCGGGCTGACCAGGTCCGCGTGCGCAAAGAACCCGGAATCCAGGAACGCCATGGTGATGCCGCGCCCGGTGTAGCGCCCGTCGGCACCCATGCGGTCCATCAGCGGCAGCACGTCCGCGGGGTCCACGTGTCCCATGCTTCTCCTCGTCCAGCGTCCCACCCGGTGTCATGGAGGCGCGGCCCATAGGCAGTGCGGGCGGGGAAGACAAGCGCGGTGGCGTGTACTAGGACCGGCCGGACCATGTCGAAGGAAACAACGCTCAAGCTGTGCCTGGTGGACATGAACAATGGCCACCCCAACCAGGGCATCCGCTGCTTCAAGTACCTGTTGGGCCGGTTCACCACGCGCGTGACGGAAACCAACCCCGGTGTGACCGTGAGCCTGGCGCACGTGCAGCCGCGAAACCTGGGAGAGCTCCCGCCCGCTGACAGCGACCTGGTGCTCTCCAGCGGCGGACCGGGCAGTCCATTTGAAGGCTACGAGGAACCGTGGTGCACCGGGTTCCGTAAGTTCGTGGACGGCGTGCTGGAGGACAACCTCAAGGCGTCCGGTCCCGGGCGTGCGGCGTCCATGCTGAACGTGTGTCATTCGTTTGAAATCGTGAGCCACCACCTGGGCGTGGGCACGCTGCAGCCGCGGGACAAGCGCAAGTTCGGCATCATGCCGCAGTACCCCACGGCGGAGGGCCAGCAGGGCTACCTGCTCCGCGCGTTTGGGGACCGGTTGTTTGCGTTTGAACACCGCTCCTGGGAGGTGGTGGACCTCAATGAGCGCCGGCTGCGGGAACTGCGTGGCAGCCTGTGGGCGCGCGAAAGCCGCGACGGACTGTCCAAGGGCCGCGGGCTGACGAGCTTCCACTACGGCCCCGGCGTGGACGGGACCATCTTCCACCCGGAGGCGGACCGGGCCGGTGCGGTGGCGTGGATCAACAAGCCGGAGATGGCCAGCGCGTTCAAGGACGCCTACGGCGAGGAAACCTACGAGCAGATGATTGACACGCTGAATGATCCCACGCGCGTGGCGCGCACCTTCAGCCTGTTCGTTCCCGGCTATCTGACGGAGCGCTTCAACGAGCTGGCGAAGGTCCGCGGCTGGCGCACGCTGTCCGCGCCGCAGCAGGACCTGGCTGAGTTCAACACGACGCCCCAGGCGGCCTGACAAGGGCCGGAGGCCCGTCGGGCGAGGAACGCCGTCGGGATGGCGAGGCTCCTGCCGAGCCCAAGTGCGCTCACGGAGTCAGCCACGGAATCCCGTCGGGAGGGCGAGGCTCCGGCGAGGCTCCTGCCGAGCCCAAGTGCGCTCACGGAGTCACCCACGGAACCCCGTCGGGAGGAACCCCGTCGGGAGGGCGAGGCTCCTGCCGAGCCCAAGTGCGCTCACGGAGCCAGCCACGGCAGGACATTGAGTTCGCCCTGGAACGGCCAATCCTCGGGCTGGGCGGCGAGGCCGTGCCGGACCGGGTTGTTGCGGACGTATTCCCATTTGCGGGCGTAGGAATCGCCACCCCGCAACCTTGTGTCCCAATGGTCGGTCTGCCATCGACCGGGCATTCCGCTTCGCTTGGAGAACTGCGATTTCCAGAACCGCACCCAAGCGTCGAGCGAGTGCTGGCCCTGATGGGGCGCCGCGAACAGGTGCACGTGGTCAGGCATCACCACGTACCGTCCGACGAGCCAGGTGTCTGCTTGCTCCCAGACGGCGCGGAGCAACTGGTGATTCTCTTCGGTTGGCAACCATGGTTGCCGGTTGCGGGTGCACACGGTGAGGAAGATGACGGTCGGCTGGCCGGGGACTTGTACCCATCCGTGAGCGGGATGACGCCTTCGAGGTGTAACCATTGGGGCTCGGCAGGAGCCTCGCCGGAGCCTCGCCCTCCCGACGTGGCTTGTCCATTGCGTGGCTTGTCCAATGCCCTGCTACCGCGCCCCGCCGGGCCACGCGGACGTCACGCCGCCCAACGCCTTGCGGACCAGGTGCCCTCCTGCCCAGGTGGTGAACCCGGCGCTCAGCAGTGACAGCACCAGCAGCGCGCCGGCCCCTCCCGCCCGGCCGCCGCGAACCCCCACCGGCGCATCCAACTCCATGCCCGTCAGCTCCGCGTGGAGCAGCAGCGTGACGGCGGCCAACAGCCCGTAGCCGGCCTGCTGCGGCAACGACGCGAGCAGGTGCAGCCACCGGTTCTCCACCAGGTACGGCAGCAGCAGCGCCGGGAGCCCGTAGACCACGCCCACCACCGTGAGCACGCCCTGCACCCGCCACGGCCGCTGCGCGTAGACCCCTCCGGCGGCCTTCAGCGCGTTCCACGTGGTCAACTCCGTGGTGAGCACCACCGGGACCACAAACCACAGCCGCAGCAGCAGCAGCACGCCGGGCACCACCAGGGCCAGCAGGCCCGCCAGGATGAGGACACCGGAGGCCAATGACACGGCAAGGACGGCGTCGTAGCGGTGGGCAGCGTCACGCAGCGCAGCGCGGGCGTCCACCGCGCCGGAGCGCCCCGCCCCCAATAGCCCCAACTGGATGGCGGCGGATGCCCAGCACCAGGCAAGCCAACCCGCCACGCCCACCACCAGCTGGGCCATGAACCACCCAGGTGCAACCAGGTACCCCGCCAGGTCGGCGGGGCCCAGCGCGTCCAGCAGCAGGCCCGGCAGGCCCACCAGCACCGGCAGGCCCAACACCAGCCCCGGGGCGGCGCGGGCTGACCGCCAAAGGTCCGCGTGCAGGCTTGCCAGGGAGCGGGAAGACGGGGGCAGGACGCGCTCCGGCGGCGGCACGGTCAGGTCGCCGCGCGGTGGCGGCCCTGGACGACGAACTCGACGAGCGCGTCACCTTCAGCGGCCATGTTCCGGCGGATCTCCTGGACCAGGTAATCCTCCACGAGCCCACCCACAAACAGCATCCGGATCTCCACCGAGGCCTCCACCCGCCGCAGGCTGCCGGTCCCCTGGGCGGTGACCTGGATGGCGCCCTTGAAGCGGAAGATGTCACGGAAGCCCGCCGGCGTGATGTCCACGCGGATCTGCCCGCGCACCAGGTCCACGCGCGCCTCCTCCACCCAGGTGATCAGCTCCGGGCGAACCACGGCGCGGGCCACCTCCGGGATCCGCGGCGCGGGCACGCAGCGCGTCCGCAGTTCCACCACGTCCCCGCGCGTGGTGCGGGACAGCTCTGTGCGCTCCAGCAGGTCAGGGACGCGCGTGAGCAGGAATGCGTTGAGCCCGGGGTGCAGCTGCGCCTGCATCACCTCAGCGGGGGGCACGGGGAACACCTGCTGCAACACAAACGACCGCATGGGGGCGGCGGGAAACCACGCGCTACCGCCTGCGTGCAAGCCTCCGCCGCGCCGCGCCGCGGCACCCCCGGCCGCCCGGCGGCCCCGGCGCTGGCAACCTCCCGCGAACGCCGCTAAACGAACACCTCCCCCACCCGCCCTTCCGCGGGCCACCCCCAGGCCGTCCCAGGATGCTGGAATTCCTGCAGTCGTTCATCGCGCAGTTCGCGTACGCGGGCATCGTGGCGGTGCTGCTGGCGGCGGGGCTGGGCCTGCCGGTGCCCGAGGACATCCCGTTGATGGTTGGCGGCCTGCTGAGCGCGCAGGGGGTGACCAACGCCTACATGGTGTTCGGGTTTGCGTACGTGTCCATCCTGGTGGGGGATTTTCTCATCTTCAGCATGGGCCGCCGGCTGGGTCCCAAGGCGCTGCAGAAGCCGTGGGCCGCCCGGGTCCTCACCCCGCAACGCCAGGCGGCCCTCAACGAACACTTCCGCAAGCACGGCCCCCTGACCATTGTGGTGGCCCGCCACATGGCGGGGTTGCGGGCGCCGTGTTTCCTGATGGCGGGCGTGGCCCGCATGAGCCCGGTCAAGTTCATCCTGGCGGACGGGTTCGGCGCCTGCCTGTCGGTCCCGCTGTTCATCTGGGTGGGCTACAAGTTCGGCGAGAACCTGGAGTTCATCCTGGACCGCATCAAGGAGTACCAGCAGCTGGCGCTGGGCGTGGCGGTGCTGGGCGTGGTGCTGGCGGTGGTTTACCGGCGGTTCGCGCGGCGCAGGCAGAACAGCGCACCGGATGCGGGATTTGCCGCACTTTCCCCGCCCGGCGAAGCTGCGGTCCACGCTGCTCCGGAGCCGGAAACCCGCGCACCGGCGCCCATTAACGTCAGGTAATTGTTGATGATTGTTGGCACTGTCGGATCCGGACCCTGATCCGCGTTGCAAGTTTTAATCGGTAGGGAAATCTGCTATATGCCCCAGCCGTGCTCTACGACGCCGTCCTTGATGCCTTGGTTAGCTCGTCCACGGATGTTCCGGCTCCCGTGGAGGCCACCTTCAGCTGGTATTTCCGGGATGAGGATCGGTGGCTGACCGTTGACAGCCGCCAGGGCCGGGTGGGTATCACCCCGGGGCTGGCTGACCGAGCGGAGATGAAGTTCTACTCGTCGTGCGTGGCGGACTTCATCCACCAGCACGCCACCGAAGGCGCCGGACGCGCCATCTTCCAGGGCGGCGGGTTCTACTGGCGCGGGGACATCAACCGCCTCAAGGAAATCTCGCCGCTGTGCAAGACGCTGTTCGGGCCGCGGCTGCACCAGCGGCTGGTGGGCGCGGGCATCACGGTTCCCAAGTTTGAGGTCCGCCGCTACCCGGCCCGCACCAAGGCCCAGCGGGACCGCATCCTGGCTGAGTGGATGATGCAGGGCGAACGCCCCAACCACCGCGTGGCCAGCACCCCGCCCACGCGCGCTGAGCTGGCCAAGAGCGCCAAGGAAACCCGGGTGGTGACCCGGGCCACCAAGACCGCCCGCACCGTGAAGGCCGCCAAGACGGTCAAGGCAGCGGTGGCCCACCCAGTCCGCCACACGCGTGCTGCTGCCACCAGCGACCGCGTCCCCAAGATCGTCCGCAAGGCCTGAAATATCCTTTGATTGCGCTGGTCTGTGTCCGGCCTCACCGTTTGCGTGAGCGGCGGATTCGCTGCGTCCCCGACTCCCGCCCGGGGAATGGGTCATCCCGGTCCCCGGGCCAAGCGGGCAGGTAGAGGGCGGCCCGGTGGGGACCTGCGCAGCCTCGCCACTCCAGACTGAATCCTCCACACCTTCTTGCGCCGCGAATCAAGCTGTTGGGGTGACTCCGGATTGAATCCGCCTCGTCGCCACCGCGCTGCTCGCGGCGACGAGGGCGGGGTGGTCCGTTCACTGTTACATATGTAATACATATGCACCGCGCGCATATGTATGACAGATGTAACAGGAAGCGACGTGCTCTTTGGCCGCATCGCCGCGCAGGGCGGTGGCCCGACCGCCACCCCCCTCCCTAGCCCTCCCTCCCGACGGGCTGCCGACCCGGGGAACCCGGGCGAACCATTCCTGGTGCGGGAGACGGGCCGCGCGGGCCGTCACCAGACGCCGGGCACCAGCCGGTGGCGCACCGCGGCGGCGTAGTCGCGGTAGCCGGCCAGCTCCGCGCGCAGCACGCGGTCCTCCAGCGCGGTGCGCACCAGCGTGACCAGGACAAACGCGGCCACCGGCACCAGCGCCACCCACGAGCCCAACAGCAGCGGCACCGCCAGGTTGTAGACCAGCGACCCCGCGTAGCCGGGGTGGCGCACCACCCCATACGGCCCGGCACTGACGACGACATGCCCCCGGTCCGCCTGGATGCGCACGTGGCTGGAGAAGAACCGGTTGGTGTCCATGGCCCACGCGGTGAGGGCGGTGCCGGCCAGCATGGCCAGCAGGCCGGCCAGGGACACCACGGGCGGCACCGGCCCGGACCAGCCGTGGCGGCGGTCCAGTCCCGCCAGCACCAGCGCCAGCAGCGGCAGCACGGCGCCCAGCACCGGCACCAGCACCGTGTCCCAGGACCGCGCACGGGCGCGCGCGGTGTCCCGCTCTTCGGCGAGCCCGGGGGAGCGCGAGAAGATCCACCCCATCAGCGCGGACAGCCCAAGCATGAAGCCCAGGAACACCCAAGCGTTCCACCAGTCCAGCGTCCCGGCCGTACCCAACAGGCAGCCGCCCGCCAGCGGCACAGCAACGGCCGCCTGCAGCAGCGCCCTGGTCCACGGATGGGTTGCGGCCACGGCCCGTCCTCCGCGCGCGGGATAGCACGGACGGTGGCGCCGCGGGGAGCCCAACGCCAAGGCGGTGGTGCCGACGGGGAGCAACCGCTAGGCTCGGCGGCCCATGTCTTCTCTCCGGCGTTTCCTCGTCGTCACTGCCCTGGTGTGGGGCGGGTCTTCCACGGTCTTTGCTGCCCCCGGCCTGGGCCCGCGGCGGGTGATGCAGTGGGAGCCGCTGGCCGCCCTGCCCGCCCACGCGTTCTCCGGCACCATCCGCATCAAGTTCCAGGATGGCACCCTCCCCGTCCTGACAGGCACCACCTTCCATGACGGTGCGCGGGTGTTGCTGGACCTGGCGGACCGGCCCACGGGGCTGGAGCTGCTGGCCGCCGGACCCTGGTGGGACGGGGACAGGGGCTTCCTGGAGAAGTTGCGCGGCCTGGCCATGGACCGCTGCCGGTGCGACGTGGCGGACCTGCGCACGTACGCGGAACTGCGCGTTCGCGGGCCCTGGGGGGCGGTGCAGGCGTGGTTGGCGCGGCTCAACGCCGGCAAGGACGTGGAGGTGGCCTACCCGGTGGCGCGCCTCATGCGCCGCCCCGCGGACCTGCCGCCCACCACGGCGTCCTACGTGGAGGGCCAGACGTACCTGGGCCCCGCGCCGGACGGGCTGGGGGTCTCCGTGCTGCGCGCGCTGCCCGGCGGCGACGGCGCGGGGGTGGAAATCACGGACATGGAGGTGGACTGGACCGCCGACCACGAGGACCTGGACGGGTGCGCCGGGTCCCAGATTCCCGGCGTGGGTACCATTGAACCCAACCTGCCCTACCAGGACTACGCGGCCCACGGGACCGCGGTGCTGTCCATGCTGCTGGGACGGGACAATGGATTTGGCGTGACGGGGTTTGCCCCGGCGGCGGGGTGCCACTACGCGCCGGAGTACACCACGGAACGCGGCACGGATGCGCCGCGCGCGCTGCTCAAGACCATGCAATCCGGCCTGATGGACGCGGGTGACGTGTTCCTTATGGAGAGCCAGACCGCCGGACCGGGCTACAACGAAACCACCGGCGAAGGCCTCATCCCCACGGAGTGGGAACCGGGGGTCTACGACACCGTCCGCACCATGGTCGCCGTTGGTGTCGTTGTGGTGGCGGCGGCCGGTAACGGCTACGCCAACCTGGATGACCCCAAGTACGGCACCGCGTTCAACCGCAGCGTGGCGGACAGCGGCGCCATCATTGTGGGTGCGGCCGTGCCGCCCGGCGTGGGGGGCTACCCGGCGCGCAGCCGGCTGGACTTCTCCAACTACGGCAGCCGCGTGGACGTGCAGGGCTGGGGCATCTACGTGGTGTCCGCCGGCTACGGGGACCTGTGGTCCGGCGGCGGGGACATCCGGCAGTACTATTCGCAGGAATTTGCCGGCACGTCGTCCGCCAGCCCCATGGTGGCGGGTGCGGCGGCGTTGCTGCAGGCGGTGCAGCAGGCCGGCGGCGGCGCGCCCATCCCGCCCACTGAGGTGCGGGACGCCTTCACCCGCACCGGCACCGCGCAGGGCGGCAACACCGCCGAGCACATTGGCCCGCAGCCCGACCTGGCTGCCGCCGCGGACGCCGTGGTGGTGTGCGGCAACACGCGGCGGGACCGGACCGAGGTCTGCGACGACGGGAACGCCACCGCGGGTGACGGCTGTTCGGCAGACTGCCGCTCCGACGAGAAGTGCGGCAACCGCGTGGTGGACGCGGTGCGCACCGAGGCCTGCGATGACGGCAACACGGTGGACGGGGACGGCTGCTCGGCCGACTGCCGCTCCAACGAGACGTGCGGCAACGGGACGGTGGACCCGGCGGTGGGCGAGGTCTGCGACGACGGGAACACCAGCGCCGGGGACGGCTGCGCCGCGGACTGCCGTTCCGACGAGACGTGCGGCAACGGCGTGGTGGACGACGCGGCGGACGAGCAGTGCGACGACGGCAACACCGACGACTGGGACGGCTGCAACCGCAAGTGCCGGAAGCTGCCGCCGGGCGTGCCTCCCGGGTGCACCGGCGCCACACCGTGGGCCCCCGCGCTGCTGGTGCTGCTGCGGGCCCGCCGGCGGCGGAGCCCGGGCCGGCCGTGAGCGTCCACGGCATTGTGCTTGCCGCGGGACGGTCCTTGCGCGCGGGCACCCGCAAGGCGCGCGCGCTGGTCCAGGGGGAGAGCCTGTTGGCCCGCGCGGTGGCCACGCTGCGGGCGGGCGGCTGCGACGACGTCACCGTGGTGCTGGGCGAGGATGCCGCCACCCTGGCCGCGCTGGTGCCGGACGCGCACACCGTGGTGAACCCGCGCGTGGATGACGGGATGCTGCGATCGCTCCAGTTGGGCCTGGCGGACGCGGCGGCCGCGCGCGCGGCGGCCGCCGTGGTGGCGCTGGTGGACCACCCGCACGTGCGCGCGGACACCGTGCGCTCACTGCGGGAGCGGTTTGTGGCCGGCGGCGCCACCGTGGTGGTCCCCGTGCGCACGGGGACGCGCGGGCACCCGTTTCTTATCAGCGCGGTGGGGTTTGACCACCTCACGCGCGCAGCGGTGGACCGCACCGTGCGGGACGTGATCGGCGAACTGGGCCCGGTGGCGGAAGTGCACGTGGACGACGAGGCGGTGCTGGAGGACCTGGATACACCCGGTGATCTCGCGCGCGCTGGCGTGACCGCTGTGCGCTGATACGGCGTTCACGGCGGCAGGCAGCGGGCATCCATGCGCTGCAAGGCCTCCAGCGCCGTGTGCGGGAGCGGAAGCGCGTCACAGCCGTGCCCCCCGGCGCAGATGAAGTCGTAGTCGCGCGCGCCCGCGTGGCACTCCAGGCAGGACCCCACCGGGTTGTGCACTTCCGCGCGCCCGCGGTCCGTGATGCGCGACCCCACCGGGTTTCCGCCCAGCATGACGTACTCCCAGTCATGATTGGCGGGGTCGTAACCGGGGCCGCGCTTGACCATGGCCTCCGTTGGGATCACCTGCAGGATGGTGCCCACCGGGAAGCGCGCGCCCTGCGCACCGTCACGCAGAATGGCCTCCGCCGCCGGCTGGGCGCCGCACCGGTTGAGCACGCGCACGCCCTTCACCTCCGGCAGCGCGAGCAGGCAGTCAAAGTCCGCCACCGTGGCCTCGTAGTCATCCCCGCACACGCCCGGCGCGCGCGCGCCGCACGCCACCGTCCAGACTACCGCCATCACCACACCGCCTGCGCCCGCCCGGGTCTTCATGCCCCCTGGGATGCCGCCAGTGCGCGCGCGGTTCGCCATTGCCCGTCGGCGGGGCGCGGGTGGTAGAAGGGGCGCCATGAAGACGCTCGATCTCAAGAAGACCCGCAAGCTGCTGTCCCGCATCATGGAGTTCGAACTGGCCGGCGTGGTGCGTTACACGCACTATTCGCTGATGATCTTTGGCCCCAACCGGATTCCCATTGTCCAGTTCATGAAGCAGCAGGCCAGCGAGTCCCTCCTGCACGCGCAGACGGCGGGCGAACTGCTGACGGGCCTGGGCGGACACCCCACGCTGCGCATTGCGGAGATCCCGGAGAGCTACAAGCACAGCGTGCAGGACATCCTGGAGGAGAGCCGCGAGCACGAAGGCGCCGCCCTGGACCTGTACAAGGAGTTCTTGGACACCGTCGTCAACCGGTCGGTGTACCTGGAGGAATTCGCCCGCACCCAGATTGGCCAGGAGGAGATGCACGGCCTGGAGCTGCGCAAGATGCTGCGTGACATTGGCGCGCCCGGGCACGCCCCGTCACCTCCGGAGCACCTGGAGGACGACGACGCACCCGCGCCGGACGCCAAGCGCGACCGCAAGCGCCGCAAGAAGGACCGGGGCAAGGACCGCGCGTCGTGAACCTGCTTTTCATTTCGCCGCATTTTCCGCCCCAATTCCACATGTTCTGCGCCGCGCTGCGGCGCCACGGTGTGCGCGTGCTGGGCCTGGGGGACGCACCCGCCCATGAGCTGCGCCCCGAGCTGCACGCAGCGCTGACCGACTATGAGGGCCTGCGCGACCTGGGCGACGACGATGGGGTCCACCGCGCCGTGGCGCTGCTCATCTCGCGGCACGGGCGGCTGGGCGCGGTGGAATCCCTCAACGAACACTGGCTGCCGCTGGAAGCGCGCCTGCGCGAGGACTTCAACGTCCCCGGCCCGCGGCCGGCGCAGATGGCGCGGGAGCGCAGCAAGTCCGGCATGAAAGCGCTGTTCCAGGCGGCGGGCGTCCCGTGCTCGCCCGGCGAGGCGTACACCACGCCGGAGCGGCTGCGCGCGTTTGCGGGGGAGCACGGCTTCCCGCTCATCCTCAAGCCGGACACGGGCGTGGGCGCCGCCGGCACGTGCAAGGTGGCCAACCCGCGCGCCCTGGAGGACGTGCTGGCGCGGGACCAGCGCGGGATGTTTGTGGAGAAGTGGGTGGACGGTGAACTGCTGAGTTACGACGGCATCACCGCGGCCGATGGACGGATCGTATTCGCCACGGCGGCCACTTACAGCGCGGGCGTGATGGAGCTGCTCACCGAGCAGCGCAACGTGGCCTATCACACGCTGCGCGAGCTGCCCCCCGGCATGGAGGACCACGGCCGGCGCATGGTGGCGGCGTTCAACCTGCAGGCGCGCTTCTTCCACATGGAGATGTTCCGCCTGGCCGACGGGAACTGGTGCGCGCTGGAGGCCAACCTCCGGCCCCCGGGCGGTTTCTCAACGGACATCATGAACTACGCCACCGACGCGGACGTGTACGACCTGTGGGCGCGCGTGAAGGCCGGCGCGGACCTGCCCGCGGCGCCGCCGGAACGCCGCTGGCTGGCCGCGCACGTGTCACGCCGGCGCAGCCGCCGGTACGCCCGCGCCCATGACGAGGTGGTGCAGCTGACCGGAGACGCGCTGATGTACTGGCGGGAGATGCCGCCGGTGCTGGCCGGCGCCATGGGGGACCTCATGTACCTGGTCCGCTACGCGGAGCCGGGACCGCTGCGTGACGCCATTGCCGCCATCCACGCGGGCGGACCGCACCCGTGTTTCCCCTGGGAGCAGTGAGCGCAGGCATCCGCGCACCGTGCTCAACGGCAGCGCAACGGCCGCCGCAACTGTGCCGGCAGGTCAAACTCCACGTGGTAGTGCTGGTCATGCGCAATCCACACGGGCTTGCGGCTGAAGCGTTCCTGCAACGCGCGCAGCGCCGGCCGCGCGGCCAGCGCGCGCTCCCGGAACGGCGCGTCCATGATGATGAGGCGGATGCGCACGCCGCGGGCCCGTCCCGCCGCCTCCAGCGCGAGCAGGTGGTCCGCCAACGCGGCGCCGTCAAACGCGTCCTCACCCAGGCGGCCGTCCGTGTGGAAGTGCAAGTTGTAGCCAAACAGGTTGGCGGGGTTGGCGTCCAGCGTCGTTGGCGCACCCGCCGCGTCCACCGCCGGGAAGAAGAAGTCCGCGCTGCGCCCCGCCTGGTGCGTGTGGTGCGGACGGAATTTCCCGCCTTTCAGCCAGCCCATTTCACCGTATTGCCACCGGCGGCGCGGATGCGTCACGGCCAGCGCGGCCCACGCGTCCACCAGCGTGTCCCGCACCCGCGGGTGCAGGTGGTGCCGCCCGAGCTTGCAGGTCAGCGACGTTGCCGCCTCAAAATTGGGCCCGGCGCACGGCAGCGCCACCCCGCCGGTGAGACGGCCGCACGCCCCGTCCCCAAAGCTCAGCGCGGGGTCCGCGTGCGCCACCAGCAGCACCAGCGCGACCATCATCCCAGCAACCAGGCCCACGCGTGCGGCAGGCGCCGCGCCCAGTCCGCCTCCGAGTGCTGCCCGCCCGGCTCCAGCCGCACCATCAGCTCCCACGGCGCGTAGCCCAGGCGGTGCAGGTGCGCGCCCAGCTCCCGCGCGGCCTTTCCGTAGTCCAGCCGCAACCCCTCGCCGTCAAACAGCTCCGTTTCTCCCGCGTCCGCGTAGATGCGCGTCCAGCAGCGCGGGTGCGCGGTCCACTCGCGCAGCAGGCGGCCGCCCGCCCACATCACGGACGGGGACAGCGCGCCCAGGCGCCCAAACACCGCCGGCCGCGTCCACCCCAGGCACAGCGCCGCCATGCCGCCAAGGCTGGAACCCGTGGTGGCGGTCCACTCCGCGCCGGGACGCGTGCGCCAGCGCCGCCGCACGTGCGGCATCACCACGTCCACCAGGTGACGCGCCCAGCGGTCAAACCCGCCCGCGCTCCCCACGCTGTCCTCGGGCCACGGCGAATAGTCATCAAAACGGGCCGGCCCGTGATCCATGGCGACGATGATCCACGGCTCAATGCGCCCCTCATGGACCAGGCGCTCCATGGCGCGGTTGGCGTGCCAGGTGTGCCACGGCGCGGACGCGTGGTGCTCAAACACGTTCTGCCCGTCCTGCATGTACACCACGGGGTAACGGCGCCACGTCTCACGCGCGTACCCCGGCGGAGTCCACACACGCAGCACGCAGTGGCCGTGCCCGTCCCACGACGGCACCGTCCGGTCTATCTGGATGCGCTCCATGCAATGCCGGCCAAGCTAGCACGGCCGCCCCTTGCGATGGGTGCGCCGGTGCTGCTCCACTGCGCGGCATGCAACCCCTTGTTGAGCTCCCCCGTGACGACGCGCCGCATTACAGCGAGCCCGTGGAGTGGTGGTACTGGCACGGGCACCTGCGCACGCCGGAGCAGCGCTGGTTTGCCTGGTACCTGTCCGTGTTCCGCCTGTTTGAGTTTGGCCGCGCGCGCCTGCTGGTGCACCACGCGGTGGTGGACGTGGACGCAGGCCGCACCTGGCGCGCCACGCAGAGCGCCCGGCGCGGCGTGAAGATGACCCAGGCGTCCTTCCAGATGGCCGTGGACCCGTTCACCGCGTCCGCGTGTGACGGGGTGGACCAGCTTGCGGCGGCCACCGCACAGACGCGCCTGGAGCTGACCGCGCAGGCCACGCGGCCGCCCGTGCTGCACCACGGCAACGGCCGCACCGACTACGAGGTGGGCGGTTACACGTTCTACTGCTCGCGCACGCACATGCAGACGCAGGGAACGCTGCAGCTCCAGGGCGAAGATCTCGCCGTCACCGGGACCACGTGGTTTGACCACCAGTGGGGACGGCTGGGGCCGCAGATGGCCGCGGGGTGGGACTGGTTTGGGATCCAGCTGGATGACGGGCGGGACGTGATGCTGTTCTTCCGCCACACGCTGCCGGGGCGCGCGGGCGTGGGTGCCACCATCATGGAGCGGGACGGCACCGTGCGCTGCCTGGACGGCGGCCCGGTGACGCTGCGCGCGCGCGGGAACTGGGTGAGCCCGCACAGTGGGCTCACCTACGCCGCCGGGTGGGACCTCTGCGTGGATGGGCTGCGCCTGCGCGTGACCCCCGTGTGCGCGGACCAGGAAACGCTGCACGAAGGCATGCGCTACTGGGAGGGCGCTGCGCGGGTTGAAGGGGATGCGACCGGGCGCGCGTTTGTGGAGTTGGTGGGGCCGTCACTGACCGCGGTGGGCTCCGCCTGACGCAGCCACGGCGGGCGCGGGTCACGCAGGAACACCTCCGGTTCCACGTCGGTGAGGATCCAGCTGCCGCCCTCCACCTCCGCTTCCAGCTGCCCGGCGCTCCAGCCCGAATAGCCCGCCAACACGAACACGATTTCGTCGTCACGGACGCGGGGGGCGCGCAGCCAGCCGGTGGCGGGGAATGGTGCGCGCAGCGCCATGGTTGTGAAGCGCAGCCGGCCGTCCCGGCGGTAGATCACCGCGCCCTGCCCGGGCGCCACCGGGCCGCCCCAGCGTACGCTGCCCGCCGTCCAGCGGGCGCCAGGGACCACGGCACGCACGTGCTCACCGGTGGGGCGGTTGACCACAAACCCCAGTGCGCCCCCGCCGTCATGCAGGCACAACACCACCGCGGCGGCACCAAACAGCGTCCCATCCAGCGCGCGGTCCGCCGTGATGACGTGGCCCGTGCAGGGCTCATCCAGCGGGGGCAGCTGCGCGTGTCCACCCGTGCGCGCCAGGGCCGGCAGGTCCGGGTCACCCCACGCCCAGTCCTGCGCCGCCGCGCCGCCCAGGACCAGGGCGGCCAGCACGGGCAGTGTGACCAGGAGCCGCTTCACGCCCGCGCGGGAAACGCGTGCCGCAGCCGCTCCAACACGGGCGCGGGCACCAGGTCCTTCACGTCGCCACCAAGACTCGCCACTTCGCGGACCAGGCGCGAGGAGATGTAGAAGTTCTCCTCGTTGGTCATCAGGAACACGTGCTCCACGTCATGCGTGAGCTTGCGGTTCATGTTGGCCATCTGGAATTCATACTCAAAGTCACTGACGGCGCGCAGGCCGCGCACCACCGCGGAAGCGCCGCGCCGCCGTGCGTAGTCCACCAGCAGGCCGGTGAATGCGTCCACCTCCAGCCGCGGATCATTGGCGCACTCCAGGATGAGCGCCTTGCGCTCCTCCATGGTGAACAGCGCGTTCTTGGCGCTGTTGTGCGCCACGGCCACAATGACGCGGTCAAACAACTTGAGCGACCGCTGGATGATATCAAGGTGGCCATTGGTGAGCGGATCAAACGACCCGGGATACACGGCGAGCTTCATGGGAACCGCACACTGGCTTCCCGGGGGCGGCGGACGCAACTGCCGCCGCCACGCAGGTGGTTGACGGCGTGCCCCCAGTTGGGAATCCTCCGCGTCCATGAACGCGCCCGTGACCTGTCCCTACTGCGCGGTGCACCCGGCCATGACGACGGACAACGCGGCGCTGGTGGCCGTGCACTGCGCCAGCTGCGCGGCCAGCGTGCTGCCCGCGGCCTCCACGGTGCAGCTGGTGACGCAGGGCCTGGGCCTGCAGATTGAAGCCTTCCGCACGCAGGTGGAACGCGGCGCGGCCGGTCCCTTCCCCTGCCCCGCGTGCCACGGCGTCACGCACGCGGTCACCGTGCGTTTCCGCGTGGCGCACGTGTGCGCGGTCTGTGGCGCCATGGCGTTGCCAGGCGGGATGCTGCACACGCTCACCGCGGGGCGGTTTGGACACGTCAAGGCGGCGGACCCGGCGGCCGCCGCCACGTCCGCCGCGGACACCCCCGTGGTTCCTGAGGCCACCACCGGCCCCATTGCGCGCGCGCTGACGAACCTGGCGTACGCCGGCAACGCGCGGAAGATGGCCTACATTGCGCTGTCGCTCATCTTCTTTGTCATTGTGGGTTCCATCTCCGCCACACAGCGCAAGCCCATCAAGCTTGGCAAGGACGGCCTGCCCGTGGGCAACCTGGGAATGCGCGAGGACAGTGCCAAGGCGCTGCGCGAGACGATGGCGATGTACGGCGGGTTTGGCGGTGGGCCGGGCACCTGTCCCGACGACGCCAAGCCCGTGGCGACCGACAACGGCTACGAGTGCCGCCTGGGCAAGGTCCTGCACGGATTGTCCATGGAGAACACGTGCGACGAGGAGGGCCGCGGCCGCATCAAGGAGGGCAACTGGCGCAATGGCCGCAAGCACGGGCGCTTTGTGGAGAAGAACTGCGAAGGCGAGGTGGTGTCAGAAGTGGCGTACGAGGACGACCTCCCACAGGGAGAGGTCCTGGAGCACTTCCCCGACGGGAAGGTGAAGAAGCGGGAGACGTACGCGGCCGGGAAGCTGCACGGCGCGTATTACGAATACCATCCCAATGGGAAGCTGGCCGTGGAGGGGTTCTACCAGGCGGGCCAACCGGCGGGGCGGTGGGTGTACACCTCTCCTGAGGGGCGCGTGCTGCGCGAGGAAACGCGCTGACTCACGGGCACGCGGTGGTTGCCGTGATCCAGTCCGTCATCAACGCCACTCCCACAGAGTCCACCATGTTGCTCCCCACGGGCGGCATGCCGTGGATGTCCCGGCGGTTCATGCGCACGGGGATGAGTGACTCCGCGGGCACCCCGGGCTTGAACACTTGCGCGCCGGCAATGCCCAGTTCCCCCTGCGTGGGCGCGCTCCCGCAGGCGCCCACCTGGTTCCACGGCGTCGTGAAGCGGTAGTCCGCGCTGCCCAGCCCGGTGCCGCCGGGCCGGTGACATTGGCTGCAATTGACGTGCAGGTAGGACCGCGCGGTCGCGGTGACGTCGGTGATCGCGGTGACCGGCGCCAGCACCGGCCGCGCTTCGGGCGGGGGTGCCAGCGGCGCGGTGAACAGGCCCAGGTGTTCCCACGTCATCAGCTGGTTGGCGGTGCGGCCGTTGGGGTAGGCATGGGGCGTGTTGAGCTGCAGCGTTTCCACGCCCAGGGTCCGTCCTGCCGCGGCGGTGTGACACTGCATGCACTGCACGCGGCTGGGGTAGCTCCACGTCAACGCGCCCACCGTGCGGTTCTTCCCGGACGGCAGCAGGGTCGCATCGGTCTCCGCGTCGTCCCATTCGTAGCTGTAGCCGCCCCAGTTCCCGTCCGGGTGGCGCATGAACAGACGCGTTTCAATGAGTTTCCCTGCCAGGCGGAAGTTCTTCACCAGCACACTGCCCACCGGCAGGGTCATGTCCCCGTCACCGTCAACGTCAATCGTCTCCCCGTCGGGCAGCGCCAGGAAGCGCTCCTTGTCCGCGCCATCACTCCACAGCGGGTGGGCCACCGAGAACGGGATGAGTCCCGGCGCCGGCTGGCGCGGATCCGTGGTGGACACGCAACCGGTCTGTGACAGCCGCGCGGGGAAGATGTCCACCGGCGGGCTGCCCGCGCGGTCCAGGCGGTGGACACCGCCGGTGCCGTATTGAATCAGGTACACCTCGCCGGCGTGGTCCTGCGCGAACGACGAGATATTCATGCCGCTGGCCAGCAGTTGCACGCGCGTGTAGCCGCCCGTGCCGGGGTCCGGCTGCGCCGCCATGATGCGCCCGGAAACAAAGTCCGCGAACAGGAACACGCCGCGCAGTTCCGGGATGGCACTGCCGCGGTACACGTACCCGCCCGTGATGCTGCTGCCGACGGAGCGCGGGTATTCAACCACCGGATCCACCAGTCCCGCGCTGGGGCAGTTGGTGGCCGGGTTGTAGCAGTGGAGGCCTTCGCGGAAGCGCCAGCCGTAGTTGCCGCCCCGCCGGATGATATCCACCTCTTCATAGCTGTTCTGGCCCACGTCTCCGGCCCACAGGTCCCCTGTGGCCAGGTCAAAACTCCAACGCCACGGATTGCGCAGGCCCAGCGCGTAGATCTCCGGCAGGCCGCCGCCGGATGCAAACGGGTTGTCCGCCGGGATGCCGTAGGGCGTGCCGCCGTCAACGTCAATCCGCAGGAACTTCCCCAGCAGCGCGTTCACGTTCTGCGCGCGGTTGCCGGGGTCTCCGCCGCTGCCGCCGTCACCCAGGCCGATGTACAGCAGGCCATCCGGGCCAAACGCAATCCCGCCGCCGGTGTGGTTGGCATACGGCTGTTCCAGCGTCAGCAGCACCTGCTCCGTGGCGGGGTCCAGCGTGGCGCCCGCGTCACCGCTGGTGACGCGTGAGATGACCGTCCGCAGATTGGTGGCGCCGCCGAACCCCGTGTAGCTGAGGAAGACCTGGCGGTTCTGTTGCCAGTCCGGGTGGAACGCCAGGCCCAGCAGGCCGGCTTCGGCGCCGCTGCTGCTCACGCGCGGGACCATGTCCAGGAACGTGACCACCGGCGTGCCGGCGGCGGTGTTGGGCACCTTGCGCACGCGGCCCGCCTTCTCCACCACGTAAAACTGCGTGGCGTCACCGGGCGCCTGGAGCATGGCCACGGCATTGGCAAAGGTGACGGTGGGCCATTGCCGCGTGGCGACGACGGTGGCGCCCTCCGGCGGGCGGGCCGGCGCCAGGCAGGTGGTGTTGCCCGGCCGCACGTCCAACCCCCACGGCGGTGCCTGGCTGGAGCCGGGTGCCGGCCCGCTGCTGGCCGCGCCCGACGAGCCGCTGCCCGCGCCCGAGCCCGCACCCGACGAGGGCGGCGCAGCGGAGGTGGGCGCGGTGGAAGCGGACGTGCGGGATGACGCCACACCGGCGGAGTTGCCCGCGGACGATGTGCCCGAGGCTGGCGACCCGGCCGACGATGAGGTCACCGGGCCGGACGAAGCCGGCACGGACATGGACGACGACGACAACGACGTGGAGGCAGCATCCTGCGCGTCCTGGTCAGCGGGACGGGGCGGGCAGGCGGCAAGCAGCAGACAGGCCGCAACGGGCCATGGCGGGAATGGACACATGCGTGGATGTGACGGAGTGTGGGTCCCCGCGCCAGTGCGCGCACGGTCCGGGTGCTGTTGTATTTCTTACGCGCAGCGCGCCCGCGGTGCCGGTGCCGGTGGGCCGGCTGCAGCCCACGCCGCCACCCGTCCCGCTGTGGTAGTCCGTCCGCCTGCTGAGGTTCCCGTGCGCAGCCCGTCCATCCTGCTTGCCGCCGTGGTGTTGCTGGGCCTGGTTGGGCCCGTGGCCCGCGGCCAGGAGGACGAGCCCACCGCGCCCGTCCACGGCGAGGTGGAGGTGCGCGGCAACGAACTGGTGTTCCACTGGTCCCCGGTGCCGGGGGCGCGCTCATACCGCCTGCAGGTGGCACGCTCACTGCTGTTCCGGCCCGCCGCCGTGGACCGGCGCACGGGCATGCTGTCCGTCTCCACGCGCGTGTTGCCGCGCGGTCACTACTACTGGCGCGTCTCTGCCGTGCTGCCCAACGGTGACATAGGACCGTTCTCCGCCTCTGAGCTGCTGGTGCTCACCGGGCGGCCCACCGAGCCGCGCGGGGACGAGGCCCCGCCGCCCGTGTTCGATGCGCCGCCGACGCCGCCCGTTCCTGCGGCGCCCGCTCCGGCGTCTCCCGCGGGAACCCCCGCCGTGCCGCGCCCGCCGGCGCCGTCTCCGGAACCCATCTGCCGGTGCCCGCCGTCCGGCAGCGTGGCCACGGTGCGTTTCCGGTGGAAGGGCCGCGCGCGGCGACGCCTGCAGGTCGCGGAGGATGGAACCTTTGGCTCCATCGTCGCGGACCGCGTGGTTGCCGCGGCCGCCATGGAGCTGCGTCTCCCGACGGGGAACTACCACTGGCGGTGGGCGCCGCACGCAGGCTGGACGCCGGACGTGCGGTGGTCGGAAGTCCGCCGGGTGTTCGTGCGTTGTGATGACCAGCCGCCCGCCCTGCACGTGGTGTCGCCCATGCCGCGGACCTTTGCCACGCGTCCCGCCGTCACGCTGGAGGGCACCACGGACCGCGGCGCCAGCGTGTGGCTCAACGGGCGCGCGCTGGATGTGGACGCAACGGGCGCGTTTGTGGTCCACCTGGGCCTGCGGCCGGGCACCAACGAACTCCACCTGGAAGCACGCGATTCCGCGGGAAACGAGACCCACCGCGCGCTGGTGGTCACCATGTTCCGCGACGAGAAACAGAGTGTGTGGTTGGACCGGGTCTTTGCGCTGCAGCGCCAGCTCAATCTGGCTGAAGAGCGCCGCGTGGGGCTGGCGCGACGGTTGGCGGAACTGGAGCGGACCCCCGCCGCGCAGTTGGGCACGTCCGCGCCGGCGCAGGTTGCCGCGCTGAGCCAGGAGCTGCATTCCCTGCGCTTGGTGAAGCGCGAACTCTCCGCGGCGCTGTCCGCCATGGCCATGGAACTGCAGCCCAGCGTGGGCATCCGTTTCCCGCCCGCGGGCGCGCGGGTCATTCCGCTGGTGCCGCCACCGCCGCCGCCGCCGCCCGCGCCGGACCGTCCACGTCGGAAGCGCTGAAGGGCGGAACCGTCAGTGCGCGTGGTTCGGTTTCCATCCCGGCGTGCTCCACCAGCACCTGGTGCTGCCTGGCGAACGGGCGTTCGCCCAGACGCGCGTGCGCCACGGCCAGCACGCGGTGTGCCGTGGGATGGCGCGGGTCACGGTCCACCACCGCCCCCGCACACGCCAGCGCGCCCGCGTTGTCGCCGTGGCGCAGCCGCTGTTCCGCCGCCGCCAGCGCGGCGGCGCCCTCATCCCCGTCGCTGGCCGCCGCGGCGCACGCCCCGGGGCCCGCGCCCTCCGCGTGCGCGCCGTACGCGCGTTCGGAAGGCGCGCCGGGATGGAACGGTGGCGGTCCACCCAGATTCGCCAGTCCCGTGAGTCCCACCGCGCAGATCCCCGCACTTGCGCTGAACACCCACCACCACACGGCACGTCCCTGTTGCATGCTCTTTCCTCCACACCTGAAGCGTAACCAGTGCCCGCGGCCGCGGCAGATGCCCGCCCACGGATCAACACGGCGGCGGTCTGCAGAGTGGACAATGTGGGGCGGTGCGCGGGAGGATGCGCGCGCGATTGGTAATTCTTACGCGCGGAGCCCGTCATGCTGGAGCGCCTGTTTCATCTGTCGTCACACGGCAGCACCGTGCGCGTGGAGGTGCTGGGGGGCGTCACCACGTTCTTCACCACGGCCTACATCATCGTCGTCAACCCGGCCATCCTGTCGTTCGCCGGGCTGCCGCGCGGTCCGGCCACGGTGGCCACGGTGCTGGCGGCGGTGTTTGGCACGCTGCTGATGGGGCTGTACGCCAACCGGCCCATCGCGGTGGCCCCGTACATGGGTGAGAACGCATTCATCGCGTTTGGCCTGGGCGCCATGGGCATTGCCTGGCCGCAGGCGCTGGGTGCGGTGTTCCTCAGCGGCGTGCTGTTCCTGGTCATCACCGTGGCGGGCGTGCGCACGTGGCTGGCCGCGGCGGTGCCGCCGTCGCTGCGGCACAGCTTTGCGGCGGGGATAGGGCTGTTCATGGCGCTGATTGGCCTGTACGAAACGGGCATTGTGGCGAGTTTTGTCACCGGGATGCCGGCGGCCGCGCTGACCGGTGAGGGCGGCTTGCTGCGCGCGCCGGACGTGCCGCTGAAGATTGGCAACCTGCGCGACCCTGCGGTGCTGCTGGCCATGGGCGGGTTCCTGCTCATTGCCATCCTGATGCACCGCCGCGTGCGCGGCGCCATCCTGCTGGGCATGGGCGCCACCGCGGTATGCGGCGTCCTGTTGGGCCTGGCGGAGGCGCCGCGGGCGGTCTTTGCGCTGCCGTTCACCGGCGAGTGGACGCTGGAGCCCGTGGCCCTGAAGCTGGACGTGCTGGGTGTGCTGCGCTGGTCCATGCTGCCCGCGTTGCTGACGCTGTTCCTCATGGGCTTCCTGGACACGCTGGGCACGCTGGTGGGCGTGGGCGCCGCCGGCAACCTGCTGGACGAGCACGGCAACTTCCCGCAGGTGGAGCGTCCCATGACGGTGGACGCGATCTCCTGCATGGGCAGCGCGCTGCTCGGGACCACCACCAGCGGCGCGTACATCGAGTCCGCGACGGGCATCCGCGAGGGCGCGCGCACCGGCCTCGCCGCCGTGACGACGGCCGGCCTGTTCGCGCTGTCACTGTTCTTCCTGCCGCTGTTGGAGCCGCTGAGCCGCATGCGCTTTGCCTACGCACCCGCGTTGGTGGCCGTGGGCCTGCTGATGCTGGGCTCCATCCGGCGCATTGACCTGGATGATCTCACCGAGGCCGTGCCCGCGTTCGCCACCATCGCGATGATGGTGTTCACGTACAACATTGCCAATGGACTCACAGCGGGACTGGTGTTGCATCCCATTGTGAAGACGCTTGCCGGGCGGGCGCGTGACGTCAACGCGGGCTCGCTGGTGCTGGCCGGCGTGTGCGGCGTCTATTACGTCGTCGGGTTGCCGCACTGAGGCCAATGTGTGAACGCCGCGGCGTTCAGGCGTGCGGCCCCGAGGTCCGCGGTTCCACCCACGGTTGTGACCGCGAGTCGCTGCGCGGTGCCGTGCGGGTCGCGGCGGCGAATTCCTCATCGAGAACTGGCCTGAGGGCGGCGGGTTTGATGCCGTGGTTCTGCCGTGGGATGACGCGCTCCCGGGCGTCCGGGATGACTCGGGTGACTTCATCCGCCGCAGCGCGCAGGCGCGCCGGTGTGCTGCCGCCGACGAGAACGAGCGTGGGCACCCGGATGTCCCGGAAGCGCTGCTCTGGCAGGTGGAAGCCCCGCATGACCGCAGCGTCGTACGGAAGGGTGTGCGCCGCATGGACCATGCTCCGCCAGAGCGGCATGAGCCGCATGACCCAGATCACCGGCGTGGGCACGCCCACGGCGCGCATGAAGTACTTCACCGCCTCCGAGCGCTGGTCCAGCCGTACGAGCCTGGTGACATGCTGCTCGTAGTCGCGGTCAAACGAGGCCGCGTGTGCACCCACGGCGTAGGGCGGTTCATGCGCGGCCAGCATGCGCATGGGCACTCCCGCGGCGGCGGCCTCCAACGCCAACGCCGCACCCGACGAGGTCCCGCACACAAATGGCAATCCGCCCGCCGTCTCGCACACCGCGCGCAGGTCGTCGATCTCGCGCTCGACGGCGTACAGACCCACGTCGCCGCTCTCGCCGCGCCCGCGCCGGTCGTAGTCGTAGACGGTGAAACTCCGCGCCAGCTCCTCGCGCATCCGCGCCGCGAACGGCAGACCCCGCGAGCCGAGCGCGCCCCAGACAAAGACCAGCGGCGGACCATTTCCACGGGTTTCATAGGCGATCTTTGTCCCGTCGTTTGAACTGACGAATTGCGTGTTCATGGTGTTGCCTCCTTGGCGGGAATGTCCGTGTCCCGCAGGTACAAGGCTGGGACACCGGGATGTAACGCGGAGCCACGCCCGCCGCCGCCGGCAGCGCGCAACGGAACGGAGTCCCGCAGGTCGCCGAGAAATGAGTTGAAATACCGGTCAGCCCGTCTCACTGACGGGGCGTCCCGCGGAGGGCCTGCCCACCGCAAGCGTGCGGCGCTCCTCCTCCGCCGGGAGCGCACCGGCCGATGACAGCTTGGAGGGTTCCCCGGCCGCCGCCACCGAGTGCCGGTGCATGATTCCCGCCGAATCCCCGACCGCGTGCATGCTGCCGGGCCGGCCCTCCGCCAGGGTGGCGCGCGCGTAAGAACGCGAAATGCGGTGTGCCTCCGCGTGCAGCGGCGCCCCGCGCTCCTCCGGCTCAAACAGGACGTGCAACGGCTCCGGCAGACCCAAACGCAGCCGGGACAGCGTCCCGCCGTCACTCCACCGCGCCAGCGCCTGACAGCACACGCGGGCCTGTTCGCGCCCGTGTCCACCCGGCACGCCCGCACGGGCCGCCACCGCGTCCAGGAAACCGTCCGACACCCACGTCGTGGTGTCGTCGCCCGGCGCGGGCAGCGTGATCCCCAGGTCGGCTCCCCAGCGCTTCGCTACCGCCTCGCCGTGGAGCTGGGGGAGGATCTCGCCCAGGACCTGGAGCGTCGCGGTCAGCATCCGGGTTGCCTCGGCTTCCGACACCGGCACGCCGGACCTGATGCTCTCAATCAGCGATCTCATTCTCATGCCGGGACAATAGCCACGCAGCGCGTTCCCACCAGCCCGCGCCCGCGCCCGTGCATGACCCCGCCGACGACGCGACGCAACGATCCGATCTGGCGAGGCACGTGGGATGCAACGCCACGACGGGGCAGTCATGGCTGAAGCGTTCCTCCATGTGCGCGACCTTGCCTGCGTCATCAACGGGCGACACGTGCTCCGCGGGCTGGACCTGGACGTGCGCGAGGGAGAGATCCACGCGCTGATTGGGGCGAATGGCTCTGGGAAGTCCACGCTGGCGTTCATCCTGATGGGTTGTGATGGATACGCGGCCACCGCGGGCGTGACGCGCTTCAAGGGAACGGACCTGGCGCCGCTGGCCATCCACGAACGCGCGCGCCTGGGAATGACGCTGGCCTGGCAACAACCGGCGCAATTCGAGGGCATCACGGTGCGCGAGTACCTGGGCCTCAGGCGCAGCGGCGTGGACCCCGCGTGGGCGCTGGCGCAGGTGGGGCTGGACCCGGGGCGCTGTCTGGACCGGTCGGTGGACCGCACGCTCAGCGGGGGCGAGCGGCAGCGCATTGAGCTCGCGTCCGTCCTCGCCATGAAGCCGGACCTGGCCATTCTCGATGAGCCGACTGCCGGCATTGACCTGCTCTCCATGGCGCAGATCCTCGCGATCATCCGCGCGCTGCGCGACGGCGGTGGCGCGGTGCTGCTCATCACGCACCAGGAGGAGGTCGCACTCGCTGCGGACCGGGCATCCGTGCTGGACGACGGGCGCATCCGCCACACCGGCCCGCCGCAGGACACGGTGGCGCACTTTCTGGCGCGCGGAGGTGAGCATGGCGTTGCTTGATGTGGCGCGGAATGCGCTGCCGCTGGTGGGTGTGGACCCCGCCGTCCTCAACGATGCGGACGTCGCGCACGCCGTGGTGCTGGGCCACAACGTGGTGAGCGTGCATGGCGTTCCCGGCGTGGAGGTGGCGCTGCGCCGCAACGGGCAACTGCTGGAGGGAAGCGTGACGGTGGCGCCGGGCGTGGAGGTGGCGCGGCCCATTCACCTGTGCTTCGGCCTGGAAGGACCGCGGGATGTGCAGGAGGTTCGGGTGGACTTCCAACTTGGCCAGGGTGCCCGCGCCCGCGTCACGTCATGCTGCGCCTTTCCCGGCGCGCGGGACGCCCGTCATCTCATGCATGCCACGCTGGTGCTGGGAACAGACGCGGTGCTCACCTACAACGAGCACCATCACCACGGCATGCACGGCGCGATGATCGTCGCGCCGCACGCGTCCGTCCGCGTGGGGACGGGTGCCCGGTTCTTCTCCAACTTTGCACTGCTGGCCGGCGCCGCGGGAAAGTTGGAGATCGACTACGACGTGGCGGTGGGGGATGACGGCCTGGCCGAACTGTCAGCGCGCGTGGTGGCCCGGCAGGCGGATGAGGTCACGCTGAAGGAGGCCGTGCGCCTGGTGGGTGTCCGGTCACGCGGGCTCATCCGGTCACGCGTGGTGGTGCAGGATGACGCGCACGCCGAGGTCGTGGGTATCACGGAGGCCGCGGGTCGGCTCGCGCGCGGGCACGTGGACTGCCGGGAGATCGTGTTGGGGCGCGCGCGCGCCGGTGCAACACCGGTGGTGCGCGTGCTCCACCCGGAAGCCAAGGTGACGCACGAAGCGGCGATTGGGAGCGTGGATCGCAAGGAACTGGAGACGTTGATGGCGCGCGGCCTTTCGCCGGAGCAGGCCATTGAGCTTGTGGTGAGCGGCATTCTCCGTTGAGGCGTGCGCGTTCCCGCCTTGAGCAGGAGCACGGTCATCACGACGACGTTTCCGTTGCGCATGGCGTCCCCGAGGCGGCTCCATTGTTGTCACGGATACGCACGGGCGCTTGAAGGGTCACCGGGCGGTGCGTGGGCGGGAGGCGGAGTGCGCTGTGCAACGTGCCGTGACCGCCGCCAGCCGCGAATAGGCATGAAGCGTCCGTGTTCACCCCATGCATTCACCGATCCGGCGCGGGGCTGCCGCACTGCCGCGCCTGCCCTACCCTGCGTTCCAGGGGATTGCCCTCATGCTCAGCATCCGACGCGCGGAGGTGGAGTCGTACCTGCAGACAGCGTTTGGGCCTGACGTGGTGCTCCGCTCCGTGGGGGCCATTGGGGAGAGGGCCAGCCGCGCGTCCATCAAGCGCTATGGCTACGGCACGCCCATTGCCATCACCTTCAGCCAGGACGGACGCGAGCGGACCGTGGTGCTGGAGACCATGCAACCGGGCCCGTTTGGACATGAGCACCGCGCGGACCGCGCACAGGCCATTCTCTGGGATTATGACAGTTATGGACGCCTTCCGCGGCACGTTCCGGCGCTGGACGTGGGCGCGGTGTCCGGCAACGGCCGGCTGTTCTCCGTCCGCGACGCGGAGGAGTTCTTTGTCATCACCCAGCACACCGCGGGTAAGAGCTACCACCTGGACCTGGAGCGCATGGCGCGGGACGGCCGGCTTGCGGCAGGTGATGCGCAGCGCGCGCACGCGCTGGCGCGCTACCTGGTGGAGATCCACCGTCGGAAGAAGCGTTCACCCGGACTGTACCGCCGGCGCATCCGTGAGCTCATTGGCCACGGCGAATGCATCATGGGCCTGACGGACAGCTATCCGCGGCGGTTTGGCTTCATTGACGAGAAACTGCTCCGCTCCATTGAGGACGGCGCCAACGCGTGGCGCTGGCGCCTGCACCACCTGGGCGGGCGGCTGTGCGCCGTGCACGGGGACTTCCACCCGTGGAACGTGCTGTTCCGCCGCGGCGTGGACTTCTCCGTGCTGGACCGCTCCCGCGGCGAATGGGGCGAAGCCGCGGACGACGTCACGGCGATGGTCATCAATTACCTGTTTTTCTCGCTGCGCCGCTATGGCCGGCTGCAGGGACCGTTTGAGAAGCTGTTCCGCGGCTTCTGGTCAACGTACGAAGAGGGAGCGCGTGACCGCCACCTCCGCCGCGTGGTGGCGCCCTTCTTTGCGTTCCGCGGCCTCGTGATTGCCAGCCCGCTCTGGTACCCCGCGCTGGACCTGGACGTGCGCCGGATGATCTTCCGGTTCATGCAGAACGTGCTGGATTCACCGTCATTCGATCCGGGTGACGTCAACCGTTACCTGGCGGAGTGATCATGGCGTTTGCACTTTGGCTCACGGGACTGCCGGCGTCCGGAAAGAGTTCCGTGACGAGCGCGCTGGTGGCCCGCCTGGGCCGCGGCCAACTGCCCGTGGAAGTGCTGGAGTCTGACGAGGTCCGCCGCCTGCTCACGCCCGCACCGACCTACGCGCTTGCGGAGCGGGACCTGTTCTACCGCGCGCTGGCCTGGTGCGGCGCGCGGCTGGTCAGCCACGGCGTCAATGTCATCTTTGACGCCACCGCCAACCGGCGCGCCTACCGGGACCTGGCGCGCAGTCTCATCCCCGTGTTTGTGGAAGTATGGGTGAACTGCCCGCTTGCCGTCTGCCAGGCGCGCGACACCAAGGGGACGTACAGAAAGGGCCTGGACCGCGCGTCCACCACCGTGCCCGGCCTGCAGGACCCCTATGAACCTCCGGAATCACCGGAGCTGCGGATTGACTCGTCAGCGTCGTCGCCCGAGCAGGCGGCGGCGTTGATCATGGACCTGCTTCACACGCGCGGCCTGGTGCGCGGCAGCTGAGCGGTCACGCGTTCTTCAGGACGAAGACCGAGCTGGCCTGCGGGCCCTGCTCTCCCGTCTCCTCGGCGTACCGCACCTGGGTGCCAACGTGGACCTCGTCAAAGCTGCCGTTCACCACGGAGTTGCGGTGAAAGTAGATGTCCCGCTCGTCGGGCGTGGCAAGCACGCCGTAACCGTCCTCCGGGAACAGCGACACGACCACGCCGTGCGGCGTGGGCTCGTGGAGCTTGGTGTCCCCGCGGCGCACCCGCGCATGCTCCATGAGCACGCGCCGCAGCGCGTGAAACGCATCATGGACCGCAATGTACGGGTCCACGTAGGCGTGGTGTTCGTCCGGCGTGCGGTTGGCTACCAATTCGTGGCCGCGGACGCGGGCCATCAGCGCCACGTGGAAGCGCTTGCCTGCCAGGTGATGCTGGTGCGGACAGGAGACCACCACCCGCAGCGTCATGGGGTCCGGGTGGAACCGTCCCAGCTTGGCGGCGTGTTCGCGTATCCGGGCTTCCAGCGCGGCCGATGGGGCCATTTCCTTGAACGTGATTTGGAGGGAGTCGACCATGGCGGAATCCACAGCATTCAGCGTGCCACGCCGGCGGTGCCCGGGGGTTGCCGCGCGGCTTGCGGGTGGCGACTCTCGTCGTGAGTGGGTGATCCATGCCCGATGCAGCAGCCCTGACTGAAGCGTCACGACGCAAGATGGTGGCGCTGGTGGTCCTGGTGGCGGTGTACGCCACCGGGTACCTCAGTTTGAACCGCATCGTCGTGGTTTCACCGCGAATCTACGACGTCCGTCTTCCGCTGGATGAGGCCGTGCCGTTTGTGCCAGCACTGCTGTTGACCTACGGGCTGGCGTACCTGATGGTGGCCGCGGTGGCGCTGATGCTGCGCCACCCCGACGAGACCGACCGCGCCATCGTGGCATTCGGCCTCATGAGTGTGCTGCAGTTGCTGTGCTTCGCGCTCATCCCGGTGCGCATGGAGGACCGCCCGCTGCTGGTCCCGCGGGGGGACTTCCTCAACGACGTGGGGGCGTTCTGGTTCTGGTTGGCTCCACCCACCAACCTGTTCCCGTCCGCGCACGCCTCCATGTCCATGCTGGCGGCGGTGGTGGCCCTGCGCCACCATCCGCTCACGGGCCGCATCATGGTGGGGCTGGCGCTGTTTGTGGCGGTCAGCGTGGCGCTGGTGAAGCAGCACTACGTGGCGGACGTGCTGGTGGGCTTGTGCCTGGCGCCGGCGGTGGACGTGTTCAGCGGCATGCTGCTCAAGCAGTGGCGGCGGGCTGACCGGCCTTCACTGTCAACGCGGCTGGTGCAGGCGCTGACGCGTAGATAGTACAATGGCCGGGTGCGTTGCCGTCACTGCACCACGCCCGGCCCGCCGGTGGTGACCGCACCCGCGGGGGCGCGCAGCTGTTCCTTGAGCTGCTTGGCCGCCAGCGCGTAGCCGCCGTTGCTGCCGTCCACAAAGTGAATGTGGTTTCCCGCGTAATCCTGGACAAAGCACGTCATCAGCGCGGCATCGGACGCGTGCGTACCGTACGCCACCTCGCCGGCCAGGCGTTCGCCCTCCAGGTACACCAGGATGGCCCGCAATTCCGCCTCCGAGACATCCAGCACCATGCGCAGCGTGTCATCAAATTTCCGGAAATCTGTGTTGGCCGCGACGTCACGCTTGTAGAAGGAACCGTCAAACCCACCGAGCCGGATGCCAAACCGCATCAACGTGCGCGCGAGCAGCACCAGCAGCTGCGCGCGCAGGCGGAACGCGAGGAACCGCGGCCCCGACGCGTGCCCGCTGCGCACCGACGCCTCCACGCGCAGCCCGGCGGCGCCCACGCCCAGCTGCAGTGACTGCCCGTCGACGGGGCGCAGTCCGTCCATGCCCATGTGCGCCGCAGCGGCGATGCCATCCAGGACGCGCCGGTACACCAACCGTTGCGCGGCGGCGTCGTGCGCCCGCGCCACGACGAGCAGACACAAGACGCGGTCCTTGCGCGCGGGGATGGGCTTCCACCGGCACTCAAAGCCCTGGAACAGCGACTCATCCGGGACCTCCACCGGCGTCAGCGCGTACGCGGCGCCGCGCTGCGGGTCCTTCACCAGCTTCTCCGCCTGGGCCAGTCCGCCGCCTTCAAACATCCCCAGGCAGACGTTGGGGGAGACGCGGAACTTGGCCACGCGCACTTCCACGCCGGCGGCCGCCAGGTCCTTGACGGGGACAATGCCGGCGCGCAACTCCAGGTCGAACGCTTCCGTGGCGAGCCGGATGGCGTTGCGCGCCGCCAGCACCGCCTGGTCCCGCCGGCTGGGCGGGATGAGCAGCGTGGCGCCGTCGCCGCCAAACACGTACGGGAACGGCACGTCGTTCAGTTGGTTGACCACAGCGGTAATGGTGGAGACGCCCAGTGCGTTCACGTCCTTGTACCGGCCGGCTTCAATGGCGCGCGTGCTGCCTTTCACGTCGGTGATGAGGACGTGCCAGCTGTCCGGCACGCGCTGGTACACCGCCGCTTCCGCAATGTCCTCAAAGCGGTCAAACGCGGGGAGGTTTGCGTAGAACTGGTCCTCAACACCCATGGCGGCCGTGTTCATGGGCGGGAGGATGCCCCATGTTCCGCCGCACCGCGAGTGTCCCCAAGGCGGATCCCATCCTGAGCGGGCCGTGGTGCTGCAAGGCAGCGTCGTCACGCACGCATCACGGAAACGGCTGTCCCTCCAGGGCGAGGTGGATCCAAGTCTGAGCCGGCATCTGTTCCACGGATGTCACGTCCGAACTGCATGAACGCCTCGCGTTCATGCAGTTCGGATGTGGCATTCGCAGAACAGATGCCGGCTCAGACTTGGATCCGCCTCAGCCCATAGCAGACGCCGGCGTCACAACAGTCCGCGCCGTCCGTGCCTGACCGGGCGAAACTCCCAGGACCGTCGCACGCCCTCAATCCAAACGGACCAGGCCCACCCGGGCGGCCACGCGGACCGCGTCGCATTGGGCAAACCCCGCACAGGTTTCCACCGCCATCAAAGCGGCCAGCGGGTGCGAATCACCCCACACAGAGATCTCCCCGGGGCCGGTGGCCGCGTCCGCCGTCATTCGCACAAAGATGCGGTTACCATCCGCGCGGGTCACGACCTGTTCGCGCGGTTCACCCTGCTCGGCGCTCCACCAAACGTGGACGGTTTCGCGGGAGTCAAGCCGGTCACTGGCGGGCACCAGCTCCAACTCCAACGCTGCGCCTGGTTGCCCGGTTGGATTCACCGCCCGCAGGCCGGCAGCTGCCAACCCTCCCGGCACACGCATCTCAAAGGTCGTGCTCCCGTCGGTGACCTGGACAAGCGCTGGCTGCGCCGCATCAAGGCCAACCATGTCCGCAGCAAACTCCGGCGGGTAACAGCGGGAGGAATCCGCACCAAACTCCTCGTTGAACGTCATTTCACCACCGGGCCAGATCACTTCCATGGGCTGGCCGTTGATGTTGGCGGCGGCGTTCCTGAGGCGGAGGCATCCCAGCGTGGGCGAGTCACCCAGATCATTGATCCCGACGTGGACCCGTGCCGCGGCGCCCTCCCCCCGCAGATGGTAGACCAGCGTGCCGCGGCTGAAGTCCTCCAATGGGCGCTCCCGGTCCGCGGCCGCGCCGCACGCCAGCAACGCCGGGAATGCCAAGACTACCGATGAATGCAACGTCTTCCACGCCTTCATGACCGGGTCCTCCTGAGGTGGGCGGCGTCGCCCTTGAGCAGGGGCCCCCGCCAAGCAAGCGATGCGCCACCGCTCTGCGGGGCGCTGTTGGCGGACAACGCCGGCTCGACTCCACCGCCGGCCCCACACTGAACACACCACTGCCACCGCGATGCTGGCCGGCGGAGCTCGCGCCCAAACGTTGACGCACTTTCTCGACAGCCGAACGAAACCGGGGCAATGTCCGCAGCGTCACGCAACTACAACGGGAGGGTGCAATGCTGGGTGCCGCATCTGGAAGGATGCACCGGTTGGTCCGAATCGGAGGAATGACGGGGCTTGCCTGGTGCCTGGGGATATCTGCCTGCTTCTACATCGGGCCGAGCGGCGTGTTTTCGCGCAAGGACGCGGTTCTTTCCGACCGTGATGTGGAAACGCTGCCTTTGAAGGCGCTGCAGGGCCACAAGGTGAAGGTCAGCGTGAAGGACAAGCGCAAGGACAAGGACCATAGCAAGGACGTGGTGGCGGGCGTGGAAGATGCCCTGCGGCGTCACCTGGAGGCGGCAGGAGTCGCCGTGGATGATGACGGCGACATCCGCCTGTCCGTGCACGTGCGGGAATTCTCCGCCGCGATCAGTCAGGTGGTCACCACCTGGACGGCTTGCGTTGAACTCAGCGCAACGGTGGCAGGCCGGACCGGAGAACAGGGATGGAAAACGTCGGGGCGCAAGTGCGTAGAGCGCGCCAGTGTGCTGGGTCAGACGGACGGTGAAGCGGCCTTGCGTGAAGCCTACAAGAAGGCGATGGCCAAGCTGATGGACAACCTCGACGCCGCGGAGGGCCTGGAAGAGTCCTTGGGGCGCAGGGATTGAGCGCCATGGTCCGGACGACGCGCAGGTGCGGCTGCGTTCCGGTCAGCTCGTCTTCCGACGCCGCAGGAGCACGCCCTCGCCCGCCACGCGGATGTCCCGCGTCTGAAACCGCCACGCGGCCAGCGCAAGCATGATGGCCGTGCTCCCCCACAGCAGCGCCACGTTGGTCAGATTGAGCCCTGCGCCCTGCGCGTTGCTGTCAAAGTGGTGCAGCGGCAGCGCCCGTGCAAACGGCAGCAGGCGCTCATCCAGCCGGGACAGGGCGCTGAGGAAGAAGCTGGCAACAAGGACCGCACCGGCCAGCGACGCTGACGCGCGCCGCGACGGGAGGAGGTTGGTCAACAACAGCGCCAGCGCCGACAGACACGCCATCACGCCCACCAGCGAAACGAACGGCGCAAGCAGCGCCAGCGGCTCGACCTCCATGCCACTGGCTGGCAGCGCCATCAGCAGGCCCACCCAACCCAGCAGTGCAATCGCGCTCATGGCAATCAGCAGCGCGGCAACACGCGCAAAGAACAGCGCCAGCCGCGGAACCGGGTAGGCAAGCAGCAGGTCCAGGAAGCCCTTCTCCTCGTCGGCCGCCACCAGCGCGCTGCCGGCAACAATTGCATACAATCCCATCGCAAACGGCAGAAACGAGTGCAATCGCAGCGCCAGGTACCCATGTGGATCGGTGAACTGCGACGGGTCACCGATGAACGCGGTCAACTGCGGCGGCAGCCCCCGGATCAGCTGCATCAGCTGGGCGGCCTGTTTGACCACCATGGGATACGTGGTGGCGACAAGAACGCTCACCAACATCACCACGCCACCCCAGCCCGCCACGTGCCACGTGAGCCGGCGTGCCTGGTGGAAGAACAGGGTCCTCATGGCGCGTCCTCGTAATAACCGCGGAAGATCTCCTCCAGGGACGGCCGTTCCGTGTCCATGTCGGCTATCGGCAGCGTGGCGAGCGTACGGATGAGGACGTCAAGTTCTCCACGCGTCTCAAGCAGCCACTCGGTCGGAGACGGCTGGGACCGCTGCTTCACGCACGTGAGGTCCGGCAGGCGCGCCAGGTCAACGGCTTCCCGGAAGCGGACGGTCACGCGGCGCGCAGCACGCGCCAGCAATGACTCCGTCCGCGTGACCTCGACGATCTCACCGCGCCGGATGATGGCCACGCGGTCACTGATGGCTTCCACCTCGCTGAGCACGTGTGACGAGAAGAACACCGTGGCGCCACGCGTACGCGCATCCCGAATCAGATCCAGCACCGCGTGCTGCATCAGCGGATCAAGGCCGCTGGTGGGCTCGTCCAGCAGGAGCAGGTCCGTCTGGTGCATCAGCGCCTGGATGACCCCCACCTTCTGCTTGTTGCCTCGGGAGTGCGTCTTGATGGGACGCCACAGGTCCAACTTCAGGCGCTCGGCCATGGACGTGACGCGCGTCCAGTCCGTCTTCCTGCCGCGCAGCGCCTGGAACAGCCGCAATGCGTTCTCCGCCGTCTCGTTGTCGTCCAGGTGCAGTTCCCCCGGCAGGTAACCCACCCGTTCGCGGCACTGGCGGCTGTGCCCGCGCGGGTCCAGGCCAAAGATCCGGACGGTGCCGCTGGAGGGGCGGATGAGGTCCAGCATGCAGCGGATGGCGGTGGTCTTGCCGGAGCCGTTGGGGCCCAGAAAGCCGAAGATTTCGCCCGGCTCAACGGTCAGGTCCACGCTGCGGAGCGCCTGGACGGCTCCGTAGGATTTGGCCAGCTTGGCAACAGCGATGGCAGCAACCATGGCCACCGGTTCCTAGCGTGGTTGCCCGGACGCGGCACGGGCTCAACCGTGACAATCAGAACCCCAGGCGCGTGCCCACTTGCCAGACGGCAAAGCTGCACAGCCACGCCAGCGCCGTCATGTAACCAAAGAGGAACGCGGGCCACCGCCAGGTGCGCGTCTCCCGCCGCACCACCGCCAGCGTGCTCATGCACTGGCAGGCGAGCGCAAAGAACACCAGCAGGGACAATCCGGTGAGCGGCCGGTACGCGCGTGACCCGTCGGGGCGGACCTCGGCGCGGATGCGTTCGCGCAGCGGCAGGGCTTCTTCATCCACATCACCCACGCCAAACACCAGCGCCATGGTGGAGACAAACACCTCCCGCGCGGCAAAGGCGCCAAACAGCGCCACGCCAATGCGCCAGTCAAATCCCAGCGGTTCCAGCGCGGGCTCCAGTGTGCGGCCAATGGTCCCAGCGACGCTGTGCTCCAACCGCAGCGCGTGTTCCGCCGGACCGTCCCCGGTGATCAGCGGCGCACCCGGCGCGGGCACGCTCAGCAGCGCCCACAGCACCAGCGTGCAGGCGAGGATCACCGTGCCTGCCTCGCGCAGGAAACCCATGGCGCGTTCGCGCATCATGTGCAGCACCGACGGGAGGCTGGGCAAGCGGTAGGGCGGCAGCTCCAGGATCAGCGGCATGCGTCTTCCGCGGATCACCGTGCGGCCCAGCACCGCCGCCGCCAGCAGCGTCATGACAATGGACAGCACGTACATGCCCACCATGGTGGCGGTGGCCGCCTCCGGCGGAAGCAGCGCACCAATGACCAGCGTGTACACCGGCAGCCGCGCGGAACACGTCATCAGCGGCACCACCATCATGGTGAGCAGCCGGTCCCGCTGCCGCTCCATGGTGCGCGTGGCCAGGATGGCCGGCACCGCGCACGCAAACCCGGAGAGCATGGGCACAAAGGACCGCCCGTGGAGTCCCAGCACGTTCATCACGCGGTCCATCAGGAAGGCAACGCGCGCCATGTAGCCCGAGTCCTCCAGCAACCCGATGAACAGGAACAGCAGCAGGATCTGCGGCAGGAATACGACGACATTTCCCACCCCGCTGATCACGCCCTCCGTCAGCGCATCCCGCAGCCACCCGTCCGGCAGGTACGCGCGCGCCAGGTCCGCCATCCCCCCAAACGCGCGCTCAATGAGCGCAATGGCCGGGTCCGCCCCTGCAAACAGCGCGTGGAACACGCCCAGCATCACGGTGATGAACACCAGGAATCCCGCCACCGGATGCAACAGCACGCGGTCCACGCGCTCGGAGAGCGGGTGCTTGCGCGGGTGCGTGTCCACGGAGCGGTACAGCGCCGGCACCGCGGCGTCTATGAACGAGTAACGCGCGGCCACCGTCTCCTCGTCGATATCCCGTTCCGCGGCAGCCGCACGCACCTGCCGCACGCGCTCCCGCAGCGCGGGATCAATGCCACGCAATTCGTCCCCGTCATCCAGGCTGGTGAGGGCCCACAGAGCCAGCGCATGCTCCCGGCCCGGCGCGCGCCACGCATCCGGCAGGGCGGCGGCCACGCGGTCCACGTCCTGGCGGAGCGCCGCGGGATAGGGCACGGTCACGCGCGGGTGCGGCGGGTGCGCCAGCGCTGCAAACACCGCATGGCGCAACTCCAGCATGCCCGTGCCGGTGCGCGCGCTGGTGGCCACGCACGGCACGCCCAGCGTGGCCGCCAGCGCCACCGGATCCGGCGGATTGGCCCGCGTCTCATCAATCATGTTGAGCGCAATGAGAAACGGGACGCGCAGCTCCGCGAGCTGCACCGCCAGGTAGAGGTTGCGCGCCAACTGCCCCGCGTCCAGCACCAGCACCACCAGGGCGGGCGGCGGGTTCCCGTTGAGTCCCAGGATGGCGTCAATGGCGAGCTGTTCCTCCGCAGAGCGCGCACTCAGCGAATAGGTGCCCGGGATGTCAACGAGCTCCGCTTCCAGGTCCGCCGCGCCGGGTGGGCCCGCCAGCCGCACCGTCCCGGAGCGCCGCTCCACCGTGATGCCGGGATAGTTGCCCACGCGCGCGTTCTGGCCGGTGAGCAGGTTGAACAGGCTGGTCTTCCCCACGTTGGGGTTGCCAACGACCACCACGAGCGGGCGCACCGACGGGTGCAGCGCGCCGGCGGGCTCCAGCTGGGCGGAAGCATCCATGCCCTCAGCAACCCGAGCCGGCCGGCTCCAGCGTGTCGTCGGGGACCGGGGTGACCGTGGTCGCCTGCGGTGCGGTGGCGCCCTTGGCGGTCACGCGCACCCGCTCCGCTTCACGGCGGCGGATGGACAGGCTGCAGCCGCGCACCAGCAGCTCCAGCGGGTCACCCAGCGGCGCCACGCTCACCACCTCCACGCGTGTGCCCGGCACCAACCCCAGTTCCATGAGCCGGCGCCGGAAGCCGCGCTCCCCGCCCACCTTCTCCACCACCAGCACTCGACCGCGCACCGCTTCGCCCAGGTCCATGGCACCGCTCCGTGGAGGCATCCTAGCCATGTTGAAAATGACTTTCAATATCAAAATAGCTGGGGCGGGGTCGGGGTGCATGTGACGTCGCCACTGCGGGCGGATCAGGGACACGGCGGCGCGAAAAAGTGACGCAGCGTCACCCGGGACGGGGTGGCGGCACGGGAAGCTTGAGCATTCCTTTGCGGATGAGATCCGCGCGTTCAAAGCCCGGCGAACTCCGTCGTCGGTCGGTCAGGGGACCGGTCAGGCGGGTCCCGGGTCACCGTCGCGGCAGGAGCGGGTTCACCCAGCGGAGGCCGGGGAACCGCGCAAAGTCCGCGTCGGTGGTGTGGACGGTGGCGTCGTACTCCATGGCCGTGGCGGCGATCTGGGCGTCCGTGGTGAGGTTGGCCCCCACGCCCACGGCCTCCAACCAGTTCAGTGCTGTTTCCACGTGACGCGGCCCCGGTTGCAGGAGTTCCACCTGGGGACGTGCGAGCCAACTCCTGACCCGCGCCGCGGCATCGTGCACGGAAGCTGCTGGGGAGTACACGCGCGGGTTGGTCGACAGCCTGACAAACCCGAAAACGACGACGGCGGCGAGCCCGACCGGCTCGCTTCCGGACAAGCAGTCTTGCCACCAGCGCGCCGCGGCGGGATGTACCGGCGCGCTGGAATCGTAGGCGTAGAGCAGCAGGTTGATGTCGGGGAGAATCATCGGTGTCGCCGTAGTTTTGTGGCGCGCACCTCGGTGTCGAGTTCGTCCGCGAGCTGGTTCATCCGGTCGGGATCCATGCCCGGGCGCAGGTGGATCTTCAGCGGCTCAACGCGGAATGGGGTGGTGGGGCCACCCTTGGCCGATGAAAGACCACGCCGGAGCACGTCGTTGGTGACGTCTTTGAGGCTGCGATGCGTGCGGTGGGCAAGGTCCCGGAGCCGTCGCAGCAGATCCTCGTCGATCGTCATGGTGGTTCGCATGGACGCATCATGATGCGGGCATTCTGGTGCGTCAAGACGCGTCCGGTCCGGCCGACACGGCTGCGTGGTGCGCCATCACGCGGACATCGCTGCTTCGGCCCGAAAAGACCGCAACGTCCGCATTGACGACCTGACCCGCCGCTCAACGGGCGTCACAGTCCACCGCTTGGACGGTGCCGGCAATTCCCAGGTGCAGGGGCGCGCGGTCGTCGTCTTCCGCCGGGAGGTTGACCTCCAGTGTCACGGTCTGGTCTTCGCCGCGGGCGGGGTTGGCAGGAAGCTGGGAGGGGAAGCGCCGCTGCGCCAGGACCTCCGTCCCCAGTCTCCGTCCCGCCACGCCCACCCCGAGCCACCGCGGGCGCTCCGGTTTCCCTCCGGGCGCAAACGCGCGCACCAGGACCTGCACGTCGCTCTCGTCGCCACGGCAGCGCGCGGGCGCATCACCCAGCGTCAGCAGCCAGCTCCCCGGGCCGTCCAGGTTGCGCCGGAAGGTGGCGCCGCGGATTGGGATGGACTCGCCATCCAGGGTGACGCGCGGCGCGTGCTCCAGTGTGCGCCCGGGCTGCGGACGGTCACCACAGCCGCGCACGGACATCGTACCGGCGAGCGTGAGTGTGCTTCCGGCACCCGGAGCGAATCGCAGCGTCGTGTCCAGGACCAGACGGCCGTCGCCGGCGCGTTGGAGGGCCTGCTCCACGGTGACCGGGGCGTTCAGGTCCGCGCCCACTCCGCCCGGCCAGCGGGCGCGGGTCACCCGCCAGGTGTCGGCCGCCGGACGGCGCCACTGTGAGGGCACGCCGGCCCGGTGTCGCTCCAGCAGCAGCGGGGCGAGCTGCAGCTCAATGGTGCTGCCCGCCCGCCGGTCCTGGCGCGCTTCGCCGGTGACGTCGGTGCAGTCCAGCGCATGATCGGCCAGCACGACCTGGAGCGCGCGCCCGCCGGTTGTCCACGCCACCGCGTGGGTCAGCAGGACCGGGCGGCCATCCAGCGTGGCGGTCATGGAGCTGGGCGGGAGTTCCGCTGGCACCCGTGCAGGTGGCGCTTCCGGTTTTGCTGCGGGCGGAGAGATGACATCGTCGCGCCGCACGCAGCGGTTGTCAGGCGCGCGCAGGCAGCGGTCCTCCTGCTCGCAGCCGGGTGATGAGACGCACCGGAGTGGGTACGCATCCTGGCGGCCGTCGTCACCCACGCACCCTGCGGCGCCAAGATACGTGGCGCGGCGGCACCGCCCAAACAGCGCGCATTCCGGTTCTCCTGACAATTGGGTGAGGCACGTCGTGGCTCCGTAGTGAGATGTCATGCAGGAACCGGGGTCTTGTGGACTGATTGGAGAACAAGACCAGAGCAGCAGAGGAATATCATTGCAATGAGATTGGCCGCGTTGTG
>JACRCW010000050.1 GCA_016218805.1 Deltaproteobacteria bacterium | reverse complement strand
GCCGAAGTTACCCTGCCGCCCTCACCGCCGGAACAACTCCCGTTGCTATAGCCACCACGCGCCTGAGTGAGCGCAAGCAATCCGTACGCCACCGCGGATGTCCGCGGTGCCGTATGCGCGGATCTTCCCGGGAAACAACAGTCGGGAAGAACCCGGCCGTCGCCGTCGACGCCGTTCCGATCCCGCGCCACGAAGTGAACGTCCTCGACCACGAAGAAGTGCCGCGCCTCATCGCCGGGGTGCCTGAGCGTTGGCGCGCGCTGTTCGCGACGGCCGTGCACACGGGCCTGCGCAAGGGTGAGCTGTTCGGATTGCGTGTCACCGACGTCGATCTCGTCCACGGTCACCTGCGCGTGGCCCATTCCTACGACGGTCCGACGAAGGCCGCGCGCCGCGCCTCGTCGTCATCTCCGACGAGTTGCGGCCGCTCCTGGCTCGCCAACTCGAGACGTGCGGCAGCGAGTACCTGTTCCCGTCGCTCGAAGGGAAGATGCTCAAGCGTGACAACCAACTCGTCGACATCCTGCGGGCCGCGCTCAAGCGCGCGGGCATCATCGAAGGCTTCAACCACATCTGTCGTCGGAATGGCTGCGGGTACAGGGAGCGCCGCCCCGACGACAAGGTGACCGAGTGCCCCAAGTGCGCCTAGTGAACTGGACCAGGCGCTGCTCTCCAAGCACTGAAACGTTTCAGCGCGTGATTCTGGTCAAGAAATGGACAAAGCGGGTGGCCTGTCAAACGCGTTGAGCATTTCCCAGGTCACGGTGACGACGGAAAACTGAACGCGCCCGGACGGGGTCGAACCGCCAACCCTCGGCTTCGAAGGCCGATGCTCTATCCAGTTGAGCTACGGGCGCATCTCCATTTCCATCTCATTCAACCTCACGGGAATATCCCCAATTCCATGTAACTCACCGCAATCTTCCGGATGGCGGACACAAACGCCGCATTCCGCAGGTCTCCCACGCGCGGCATCTGCCGCATGACCTCACGAATCTCCTGCCAGGCCACGCTCATTGTCTCGTCCAGGCCGGAGTTCACCAGGTCCTCTTCGCCCGGTCCCTGCACAATGGTGCGGCGCACGGGGTCATCCATCCCGTGTCCGGTGAGACGCGCCACGGTGTCCACCAAGCGGCCCTTGCTCATCTCGTCAAACCGCTTCTGCATCCGGCCAAACCGCACGTGTGACAGGTTCTTCAGCCACTCAAAGTATGACACGGTGACGCCGCCGGCGTTGCAGTAGATGTCCGGGATGACGGTGATGCCCCGCTGCCGGAGGATCGCGTCGGCGTCGGCGGTGACCGGTCCGTTGGCGCCCTCGGCCACCATGCGCGCCTTCACCCGCGGCGCAACGTCCGCGGTGATGACGTTCTCGCGCGCGCACGGGGCCAGGATGTCGCAGTCCACTTCCAGCACGGCGGTCCTGGGCAGGTCCGTGGCGCCGGGAAAACCGGTGATTCGCCCGGTTTCCGCGCGGTGCCGCATCACCGCCTCCAGGTCCAGGCCACCGGCGCGGTACAACGTGCCCTCCACCTCGGACACTGCCACCAGCACGGCGCCGGCTTCCGCCAGGAACCGCGCGGCGTGGAAGCCCACGTTCCCCAGCCCCTGGACGGCCACGCGCTTTCCGGTGATTCCCGGTGGCACGCCCAGCTGCTTCATCAGCTCGGTGTCGTTGCACGCCTCGCGCACGGCAAACGCCACACCCCGCCCGGTGGCTTCCCGGCGCCCGCGGATGCCGCCCAGGTTCACGGGCTTGCCGGTGACGCAGCCGGTGGCGTCAATCTCGCCGCCGCGGATCTGCAGGTAGGTATCCATGATCCACGCCATCTCGCGCGGGCCAGTGCCGTAGTCCGGGGCCAGGACGTCCACGCCTGGGCTGATGAAGTTCTTGCGGATGAGCTCCGCGGTGTAGCGGCGCGTGATGCGCTCCAGCTGTTCGGGCGAACACCGGCGCGGGTCCACCCGCACCGCGCCCTTGGCCCCGCCGAACGGGACGTCCACCACGGCGCACTTGTAGGTCATCAGCGCGGCCAGCGCCTGGACCTCGTCACCGTCCACGTCGGGCGCGTAACGCACGCCGCCTTTGCAGGGGAGGCGGTGGTGGCTGTGCTCGGCGCGCCACGCCTCCACCACTTCATAGCCACCGCCGGGGCCTTCCTTGCGGACGGGGAAGTGGAACTTGAACACGGCGTTGCACTGGCGGATCTGTGCCAGCAGCCCGTCGGGGTAGTCGAGAAACTGCGCCGCACGGTCAAAGTTGTGGTTGACCGTCGCCAGCATGTTTTCCGTCGACGACATGGCGCCTCCCCGGGCCCGGATGGCGCTGCGTGATACGGTGCGCGGGCGGCGGTGGCAACGGCACGCCGCGTCAACCGTCCGCGCGGCGGGCGCGCGCACCGTGCTCCACCATGCGCCCAAGTTCCGGCGCCCGTCGTGGCGGACCGGTGCCGTGGTAGCGTGGGCCTCGGAGGTGCGCGCCATGACCACACCGTTCCGGCTCGGGTTGCTGCCGTTGGTTATCGTCGTGACGGGGTGCCCGGGCCGGTCCGCCGCGCCGGACGGCGGCCGCCCGGAGTCCCGCCTGCTCACCGGGCTCAAGCAGACCCTGCAGACGCCGCCCACGGTCAGCACGGACGGGGGCGGGTTGTTCACGTACGCGGTGGGCGGGACGGTGGAGGCGTGGGCGGTGAACCGCACGGCGCTGCGGGACGTGCTGGCGGCGGTGAAGCTCAACAGCGGGCCGGATCTTGCGCGCGCGCTGGAGAAGCAGCCGGCCGTTCCCCCGCTGGAGGTGGAGAAGGCTCGCGCGGTGCGCGGCCGCGAGCCCGTGGGCGAGCTGGCGCTGGCGGCGCTGGTGGGACCCCTGTCGTTGCCGTTTGGCGGGCTGCACGCGCCGGTGGTGCTGGAGCGCACGGGCCTGTCCCAGGCCGCCACGCCGGAGTGCCGGGATACGCTGCTGCGCCCGGGGGCCGCCGGGCAGGTCCTTGCCGGCGTGGGGCGGCACCGGGTGGTGCTCCTGCTCGACGGAGCGGAGCTGGCTGCCTACAAGGCGTGCCTGGACAAGGCGGTACCGGGGGCGGATGCGGGTGAGGCCGCGCACCGGGAGCTGGGCCGCCTGCGCGCGCTGCTGGAGGCGGGCACGCGCGACGAGATCGCCGTGCTGGTGGGCCTGGGCGCGGAGGGGTGACCGTGGCCGCGGGCCCGGGCGCCGCCGGGAAGCGCGCAGACCGTCCGTGACGGTCCAACGTTTTGACGTTGAGCCAAGGCGGCACCTAGACTCGTTTCTTCACCGTCCACACACGGGGGCCCTTGCAGGACCCATGGCGCGCTATCCCATCCAATTCGGCAAGTACCTGCTGCTGGAGCGCGTCAACGT
>JACRCW010000053.1 GCA_016218805.1 Deltaproteobacteria bacterium | reverse complement strand
CAATCCCATGCCCTTCTCAAGCTCACCCCACCAGCGGCGACATGCACCGGCCAAGCGCCGGATGCTCCACTAGACGGGTCGTCACTTCGCTGCCGCCACGACGAGCTGACGACGTGCACCACCCAATCGACAGGAGAGGCGCATTTCTCCGCGTGGCGCAGGCATTGCGCGGCCGGATGGTGGGGGCAGGCTTGCGTGCTGCACTGTTCGGTTGCAGGTTGCGGGGCATGCGCGCCGTCTCCATCCTCCTCGCCGTCGTGGTGTTGTCGTCCGGAGTATTGCCGGTGCACGCGCAGGAGGCGCCCCCCGCGGCGGAGGCGGAGGCGCTTGTGGATGGTGACGACGGCGGGCAGGGCGCGGGGCTCATTGCCCGCGGCATGATGCAATTGGGCTGCGGGCTGGGACTGGGCACGGCGGCGTGCCTTCTGCCCGTGGTGGGCACGGTGGCCGCAGCCGCGTTGTGGAACCGCCACGAGTTCTCCGGCTTGGGCGCCTCCGTGATCCTGCCGGGCCCGGGGCGCTTGGATTCGCCGCGGTTTAACGTGATGGGCGCGCGATTTGAAGGGTTGTTTGCGTTGGCCGCGCTGACGGCGGTCCCGACGCTGGCGGTGGCGCTGCTGGGTACTGTGCTGGCGGTTGGCGGCACCGCCGCGCTGGGCCGCGGCATTGGCAATGTGGTGGACACGTGGGTGGGCAAGGAGATCCCGGAGTCAGCCTGGAAGACCGAGACGCGCAGCACGGGCGGGTTCCGCCGCGTGCGGGTGGAGGGCGGCGCGTTCAAGGTGGTGGTGCGCCAGGGGGACCGCACGGAGGTGCGCGTGCGTGCGCCCGCCGAGTACCTCGGCCGGGTCTCCACGCTGGTCACGGATGACACGCTGGTGGTGAACTCGTCGTGGAGGTTCCGCATCCGCCAGCATGCCGAGATAGAGGTGACCACGCCCTCGCTGGAATCCGTTGAATTGGCCGGCGTGGGGCACCTGCAGGTCCAGGGTGCCACGGGCGATGCGTTGCGCGTGGTGGTCAGCGGCGCCGGCAAGACCGAGGTGGACGCGCGGGTGCGGTCATTGACGGTGGAGATTCACGGTGCCGGTGTGGCTGACATCACCGGGCGCGTGCAGGAGGTGCACGCGAGCGTGACGGGCACCGGCGCGCTGAACGCGGGTGAACTGGAAACGCAGGACGCGTACGTGGCGGTGAGCGGCGCGGGTTCCGCCACGGTCAAGCCGGGCAGCCTGCTGGATGCCAGCATTTCCGGCGTGGGCAAGATCCGCTACCGCGGCGAGCCGCGCACCATCCGCAAAGACGTGGACGGGCTGGGCAGCGTGCAGCAGGAGGGCCCGGCCCGCCCGGACGGCTGAGCGTGCCACCGTGCTTTCACTACACGTCGTCGCGGCGACGCCAGTCGCCCGGTGGGGGGCGCGCCAACAGGTGTCCCCTCCGGTGCGCGAGCAGGCTGCCCACTCAAGCACCCCCCACCCCCCTCGCCGACGTCGCTGGCGCTCCGTCGTCGAGGGCCGCCCCCCAAAGGGGGCGGCGTAGATGGCTTGCCTGCGGCAAGCCAAAAGCGCCCAATGAAACTGAACGTCCACACCTTCCCTGCGGCGCGAATCAAGCTGTTCGGGTGGCTCAGGGTTGATTCCGCCTCACAAAGAACCGTGAGTGGTTGCTGCGAATGAGCGGCGTTTGCACAGCGCCGCGGCCGCCGCCTTGGCAGCGCGGTCCGCGCCGGGATACGTGCACGGTGGCGGCGGCCGTTCCAGGTACCGCGCCCACGCAGGCCCCCATGACGCCCGTCCACACCGCAGGCATCCCGCGTCAGCGCCCAGGCGGGCGGGGCCTGGCGTGAGCGGCGGGCCAACCGGCGCAGCCGCACGTCACCCGGCACCGGGGTGGTGGGACCTCCTCACGCTCCAGGCGTTGTGTGTGCTGCCGTTTGTGCAACTGGGCTGGGCCGGCCAGCAACGGGAACTGCCCCGGCACGCATTGATTCAGTTGATTGCTTTTGGCGGGCTGGCCCTGGCGCTGTGGAAAGGGCGACTTTCTCGCAGCGCGCCGCTTGTGCGTGGGGCCGCGGCATGCGCGGTGGCGCTGGCCGCGGTGGTGGTGGCGTCGGACAGCCCGGGGCGGTCGCTGGCCGGCGGGTACGAAGGCCGCGCCGGGGTCCTGGCGCTGTGGGCGTGGCTGGCACTCCTGGTGGCGCCCCCGCGCGCGGACCTGTTGCCCTGGGCGGTGCGCGGCTTGTTGTGCGTGGGCGTGGTGCAGGGCGGTCTATGCGTCCTGCAGAACCAGGTGGGGCAGGTGGCCACGGGGAGCATGGGGCACCCCATGTTTGTGGCCATGCTGACCGTGCCGGTGGCGTTGGTGGCGTTGGGCGCGTGGTTGGACGACGAGGTTCGCTGGCGCGTCCTGGCGGCCATGGCGTTGTTCACCTCCGGGCTGGTGCTGGTCCTGGCGGCGCGGCGTGGTCCGCTGCTGGCGTGGGGCGTGGGCGTGGCGTTGGTGCTGTGGTGGAGTTGTGACCGCCGGCGCGTGGGACTGGGAGTGGGCCTCAGCGTGCGGGGAGCGCTGGCGGGGCACCTGCTCACCCGCCAGCGCGAAACGCTCGGGCAGCGCCTGCGGGACACGGGCGCTGATTTCGCCGTGGCGGGGGGATTTGATACGGCGGCACAACGGCTGGATTTCTACCGCGTGGTGCTGGAGGTATTCCCGGAGCATCCGTGGCTGGGGGCGGGGTTTGGGTCATTTGGTGACGTTTACGCGTCGCACAAGGCACCCGGCATGCACAAATACGAGCTGATGGTTCACAACGTCTTGCTGGATTTTGTGTTCAGCGGCGGGCTGGTGGGTCTGGCCGGGCTGATGTGCGTGGTGGCGGCCGTTGCCGTGGTGGTCCGCGCGGTGGTGCGCACGCCCGCGGGAATGCCGGGCCGCGCGCTGCGCGTGGCGGTGGCGGCGGCGGGCGCGGCGCACCTGGTGCAATGGCAGTTCAACTTTGATCAGCCGGGTGTTGCCGCGTGGGTCTGGACGCTGCTGGGGATGATGGCCGCGGCGGAGGGCGCGGGCCCGGTCCCCGCGGGTGGCGCCGGACGCGCGTGGGCGGCCCTGCCCGCGGCGCTGGCAGTGCTGACGCCGTGGATGTTGGTGGCGGAGGGGTTTGCCGCGGTGGGCGCCGTGCACGAATCATCGGGCCGCCTGGCCGAGGCGGCGCGGTTCTATGGCACGGCCGCACGCCTGGTTCCGCATGAATGCCAGTACGTTCTGCTGGCGGCGACGGCGGCGGAACGCGCGGACCGCTCGGGTTCCGCGGTGCAGCGGGTGGCATCCCTGCGCCCGTGCGTGGTGCGCGAGCCGCACAACGGATTTGCCCATCATTACCTGGCGCGTGCGCTGGAGGACTCCGGCGACGCGGCGCCGGCCACGCGCGCCGAGGCGCTGCAGCACTTCCACCGGGCGTGTGAACTGGGTCCGTCCGATGCGCTGTTCCAGTTGGGGCTTGGCCGGGCGCTGCTGGTGCGGGGGCGCGCGGCGGAGGCTGTGGGCCCCGCGGAAACGTGCGCGCGGCTTGAGCCGCGCAACGCGCGCTGTGCGCAGTTGTTGGCGGACGTGTGGGCGGCGCTGGGCCGCCCCGCCGAGGCCGCCGCGGCGACCGCGCGGGCCGCGGAACTGGCGCGGTGAAGAACGGCGTGGTGCTGGCGCTGGCGTCGTAGGGCGGGGGCTTGTCCCCCGCCCAATCAAGTCAAATCCGCCGTGCGTCCGCACGGAGGCCAAGGTTGGGCTCCGACCCACCCCGCGCGATTCGGCTGAAAGCTCACGGGTTGTTGCGCGAAGCAAACGATGCGCACCCGTCCGGAATCTGGAACCCGTAGTAGTAGGAATACTGCGACAGGTAGTACGCGTAGTAGTTGCAAAGACCCATGCGCTCCTTGATGACGTCCGCCGTGAACAGCGTGGTGAAGTCGCCCTCCAGCACGTCGCTCGGCTCGCCGTCCGCGCGGGAGATTTCGTACACAATGCTCCCGGTGACGGGGCCCGGCAGTGGCGGCTGCGGTGCCACGTGGATCTTCAGCGTTCCCTTGACGTGCGATCCCCAGACGCCCAGTTCCTCCGGGTAGTTGCTCCAGGGGTGCGTCAGGCCCGCTCCCGGTGAAAAGTAGAACGACACGCGGGGCTTGCTGACGTCCGGGGTCGCTGTCGATTCGGAGTCAAACTCCACCTCGTCACCGGGGCCCAGGTCCTCGGCGTGGGTCACAAACGCCCACATCAGCGGCTGCGTGCGCATGCCACGCTCAAAGTGGTTGACTTCCTCGCTGGTGAACGTGTCGAAATCACGCTGGTAGTCAAACGTGAACCCGAACAGGAGGATGAACAGCCCCACGCCGTTTTCCGTGTCCCGGGTGTCCAAGAGGCGCCGGGCGGACCGTTCCGTGTAGTTCATGCTCGACGCGGACTCATAATAGTGCTCATTCCAGAACGCATACTGGGTCCGGAATTCCCACGGCGCCACCAGCCCGTCCATGGAACCCACGGAAAAGGAACACTGGAAACACCCCACACCGCACAGCAGTGGGAGAAACAGCAACGTGAGTTGACGCGCGGTCCGCATGGATGGGTGCTCCCCTCGCTTGGGCGGGAACACCCCGCCGCCAGCAACGATTCCAGCGCGCGCGCCACGCTGTCAATGCCCATTCCCCCGGAGGATTGTTCCGTGCCGGAAGGCGGAACGGCCTCACTGCGAGGTATGCGTTCCTGCTCATCCTGTGCGGCCGGACGAGTCTGTCGACGGCCCGCTGCGGCGGGTGCAGGCCCCGCCGCGACGACCCAAACGTGCACTCCGGATGGCTGTCCAATCCACTCGTTTCCAGCCTCTTACCGCTCCGCGCCGGCGCCCGCACCGTCAAACGCCGCCTGCAGCACCGCGATATCGAGCCGCTTCATGCCCAGCATGGCCTCAAAAGCGCGGTCCCGCGCGGCCACATCCCGGGTGGTCAACCACTCATAGACGCGGATGGGGACAACCTGCCAGGAGACGCCAAAGGCGTCCGTCAGCCAGCCGCACGGGCCCTCCGCGCCGCCACGGGAGAGCGCGGCCCAGTAGCGGTCCACCTCGTCCTGGTCGCGGCACATCACCTGCAGCGAGATGCCTTCATTGAACGCCGTCCCGTGCTCAACGTGGCTGTCCATGGCGATCATCTCCTGGCCCGCCAGGACAAAGCGTCCGTGCTTGATGGAACCCGCCGGTCCCTCATTGGGCGCGTACCGCTCCAGGCTGTCCACGTGTCCGTCCGTGAAGATGCGGGTGTATGCGCGGATGGCCGTCTCCGCCTTGCCCTGCTGCGCGCCGGAAAACATCAGGCACGGGACCAGGGTGGCTCCGCGCGGGCCGCGTCTGGCGGTGATGACCTGCCAGGACACGCCGAAGCGATCCCGGGTCCAGCCGTAGCGGGGGCTCCACGGGTATTCGGTCAGCGGCATCAGCACGTCCCCACCGTCTGCCAGCGTACCAAACAACCGCTCCGCCTCCGGCGCCGTGTCCACGTGGACAAAGAAGGAGATGCTGGGGTTGAGGGTGAAACGCGGGCCGCCGTTCAGTGCGGTGAACCGCTGGCCGGCCACCTCAAACTCCACCGTCAGGACGCTGCCGCGCGGCATGCCACCCGGATTGTCAGACGATTCCGGGTAATGCGACACCGCGGTCACGCGCCCATTGGGGAAGGTCCGCGTGTAGAACGCCGCCGCGCGCTCCGCAGCGTCATCAAACCAGAGGCACGGCACAATGGGTGAGGTGTTCATGGCCCTGGGGTACCGATGTGTCCCCGCCGGCGCAACACCCGCATCAGGGCTTGGTGACGTTGACCATCCAATGAATGCCAAACTTGTCGGTAAGCGCGCCGAACGTGTCACCCCAGAACTGCCGGGCCAGCGGCATGTCCACGTGGCCGCCCGCGGAAAGGCCGTTGAAGACCTTGGTCAGCTTGTCCGCGTCAGTCCCGTTGAGGCTGAGGTGCACGTTGTCCCCGGCCTTCACCTGGACGCCCGGCTTGCCCTCTGAGGCCATGATGACCAGGCCCTCCGCTTCCAGGCGCGCGTGCAGGATCTTCTCCTCGTAGCCGGGCGGCACCGGCATGCCCGGCGCGTCCTTGAACCGCTGCAGCGTCAACTCGCCGCCCAGTACCTGCTGGTAGAACTTCATGGCCTGCTGCGTCTCACCGTTGAAGTTCAGATATGGAATCAGAGTGGTCTGTGTCATGGCAGCCTCCGTGGGGTGGGTCATGACGGTGCGACCCATCGCGCGCAACCGCGGACGCGGTCCGGGAGACGGACCCCGACGCCGGTCAGGCCCCCCGCGGTGCGTTGGTGCAGGCAGGCAGCGTGACCCGCGCCACGGTGAGGCCCGGCCGGCTCTCCAGCGTCAGCGTGCCGCCAAAACTCTGGACAATGCCCTCGCAGATGGCCAGTCCCAGCCCCGTACCCTGGCCCACCGGACGGGTGGTGAAGAACGGCTCACGGACCCGGTCCAGCAATTCAGCGGGAATGCCCCGGCCGCGGTCACGCACCTCAATGAGCACGTGAGCGTTCTCCAGGCGGGCCTCAATGCTGATTTCGGGGTCGCGCGTTTCTCCGCCGTGCGCGGCCTGCGCCGCGTTGACCACCAGGTTGCACAGCGCGCGCGCCAGCCGCGGGACATCCGCCCGCACGGGCGGGAGATCGCCGGGGAGGTGGGTGCGCACCGGGGTGTGCGCGCCGAGCTGCGGCTGTGCCAGTTCCAGCGCCAATCTCACGGCCTCCGTCACGGACACAGCGTCAAGCGGGGTGTCATCCAGTTCCGTGCACAGCCGCATGTCTTCCACAATCCGTGCAATGCGCTGGGCGCCGTCCAGCGCATCACGGATGGCATCCAGGCCGTCACCGCCCGCCGCCAACGCGGGCAGCCGGGCCACCAGCGGCAGGTTGCTCATGACAACGGTGAGCGGGTTGTTGATCTCATGCGCCGTGGCGGCGGCAATCCGGCCCAGGACGGAGAACCGCCGGGCTTCCAGCAGTTGGGCCCGGGAGATTGCCTCCATCCGTGCGAGTTCGGCGGCGCGGCGCTGCGCTTCCTCCTCGCGGGCGTGCACCTGCGCCGCGTCCTTGTGGTGCTCAAAAAGCGCCGCAATGCAATACAGCACCCACGTGGAGGCGGTCAGCACAAAATGGTCATTGAGCAGGCGGGGCGCCGGCAAATGGTCCACAATGAGTCCTGCGTAGCCCAGCACGCCAATGCCCGCGCCCCCAAGCGTGACCAGCACGGCCCACACCGCACCGGCGCGCACGCCAGTGAGGAAGGTGGCGAACAACGGGAGTTGCGCCATCATGACGCTGGCACCGGTGAAGCCGGGGCCGCGCAGCAGGATGGCAACGGACATGTATTTGCAGAATCCCAGCGCCAGCACGCCGTGACAGACCAGGTCCGCCCGGCCAAACCGGCGCACCGCCAACGGCGCGCCGAAGCACAGCACCGCCGAGAGCGCATTGAGGGCGGCGACCAACGGGCTGTTGAGCGGCGCCTGCACCACCAGCGCCACGACGAAGAAACCCCCCGCCAGGAACGCGAACGCCACGGCGAACCGGGCCCGCCGCGCGTCCTCCGGGGATCGCCGCAGGATTTCGGGCGGAACAAACCGGTCCGTCAGTTCCTCCAGACGCTGCAGGCGGTGGCCAGGCCGGGGTGCCGGAAGCGCGCGTGGGGTGTGCCCGGCCTCGGTCATGTGCCGTCAGCGTATCACGCGGCCGGCACCCGCAAGCCTCGTCAGCCCGGCCGCGGGCGTTTGCGCGGCGGCGGATCTTCAAGGTCGGCTTCCGGTTCGGGCACGTCCCAGATGTCGGGCTCCCACGTGGGGTCACCCTCCACCATGTCACGCCCCAGCAGCGCGTTGGCCAGCGGCAGGCCCAAGGTGGCACCCAGGCACCCGGCGCCCTGGGCCAGAATCCCCAGGAAGTTGCCGACGACGAGCCCCGCCCAGCACGGCCAGAAACCCAGATACGCCAGGCAGAACGCCGCGTAGCACCCGGTCCAGAACGCCCCGTTGGGGTCCTGCGCGGCCGTCTCCACCACCGCCGCCGCGCCCAGTGCTATCAGCGCCAGGTCCACCACCACCACCACGGCGGCCACCAGTAATTGCAGCAATAGGAACGGCGCCTGCGCCAGGAGGACGCCCGCCAGCGCCCCCAGGCCCACTTTTGCAATAGGTACGCGCCGCTTGAACATCGCCTGGGAAAGCACCCAGCCACCGCCACCCAGCACCGCCGCTGCCAGCAGCGCCGTCAGCGGCGGGCAATACAACGCTGAGCCCGCCACCATGGACAGAATCACCACGGCCACCCCGTACAGGACCGGCGCCGCCAGCGCGGAGCCCAGCAGCACCACCCACTCCTCCGCCGGCTCCGAACGCAGCGGCCGGGGGCGCTTGCGTCTCCGGGGGCGATCGTCCTCGTCGCTCTCGTCCGACTCCGGACCGTCCTCATCCTCGTCAAACTCGTCCGCGTCATCCGCTGCGGCCGGAGGCGTGAACACGTCACTGTCCTGCACGCCTCCGGTCACCAGCAGCAACAGCAGCAGGCCAGACATGTCCCCACCTCCCATGCCCATGGATTGTGCAACAGATACCATTCCCCCCCGGACACAGGCGACCCGCTGCGCAGGGCGCGCTGGCCCGCGGGGTTGACGTCGGTGTTTCCGGCCCGTAGCTCACCCGGTGTGACCCTGTTCCGCATTGATGATGAAGCCGCGTTGCGGGCCGCGTTCCGTCCCCGGGACCTGCGCGCGTGGGCTCCGCCGGCGCGCGTGGCCTGGCCGCTGCTGGTCCGGGACTGCGTGTCCTGGGCGGACCCCGTGGGTGATCACGTTTGCGTGGTGTTTCAGGACCCGGTGTCCAGGCAGCCGCTGGGAATCTCGTTCCAGCGGGAGAGCGCGGCCGGCGCCACGGGGTCGCGGCTGTGTGACTGGTGCCACGCATTTGGTTCGGTGCGCGAGATTGGACTGCTGATGTGCGAGCGCACCTCGCGTCGCCGCATTGGCGTGTGGCTCTGCCGGGACCTTGCGTGCGCGGACCGCGCGGAAGAGGTGGCGTTCCGGGCCGGCCGCAACGGGAAGAAGGCGCGGGCCGTGGTGGTGGAACGCATGTGGCACTTTGCCCAGCACGGGCTGGGAATCCAGCAGGTTCCGTGAGGTCCGGACCGCGCGCACGTGACGGTGGACCCGCAATTCACGCGATTTGAATCCGGGGGGCGGACGGTCACGCACCCGTGGGTGGCGTCGTGGGGGGCGGATGCGGGCGGGCGCCCAGGGTGGCCAGCGCGTAATCACCGGATTCGTCCACGGACACCTTGATGCCGGCCATGGCAAACGGCACCACGCCCGCGTGGCACGCCATGCGCACCATGGCGGGGCTCTCCGGGGACAGCAGGATGAGAATGGACTTCACCACGCGGGGCCCCATCTGCAGCCCCCACGCCACCAGGCGGGCGCGCGCAGACAGGTCATAGCTGCGGACCCGGCGCCAGTCGTGCACAAAGGCCAGCTGCGTGCTCTTCCCAAAGATGTGCGGGAGGTCTTCCGTGGCAGGGCCGGTCAGCCATTGGACCATGCCACCGGACATGTGTGCCGCCGAAGCGCAGTCCAGGACGCCGGGCGGGTCCATGAGCCACACGTGCAGTCCGTCCGTGGGGTCTGACCGGTGCGGTGGCACGCCGAGAAGAATGGGTTTCATGGACGGTCACTCCCGTGGATGGGCGCGCCGGGACTACCACGGCGCCGCCGCGCGGGCACGCAGGAGCGAGGCGGACCCAGGCCCGCCAACGGGTTTGGTCCCACCCGGGGAGGACGGTGGTAGCGCACCCCCCACCCCCCTCGCCGACGTCGCTGGCGCTCCGTCGTCGAGGGCCGCCCCCCAGAGGGGGCGGCGTAGATGGGCTTGCCTGCGGCAAGCCCGCCACGTGCTGTGGAGCGGGCCTCCGTTGCTCCGCGCCACAACTTCCGGTCAACCGGTTGCCCAGGAGCAAATCCACCCCGCGCAGGAGTGCCTCCCGGCGAGTTTCTCCGCGTCCGGACGCGCAGATCAGCGTGCGTCCGGAAAACGCCGCGATTCCCGCATGCTGCGCGGCGTGGTCCGCGGCGCACCCGATCACTATTTCACTGCAAAGCGAATTATCCGGATTCACGCTCCGCCAGCGTGGGGAGGTTGCTGAGCATGCGGCGGCTGGCCGTGGGATTGGGGTGCCTGGCAGCGGTGGTGGTGCTGGGCGGTGCGGCGCTGGCGGGGGCGCCCTGGCGCGTGGTGACCGGCCCGGGCAACGTCGCGCTGCTGCAGGACCCTCGCTTGCGTTTCCCGGTGCCGCGCCCGGGAGACCTTCCGATGATTGCGCGTGGTGAGGCCACGTTGACCACGTTGCTGCGCGAGGGTGAGCGCATCTGGTACTTCGGCGCGCCATTGGAGGGCGAGCCGTTTGGGGTTCCCACGGAGGTGTTTGACCTGTTCGCGGATCCGCCGCCGGCGCCAGGCGGGCGCGCGGCGCTGTTTGGTTTGATTGACGAGTTGGCGCGCACCGGCCTGCACATGGTCCCCGGCGAGGCGCTGCCCCGCGGGATTGTCCGCATCCGTTCTCCCGAACCGCTGGTCACCCAGAACTGCAGCGCGTGTCATTCCGGCGTTGTGCAGGGCCGGCTGTGGGCCGGCGTGGGCAACAAGTTCTACAACCAGCGCGCGATCATTGACGGCGCGCGCGCGATGATGCGCGCGGTCATCCCGCTGCTGGAGGCGCGACCCGACGAGGCGGGGCGCGACCTGCTGGCGCGCACGCGCCGGCAAATGACCAAACTGGAACGGTACGACGCGCTGTATTCGCGCGGCTGCCGCGGGCTTGGACCGGGGATGATCACCGCGGCGCGCATTTGGCAGATTTCCAGCAAGATGCTGTGGGACCCGGCCCAACTCACGGAGCGCTCCATGGCCGCGGAGTTTGCCTGCGGCGCCACCAAGCCTCCGCCGCTCAACACGCTCCGGTTCCGCAACACGCTGTTCTGGGACGGCAGCGTCAACTCGCTATGGGTGGCGCATTGGCCCATGTTCGATTTCTTTGGGTTTGACCAGTACGACCGGTGGAAGCAGCTGGTGGAGTCGCGGGCCATCCAGGCGATGGATGCGTTTGTGGTGTTCGGCACGCCGTCGCCGTCATGGGTGAGCGTGATGGGCACGCCGGTGGACCGCGCGCAGGCCGCGCGTGGGTATGGCGTGTTTCACGCGGCGCAGTCCTGTGCTTCCTGCCACGGCACGCATGACGCGGCGGGGATGTTGCGTGCATTCCGGTCAGCGGTGACGCCGCTGGCGGTGGTGCGCACGGATCCTGAACGGGCGCTGGCCGCGAGTGACGCCCTGCTGGAACGCTTCACGCCGTACGGCTGGGCGTGGGTGCCGCGGTTGTCCGGCCTGGCCGCAGACTACGGGCCCGGCTACGCGGCCAGCCCGCTGTGCTCCACGTTCATGAACTACCCGTACCTGCACACCGGCGCCGTGGCCAACCTGGACCAACTGCTGCGCCCGGAACACGCGCGCGCCCCCGCGTTCTGGTTGGGTGACGTGGTGGACAAGGAACGCGTGGGCTTCTTCACCGGTGCGCTGCCGCCGCCGCCACCACCTCCGCCGCTGGGCACCGCCCCGGCACCACCACCGCGGCTGGAACGGCGCGTGGTGCCCGCGGGCCATGCGCTGGGGCATTCGGGTGCGGCGTTTGGGACCACGCTGGGTGAGGAGGACCGGCGCGCGCTCATTGAGTACGTCAAGACCCTGCGCTGCCCGGAGGAGACGGAGGCCCCGCTGGCCGCGCAGCCCTGATGGGCGTCCCACCTCGGCGCCATTGAGATCAAGGCGGGGCGCCTCCACGCCGCCGCGTCGTCGGAAGCTCCGCGCGCGATGGGTTCGGTTGCGTCGTGGTGCATCCGGAGCTTGCGGGTGGGCCGCGTGCCGGGCAGCATCCGTGGCTGCCGTGTGACTGCGCGGCACCCACGTTCACTGCTGCACCATGCGAAAGGAAGACGAAATGACCGGAATCCGTGTGACCACCTCGCGCGTCGTCGGTGGTCTGGCGTGCGCGCTCGTCCTGGTGGCGGGGGCGCGGCTGGCCCGCGGCGCGTTTGACAACCAGCACAGCTGGGGGACCATTCCGTACCTGGGCTGGCTGGAGCGGGATGGCACACCGCTGCAGGGAACGGTGGACCTGTGTTTCCGTCTGTATGCCAGCAGTGACCCGTCGGACGTGACGGTGCTCTGGGCGGAGTCCCAGGCATCCGTGCCCGTGGTGGGCGGCGCCTTCTCCGTGCGCCTGGGCGCTGTGACCGGTCTGTCCTCGTCGGTGGAGACGGCAACGGACCTGCACCTGGAGATCGGCGTGAGTGCGGCCGGCAGCGGCGCGGCCTGCACCGCGTCGGACACGGCGGGCTTCACCATGTTGTCCGGCCGCCAGCAGCTGGGTGCCAGTCCGTACGCGCTCAGCGCGCGCCAGGCGGTACCGGGACAGGACTTTGTGGTGGACGGGCGGGTCACCAACCGCGCCGGCGTGCAGGTCACCATTCCCAGCGGTGCGGTGGTGCCGTTTGACCTGGCAGCGTGCCCGCCGGGGTGGACCGAGTACGCGCCGGCATACGGGAGGTTCGTGCGCGGCGTGGATCATAGCGGGCTGGCCCAGGATCCCGACGGCGCGCGCGCGGTGGGCAGCGTCCAGGCGGACCTGGTGGGCAGCCATGATCACGCGTACGTGTGGATGAAGCCGGACAACGCAGTGGACGGCGTGGACAGCGCCACCACGTATTCCGGCGAGCACCACAACGAGACCACCCGCACCGGCGTCACCGGCGGCGCGGAGACTCGGCCGCGCAACGTGGCACTGCTGTACTGCCGCAAGGACTGAAAGCACGCGTTGGGCGGCCCGAGGCGGATTCCGATCCTGAGCCACGTCGTAGGGCGGGGGCTTGTCCGGGCTTGTCCCCCGCCCGGGTCAGTGCGCACGCGTGGCATGCATCCTGTTGCCGGCAGCGGTCCAGACCCGGCGCGGCCAGGATCGCATCCGCCTGGCACGCCTCCCTTCGCCGGGATTCAATCTTTCGGGTGGCGCGTACCGCGTGACTGGTCCACGTTCAGTTGCTGCTCATCCACGAACGCCGCTGCAGGTAACACAGGCCCAGGCTGTGGTTGTCCGCGCTGAGGACGGTGTCACCCGCGGCGCGGATTTCCATGAGCAGGCGCGCGCACTGTGGGGGCACCGCCACCTGCGCGGTGGATTGCCCGGGCGTGAGGTGCACGAACCAGTCGCCGTGGCCGAGCTGTGACACTTGGTCACCGGTGGCCTGCGTAAAACACGCATAAACGCCAACGGCGGGTCCAAAGGTGGCGGAGTGCGTCAGCGTGCCGGACCAGGTGACGTCCACGGCCTGCCCGCCGGTCAGGACCGTTCCAGGCGCGGGAGAGGTGATGGCGACTTCGCCCGGGCATGCAAAGGTGACCTGCGCCGTCTGCGTCCCTCCGTCGGTGGTGGCCGTGGCAACAAGCTCGAGGGTGGAACCGCCCGCCAGCGCGGCGAGATTGGCCTCGCCCACGTCGTAGAATCCGGCGCCCAGGGCGGACGGGGGGATGACGGAGCCGTTGAGGGTGACGGTAGCGCCGGCCAGTGGCGAGCCGTTCCACTCCACTAGGATGTCTCCCTCCACCGCCCGTTCCCCCAGCACCGGGTTGTCAGTGGCATAGATGCCCGCGGTTCCAACGGACAGGTACGGAGGCGGATTGCCCGCGTCCCCCGGTTGGCCACTGCTGCTGCTGCTGCTGCCGCCACCGCAGCCACCATCTCCGGCGTCAGGGCCGCTGTCACATGCGTTGCCGCTGCCGGCGTCACTCTTGTCTCCTCCGTTGGAACAACCCGCTGCCAAGCCGGCAATTGCGGCTGCGAAAGCCCATGCACTGCGATTCATGTGTGCCTCCTGGTTGCATCCGCCACGTTGGTGGACCGACGTTGAAAGTCAACGCAGCGGGATCGTGGCCTGCAACCTTGACGCGACGTGACGTGCCTGCGCGAGGGCGGCCACGGCCGGCCGCGTCGAGTAAGAGCGACAGAGAGCATCGGCGCCTGTGGGGGTCCGGCTCGACGCCTGTGCAACGGGCGTGCGCGTTGCTACGCAACGGGACGGAGGATGCCTCATGAAACGGTCGGTCGTGTTGTCCCTGGTGGCTGTCTGGGCTGTGTGTGCACCGCCGTCCGCGGGCGGTTCAGGCGGCACGGCGGGCCAGGACGCGGGTCCACCCGCGCCGTACGTCATTGCCGTGGACGACGCGCTGGTTGCTGCGGCGCAGGAGTTTGCGGCGTACCGCGCGGGCCACGGGTTTGCGCCGGACGTGGTGGTTGCCAGTCAGCTGGGGGCTGCGCCGTCCGCCGTATTGGACTCCATCCGCACCGTGCTGCGCGACGCGCGCGCAACCGCGCCCGCGGACCGCGCGGTGTTCCTGCTGCTGTTGGGTCACGCGCCAGAAGCGGGCGAAGACCCCGCCGGGCACCTTCCCGCAGTGGCCTGCGTCAATGAGCTGGGGGACTGCTGGACTGACAACGCGTACGGCGACCTCGACGATGACGGGCTCCCCGACGTGGCCGTGGGCCGGGTGCCAGCCCATGATGAACTGCAGGCGCTGGAGTACCTGGCCAAGGTGCGGGCGTATGAGAGCGCGTTCACTCCGGGCACGTTCCGGCGACGGGTCTCCGTGTACACGGCCCCGGGCGGGTTTGGTCCGGAGGTGGACGGTCTCATCGAGTTCGCTTTCATGCAGGGGCTGCGCACGCTGTCCCACGCATTTGACGTGGTGGGCGCGTACAACAACCCCGCGAGCCGCTACTACTACCAGCCGTTTGACGACAAGGTGGCGGAGCTCTTCAGCGAAGGCGCCATCGCGATGGTGTACGTCGGGCATGGCAGTTCGGACTGGACGGAGGGCCTGACCACGGAGCAGTTGCGCAGCATTGTGGACCAGCCGCTGCTGCCGTTGGCGCTGTTCTTTGCGTGCGACAACGGCCACTACACGGGGAGCACGGACTCCATTGCGGAGAGTCTGCTGTGGGAGCCCGGCGTCGCGGTGGCGTCGTTCGCGTCATCCGAGGTGTCCCATCCGTACGGCAACGCCGTGCTGGCGTACGAAACCATGCTGGCCCTGATGGACATCCGGCCACCGACGGTGGGCGAGACGCTGCAAGGAGCCAAGCGCGGCATGGTGGAAGGCTGGGATGATTTCCGTGAGTTTCTTGACGGCGCCAGCGCTGCGTACGTGCCGGCCGCGGAGCAGGCGCTCATCCGCAGCCAGCACGTGGATCTCTACAACCTGTTTGGCGACCCGGCGCTGCGCACGCGGTACCCCGGGGGACCCGTCTACATTGACTGGGTCTACACGCAGGACCTGACGGACGGCGCCGTCATTGTCACCGGCCGCACGCCCGGGATTGCGGACGGGCACGTGCTTGTCACGCTGGAGGTGGAGCGTGACGTGGTGCTGGGAGAGTTGGAGGAGGTGGACCCGCAGAACCCGGCCACGGCGGCGGTACAGGCCAACTGGAACAAGGCCATCAACAAGGCGGTGGCCCAGACGGGTGTGCCCGTGCGGGACGGCGCCTTCCGCGCGCCGTTGTCCTGGAGCGGGGCGCTCCCTGAGACGCGCTACTACGTCAAGGCGTACGCGTGGAATGCCACCACCGACGCATTTGGCTACAACGCCGTCAGGTAAGAGCGGATGAAACGGTTGTTCCTCCTGTCACCGGCCAACTGCGCTGGCGCGCGCGCCCGGATGGTGATGCGCGCGGAAGCGTCCTTCCCGCTGGCGGTGCGGTTGCGCACCACCGGCGCACCGCTGGGCGAGGTGTTTGCGTTCATGAGCGGCTTGTACTTCCGCGGGAAGCTCACCTACGCAGCCGCATTTGGCGATGCGCTGGTCATCACCACCAACCGCGGTTTGGTGGCGCCGGACGTCCTGGTGACGACGGCGGACCTGGCGGAGATGGCCGGCGGGGACATCCACCCGGAGGACCCGTCCTACCGCCGCCCGCTGCTGCGCGATCTCAGGCGGCACGTCAGCGCCGGCGCACGGGAGCGGGGCGTGGTGTTGCTGGGGAGCGTGGCCACCGGCAAGTACGTGGACGTGTTGACGCACGCGCTGGGGGAGCGCCTGTTGTTTCCGTCGCAATTCGTGGGGCGGGGGGACATGAGCCGCGGTGGCCTGATGTTGCGCTGCGCCGCCGCGGGCGAGGAACTGAGCTATCAGCCGGTGCTGGGCGCGGTGCGCCGCGGCAAGCGTCCTCCCAAGCTCCCCGCGCTGTCCGGGAAGCGGTGAGCGCGGATGAGCAGGACCGCCAACCAGGTCACGCTGCGTGTTGCCGGCACCGACGTCACGGTGACCAACCCGGATAAGGTGTATTTCCCCGAGCGCGGGTACACGAAGCTGCAACTGGTGCAGTACTACCTGGAGGTGGCGGACGGCGTCCTCAACGGCGTGCGCGGCCGTCCCATGGCGCTGAAGCGCCACGTGCACGGGATTGGCCAGCCGGCGTTCTTCCAGAAGCGGGCGCCGGAGAAACGCCCGGAATGGGTGGACGCGGTGGAGCTGCAGTTTCCGTCGGGAAACACCGCCACGGAGATAGTCATCAACCATGCGGCGCAGTTGGCTTGGGTGGTGAACCTGGGGTGCGTGGACCTGAATCCGCACCCGGTGCGCTGGGATGACCTGCACCATCCGGATGAGTTGCGCATTGACCTGGACCCGGTGCCGGGCACGCCGTGGAGCCAGATGCGTGATGTGGCCCTGGTGGTGCGCGACGTGCTCACGGACCACGGCCTGGTGGGTTGGCCCAAGACCAGTGGTTCACGCGGCATCCACATCTACGCGCGCATCCAGCGGCGCTGGGGCTTTGATGACGTGCGCAACGCGGCGCTGGCGGTGGCGCGGGAGGTGGAGCGCCGGGCGCCGGCGCTGGCCACCAGCAAGTGGTGGAAGGAGGAGCGCCACGGCGTCTTCCTGGATTACAACCAGAACGCCAAGGACCGGACGGTGGCGTCGGCGTATTCGGTGCGGCCGCTGCAGGACGCGCGCGTCTCCACGCCGCTGACGTGGGACGAAGTCCCGGAATGCCAACCGGAAGATTTCACCATCCTGACCGTGCCCGCGCGCGTGAAGGCCCGCGGCGATCCCAGCACAGGGATGGACGCGGCGGCGGGAACGCTGGACGCGCTGCTGGAGTTGTCCCGCCGCCAGCTGGCCGATGGCGTGGGTGATGCGCCCTGGCCGCCGCACTACCGCAAGCAGGCCAACGAGCCGGCACGCGTGCAGCCGTCCCGGCGCAAGGCACCCACGCCGCCGTCCACGGACGCGGCCATTTCGCCGACGGGAAAGCGGCGCAGCCGGCAGCCGCTGCTGGTCATTTCACGCGCCAAGGAACAGGCGGATGCGCTGGCCGGCCTGGAGCGCTGGAAAGCGCGCCATCCGGAGGCGGCGCTGCTGCTGCAGCCCGCGGACGTGCTGGTGGACGCCATGCGCGGGCGGTCCAGCACGTGGACGCGGATTCGCGTGAATCTCCGGAATGTGCCCGTGGAACTGCGCCCGCCCCAGGAGGCCATTGACCCGGATTATGACCCGTGGGTGGAATTCCGCGGATTGATGAAGTGAGTTTCAAGCCCGCGCAAAGATGCGTTGCAGTTCGTACGCGGGCGTCTGTTCCAGTTGATCATAGCGGCACTCCGCGGGGGGCTTGTCCGGACGCCACCGCAGGAAGTGGGTGCCATGGCGGAAGCGTGTGCCCTGCAGGTGGTCGTAGGAGACCTCGCAGACGCGCTCAGGGCGCAGCGGCTCCCAGGAGAGGTCCTTGCCGCGGTTCCAGCGGCTGCCGGACCCGGGCATGCGCTGGGTCATCTCCAGTTCGCGCCAGGCGGCCCAGGGGTGGCTCTCCAATGCGTTTGCCCGCAGCGGCGCCAGCTCCTCCACCAGTTCCCTGCGCCGGGCGGTGGTGAAGCTGGCGGCAATGCCCACGTGCTGCAGCGCGCCCGCCGCGTCATACAGGCCCAGCAGGAATGACCCGACCATGGTCTGAGGTCCGTTCTTGTGCCAGCGGAAGCCCGCCACCACGCAGTCCGCGGTCCGCTGGTGTTTGATCTTGAACATGGTGCGCTTGCCGGGCGCGTAGGGTTCCACCACGCTCTTGGCCATCACGCCGTCCAGCCCCGCGCCCTCAAAGCGGGAGAACCAGTCCTGCGCCAGCGCGCGGTCTGCGGTGGCGGGAGTGAGGTGGATGGGCGGATGGACGTCCCGCAGCACGTGCTCCAGGCGCTGGCGGCGCTGTGCAAACGGTACGTTCAACAGGACGTCATCCTCCACGGCGAGCAGGTCCCACGCCACAAAGCTGCACGGGAACTCCGCGGACAACTGTTTGACGCGGCTGGCGGCCGGGTGGATGCGCAGCAGGAGCGCTTCAAAGTCCAGCACGCCCCCGCGCGCAATGACGAGTTCACCGTCCACCACGCAGCGGTCCGGGAGGGCGCGCGTCAGCGGTTGCAGGATTTCCGGGAAATACCGCTGCAACGGCTTGAGGTCCCGCGACTGCAGATGCACGTCCGCGCCGTCCTTGAACACGATGCACCGGAACCCGTCCCACTTGGGTTCAAACAGCCAGCCGTCTCCGTCGGGGAGGCGGTCCACGGCCTTGGAGAGCATGGGTTCCACCGGTGGCGGCAGGAGCAGGGTCATGGACGCAGCATGCAACCGCGCGCGCGTTGGCTGTCAACGGCGCGGTGCACGGTATGTTAACGGTCCACCATGCCCGTGCCGCGTTCCCCCGCCAGACCGCCCAGTTCCGCCGACGTGGCGGACGCACTGGAGGAGGTGTCCCGGCTGATGGAACTGTTGGGGGAGAACCCGTTCAAGGCGCGCGCGTACGACCGCGGCGCGCACGCGGTTCGGCACCTGGGGGACGCGTTTGCCGCGCACGTGGAGGCGCACACCCTGGCGAGCGTGGAGGGCCTGGGGAAGAGCCTGGTGGCGGCCATTGATGAGTTCACGCGCACCGGGCAACTCACGCTGCTCACGCAATTGCGCCGACAGGTACCCCCCGGCGTGATGGAACTGGCATCCGTGCCGGGGTTGGGGCCCAGGAAGGCGCGGCAGGTGTGCGCGGAGCTGAGCATCAGCACGCTGGGTGAGTTGGAATACGCGGCCCGGGAAAACCGGTTGTTGCATTTGAAGGGTTTTGGCGAAAAGACGCAATTGCGCATCCTGTCCGCGCTGCAAGCGCGGCGCGCCGTGAGCGGCCGGTGCCGCTTGGACCGCGCAGACGCCGCGGTGGCGCTGGCTGCGGCCGCCCTGGGCAGCGGCTGGCCGGCCACCGCGGTGGGGCAGGTGCGGCGGCGTGCGGAGCTGTGCAGTCACGTGGAGTTGTTGTGCGCCGCGCGTGACGTCGACGCGGTGGTGGTTCGCGCGGCTGCGGTGCTGCCTGCCGCCCGCGTGGATGGGCCCGGCGCGGTGGAGTTTGAGGCGGCTCCAGGCGTGCGCGGCACGCTGCACGTGGTGCTGCCGGAGGATGCTGCCGCGGCGCAGGTGTTCCTTACCGGGAGTTCGGCGCACGTGGACGCGTTGCAGGCCCGGGAACCGGCGTGGCAGCTCACCGCGCACGGTGCCCGGCGTGCGGCGGAAAGGGTGACTTTCACGGATGAGACCGCCGTTTACGCCGCACTGGGGCTGCCGTGGATCCCGCCGGAGCTGCGTGAGGACGGTGACGCGGTGGAGCTGGCCCGGACGGGGAGGCTGCCGCGGCTGGTGGAGCTGGGTGACCTGCGCGGCGCGCTGCACAACCACACCACGCTGTCTGACGGGCGGGACACCGCGCGCGCCATGCAGCAGGCGGCCACGCGGATGGGACTGGAGTACCTGGGTATTTCGGACCATTCACAGAGCGCGTTCTATGCGCGCGGGCTGAAGGCGGAGGCGCTGCGCGCCCAGCGCGACGAACTGCACAGCGCGATGCGCGACGGCGGCGCGCGGCTATGGCACGGCGTGGAAAGCGACATCCTCCAGGACGGTGCGCTGGACTATCCGCCGGAAGTCCTGCGGGAGCTGGACTTTGTGGTGGCCAGCGTCCACAGCCGGTACCAGGCGACCGCGCAACAACTGACCGACCGCCTCATCCGCGCGGTTCGCAACCCGTACACCGACGTGCTGGGCCACCCCACGGGACGGCTGTTGCTGTCCCGCGAAGGCGCGGCGTTTGACGTGGCAGCGGTGCTGGCGGCCGCGCGGGAGGCCGGTTGTGCCATGGAGTTGAACGCGCAACCGCAGCGGCTGGACCTGTGCGTGGAACATCTCCGCATGTGCAAGCGGCTGGGACTCAAGGTGTGCATCAACGCGGATGCGCACAGCACCGCGGAGCTGGAGACCCTCGCGCTGGGTGTGTCCCAGGCGCGCCGTGCCGGCCTGGGCCGTGACGACGTCCTCAACACGTTGGACCACGCGGAGCTGCAAGCGTGGCTGCGCGCGCGGCGGGCGGGCGCCACAGGGCACACATTGCCCTGAATTGGAACGGGCGCTTTTCCGGCGGCACATCCTGTGCCACGCGTTTTCAGCTCCGCTCCGCTTGTCGAAACGCGCAGTTGCCACGCGTTGCCAGCCCCGCCCACCAGACCTATGTTGCCGCGTTGATTCGGCACGGGAGGCGCCCTTTGTTCGCGTTCCTCAACCAGTGGTGGAACCTCCCATTCCTGGTGCTGCTGGGCCTCGTGGTGGTCTTCCTCGCTGCGCAATTGCTGGGGATTGTGGGGCACGCCACAGACGGTGATGCGGATGCCGATGCGGACGTGGACCATGACGCGGATGGGCCGGACGCCGAGCATGACGCCGACCATGACGCCGACGGCGACGCGGACGACGCGGGCGCCTGGCAGGGCCTGCTGGTGTTCATGGGCGTGGGCCGCGTGCCGTTCATGGTTGTATGGGTGTCATTGTTCTTTGCCGTGGGGTTGTGCGGGCTGTGGTTCAACAGCATGTGGTGGGAATACAGCCAGGGGAATTTCCAGTGGTGGTACACGGCGGCGTCAGGCGCTGGGGCACTGCTGGTGGGTCTGGGGTTCACGCGCGTGATGTCCCGCATTGCCGGGAGGTTTGTGGACACGGGCGGCAAGGGCGCGTCCTCCAAGGTGGACCTGTGCGGAAAGGCGGGCGTTGTCGCCAGCCCGCAGTTGGACCACCGCCATGGTGAAATCCGTGTGCGCGACGGGCGCGGCAACGAGATCCTGGTCCACGGGCGCCTTCAGGACGGCGAGGCCACGCTGGGACACGGCGCCGCGGTGGTCCTGGTGGACTACGCCGCCGACACGGACCTCTTCTGGGTCACCGCCTCCCCGGACTCCGGGGTGGCGACCCGTTCCTAGTCACGAGAAACCGGAGGAAGCATGTTCACCGGCATCCAGGTGTGGCAGGTGGCTTTGAGCACGGTGGTGTTTGTCGTCGTGCTGGCAATCGTGTTCGTGGGGGCGATGGCGCGGTTCCTCATGCGCCCCTCTCCGTCGGAGGCCATCATCCGCATCGGTCGGACGACCACGGACGTGTTCATTGGGCGCGCGTGCTGGATTGTCCCGGTGGCGCACCGCGCGGCCACGCTGTCACTGTCCACCATCAGCCTCACCATCCGGCGCGCCGGTCACGACGCGCTGGTCAGCAAGGACTACATCTCCACCAACCTCTCCGCGGAGTTCTACATCCGCGTTGAGCCCAACGAAGAGGACGTGAAGAAAGCCGCGCGCACCATTGGCGTGGACGCGGGACATGCGGACGCCAACGCCATCCGCGAGAAAGGGCAGGAACTGCTGGAACCCAAGCTGGTGGGCGCGCTGCGCGCGGTGGCCGCGCAGAACGAGTTCCTGGCCCTGCACCTCAACCGCGAGCACTTTGCCCAGGAGGTCTCCAACGCGCTTCGCGAAGACCTGGGCCGCAACGGCTTCACGCTGGAGTCCGTGACCATCACGGAGCTGACGCAGACGCCGCTGTCCGAGATGCGCACCGACGACATCTTTGGCGCTTCCGGCCGCGAGACGGTGACCAACACCGTGGTGGCCAAGAGCATTGCCGTGAAGAAGAAGGTGCAGGAGGAGGCGGAGCGCACCGCGGAGATCCAGCGGCAGCAGGAGATCAACGTTGCCACGCAGAACCGCATGCTGCGTGAGGGCAAGGCCAAGGAAGAGGAAGCGGCGGTGAAGGCGGAGCTGGCCAAGAGCGAGGCCGTGGAGACGCGCGACCTGCAGCGCCAGGCGACGATTGCCATTGAGCGCGCGCGCAAGGACACCGCGGAGCAGGCAGCCGCCATTGACAAGCAGCGCGTGGTGGAAGCCGCCATGGTGGAGAAGGACCGGACCATTGAGGCGGCCCTGGTGGACAAGCAGATCACGTTGACGATGAAGGCGAAGGAGTCCGCGGAGGCGGATGCCAAGAAGGCGGAGGCGCTGGCGCTGCGGGAGAAGGCGGACCAGGAGGTCATCACCGTCCAGAAGGTGGCGGAGGCCGAACGCCTCAAGCGCATTGCGATTGTCGACGCGGAGAAGGCGGCGGAGCAGGAGAAGATCCACGCCAATGTGGCGGCCTACCAGCGCAAGCTGGAGGCGGAGACCATGGCGCTGGCCCAGACTACGGCCGCGGAGGCCAAGGCAGAATCCACGCGCGTGGATGCGTCAGGCGTGGCGGACTCCGTGAAGATCCGCGCCGCGGCGGATGCGGAAGCGGCAGAGCGCCAGGCCATCTCCATCACGCGGCTGGCGGAGGCCCACCGCGAGGCCGGTTTGAAGGAAGCGGAGGTCATGCGCGAGAAGGCCGCGGCGCTGAACTCCAAGACGCGGGACATCCTGCTGCAGGAGACGGCGGTGAAGATGCTGGAGCGCGCGCCGGACATCGTCCGCGAGTTGATGAAGCCGGCGGAGCGGATTGGCGAGATCAAGATCCTGCAGATGGGTGGCAACGGGGCGGGCGGCAACGGCGCCAACGGCAGCAACGGCGTGGGGCTGCCGCTGCTGGGGAACGCGCTGGGGCCCGTCGCGAAGACGATGCTGGAGGCGACTGCGGTGCTGCCGGTGCTGCAGGAGGTGATGAAGTTCGCCAACCTGGATGCGGGGAAGCTGGCGGCGAGCCTGGGGCCGGCGATGCCTCCCCTGCCGCCGATTCCTGACGTCACACCGCCGCCAGCGACGCCCGCGGCACCCGCACGGCCGGCACCGCCGCGCGCGGCGCCGCGGAGCTGACCGCGCGATGCGGCTGGAAACGCCGGAGAGCCCATGACGCCCGCCGAAGAACTGAACACGTTTGTGATGGTGACCGCGGGCGTGTTTCTCGCCGTGGAGCGCCCGTACAATCCGCAGGTGCGGACGTACTGGGACGCGTACCACTACATCGCCACGTCGTTGAACGTGGGGTACGCCAACTTCTTCCCGGTGACCCCGGTGGGCAAGGCGATAGGCGGCGTGGTGATGACGGTGGGCCCCGCGCTGGTGAGCCGCGCCCTGGATGACGGGAAGGAACACCCGCCGGCGGCGGCGGACCCGCGCCTGCTGGAGAAACTGGACCAAATCCGCGCGGAACTGGCGGAGGTCCGGCGCGCGCTGGGCCAGCGCGACGGGTAACAAGCGCGGAATGGCGCCCGGGCACCGCCTGGTCCGCCCACCCCCACGCAAGACTGCGCAGCCGTGGCTTGCCCCGGCGGGGCGGGCACCGTAACGGCTCAGCGCCATGTCACCCGCTTCCCCGCACGCCCTCACGGACCAGGACTTCTTGGCCCGGCTGAACGCGCAGCTGGCCCGCGCCCCCGCCCACCGCGTGGCGGCCGCGGAGGCGCTGGCGGTGGGCGCGCTGGTGCGGCTGTCCGCGCGGGGCGGGCGCACGTCTGCGGGCGTCCTCACCACCGCGGAGTTCCGCGTTGCGCGGGAGCCGCCCGTGGTGTGCCAGCTTGCCGGCGGGGTGGGCGGCTGGGCGGCACACTGCAACCAGGGATGCGTGGGCGCGCCATGCACGCATGAGTTGGCGCTGCTGCTGGCGGTGGTGAGCGTGCTGTTCCCGGATTCCAGCGCTTCACTGGCGGACGCCGGGTTTGAGCCGCCGGCGGGGATGGAGGCGTCCCTCCGCGTGGCGGTGGGGACGCGCGCCGCCAAGGAGGCGCAAGCGGACGAGCCCGCGGACGGGTGGTGGTGGGCGTGGGCGGACATGCAGCCCGGGGCACTGGCGGCGGGCGCCATGCACCGCGCCGTGGCGCACGCGCCGGGCGAGGTGACCTACCCCGAGCGGATTGTGGGCCCGCACCCGGTGGGGATGCTGCGCGCCTATGTGCGCGCCCTGGAGCGGGAGCCGTGGCTGTTCCGCCGCGTGGTGCGCCCGGACCCGGCACTGGTGGCATTCCTGGCCAGCCCGGAGGCGGCGGCGCGGGAGCAGGCGTGGACCGCGTGGTTGGCGACGGAGCGCATCACCACCTGGTTGCGCACCACGGACCACGTGGAGCCGCCGCTGGCGCCGTGCGGGGTGCGGGCGGAGTTGCGCCTGCTGCCCGCTGACCTTCCCGGGCTGCATACGTTGGCGGTGCGCGTGTTCACCACCGGCCGTCGCGGCGAAGAACCGCGGGCGTCGCAACATCTGTCCACGCTGCACCGGGAGGTGGTGGGAGGCGTGCGCCGCGTGCCGCCGGTGGAGGAGGAACTGCTGGCGTTCCTGGGGCGCACCTCCGCCGTGGCGCGCGGCGGTGACGTGTTCCCGGCGGGGCGGCTCAAGGGGTGGGCGGAGACGTTTGGCCGGCACGGGCGGCTCACGTGGGAGGACGGCACCGCCGTGCAGGTGGAGGTGGACGTGGTGGAGCACCTGGTCCTGCTGCGCAGCGGGACGGATGCGCATTTTCACGTCATGACGGACCAGGCCGGCGCCGTGCCGGTGCCGCTGGACGGTGCGGTGCTGGTGGTGGACGACTCGTACGAAGGGCTGCGGCCCTTTGCGTGGCGCCGCGATGGCCCCGTGCTGCGGCGGCTGGTCACGCACGGGACGCCGTTCCCCGTGCTGGGCGCGCTGGCTGTTCAGCCGCGCCTGAGTCTGGCCACCCTGGGTGACGCGGAGGGATCCGCCACGCTGCGCCGCTACCTCCCGCGCCAGCTGCCTGCCGGTTTTGTGCCGCTGCACACGGAGGTCCCCGTGGCGGCCACCGTGGAGCTGGTGCTGGAGGGCAGCCGGCTTTCCGTGCGGGGACGCGCGGAGGGGGGCGGGCACGTGTTTCACCTGGCGTTGCCGCCGGCCTGGCTGCCCGCCGCCACCACGCGTGCGCCGGCCCCGGACACAGAAGCGTTGGAGGCCGTGGGTGATCCGGCGGCCGGGTTGGACCCCGCGGCGCAGCCTCGGCATCCAGGCGGCGTGGTGTACCTCCCGCGCGCCGAGGACCTGCAGGCGCTGGATGCCTGGCTCGCGCGCGTTCCGCGTTCCGGCGCATGGGTGGGCGGGCCCGGAGGCGGCTTCCACGTCGGGCTGGCCAAGAGCGCGCGTGACGAGCTGCTGGAGTGGTGGGCGCACCGGCCGGCGGGCCCCGGCTACCTGGGCAATCCCGCCTTCAAGCGGCTGGTGGACCTGTGGCGGCCGCCCGGGTTCCGCTTCCGCGTGCAGTCCTCCGGCGTGGACTGGGTGAAGGTGGACGTGGAGACGGAGGCGGCCATCGCGTCGCTGGACCTGGGCGAGTTGCAGCAGGCGCTGCGGGCCAGCCAGGCGCGCCTGGTGCCGCTGCGGGGCGGGCGCACCGCCGAGCGCGCGGAGCTGGAAGCGTTCACCGCCACGCTGGGCGCCGTGCTGGACATGGGACTGCTGGCCGGCGCGGAGGGGCAGCGCCTGCATGCGCTGCAGCTCGCCCGCGCCCCCGCCGCGGCGCTGGAGGCGTTGCGGGACGTTGACGGTGCCGGCGCGCTGCAGGACGCGGTGCGCGCGGCGGTGGACGGTTTCAAGGGCATCCCGCGCGCGGTGGTGCCGTCCCCGGCGGCGGAGGCGTTGCGGCCCTACCAGCGTGAGGGCGTGGACTTCCTGCTGTGGGCGGCGCGCACGTTCGGCGGTGCGCTGCTGGCAGACGACATGGGGCTGGGCAAGACGCTGCAGGTGCTGGCCGCCCTGGCCGCGCTGCACCCGCCCGGCCGCCGCAAGCGCACCGTGGCGCCGTCGCTGGTGGTGTGCCCGGCGTCCGTGGTGCACGGCTGGGAGCGGGAGGCCGCGCGCTTCACGCCGCAGCTGCGGGTGGTCACGCTGGGGCGCGGGGCCCGGCGCAAGGAGCAGCTGGCAGACGCCGGCAAGGCGGACCTGTTCCTGACCAACTACGCCCTGCTGCGGCGTGACCGGGAGGATCTCGGCGCCATGGAGTGGAACGCGCTCGTCGTGGATGAGGCACAGGCGATCAAGAACGCGGCGTCCGACACGGCGCGCGCCCTCAAATCACTGCGCGCCAAGGTCCGCATCGCACTGACGGGCACGCCCATTGAGAACCGCCTGGAGGACCTGGTCTCCATCATGGAGTTTGCGGTGCCCGGGTACCTGCCTGCGGCCACGGGGGACAGCCCCTCCGCGCTGCGGGCGCTGCGCGCGCGGCTGCGGCCGGTGATGATCCGCCGCACCAAGCGGGAGGTGGCGCCTGAACTGCCGGACCGCATTGAGGAGCGCCTGGACTGCCCCATGACGCCGGCGCAACGCACCGCGTACCTGCGCGAGCTGAAGGTGGTGCGGGATTCGCTGGCGCGGACGCGCGGCGAGTTGGCGGGCCCTGCGCGCATTGAGTTCCTGGCGGGCCTGATGCGCCTGCGCCAGGTGGCGTGTGACCCCGGCCTGCTGGGCCTGGTGGACGCGGGGTCCGGAAAGATGGAGGAGGTGCTGGGCCTGCTGGACACGCTGCTGGGCGAGGGAAACAAGGTGCTGCTGTTCAGCCAGTTTGTGACCATGCTGGAGCGCATCCAGGCGCGGTTGGTGGAGCGCGGCATCAAGCACCGCGTGCTCACCGGGCAGACGCGGGACCGGCAGGCGCTGGTGGAGGGATTCGCGGCGGACGCTGAGCCGCAGGTGTTCCTCATCTCGCTGAAAGCCGGGGGCGCGGGGCTCAACCTGCAGAGCGCGGCGCACGTCATCCTGTTTGACCCGTGGTGGAACCCGGCGGCGGAGGCGCAGGCGATTGACCGCACGCACCGCATTGGCCAGGACCGCACGGTGATGGCGTTCCGCATGGTGACCGAAGGCACGGTGGAGGAGCGCATCCTGGAGTTGCAGCAGACCAAGAAGGCGTTGGCCGCGGGCGTGCTGGGTGAGGAGGACGCCTTCACCGGCAAGCTCACGCGCGCGGACTTTGAGTACCTGCTGGACGAGCCGTGACCGCCGCTACCGTCCCGCGTCACCGCTCGGGCGTGAGCGCGCCGCCACGGTGGCCCACAGCGCCTTGAAGCGCGGGTCGTCGCGCACCGTGGCCAGGTCGCGGTCCTGCCCCATGCCGGGCTCCACCAGGCCCAGGTCCACCGCGCGCGCCAGGCGCTCCAGCGCGCCGGCGCCGTCGCCGGAGAGGGCGCGGAAGCAGCCGAGGTTGTACAGCCCCACCGCCGTCTCCGGCAGGCGCGCCGCGTCGTCAGCGGCCTGCGCCGCGGCCTCGCGCTTGCCGGCCTTGAGCAGCTCCACCGCCCAGCGCGAGCACGCCAGCTGCGTGTGGGCGAGTTCGCACTCGCGGCCGAACGCCTCCGCCGCCTCGTCCAGGCGACCCAGCGCGGACAGCGCCTCGCCCACGCCGTGGTGGCCGCGCCAGTACCCGGGGGCCAGCGCCACGCCCTGGCGCGCCCGCGCCAGCGCCTGCTCCGCCTGGCCGGCCTGGAGCAGCACTTCGGCCAGGATGGACAGGGTCCACGCGTTGGTCGGGTCCAGCCGCTGGCTCTCCGCCAACTCATCCAGCGCCACGGGAAGCTTGCCCAGGCGCTGGTGGCCAATGGCGCGGTAGCGCAGCACCCACGCCCGCGCCGCCGGCGACAGGCGGTGCCCGTCCAGGATGCGCGAAAACCGCGTCACCGCCTCGTCGTTGCGGCCTGATTCGTACAGGATGTACGCGCGGTAGAACTCCGCGTAGGGCGAACCCGGCGCCGCCTGCTCCAGCCGCTCCAGGCTCTCCCGGAACTGGTTGGAGGTGGCCGGGGAGCGCGCCGCGTCCCACTGCAGCAGCAGCGCGTGCGTGCGCAGGGCCACCGCGTCCACCTCCTGCGGGAACTGCGCCCGCAGGCGCTCGGTGGCGGCCAGCGCGGCCTGCACCTCGCCGCGGCGCAGCGCGCCCAAGGCCTCCGCCGTCTCCGGCGCGGTCGCCATCACCGGCCCGCCGGACAGGTTCAATACGTGGTCCACCAGCTCCGGCACGGCGCCGCCCAGCTGCGCCGCCAGCTCGCGCGCCAGCGATCCCGCCAGCGCGACGTCATCCGCACCGCGCGCGTCCCGCTGCGTGCCCCACAGGATGCGGTTGTCCTGCGCGTCCACCAGCGTCAGGCTCACGTGCACGCCGCTGTCCACGCGCGTGAGCGTCCCCACCACCAGCCGCCCCGCCCCCGCTTTCAACGCCAGCTGCGCGCGCTGCGTGGCGCCCAGCCCTGCCACCTCCGCCGTGCCCGGGACCGGGAGCACCTTGAGTGACGCCGCCGTGGCCAGGTTCACCGCCAGCGCCTGGCTGAGCGCGTAGCCCACGTATTCGCCGCCGTGGGGCTGGCCCATCACGTCCAGCGGCACAATGAGCACGTGCCCCGGTGCCGCACGCGCCGGGCGCAGCACCACCCACGCGCCGGCCAGCCCCGCCAGCAGGGAGACCGCCGCCACCGCGGGCAGCCACGCGCGCGGCGGGGCGGGCGGGGGTTGGGGCAGGGCGGCCGCCGCCGGCGTCGGCGGGGGCAGCGGCATGGGGGTGCGGGGCGGGGGTGTCAGCGCGGCGGCCTCCGCGCCCGGGGCCTGGCCCTCCGGCTGCGTGTTGGGGACGTGGAACCCGCCGCCCTTCTTGGGCTCGGCCACCTTCACGCGCAGGCGCTTGCCGCGGAACTCCGTGCCGTGCAGCGCCGCCAGCGCCGCGGCGGCCTGCGCGTCCGTGGCCATCTGGATGAAGCCAAACCCGCGTGACTCGCCGCTGTCCCGGTCCCGGATGACCTGCGCCTCAACAATCCCGCCGTGCACCGCAAACAGCGCCCGCAGGTCGTCGTCGCCCACCTCCTCCGCGAGGTTGCCCACGAACAGCCGGGGATTGCCCTGGGTCATCTCACGCGCCACCGGGGAGGGGTGCACCGCGCTCCCCTCGTCGTGGGGTCACTGTGGAACGGCCGCGGCGGGTGGGTCAACGCGGTGTGCGGGCGCATCCACGCACTCGGGTGCTGCGCCCGCCCGGCCATGGCTGCCAGGTGTCCCGCTGGCAGGTCCGCTGCGGGGGACGCTGACCCCGGCAAGAGCGCAGCGCTCGTGGCTTCTGGCTGGTGAGCCGCTCCGGAGCTGATGCTGGTGAACGAACGCGATCAGTACCCACCATTGACCGTCAAACCAATGCGTGGCGCCTGGCGAGTCCCACACATCGGTTGGCAGCATCCTGGAGATGTCGATCCATTCTCGGTCGATGGGGATGACGTCCGCGTCCCCACGCCGCATGAGCAGCATAACCTGCGCCCGGTCCTGCGAGTTGGTGTTCCCTCCTCCACGAGTATCAACGCTTCCTCGGGGTCGTTGGTCCCATTCGGCCCACACGAACGTCAGAAGCGCCGAACATCTCACGCGCTTCCCGGAACCCTCCTGGCACATCACCACAGCGGAGGACTGCGGTTTGTCGTCGAGGATTCTTGTGAGCTCTGACGGGCGGCCCAGCGCCCCCGCATACCCGCTGGACGGCAGTTGCGTGCCTGCGTACCGTTCCGCGCAAGACGGGGATGCCCATGCTCCAGTGGTTCCGGCGGCGGATTGGCCTCATCGGACGGGGTGGTTACCTCTGCTTGGGAACGCCCAAGGTGTTCCAGGCGCGCCTCCACTGGACCTTGCCGGTCCTTGTGATGGTGGGCACGGGCTTCCGTCCGCAAGTGTGGTCCGCGGTCGCCGTGGTGGCGCTGCTGGCCGTCAACGCCGCGGGCCAGCAAGTGGTGGCGTGGTTGCGGAATGTACGCATTGTGGCGCTTGACCTGCATGGCGTGGGTGCCCTGGCTCACAGCGCCCAGGCGTTGCCCTGCCGTACTCGCAGCGCCATCACGTGTGGCGGATGGGCCGCTCAGGCGGTGGTGCTGGTGGCGGCGTGGGCCATGCCGGACGTGCCCACGGACAGCGCCGTTCGTGCCGTGGTGGTCATGGTGAACGGCTCACTGCTGCTGGTGAACCTGTTGCCGTTTGCTCCCTTTGCCGGAGTGCACATCTGGCCTGTGGCGTTTCCCGGGATGGCCCCTCCACCGCGCCGCCTGAGCGAAATGCAGCGCGACTACCTCACCCGCGGCACGGTCAACCAGCTGCGCGCCATGGACCGCGCCGTGGCGCAATCCCCACACAGCGCGGCAGCCGAACTGCTGGCCGCGCAGGCCATTGCCGCCGCCACCAACGCGGTGCGCACCAAGCAGGACAGGGGCGTGCCCCGGTCATCAGGCCCGCGTCCACCGACGGGGCCAGACGCGGATGAGTAGGTGGGTAACGACCCATTCAGGCAAGCAGTACAAGCTGAGCACCGGAATGCGTTCTTGGTTCCATGCCATCACCGGCCACAGCAGCGGGGTGACGGGCGCCTGCGGCGTGTCCGAGGTGGATTCAATCCTGAGCCCCGACGATTGATTCTCGGCGCAGGAAAGGCGTGCCAAGCGGATGCGATCCTGGTCGCGCCGGGTCTGGACCGCGGCCCCGGCGACAGGATGCGTGCCACGACGTGGATCAGGATCGGCTCCGCAGGCGTGTCATGCGGCAGCACTCCCAGCAGGTTGTCGCTCTGCAGGAACACCTCCAGGTGGTCGCCGGGGGGCCGCCAGGCGGCGCGGCATTCCATCGTACGTACGGCGGCAGGCCCAGTGCGTCCTTCTTGAGCCCGTTGGACGCGGCTGCGGCAAAGGTGCGTCCCCACCACGCAGCGCTCGATGCAGGCGCCGTCTGGGTTGATGCAGGCGCCGTCTGGGTTGATGCAGGCGCCGTCTGGGTTGATGCAGGCGCCGTCTGGGTTGATGCAGGCGCCGTCTGGGTTGATGCAGGCGCCGTCTGGGTTGATGCAGGCGCCGTCTGGGTTGATGCAGGCGCCCT
>JACRCW010000009.1 GCA_016218805.1 Deltaproteobacteria bacterium | reverse complement strand
GGCGTGCAGGTGGCGCGCATCGCCGCGGCGCTGGAGCCGCACTACGCGCGCATGGGCGCGTGGCGGCGCTACGTGGAGATGCTGGAGGCGCGGCGCCAGCACGTGGAGAAGGCGGCGGACCGGCTGGAGATCTCACGCAAGGCGGCGCGCGTGCTGGAGGAGGAGCTGCGCGCCCCGCGTGAGGCCTTCAAGGTGATGGCCACCGCGCTGGCGGACCAGCCCAATGACGGTGACCTGGCCCGCGAGGTGGAGCGGCTGGCGACGTTGGCGAAGATGCCCGGCGAGCTGTGCGACGTGCTGCAGCAGGTGGCGGGTCAGCTGCCCGAGGGACCCGCGCGCCTGGCGTTGCTGTCCCGGCGCGCGGCGTTGCTGGCGGACGCGCTGGGCCGCGACGGCGACGCGATCACCGCCCACAAGCAGCTGGTGGCGGACTACCCCAAGCTGCTGCCCAGCTGGGATGCGCTGGTGCGGCTGCATTCGCGCCGCGGCGAATGGGCGCTGGCCGCGGACGCGCTGGAGGCCTCTGCCGGCGTGGCGCCCGAAGAGGCGCGCAACGACCTGCTGCTGCGGCTGGGCCAGGTGTGCATGGTGGAGCTCAAGGACCACGCGCGCGCGGCGGCGGCGTATGAGCCGCTGCGCGCGTCGCTGGCGCCCAACGTGCGTGACCAGGCGCTGGATGCGCTGGACACCTGCTACCAGCAGCTGGGCAACGCGGTGGCGCTGGCCAGCGTGCTGGCGGACCGCGCGCAGGTGTCCACCGGGAACACGCGGGCGGAGTTCCGCGCGCGGCTGGCTGAGGCGCAGGCGGGCCTGGGCGAGCACGTCAAGGCGCTGGAGCAACTGGAGGCCGCGCTGACGGCGGACATTGGCAACGCGCGCGCCCGCGCGGTGCTGGAGGGCATGCTGGACGCCAAGGACGCCACGGTGGCCCTGGGAGCCGCGCGCCTGCTGGAGCCGGCCTACCGCGCCGCCAATGACGCGCGCGGCCTGGCGCGGGTGATGCGCGCGCGCCTGGACGCAACGGACAAACCCGAGGAGCGCCGCGACCTGACCGTGGCCCTGGCGACGACGTACGCGCGCGACCTGCGCCAGCCGGATGCCGCGGTGGACCTGCTGAGCGCGCAGGTGCAGCGCGACCCTGCCGACGAGGGCGCGCGGCGTGAGCTGGAGGCGGTGGCGCGGTTTGCCGGCAAGCCGGAGCGCATTGCCGAGACGTACGAAGCGGTGGTGGCGGCGCACCCGGGCACCGTGGCGCTGGACTTCGGCAAGCGGCTGGGTGCCTGGTACGACCGCGCCGGTGACCGCGACGGAGCGCTGCGCGCGTACGGGGCGGTGTTGGCCAAGTCGCCCAAGGACGCGGAAGCGCTGGCGGCCACGGTGCGCCTGCGCCGGTTGAGCCACGACGCGCGCCCCCTGGCGGAGAGCCTGGAGCAGATGGCGGACAACCAGTCCGGCGAGGTCCGCGCCAGCAGCCTGCGCGAGGCCGCCGCGCTGTGGTCCCGCGTGAATGACACCGGCCGCGCCCTGGAGGCGCTGCGGCGCGGGCTGGAGGCCGCGCCTGACGACACCGCGGCGCTCCGCATGATGGCGGAGCTGCACGAGGTGCGGGAGGAGCCGGGCCCGCTGGCGGACGTGCTGATGTCCCTGTCCGCGCGCATGCAGGACCCGGAGCGCTCCACGCTGCTGGTGCGCCTGGGGCGGCTCAGACTGGAGAAGCTGGCGGACGCGGCCGGCGCCATTGGCGTGCTGGCGCAGGTGCTGGAGGGCAAGGCGTCCGACGTGTCACTGGCCGAAGGGGTAGCGTTGTTGGAGCTGGTGGCGCGCGCGCCCGGCCATGACGGCGCCAAGGCAACCGAGCTGCTGACCGCGCACTACCGGCGGAGCAGCGCGCCCGCGCCGCTGGCCGCGCTGCTGGAGCACCGCGCCGGGATGAGCCAGTCCGCGGCGGAGCGCGCGCGCATCCTGGACGAGGTGGGCGCAATCTACGAGAAGGAGCTGGCGCAGCGCGAGCAGGCGTTCATGTCCGTGAGCCGCGCGTACCGGGACGATCCGACGGAGGAGCGCCGCGCCCGCGCCGAGGCGCTGGCGGGGGCTACGCGGGCCTATGACGCGTACGCGGGCATCCTGGAAGACGTGGCGGAGGCGCTGTCCGCGCGTGACCCGGTGGGCGCCGCGGCCCGCTGGCGCGAGGTGGCGCGCGTGGCGGTGGAGAAACTGTCGGACCGCGCGCTGGCCATCCGCGCGCACCGCGAGATTCTGCGCCTGGTCCCCGGCGACGGGGAAGCGCTCAAGGCGCTGGAGACGTTCCACCGGGCCGGGGCGGAGACGGATTCGCTGGTTGAGATCCTCAAGGCGAAAGCGGCCGCGGCCACCGCGCCGGCGGACCGCCGGGCGGCGCTGTTGCAGGCCGCGCGGCTGCTGCAGGACGAGCGCGGTGACCTGCAGGGCGCCGAGGCCATCTACAAGACGCTGCTGGCCGAGTCCGCCGACGACGCCGGACTCCTGGAGCTGATGGACGCGCTGTACATGCGCTCCGGCCAGAACAGTGCGCTGGCGGCCATCCTGCCGCGGCGCATCCGGCTGGAGGCGGTCCCGCAGGCGCGGGCGCAACTGGGTGCGCGCCTGGGGCGGCTGTTCATGGACAGCCCGGGCGGCACGCTCCCCGCTTTCCAGGTGCTGCAGAAGGCCGCCGAAGACGACGAGAAGGCCCCCGAAGTGGCCAACGCGCTGGCCGCGCTGCTGGAGACAGCCAAGCAGACCAACGTCCCGCCGGCCAAGGACGTGGCGCGCGTGTTGGAGAAGTGCGTGCGCGCGCGGTCGGACTTTGGTGCGCTGTCCGGTGTGCTGGAGGCCCGCCTCATCGGCGAACCGGACCACGCGCAGCGCGCGTCCGTGCTGATGGAGCTGGCGCGCATGCAGGAGGAGATAGCGCGGCAACCCACGCTGGCGTTCATGGCCATCTGCCGCGCGGTCCGCGAGTCCCCGGGTGATGACGCCGTGCGCGAGCGGGCCGAGCGCCTGGCGCAGGTCACCGACAGCCAGGAAGAGCTGGCCGCCGTCTACGAGGACGTGCTGGCCCAGACGCGGGACGGCAAGCTGCAGGCGCTGCTGTCCCGGCGCGTGGCCGCGATCATGGAGACGCGGATGAAGGACCCGGAGGCGGCCATCAACCACCTCCGCAACGCGCTGCTGGCGCAGCCGGACGACATCCCCACGCTGGAACAGATGGCGCGCCTGCTGCGCGCGCGCGGCGTGTCCCCGGACCTGCTGGACGTGCTGCGCCGCCTGGCGCGGCAGCAGGCCGCCGTGGACAACCTCCCCAAGGCCAAGGAGGCGTACCTGGAGCTGGCGCAGGCGGCGGAGCAGCTGGCGGACGTGGCCGGTGCCATTGCCGCGTTCAATGACGTGCTGCAGCTGGACCCCGCGGACCGCGCCGCGCTCAAGGCGCTGGAGCGGCTGTACGGGCGGGCGGAGAAAGCCCAGGAGCTTGCCGGTGTCCTGCAGATGCAGGTGAAACTGGCGCAGGGTCCCGGGGAGGCGTCGGACACGCGCATCCGGCTGGCGGAGGTCCGCCGCACGTCGCTGGGGGACCCGGTGGGCGCCGCCACGCTGCTGCAGGTGGCGGCGCAGGAGGCACCGGGTAACCCGCGGCTGCTGGGCGCGCTGGAGGCCACGTACGCGGACCTGGCGGTGCGGGTGGGCAATGACGCCACGCAGGCGCGGCTGGGCGTGGCCACGCTCCTGGAGCCCCGCTACGAGGCGCTGGGTGATGCGCAGAAGCTGTGCTCCGTGCTGGAGGCGCGGCTGGACGGCGTCACGGAGGCGGCCGCGCGGCGGGCGTTGTGGCGGCGCGTGGCCGGGCTGCGTGAGGGACCCCTGCGCAACCCGGAGCTGGCGTTTGCCGCGCTGGGCCGCGCGCTCAAGGAAACGCCGGAGGACGAAGGCCTGCGCGCCGACGTGGAGCGCCTGGCCCAGGCCACCGGCGACATTGAGACGCTGGTGGGGCTGTACCTGGACGTGCTGGAGGAGGAGCGCACCGGCGCCGTGGCCATCCTGTACCGGCGGCGCGTGGCCACCCTGTATGAGTCCGGCCTGTCTGACCCGGCCCGCGCCGTGGAGCACTTCCGCCTGGCGCTGGACCTGATGGGCCCGGGACCGGACGAGGCGGCTGACGTGCGTGACGTGCGCCTGGAGATCCTGACGTCACTGGAGCGCCTGCACCGCGCGCTGCGCGAGCCCGCGGCGCTGGCGGACGTGCTGCGCCGGCGCGCGGCGCTGGAGACGGACCCGCGCGCGGTGCGCGCGCTGCTCATGGAGGTCAGCAAGCTGCAGGGTGATACCCAGGACACCGCCGGCTCCATTGCCACGCTGCGGCGGCTGCTGGAGATCAACCCGTCTGACCTGGACGCGCTGCGCAGCCTGCAGCGCGCGTGCGAGGCGCAGGAGCGTTGGCAGGAGCTGGTGGACGCCCTGCTGCGCGAAGCGGAGCTGTGCCGCGACCAGATGCCGGACCGCGAGCTGGACGCCCGCTACCGCGCGGCCTCCATCCTGGACGGCGAGCTGGACCGTCCCGACGACGCGCTGGAAGAGCTGGGCAAGGTGCTGCGGCAGAAACCGGACCACGCCGCGTCCCGCGCGTACCTGGAGGACCGGCTGCGCACGCGCACCACGCAGAAGGATCAGGTGGCCGCGGTGCTGCTGCACGCGTACGAGGCGATGCAGGAGTTCAAGCGCGTCATTGACGTCACCGAGATGCTGGTGAGCGACGCGGAGCTGGCCGGCGACCGCGACAAGGCGCGGTCACTGCTGATGCAGGTGGCTCAGGTGTACCGCGAGAAGCTGCAGCTCAGCGGGCCCGCGTTTGGCGCGCTGTGCCGCGCGCTGCGGTTGGACCGCACCAGCGCCACGTTGCGAACCATGTTGCTGGACCTGGCGCGGGACCAGGGCACCGTGGAGGAACTGGCGGAGGTCTACGAGGACGAAGCGTCCAGCGCCGACATGGAGGGCCGCACGCCCGTGGCCGCCACGCTGCGCGAGGCCGCCGCGGAACTGCACGAGACCGAGCTGGGCGCGCCGGAGCGCGCCATGGAGCTGTACGAGCAGGTGCTCTCCAAGGTGCCCGGCCGCGTGGTCCCGCTGGAGGCGTTGCAGCGGCTGTACGAGAAGGCGGCGCGCTGGAACGACTTTGAAGCCACCGTGCGCAAGCGCCTGGCCGTGGCGGATGGACCCGAGGAGCGCGCCCCCCTGCTGTGCGCGCTGGGCATGGCGCTGGGCCGCCACCTCAGCGCCAACGAGGAGGCCGCCGAGGCCCTGGAGGAGGCCGGGCGGCTGCAGCCGGACAACGCCACCACGCGGCGCGAACTCATCTGGTTGTACGGGCAGATCAAGCAGCACGCCCGCCGCGCGGACCTCATGCTCCAGGAACTGCACCACCTGGAGCGCGGCAATGACGCCCAGGCCATCCTGGCGCTGCGCCGTGAAATGGCGCAGCTGTACAACGAACACCTCAACCGCCCCGCGGACGCGCTGCCACACGTCAAGGCGCTGCGGGAGGCGTTCCCGACGGACCGTGCGGTGTTTGAGGACCTGGAGGTCCTGTACCGGCGCCTGGAACTGTGGATGGACCTCAAGGCGCTGTACGAGGACGAGATTGCCCGCGAGAAGGCGGGCCCCCGCGTGCAGGACCTGTCCTCGCGCCTGGGCGGCGTGCTGACGGACCATTTGGGGGAACTCAACGACGCCATTGTCAAGTACACCCACGTGCTGGAGCTCAACCCGCGCGACATGAACGCGCTGGACGCGCTGCGTAAGATCTACAAACGGGCGCAGCGCTGGGAGGACCTGGTTGGGGTGCTGCGCCGCATGCGGCGCCTGCAGACAGACACCGCGGGCATCAAGGCCATCCAGTTTGACCTGGCGGAGGTGCTGCAAGCGCAGGGCAAGAAGGCGGACGCGGTGGAGGCCGGCCGCCGCGTGCTGGATATTGAACCGCACACGGATGAGGAACTGGTCCGCCTGTACGAGGTGTTCCTGGCGTGCGAGGCGTTTGAGGAGTGCGCCGGTGTGCTGGAACGCCGGGTGGGGTTGGCGCAGGCCAATGAGCACCGCATGGCGCTGCTGTTTGACCTGGCGGAGCTGTGGGAGGGCCCGCTGGCCCGCCGCGAGAAGGGCGCCAGCGCGTACGAACGCATCCTGCAGATGTTCCCCAACAACGTGCGCGCGCACCAGCAGTTGTCCGCCGCGTACGAGGTCAGCGAGGACTGGCGCAAGCTGGTGGGGCTCAAGGAGGCGCGGCTGCCGTTTGCGGACGTGGACGAGAAGGTCCGCCTGCTCACCGAGATGGGTGCGCTGTATGAGCAGCGCCTGGGCGAGAAGCCGCTGGCGTTCCTGGCCGCGTGCCGCGCGTTCCGCGAGTCACCGGGTGACCACGCCCTGGGCGAGATGGTGGAGCGGCTGGCCGTGGAGACGGACAGCGTGGAGGAGGCCGTTGCCGTCCTGGAGGACGTGGTGGGGCGCGTGGATGAGACGCACCGCGCGATCGACATCTACCTGCAGATGGCGCACCTGTGCGCCGAGCACCTCAAGCAGTTCCAGGAGGCGGAGGCGCACCTCAACCTCATCTTTGACCTGGACGCGCAGAACCCCGGTGCCCTGCAGGCGCTGGAGAAGCTGTACATGGCGCTGGACCGCTGGGACGACGTGGTGCGCGTCCTGGAACGGAAGATCGGCTCCACGCCGGAGGAGGACCTCCGCCGCGCGCTGCTGCTGAAGCTGGCCGCCGTCCACGAAGAGAAACGCCAGGACCCCGGCGAGGCCATCAACACCTACAAGCGGTTGCTGGAGTTTGACGGGCGTGACGAGCGCGCGGTGCAGGCGCTCACCCGCCTGTACGAGGAGACGCAGCGCTGGCAGGCGCTCATTGGGATGTTCCAGCGCGCGCTGGAACTCACGCAGGACCCGCAGGAACGCGTGAACCTGCGCTACCGCATTGCCGGCATCCAGGAGTCCCAGCTGCAGGACCCGGAAGCGGCCATCAATTCCTACAAGGCCGTGCTGGAGGAGGACCCGGGCCACGGGCTGGCACTCAAGGCGCTGGAGCGCACGTACACGCAGGCGGAGCGGTACCCGGAACTGCTCGGCGTATTTGAGCGGCAGTACACGTACGCCATTGATAACGAGGAACGCATTTCATTGCTGTCCAAGATGGCCGTGCTGCACGAGGAGACGTTTGGCAACCTGCCCGTGGCCATTGAACTCAACGAGCGCATCCTGGGCATTGACCCGGACAACCTGGCCGCGGTCCGCAAGCTGGAACTGCTGTTCAAGGAGGTGCAGGACTACAACAAGCTCATCCTGGCGCTCACGCGGCACGCGGAGATCAGCAAGGACCCGGACGAGCGGCTGGACCTCCAGATGCAGGTGGCGGAGGTCTACTACAAGGAACTCAACAAGCCGGACAAAGCCGAGGAAATCTACACCGCGGTCCTGCGCAAGGACCCGTCCGCCATCCGCGCCATCCATGACCTGGGGCAGCTGTATGAGCGCAGCGGCAACTGGTTCAACGCGCTGGAGAAGCTGGCGCAGGAAGCGGAGTTGCTGCGCGGCCAGCCTGAGGCGGTGGAGCTGCACTTCCGCATGGGCTCCATCAACGCGGAGATGCTCATGGACACCAGCGCCGCGCGGTCCTGCTACGAGCAGGCGCTGGAACTGGATGCCGAGCACGTCCCGTCGCTGCAGGCGCTCAAGGCCATCCACTATGCGGCCCGCGAGTGGGAGGCGTACCTCAAGCGGCTGGTGCAGGAGGCCGAGGCGGTCAAGGACCCGACGGAGAAGGCGGAGCTGTTCACCGCCGCCGGCGCGTTTGTGCAGGAGCGCAACAACGACATGGACGGGGCGGTGCGGCTGTATGAGCGCGCGCTGGGGATCATCCCGGACCACCTCAACGCCGCCAAGCCGCTGGCTGACCTGGAGTTCCGCCGCGAGGGCTACGAGCGCGCGGAGGAACTGCTGGAGATCGTCGTCGACAAACTGGACCCCACCAAGGACTCCAAGGAGCTGTGCCGGCAGTACTACCGGCTGGGTTACATCACGGAGAAGCAGGGCAAGGACCAGAAGGCGCTCAAGAACTACCAGAAGGCGTATGACATTGACCCCACCTACCTGCCCGCGCTGGAGGGGTTGGGCGGTAGCCTGGTGCGCGCGGAACGCTGGGATGACGCGCAGAAGATCTACCAGACCATCCTCATCCACCACCGGGAGAGCCTCACCGACGCGGAGGTCGTCGACTACTACTGGAAGCTCGGCGACATCTCCGACAAGATGAACCAGGGCGACCGTGCCATCCGCAACCTGGACAAGGCGCTGGAGATTGACTCCAACCACCTGGCCAGCCTCAAGCTGCTGGCAGACGTGCACCAGAAGGCGCAGCGCTACGAGGAGGCCTACGACGCGCTCCTCAAGATGGCCGGCCTGGCCCAGGACGACGAGAAGGTTGCCCTGCTGATGCAGCTGGGTTCGCTCAGCCGCGAGAAGCTGCAGGACGCCTACCGCGCCATTGACGCGTACGAGGACGCCAACAAGCTGCGGCGCGACGACAAGGAAGTGCTCACCGCCCTGTTCAACCTCTACCGGGACACCAAGCAGGGGCCCAAGGCGGTGGAGGTGCTGGAGGACCTGGTGCGCATTGAGCCCGACGCGACGACGCGCGTGCGGCTCAACCACCAGCTGGGTGAGATCTACCGCGACGAGATCCGCAACGAGCAGCGCGCCGTGCAGTACTTCAATGCCGCATTGGACCTGGACCCCACGTACGTGCGCAGCTTTGAGTCCATTGAGAAGCTGCTCACGGAGAAGAAGATGTGGCGCGCGCTGGAGGAGAACTACCGCGCCATGATCCAGCGGACGCCCAAGGAACAGGTGAAGATCCGCACGGTGCTGTGGACCAACCTGGCGCAGCTGTACCACCGCGTCCTCAAAGACGTGGACAACGCCATCATGGCGTACACCGTGTTGTGCCGTGCGGACCCGGAGAACCTGGAGCTGCAGGAAGCGCTGGCGGACCTCATGGCCCGGCGTCCCGGCAAGGAGGACGAGGCCATTGCGCAGTACCAACTGGTCCTGCCGCGCTCCAACGAGCCGGGGCGCGCGCTGCACACGCTGGCGCGGCTGTATCTCAACCGCCGGCTGGTGGACCGGACGCTGTGCGCGGTGCAGGCCCTGCGCCTGCTCAAGGAGGCCACGGACGAAGAGGCCAGCCTCATTGCGCACTACCAGGGGCAGCTCCCGCAGCGGCACCAGAAGGCCATGACGGAGAAGCTGTGGGACGCGCTGGCCGTGCATGACCGGGCGCAGACGCCCATTGCGCTGGTGTCCACCATCCTTTACCGGCTGGCGCCCGGCATGGGCCTGCGTGACGCGCGTGACCTGGGGCTGCAGAAGCGCAAGGACGCGGCGCGCGTGGACATTGACCAGTCACTGGTGTTCAGCGTGAAGCAGCTGGCCGGCGTGGCGGCGGTGCTGGGGGCCACGCCCTTTGAGCTGTGGCAGCTGCGCGGCAGCGACATGGCCCCCACGCTGCACCCGGTCTACCCGCTGACGATGACGATTGGCGACCAGAACCCGATGTTCAAGGAGATGCCGCAGAAGATGCTGTGGGCGCTGTGGGGCCGCATGCTCAGCTTCATGCGGCCCGCGTTTGTGCTGCCGCGCGTGCTGGGGCCGCAGGCGTTCCGCGTGCTGTGCGAAGCGGCGCTGTTTGTGACCGACACGACGGCCAAGTACGAGACCGACCCCAAGGAGCTGGACAAGATTGGCCGCAACCTGCTGCGCGTGGAGGGACTGGAGAGCGCGCTGAAATCCGTGGACCGCAAGACCATCTCCCGCAAGGAACCGCCGCACCTGGAGCTGTTCTATGAGGGCATGGAGCACACCGCGGTCCGCGCGTCCCTGCTGGCGTGCAATGACGTGGATACCACCGTGCAGACGCTGAAGATCCAGGACCCGCAGAGCCCCCCCGTTCCCAAGAACCGCCTGCGTGAACTCATCCTGTTCCTGGTGAGCGAACAGTACGCCGAGCTCCGCGGCCGCCTGGGCCTGGCCATGAAGGCGGGCTGACCCCGTGCGCGTGGCGCTCTGCTCCGACGATCCCTACCCGGTGCACGCAACGCTGCAGCGCGAGCTGGAGAAGCGCGGCCACCAGGTGGAGCGGTTTGGCGCGGTGGCCAGCGGGCAGGAGGAGCCGTGGCCCGCCGTGGCGGAGGCGGCGGCGTTGGCGGTGGCCCGCGGGGAGTGCCAGATGGGCGTGTTGCTGTGCTGGACCGGGACCGGCATCTGCATGGCGGCCAACAAGGTGCCCGGCATCCGCGCGGCGTTGTGCGGTGACCCTGGCACCGCCGCCGGCGCGCGCACCTGGAACCACGCCAACGTCCTGTGCCTGTCCAACCGCACGCTTTCTGACGACATGGCGAAGGAGATCCTGGCCGCGTGGTTGGATACCGACCCGGGGGACCGCGGCAGCGCGGGTGTGCGCATGCTCATGGAACTGGATGGGCGTCACCGCCGCTGACGCGGGTGAGGCGGCGTGTGCCCCCCAGGATTCCGCACCCGTTGCGCGCGGCCAGCGCGGCGGCGCAACGCGTGCCCGCAGCGGAGGCCGCGCCGCGCGTTTTCTCGACGGAGAAGGTGGGCACGGCCAATGCTCGCATCCGGGGCATGACCACCGTCCTTCTCGCGTACGACGCAAGTTCCGGTGCCCGGGCGGCGCTGAAGAAGGTCGCGCAGCTGTTCCCGGGATGCTCGCTGTGCCTGGTCCAGTCCGTGGTGCCGCCGGACCCGTCGGTACCGCCGGCGGCGGAACCGCCGCGGTGGGATGAGCTCACCGCCGCCACGGAGCGGGATCTGGTGCAGTTGGCGCAGGGCGCGGGCTTCACGGCGCCCACGGCCAAGGTGCTGGTGGGGGACGCTGCCGACATGATCCTCCAGGCGGCGGCGGACGTGCAGCCGGACGTGCTGGTGCTGGGTACGCATGAGCGCAGCGCGGTGGCCCGCCTGTTGTTGGGCAGCGTGGCGGAGCAGGTGGCGCACCGCGCGGCGTGCCCGGTGCTCCTGGTGCGCGCCCGGCGCGATCACCCCTGAAGGCTCATTCGGCCGCTGACGCCGGCGCTTCGGGCGCAAACGGCTCCGCCGTCCACGGCGGCGGGTGACCCGGGAGCTGCAGCTGCCGGCCAATGATACGCAGGTATTCGCGGCGGGTGACTTCCACGGCGCCCAGTCCGCGCGTGTGTTCGTTGAGCACCTGGCAGTCCACCACCGGGTACTCCCAGGCGCGCAGCAGTTGCACCAGCCCAATGGCCGCCACCTTGGACGCACTGTCGGCGCGGCTGAACATGCTCTCGCCAAAGTACATCCGCCCCAGCGCCACGCCGTACAGCCCGCCCACCAGTTGGTCCCCCTGCCAGGCCTCCACCGAATGCGCGTGCCCCAGCGCGTGCAGCGCGGTGTACGCGTCCTCCATCTCGTCCGTGATCCAGGTCCCGTCCTGGCCGGGGCGGAACGCCTCCTTGCACGCACGGATGACGGCGGGGAACGCGCGGTCCACGGTGACCAGGTACGGACGGCGCCGCAGCAGCTTGCGCAGCGTGCGGTTCACCCGCAGCGCGTCCGTCCACAGCACCGCGCGCGGGTCCGGGCTGTGCCACAGGATGGGGATCCCGTCGTGGTACCAGGGGAAGATGCCCTGCCGGTAGGCCAGCAGCAGCCGCTCCGGGCGCAGGTCCCCGCCCACGGCCAGGACGCCGTCCTCAGCGTGCTCCACGGGGGGGAACACCAGGTCGCGCGTGAGTCGGTAGATCGGCATCGGGGTACGTGGCGCCCATGGTGGCGCTCCCGGGACGGAGTGGCAACGCCCTGCGCGCGGCCTGTCTTCCGCTATGCTGCCGCGGCCATGACGGGAACGGTGCTGATGGGTGGAGCAGAGGGCGGCGCGGGCGCCACGCCCACGGCGTTTGGCAAGTACCGCGTGCTGGGGAAGCTGGGCGGCGGCGGGTTTGGCACCGTATGGCGCTGCGCGGATGACGCGCTGGGCCGCGAAGTGGCGGTCAAGGCGCTCTCCGCCGCGGCGGTGGCGGACCCGGAACTGCGCGAGCGGTTCCTGTTGGAGGCGCGCGCGCTGGCCAAGGTGGGCCACCCGGCGGTGGTGCAGGTGTACGACGTGGGCGAGACGGAAACCGGACCGTTCTTTGTCATGGAGCTGGTGGAGGGCAAGGACCTGGAGCGCATGGTGCGCGAGACCGGGCCGCTGCCAGAGGCGCGCGCGCTGGCCCTGGTGCGGGAGGCCGTGCAGGGGCTGGCGGCCGCGGCCAAGGCGGGCGTGGTGCACCGGGACATCAAGCCCGCCAACCTGATGGTGACCGGCGCCCCGCCGCGCGAAAGCGTGAAGGTGACGGACTTTGGGCTGGCGTTCCCCACGCAGGGGGGGCGGGACCGCCTCACCGCACCCACGACGATCCTGGGGACGCCCGAGTACATGGCGCCGGAGCAGGCGCGGGGCCAGAGCGTGGATGCGCGCGCGGACATGTACGCCATGGGTTGTACGCTTTACGAGCTCTTGGTGGGGACGCCGCCGTTCACCGGTGCCACGCCGCAGGAAGTGGTCACCGCGCACTTCACCCGGACGCCGGAGCCCCCGCGCGTGCGCCGTCCGGACCTCACCGTGGCCACCAACAACCTGGTGCTGCGCCTGATGGCGCGCGAGCCGGAGGGCCGCTTCCCCACCCACGACGATGTCCTGGTGGCCCTGGACGGCGCGCTGGGCGCCAGTCCCGCCGCGCCCGGCGCCGCGCGCGTGTCCGCCTCCGGCCTGGTCCCGCCGCCACCGGCGCCCGCCTCCGGGAGCACCGCGCAGCTGGACCGGGCCCTGAAAACGGAGAACCTGGCGCTGTGTTTTGTGGACCTGCTGGACTTCCAGGAGCGCACGCAGCAGCAGACGCGGGACGAGAACACCGAGTGGGTGGGCGCGTTTGGGGACGGGATGAAGCGGCTCATCCGCCAGCGGGGCGGGCGGTTCATCAAGCAGGCGTACGGGACGGTGTTGTGCACCTTTGGCTCCCCCACGGATGCGGTGCTGTTTGGCATGGCGGCGGTGGACGCGGCGTGGGCGTGGTCCCGCGGCAAGCCGCCCATCATGTCCTGGCAACTGCGCGTGGGCATCAACCTGGGCGAGGTGCGCCTGGACCGTGGTGACGTGTTTGGTGACCCGGTCAACGTGGCGGCGCGCGTGATGGCCAAGGCGGAACCGGGGCAGGTGTGGTTTGGGGACGCGGTGTACCTGGCCATGAACCGCTCCGAGGTGCCCGCCGAAGGCGTGGGCAGCCACGAGCTCAAGGGCGTGCCCGTCCCGGTGCGCCTGTTCCGGGCGCTGCCCATGCCTGGCGTTGCGTCCGCCGGGGGACCGCCGTTTGGCGTCAAGGAGCGTTCCGGCGGCGAGGCGCTGGAGGGCCTGGACAAGGGCGCGCGCGCGGTGGTGGACGGGGTGGGGCGGGGCGCACGGGAGCTCACCGCGCGTGCCAACCCGCTGCTGGCGCGCGCCGCCGCGGGCGCCGCGGTGCTGTGGGCACGCGTGCCGCCGCCGCACCGGGTCAAGGTGGCGGTGGGGGTGCCCACGCTGTTGGGCGCGCTGGTGCTGGGCCTGGTGATCCCGCGCGCCCTGGACCCCTACCGCAAGGAGAAGGACCTGTTGGATGACGGCAAGCCCGCCGCGGCGGCGCGCCTGTTGGAGACGCGCGTGGCGGAGGAGCCGCGTGCGCAGTGGTGGTACGGCAAGGCGCTGTTGCAGTCCGGGCGCAAACTGGAGGGCCTGGAGCAGTGGGAGGAGGCCCTGGGGCGGGACGGCAAGCTGGCGGATGACGAGACGCTGGAGGGAATCCTGGCCGCCATGGACATGAAGGACCGCCTGCCGCGGCGGCTGGTGGTGAAACACTGGGGCGCGCGCGCGCGGGACGCGCTGAAGGACCGCACCACCTCAGAGCGGTTCCACGTGCGGCACCATGCGGCGCAGGCGCTCAAGGAACTGGAGCTGGCGCCAGACGTGGATTGGGTGGGCGTCTACCTCAAGGACGTCAGGCTGGAGACGGAGTGCGTGCGCCGCCAGCAGGCGGTCCGCGGCCTGGAGGAACTGGGGGACACGCGCGCGCTGTCCGCGCTGTCCGCGGCCCGCGCGGACCCCGGTGGTGACCCCGGTTGCGTCACGGAGATGCTCGGCGCGGCCGAGCGGCGGTTGAAGAAGAAGCTGGGCACGCCATGACCATTGATTCACTTGACCCGCCCGGACGGGAGCAGTCCGCGCAGCAGCGGCCCCGCCCGCCGCCCACGCCCGCCATCAACGTCCTCATTGCGCTCAACGTGCTGGCCTATGCGGCGGAGACGTGGCTGTCCGGCGGCACGCCCCGGCCTGAGGTGCTGGTGACGCTGGGCGCCAACGACGCAGCGCGCGTGTGGGCAGGCGAGTGGTGGCGCCTGCTGGCCAGCGCGTTCCTGCACGGGGGCGTGCTGCACATCGGGCTCAACATGTACTCGCTGTGGGCGCTGGGCGCCTGGGTGGAGATGCAGCTGGGCGCGGTGCGCACGGCGGGGCTGTACCTGGGGAGCGCGCTGCTGGGTTCCCTGGCCAGCGTGCTGTGGTCCTCCGGCGGCATCAGCGTGGGCGCCTCCGGCGCGGTGTTCGGTTTTGCGGGAGCCACCTTCGCGTTGTCGTTCTTTGCGTCCCCGGATGACGCACCCGTCATGCGCCGCATGCGCGGCCAGTTGGTGTGGATCATCCTGATGAACCTCGCGTTTGGCGTGTGGAGCAACGCCACGCCCGGAGGCATCCGTATTGACAACCTGGCGCACCTGGGCGGCCTGCTGGGCGGTACGCTGCTGGGCGCCGCGCTGATGTCCGCGCGCGTGCGCGGTCCGCTGGCCCCGTTGACGCTGGTCACCAGCGTGGCCTTTGCGTTGATGGCCACCGTTGGGTTTGCACTGGCTACGCGTCCGCCGGCGGGCCCGCGGCACGACGAGGCCCGCGCGCGCGACGCAATTGAACGCAACGACCGCGAACAGACCCGGGACATGTTGAACACACCGGTGGATGTGGCGACGGACCCGGGAACGCTGGGCATGCGGTACTGGCAGTGCCGCCTGCTCGACCTGCCGCAGTGCGCTGAGGAAAGCCTGGCGCTGCTGTTGGCGCAGGACCCCATGCCGCCCGTCGGGGAGCCACGCGTGGACGTGGAGCGGCTGGTGCGCGTGCTGCTCCTGCTGGCGGAAGAGCACCGCCGCCAGGGCGACTTTGACGTCGCGGCGCGGATACTCGGCCGCCTCGCGTACATGTTCCCGGACAGCGCCACCTTCGCCAATGACCATGCGTGGTTCCTGTTGTGCCGCGGCCACCTGTCCGACGAGGAACTGCGCACCGCCCGCAACCAGGCAGAGCGCGCCCGGCGGCTCTCCGCCGGTGGCCTCGGTGGCCTGCTGGGGCCGTCGCCCGCGATTTCGCATACCTACGCGGAGGCGCTGGCCCAATCCGGCCGCATGGATGAGGCCACGGCCGTCCTGGAGGGCGTGCGCCGGCTGGGGGCGGCGCGGCGGTGGCTGCTTGGTGCGCGGACCATGGACGAGGCGTGGCTGCGCGCGGAAATGGACCGCATGCGCGCGGGCCTCCCGCCCGGGGATCCCGAATCAGACGGCGCGTCCCCACGTCGTTGACTTAGTATTTGTCCACCGCTACCGCCCTGCATCATGGACGAAATCGCGCTGACGGCGTGGACGCTGGGCCTGGCGTTGGGCGTGCGGCATGCGCTGGAGCCGGACCACCTGGCGGCCGTGTCCACGCTGGTGGCGGACCAGCGCGGGTCCCGCGCGGGGCTGGTGCTGGGCGCCCTGTGGGGCGCGGGTCACACGTCTGGCTTGCTGCTGTTGGGCGGCGTGTTGGCGGTGCTGCAGCGCGGCCTCCCGCCGGGCGTGGGTGCCCTGCTGGAGGCGTGCGTGGGCGTGATGCTGTGCGCGCTGGGGGCGCGTGCGCTGTGGGGCTCACTCAGGCATGACGGTGTGGGCACCGTGGTGGAGCACCGGCACGGGCCGCATCGCCACGCCCACCCCGCACCGGGAGAACACGTCCACCTGGGGCAGTGGACCCTGCTGCGCCGCCCGCTCCTCGTCGGCGTGGTGCACGGCCTGGCCGGATCAGGGGCCCTGGTGGCGCTGGCCATTGCGGGGGCGCGCAGCGCGGGCGAACGGCTCGGGTTCATCGCGATGTTCGGCCTGGGCAGCGTGGCGGGGATGACGGTGCTCAGCGCGCTGGCCGGGGCCGGCCTGCAGCGTTACACGTCGTCGCCGCGCGTCTCGCGGTGGGTGGCGGGCGTTGCGGGCGCCGTGTCGTTGGTGTTGGGCTCAGTGTGGGGAAGCGCGGCCGTGTGGGCGCTGGTGGCGGGTTGAGTGGGACGGCGGGGAAGGAGGGGCGGATGACGCGCGCCATGGTCATGGCCGGGGTGTTCCTGCTGGGGAGCGTGCTGACCTGCGGGTGGCCCGGCCGGGGCGGCAGCAGTTCCAGCAGCGGCGGGCCGGACCTGGGTCCGGAGCCCATCTACGCGGGCGAAGCCACCGACGAGGCCTGGCGGGCCATGGCGGACGCGCGCAGCCGCACCGTCGAGGACGCGGCGCACGGGAGCACGTTCTTTGTGCCCACGGAGGGACAGTCGTTTGCGCCGGACACGCCGGCCACCTTTGCGTGGAACACGCCGCTGGCCCTGCACCGCCCCGCGCCCGGTGAGCGCGGCCGGCCCGCACCGGAACTGCGTCACGCGCTGCAGTTGACGCTGGTGGCCGCGGCCCGCGCGCACGGCGCGCCTGTCACCGGTGACCTCAGCTGGCTCATCTTCCACGTGCCCGGCCAGGATGACGTCACCGTGCTGACCACGGAGGGCGCCTGGGCTGCGGACGCGGCCGCGTGGAACGCGCTCAAGCTGGCCGGAACGCAGGAACTCACCGCGGAGATCATCACCGCGTACGTCATCCAAAACGCCATCAGCCAGGGGCCGTACCGCGCCCCGGGCCTGCGCCGGTTCCACATCCAGTGATCCGCCCGGTCACCGCGGTTGCCGTTGTGGCCGCGCTGTTGGGCGCGGGCCCGTGTGATCCGCCGCCCGCCGAGCGCGTGGTGTACGCGCTGTCCGCGTGGTTCCCCCGCCCGCGGACTTCCCCGGGCTGCAGCCGGGTCACGTCGTCGTCACCAACTTCGGCGAGGACACGCTGAGCGTGCTGGATGGCACAAGCGGCGCGGAGCTGCACCGCGTGCCCGTGGGCCTGCTGCCCATGCAGCCCGAAGGCCCGCACCACCTCGTCATCACGCCGGACCACCGCCACCTGTACGTGCCGCTCACCAACACGGTGCTGGAGGGCGCGGGCGGCCCGCACGGCGCTACCGGCAACAGCGACGTCCCGGGCCTGTTGCTGCGCCTGGACGCCGCCACGTTGCTGCCCGCCTGCGTGGTGGGCCTGGACCGCAGCCCGGGTGAGATCATCATGGACCGCGCGGGCGCGCGGGGGGGTCGTGTCCCACTACGACCCACGCAAGGTGCAGAGCGGCGGCACGCTGGCGGACATGGCGGGTACGGTGGCCCTGGTGGACGCCGCCACCCTGGCGCGGGCCCCGCTGCTGCCGGTGTGTGCGGGCGCGTACGGCATGGCGCTGGACGAGGAACGCAACATCCTGTTCGTGGCCTGCGCGCTGGCGGACCAGGTGGCCGAGGTGGACCTGGCCGCCTCACCCCCGCGCGTCGTGCTGCATGACGTCGGCAGCGCACCCATCACGCCGCCTGCCACGGTGCATGAGCCCATGGCGCTGGCGCGCAACCCGGCTGATGGCACCTTGTGGTTGTCCTGTCAGCGCAGCCGAACGCTGAGAGTGGTGGACCCCGCGGACTGGAGCGTCACCGCCGGCCCCACGCTGTCAGCCGGCCCGCATGGCAGCGTGTTCACGCCCGCCGGCACGCTGCTCGTCGCCGTGCGGGAGAGTGCTGAGCTCGTTGAGGTGGACCCGGTCACGCGGCAGCTGCGCCGGCCCGCGTTGCGCATGGAACCCGGCCACCTGCACCAACGCTCATGAGCCCACGGTGGCCGCGGACGGGGAGACCGCGTACCTGGCGTGCGAGGGCGATCACCAGACACCCGGCACCGTCGTGCGGGTGGCGTTGTCCACGCTCGCCGTCGTCAGCGTCACCCCCGCGGGCGTGTTCCCGGACATGGCGGGGGTGGTCCCGTGAAGCGCGCGCTTGTCGGGATGCTGCTGGCCGCGGCCTGCGCTCCGGGCGCTGTGGTGGACGTCCCAGCGCAAGAGCGGGGCCGCGCGCTGTTCCAATCCGCGGAGCTGAGTGACAGCGCGTTCAACGTGTTTGCCCGTGCCACGTGCCACCGCGCGGATGGAGAACGGGACACCGCCCGCATCCTCCCCGGCGCGGACCTGGCGGGTGTGACGCGGCGCGCGCGCACCTGGGGCGGCGCCGAACGCGACCTGTTGGCCGCGGTGAACACGTGTCTGGTGTACTTCATGCGCGGCCAGCCGTGGCGGCGTGAAGATGAGCGCGCGCGGCAGCTGTATGAGTTCCTGGCGTCACGGGAAGGCGGCGCCGCGCAGACGCTGCCCATGACGCTCCCGCGCGACGCGGCGGACGTCCCCCGCGGTGACCCCGGGCGCGGCGCCACCGTCTACGACGCGGCGTGCCGGGCCTGCCACGGCGCCCCCCACACCGGTGAAGGCCGCGCCACGCGCCTGGCCCCGCTCCTGCCCGGCGTGGCGGATGATTACGCGGTCATCTTCCCCGGTGTGCCGCGGGCGTTGGTGTTTGTGGAGAAGGTCCGGCACGGGCAGTTCTACGGGGTGGGCGGGAACATGCCGTTCTTCAGCCTGGAGGCCCTGTCTGACGACGATCTGGGTGCGCTGCTCGCGTTCCTGGGGGTGTGAGCGCGGTCAGGTGTGGCGGGTTCACAGGGGCAGCTGGGATTCGCGGCTTTTCCCGCTTTCCTTCTCCACCGTGCGCAGCTTCAACACGCCGCTGCCGCTCTTCTCAAACGGCAGCGAGACAATCGCCGGCACGTGCCGGCTCTCAAACGGCTGCAACTCCAGCGTCTTCATCGGGAGGATCACCTCGGCGCCCGCGGGGGCCTCCAGGCTGATCTCAAAGGTGCGTGGCTCGTCGCTCTTGCTGTTCACGTGCACCACAAACCGCTGGATCACCAGGTCCCCCTGGCGCTCCCGCGGGTTGGCCTGCGCGCGCAGCAACGCGGCGTCAAAGCTCTTGCGCACGCTCACCGCCGTGGTCAGCGCGGCCAGGCCGGCCAGCGCGGCCACCAGGTAGCCGTACAGGCGCGGGCGCAGGAACCGGCGGGCGCGCCCCTCCAGGCCCGCCAGCGAGTCATAGCGGATGAGCCCGGTGGCCCGCCCAACCTGCACCATCACGTCATCACACGCGTCAATGCAGTGCGCGCAGCCCACGCACTCCAGCTGGTTGCCATTGCGAATATCAATCCCGGTGGGGCACACCAGCACGCACTTGCGGCAGTCCACGCAATCACCCGTGGTGCTACCTTTCTTGCCGCGCGGTTCGCCGCGGCGCGTGTCGTAACCCACCGTGATGGTGTCCGCGTCATACAGCGCACCCTGCAGCCGGCCGTACGGGCACAGCACAATGCACAGCTGCTCCCGGAACCACGCAAAGTTGAAATACAGCAGCAGCGTTGTCCCCCAGGCCCACAGGAACGGCGTGAGGTTCTCCGCCGGGTTCTGCCGAATCATGGCCAGCACGCCCTCCGCGGACGCGAAATACGCGATGAACAGGTGCGCCACCACGAACGACACCGCCAGGAACAGCGCGTGCTTCACCGCCAGGCGCGCCAGGCGGTCCAGCGTCCACCCGCCCGCTTCGCGCTGCGCGCGCTTGCGCGCGGGGCCCTCCATGAGCGCTTCAATCTTCCGGTACACGCCCTCCAGGTACACCGTCTGCGGGCACGCGTAGCCGCACCAGACGCGCCCAAACAGCGCGCTCACCACAAACAGCGAGAAACCAATCCCGCTGAGCACAAAGAATGCGAGGTAGAAATCCGTGGAATTGAACGTCAGCCCGAACAGGAAGAAGCGGCGGTTGGGGATGTCAATGAGCACCGCGGGGTGGCCGCCCACGTTGACCCACGGGAGCACCGCGTAGAAAGCGATAAGGGCGGGAAACAGGAACACTTGGACCCGGCTGAACCGCCCGCTGGTTTCCAGCGGGTGCATCTTCACCCGCCGGCCGTCCGTGCGCAGGGCCCGGCTCAGAAGCGCCGGATCGTCGTGGACGGGGACAACAGGAGCGGACGGTTCAGTCGGACTGGTGGACACCATGGACCTTCCTTACTGCGGCGGCGCAACCGGCGCCGGTGCCGGGGCGGCACCGGGAGCGGGAACGGGCGCCGCGGCGGGCGACCCGTCAGGCGCCGGCGCGGCGGCACCCGGAGCGGGAGCGGCCGCCGGCGCGGTGGCACCGCCCGGACCTTCCGGCGCCTTGCCCGGCACGTTCCTGCCTTTGAGCGTCAGCACAAAGGCCACCACGCTGTTCAGCTTCTCCTGCCCCAGCACCGGACCCCATGACGGCATGCCCTTGAGAGCGTAGCCCTTGTCCACGGATTCGCGGATCTGCAGGGGCTCCTCGCCGTGGATCCAGGCGCTGTCCGTCAGGTTGGGGCCAATCTTTCCTTCGCCCTGCGCGCCGTGGCAGGGCATGCACGTCGTCATGAAGACCTGCTCGCCTGCCTTGGCCTCCGCGCCCTTGGACATGGCCAGCAGCTTCTCCGCGGAGATGCCGCCGGTTGCCGTGGCCAGCGCCGCCTCGCGCGCCAGCCGGGCCAGCCGCTCCTTCTTGAATGCCGCGTATTCCTGGCCGGGCTGCTCACCCACCGCCAGCACGTGGTAGTACTGCCAGTACCCAAACGCGAAGATGATGGCGCCGAAGAACGTGGCCAACCACCAGTTGGGGAGGTGATTGTCCTCCTCCAGGATGCCATCCGGGATCACGTGGACCTTCTTGAGCTCAGTCATGATGTCATCCTCCGGAGCGCTGGCCGCCCGTGGCCGCCACGGTGCCGCTCTGGTCATTGAGGGGAAGCATGGAGAGGTGTTCCACGTCCAGACCGTGGGGCCCGCGCCGCAACGCGCGCACCACGGCGGCCGTGAAGATGACCATGAAGATGATCATTGCCACCACCGGGAGAACCAACAGGTCGTGTCCTTCGTAGAACCAGGCCCACATGGCTCACTCCCCGGTCCGCAGGGACACGCGCGCGCCGGCTGGCGCCGCGGGGTGGGCGCCCAGCCGCTGCACGTAGGCAATCAGCGCCACCAGCTCGCTGTCCCATTCCACCTTCACGCCGTTGCGCCCCAGGTCATCCGCCACCGCGCGCGCCTGCTGCTCCAGCTCCGCGGCCGCCCCGCCCACGTCCTGCGCCGTGTAGGGCACGCCCAGCGTCTGCATGGCGTGCAGCTTCACCGTGGTGTCATTGCGGTCAATGCGGCTCTCCTTGAGGAAGGCGTACTCCGGCATGTTGCTGCCGGCGCTGATGGTGCGCGGGTTCATGAAGTGCTCGTAATGCCACTGGTTGGGGTACTTGCCGCCCACGCGCGCCAGGTCCGGCCCGGTGCGCTTGCTGCCCCACTGGAACGGGTGGTCGTAGTAGCTGTCGGCGATCGTCGACGGCTCGCCGTAGCGCAGCGCCTCATTGGGCATGGGGCGGATCATCTGGCTGTGGCAGTTGTAACAGCCCTCCCGCACGTAGATGTCCCGGCCGTGCAGCTCCAGTGGGCGGTACACCGTGGCCAGCTTCTTCTGCGCCTCCGGCAGCGCGCGGTTGGTGACCACCGTGGGGATGATCTCCGCGGCACCGCCAATGAGCACGCCCACCAGCACCAGCGCGGAGAAGATGAGGGACTTGCCTTCCAGGATGTGGTGCCAGCTGTGTTCGTCCGAGTCATCAAACCGCGTGGAGGCCGCCACGTACACCACCAGGGCAATGAGCGCCGCGGAGATGATCATGTTGGGCACAAACTGCGTCCACGCCATGGCCAGGATGAGCCCCACGCCCACCACGGAGATGATCATGGGCCGGCCCAGCAGGATGCGCGTGGCGGGGACGGTGTCCGGCGCCTGTTCGGTGACCACGTCAATGGTACCGTTGACGGCCTGGCCGCCCTTGATGGTCAGCAGCAGGTTGTAGACCATGATGCAGAAGCCGGTGAGGTACAGCAGCCCGCCAATCATGCGCGTGATGTACATGGGGCGGATGGCGACGAGCGTCTCCACAAAGTTGGGGTAGACCAACGCGCCGTCCGGCGTGAGCGCCTTCCACATGAGCCCCTGCGTGATGCCGGAGACCCACATGGAGACGATGTAGAGCAGGATGCCCAGCGTCCCCACCCAGAAATGCGTGTTGGCCAGGGACACGCTGTGCAGCGGCTTGTTCCACAGCTTGGGAACAATCCAGTACAGCATGCCCGCCGCCATGAAGCCGTTCCAACCCAGCGCGCCGCCGTGCGCGTGGCCCACCACCCAGTCCGTGTAGTGCGCCAGGCCGTTGACGCTCTTGATGCTCATCAGCGGGCCCTCAAACGTGCTCATGCCGTAGAAGGTCACCGCCGCCGCGTAGAACTTGATAATCGGGTCCTGCCGCAGCCGGTCCCAGTGGCCCTTCAGCGTCAGCAGGCCGTTGAGCATGCCGCCCCAGGACGGCGCCCACAGCATCAGGCTGAAAATCATCCCCAGTGACTGCGCCCAGTCCGGCAGCGCCGTGTACAGCAGGTGGTGCGGTCCGGCCCAGATGTACAGGAACACCAGGCCCCAGAAGTGCACAATGGACAGGCGGTAGCTGAACACCGGCCGGTCCGCGGCCTTGGGGAGGAAGTAGTACATGATGCCAAGGATGGGCGTGGTCAGGAAGAACGCCACCGCGTTGTGGCCGTACCACCACTGCACCAGCGCATCCTGCACGCCGGCCCAGATGACGTAGCTCTTGGTGGCGCTCACCGGGATGGACAGGTTGTTGACAATGTACAGCACCGCAATGGTCAGCACCGTGGAGATGTAGAACCACAGCGCCACGTACAGGTTCTTCTCATTGCGCTTGTACAGTGCGCCAAAGAAGTTGATGGCAAACGCCACCCACACCAGCGTCACGGCAATATCAATGGGCCACTCCAGCTCCGCGTACTCCTTGCTCTGCGTGATGCCGAAAGGAAGCGTGAGCGCCGCGGACACAATGATGGCCTGCCAGCCCCAGAAGTGGAACAGGCTGAGCGCGCGGAACGGCATGACCGTCTTGGTCAGGCGCTGCGTGGAGTAATAGACGCCCGCAAACATCATGTTGCCCACAAACGCAAAGATGACCGCGTTGGTGTGCAGCGGCCGCAGCCGCCCAAAGCCAAGCCAGGAGACGCCCAGGCCCAGCTCCGGCCACGCCAGTTCACTGGCAATGATGACACCCACCAGCATGCCAACCACGCCCCAGAGGATGGTGGCGCTGACGAACTTGCGGACGATGTCATCGTCGTACGTGATGGTGACGCTTTGTGTGTTCATGGTGCTTCAGCCTTTCGCTCGCGTGGCGGGAGTGGGTCGTTCGTCGTTTTCAATGGGCAGCAATGCAAGGCGGTCCGCGTGGTGGTGGTCCTTGCGCCGCATCCCGTGCACAAACAGCACGAGCGAGCCGACCACCAGCATCAGGCTGCAGAACACCAGCAGGGGGACGACGTTCATGCGGTGCCCTCCGCGGCGTGCACCGGCGCCACCGCCCGCACGTCAGGGGAAACCGGGCCGCTGCGGCGCACCAGCCGCGTGGCCCGCATGGTGTACAGCAGGATGAGCACGGAGCTGGCCGGCATGGCCACGGCCGCCACCAGCGGCGTCACCCACCCGGCCAGGCACGCCGCCACGCTCAGCAGGTTGTACGTGAGGGCCACCGCCCGGATGCGCCGCACCGTACGCCGCAACGCGCGCGCCGTGTCCAGTGCGTGGTGCACCACGCCAATGCCGGACGTCAGGAAATAGAAGTCCGCGCGCGCGCTCAGCGTGGGGTGCTCCACGGCGGGCGTGCCGCTGCACAGGGCCGCGCCAAAGCCCGGCTGGTCATTCACGCCGTCACCAATGAGCAGCGCATCCGTGTTGCCGCCGTGCGCGCGCAGCCAGTCCGCCTTGCCGGAGGGACTCAGTCCGCCCACCGCGTCCGCTTCCGGCAGGCCCAGCTCGCGCGCGGCGCGGGCCACGCGGTCCGGCGCGTCCCCGCTGAGAATGCTCACGCCGTACCCGGCCGCGCGCAGCTGGGACAGCACCGCCCGCGCGTCAAACCGCAGCTGCTCCCGCACGCCCAGGCGCGCCAGCACCGTGCCCCCGCGCGCCACCCACACGTCATGTGCCGCGTCCGCATCCAAGGGCAGCCCGGCAAAGGACGCGCTCCCCAGGCGCAATTCCTCGCCGCCGGGCAGGCGCGTGGACAGCCCGCACCCGGGGTGCTCCGTGACCACAAGCGTGCTGTCAAACACCTGGTGCTCCGGCGGCACCGCAGCGTGGATGGCGCGGGAGCGCGGATGCGTGGAACGCGCCGCCAGGTTGTAGACCGCGCGCACCACGTCCGCGGGGAGCGCCCGCAGTGCGTCCGGGTCCGTGAGTGCCAGCTGCCCCAGCGTGAGGGTGCCCGTCTTGTCAAACACCACGCGCCGCACATCCACCGCGCGGTCCAGGAAGCCGCCGCGCCGCACAAACAGGCCCGCCACGCGCAGCGCCGCGTTCACGCGCTGGTAGCCCAGCGGGATGGCCAGCCCCAGCGCGCACGGGCAGGTCACCACCAGCACCGCCGTCGTCGCCGCCAGCGCGGTGTCCAGGTCACGCCAGGCCCAGGCCAGGAACGTGGCGGCCGCGGACAGCAGCACAAACGGCACGTACAGTGCGGTCAGCCGGCGCAGCAGCAGTGGATCGTCCTCGGGCGCAGCGTCCGGCGTGTCGCCACGGGACAGCAGCGCGCCCAATGACGAATCGCCGAAGTCGCACGTGGCCACCACGCGCAGCGCACGGTCGGTGGCGTTGAAGGATCCGGCGGGCAGCCGGTCCCCCGCGGCAAACGCGCGCGGCGCGCTCTCACCGTTGATCCAGTCCAGGGACAGCAGCGCGCCCGCCGCGTCCTGCAGCGTCCCGTCCACCACCAGCAGCCCGCCCGGCGGCAGCAGCACCAGGTCCCCGGACCGCACCGCGTGCGCGCGCACCGTCTCCACGCGCTCGCCCACCACCCGGCGTGCAAACAGCCCGTCCAGCCCGTCATGGGCCAGCAGCTGGCGGCGGTTGCGCTCCAACAGGCGCTCCTGCAGCCAGCGGCCCACCAGCATCAGCGTGGTGAAGGTGTTGACGGTGTCAAAGTAGCTGAAGGACGCCGGCTGCCGCACAAAGACCACCACGCTGCCCAGGAACGCCAGCGTCAAACCCATGGCAATGGGCAGGTCAAACGGCACCACGCGGCGGCGCAGCGCGGCGTACGTGCGCGTGAAGAACTCGCGCCCGCCTATCCACAGCACCGCGGCGGACAGCAGCAGGTTCAGCCAGCGCATCAGCGGGAAGGCGTCCCCGTCTGCGGGCGTCATGCCCGCGTAGTGCGCCACCGTGAACATCATGCTGTTCATGGTCAGCGCCACGCAGATGCCCAGCCGCGTGAGCACCCGGTCTGAGTCCCCGCCCTCGGACTTCTGCGGCGGCCCCGCGCGGTAACCCAGCGACTCCAGCGTGCGGACCCATCCCGCCACGTCCGCGTCCGCGCGGAAGGTCAGCGTCACGCGCCCCACCGCGGGGTTCACCATGGCGTCCACTGCGCCGGGCTGGCGGCGGAACACTTCGCGCAGCAGCCACACGCACGCGCTGCAGCGGATGCCCTGCACGTCCACGTCCAGCCGGCACAGCCCGCTCGCCGCATGCTCCTGCGCAGCACGCAGCGGACTCTCCAGCCACGCCAGGTCCGCGGCGCGCGCCGGCAGGGACACCGGGCCGGTCTCCGCGTTCTGCAGCGCGTAATACCGCGTGAGCCCCTGCGTCTTGAGCAGCGCCGCCACCGTGGCGCACCCCACGCAGCAGTACCCCTGAGGAGCGGAGACGTCCTCAATGGGACTCCGGCAATGGATGCAAGCCGCGGCCATGGGCGGCCGGACCACAGCACGCGGCGTGCCGCCTCGGGGCCCCGGCAACACGCGACTTCAGGCGCAGAAATGCGAAATGGATGCACGAAAGGGTCTGCGGCGCGGAGGATTTTCGATCTCCGATCACGTCCTGCGCGGGGGTGTGGCGTCTTGACGCATGATGTTTGGGTCATGGTGCAAGTGGCTTGCGCGAACCCTTGGGATGTTGGAGGAGGGGCGCGTGTCTGCCCAGGTGTCTGCCGCGTACGCGCAACTGATGAGCGTAGGGGTCCTGTGGATCACGTTCCATTGCGTGGGCATGTGCGGCCCGCTGGTCGTAGGGCTGGACCTGGGAGGCGCGCAGGCGCCCGGCGCGCGGTGGAGCGCGCTGTGGCACGTGGGGGCCTATCAGCTGGGGAAGGGCGCCGTGTACGCGGTGCTGGGCGCGCTGGCGGGGCTGCTGGGCCACACCGTGGCGGCGTGGGTACCCGTGGTGACCCCGTGGCTGGGCGCGGTGATGGGCGTGGTGTTCCTGGTGCTGGCCTGGCGCCAGCGGGCCGGGCGCGGGACGGTGGCCGCGCTGGTCCAGCCGGGCGGCGGGCGCGGCGCGGCGGCGGCGCTGTCCGCGGTGATGGCGCGGGCCATGGGTGTGTTGCAGGGGCGCGGGGTCGTGCGGTCGCTGGCGCTGGGGGCCGTGCTGGCGTTCCTGCCGTGCATGGTGGTGGGCTGGGTGCTGCTGCTGGCCGCGTCCACGGCGGACGTGCTGCACGGCGCGGCGCTCATGGCGCTGCTGGCGGTCATGACGACGGTGCCGCTGGCGGGGGTGTCCGCTCTTCCGCGGCTGTTGGGGCCGCGCGCGGTCACCGCGCTGCAGCGCTGGCTGCTGCCGGTGAGCGGGGCGTGGATGTTGCTGGTCTCCGCCGCGGCGCTGGGGTGGATCCCACACGCGTCGTGGAGTTGGACGTGGTGGGGCCGCGGCTTCACCCTGATGTTCTTCTGAAGGAGTCCCCGTGGTGCGCGTGCTGATGGTGTTGCTGCTGGCGCTGGCCGCCTGTGACCGCCCGGCGGGGGCGCCGCCGGAGGCTGACGCCGGGCCGGCCGCCCTGGTGGGCAACCGCACCTGCCCGGTCAGCGGCGAGCCCGTGGCCGGAGACCCGCACAACCCCACCTTCCGCTCCACCTTTCGCGGTCAGGTCATTGGGTTCATGTGCCCCATGCACCTCAAGGAGTTTGAGGACGCCCCGGACGCGAAAAAGGTGCAGTGGCTGGAGCGGGCCCGGCAGGACGCGCAGGCAACCCGGGCGCGCTGAGCGGGCGCCGCCCAGAAATCCCGGCGCGAAAACGGGCGGCTTGCGCGCGGCATCCGCGGGGCCTTGCTTGGCCCGGTGGGTGAACGGCTGGGTGGTGACGGGCCCGGGCGGACCCGGAGGAGGTGGGCCATGAGGATCCTGTGCGGAACGGATTTCTCGGAGCACTCCGTGGCAGCCACGCACGTGGCGGCGGCGCTGGCGGCGCGCCTGGGGGACAGCCTGGAGCTGGTGCACGTGCTGGATGTGCCGGTTCCCGCCGGCCCGGTGGAAGGGATGATGGGCTGGGAGCAGTTTGCGCAGGCGCAGCGCGAAGCGGTGCGCAAGGCGCTGGGGAGCGCGGCCGCCGCCCTGGCCAGCGGCGGCGTCCGTGTGGACACCCGCGTGATGGAGGGACAGGCCGCCCGCGCGCTCGCGGAAGCGGCCACCGCCGAGGATGTCCGTTTGTGCGTGCTGGCCTCGCATGGGCGCGGCATGGCGGAGCGGCTGGCGCTGGGGAGTGTGGCGGACCGGTTGTCCTCCCTGATCTCCAAGCCGCTGCTTGTGGTGGGGCCTGACGGCGGACCACTGGCCGCGGCGCTGGGCTCCGCGCGCCCGCTGCGCGTGGTGGCGGGCGTGGACTTTGGGCGGGCCTCGGAGGTCACCCTGGCGTTCCTGCGCGCGCTGGCGCCGCAGGTGGCCATGGACCTGGTGGTGGTGCACACCTACTGGCCCCCCGGCGAGGCGCAGCGCCTGGGCCTGCATGGCCCGGCGGACATGTACGAGGCCGACCCGGACATCCAGGCCATCCTGCGCGCGGAGATGGAACGCCGCGTGGGGGCGCTGCCCGGCGCGCACAAGGTGCGCGTGCGGATTGTCCCCGGGCTGGGGCGGCCCGCGGAGCGCATCCTGGACGTGGCGCATGAAGTGGCCGCTGACCTGGTGGTGACCGGCACCGACGCGCGCGGGCCGCTTGCGCGGCTTGTGCAGGGGTCCAACGCGCGCGCGCTGCTGCACGCGCACAAGGGCTGCGTGCTGTGCATCCCGCGCAAGCTGGAGACGCACGTGGCGGACGTGCGGGTGCCGGATTACCGGCACTTTGCCGCCGGCACGGACTTCAGCCCGCTGGGCAACCGCGCCGTGCTCACCGCCCTGTCACTGGCGCGCGCGCGCGGCGGTGTGGTGACCCTGGTCCACGTGATGCACGGCCGTGAAGCGCCCGTGTGGGACCAGCAGCGCCCGCCGGACCGCCCCGCCGAGCCCGACCACGGGCGCGCGGAGAGCCGGCTGCGCGCGCTGGTGCCGCTGGAGTTTGCCAGCGTGCCCGTCCGCGTGGTCGTTGTGGCGGCGCCGTCACCGGCGGAGGCCATTGCGCAGGCGGTGGAGCGCACCGGCGCGGACATGCTGGTGCTGGGACGCCACGGCAAGGAGGTGGTGGCGGAAATGGTGACGGGGAGCGCGGCGCTGAAGGTGCTGTCACTCACCCGCCGCCCGGTGGTGCTGGTGCACGAGTGACCCGCGCTCAGTCCGCGGTGGGCAGGTCCTTGAAGTCCGTGAACTGCCGCAGGTCCGCGTAACGCCGCTGCACGTCCTCCAGGGACGTGGTGCGCAGCCGGTCAAAGCTGAAGTCCTCCACCACAAAACTGGCCAATACTCCGCCTACCACCATGGCCTGCCGCGCGGTCTGCGTGTTGAAGCCGCCCCACCGGTCCAGCGCGCCCATGACGCCGCCGGCAAACGTGTCCCCCGCACCCGTGGGGTCAAAGACGTCCTCCAGCGGGTAGGCGGGGACGTAGAACGCCGTGCCGTGCTCCAGCATGAGGGCGCCGTATTCGCCGCGCTTGATGATGACGGTGCGCGGTCCCATCTTCCGGATGGCCGCACCCGCCTTGACCACGTTGTGCTCGCCGGAGAGCTGGCGCGCTTCCGCGTCATTGACAAACAGCACGTCCACGTCCCGGAGCACCTTGAGCAGCGCCTGGCGCTTGCCGGAGATCCAGTAGTTCATGGTGTCCAGGGCCACCAGCTTGGGGCGCGTCACCTGCTCCAGCACCAGCGCCTGCAGCTCCGGGTCAATGTTGGCCAGGAACAGATGGTCAGGGCGCCGGAACGCCTCCGGCAGGTTGGGCCGGAAGTCCGCAAACACGTTGAGCTGCGTCTCCAGGGTGTGCGCTTCGTTGAGGTCGTATTCGTAGCGGCCGCGCCAGTGGAAGGTGCGGCCCGGTACGCGCGTGAGCCCGGCGGTATCCACGCCGCGCTGCTGCAGGTACCCCACGTGGTCCTCCGGGAAGTCCTCCCCAATGACCCCCACCAGCTGCACGCGCGTGAGCAGGCTGGCGGACATGGAGAAGAAGTTGGCGCTGCCCCCCAGCACGCGCTCCTTCTTGCCAAAGGGCGTCTGCACACTGTCAAAGGCCACACTGCCAACCACCAGGAGCGTCACGATCCACCTCGACGAGAAACGTCACTTCCAGTAGCGCCCGAACAACAGCTCCAGCTCCTCACGGCGGCGCGGCGGGATGAGGTCCGGCGCGGTCATCACCGCGTTGCGTGCCGCGCTGGCGCACGGGCAGGTGCGCTCGGCGGGGAGGCGGCGGACCGTCTCGCGGATGATCTGCTGGGCGTGCGCCACGTTGGCCTTGAGCACGGCAATGACCGTCTCCACCGTCACGTCGTCGTGGTGTTCGTGCCAGCAGTCATAGTCCGTGGCCAGCGCCAGCGTGGCGTAACAGATCTCCGCCTCCCGGGCGAGCTTGGCCTCCGGCATGTTGGTCATCCCCACCACGTCCGCGCCGTCACGGCGGTGCAGCATGCTCTCCGCGCGCGTGGAGAACTGGGGTCCCTCCATGCAGACATACGTGCCGTGCGCGTGGACGGTGACGCCCACCGTGCGCGCCGCCTCCAGCGCCGCGTCATGCAGCGGCCCGCACACCGGGTCACCAAACGCCACGTGCCCGGCAATCCCGCCGCCAAAGAACGTGCTGCGGCGCGCGCGGGTGCGGTCCATGAACTGGTCCACCAGCACCACGTGGCCGGGTGCAATGTCCTCACGCAGGCTGCCCACGGCGGACACGCTGATGATGCGCGTGACGCCCAGCTTCTTGAGGGCCCAGATGTTGGCCACGTAGGGGACCTCGGTGGGCGTGTGCCGGTGGCCCACGCCGTGGCGCGGCAGGAACACCATGGGCACGCTGTCCAGCCGGCCGGTGACCAGCGCGTCAGACGGCGCCCCAAAGGGCGTCTCCACCTTCACCCGCCTGACGTCGGCAAGACCGGGCATCTCATACAGCCCGCTCCCGCCAATGACCCCAACCACGTCCGCCATGGCGCTCCCTGGACTTCCCGCACAAACCGGCGCGGCGTCGGGACCGTTGACAGGGGTCCCGTCCGCCGCGCGCATCCGCCATCATCCGCGGAGGGTCACTCTTCGTCTTCGTCGTCGGCCTTCTTCTTCTTCTTCTTCTTCTTCTTCTTGGGCTCATCCCCGCCATCGCCGCCGAGCTTGTAGGCGTCGGAAGTCGCCATCGCCACCGCGCGGGGCATGATGAAACACTCCACGATGCCGACCCACAGGAGGAACAGCCAGAAGCCGATGGTCCAGAAGTAGATGCCCGGTATGAGCAACGGGAATACGCCGGGGATCCAGTACAGCACCGTGGCGATGATTCCGAGGATCATCGCGTTCTTCTTCGCCCCGTTGTCCGGTACGTCCTTGTAGAAGATCATCGGCGCCCAGATGTGGCCGCCAAGCCCGCTGAACAGCGCACCCAGGATCCACGTCACCACCAGGTTGTCCTCCACCTCCTCAGACCACTCCTGGCCGAACTTGAATGAGCCCGTGAAGTAGTCCATCAGACCACGGCTGGAGGGGTCCTCGTCTTCGGCGTCGTCCTCCGACGCCTTCTTCTTCTTCTTCTTCACCAACTCCCATTGGGCGTCCCCGGCCTGCCCCTGGACCACCAGGGGTGCGGCCGCTGCCGGCGCGGGTGCCAAGGCGAATTCAGTCAGGAGAAAAGCAGCAGTGGCGAACAGGCACAGGCTCTGGCGCATGATTCAACTCCCGTCCCCGGGGGTGACGTTCCCGAGCGTTGACCAATGCGTGCCCTATCACGGGGGCGCACGGTCTTGCCAAGCGGCGCGCGCGCCTGCCCCGCTACGCGGACGCCGGCACCGCGCGGGCGGCATCCAACGTGGTCCCGCCCAGCATGCCGCAGGCCGCGTCAATGTCGTCGCCACGGGCCTCACGGATGAGCGCGTTGATCCCGCCGTCCCGGACCAGGGACTGGAAGCGCAGCGTCCGTTCGCGGGGGGGGCGGCGGTAGGCGCCGAGGGGGTGCTCGTTGAACGGGATGAGGTTCACCTTGCAGCGCAGGCCCTTGAGGATGCGCACCAGGCGCGTGGCGTCCTCATCAGCGTCATTGATGCCCGCCAGCAGCACGTACTCAAACGTGATGCGGCGCCGTGCCTTGAGCGGGACCTCGCGGCAGGCCGCCAGCAGCATGCCCAGCGGATACTTCCGGTTCACCGGCATGATGGAGACACGCTGCGCATCCGTGGTGCCGGACAGGCTCACCGCCAGCTGCACGTCTGACTCCGCCATCAGCCGCTTCATCTGCGGCAGCAGCCCGGAGGTGGACACCGTCACACGCCGCGGCGAAAACTGGTGGCCGTGCTCATGCGTGAGGATCTCCACCGCGCGCAGCACGTGCTCCACGTTGTGCAGCGGCTCACCCATGCCCATGAAGACCAGGTTGGTCAGCAGGCGGCGCGTGGATCCCTCCCCGGAAGGATCCGGGACAAACCCGCCGTTGACCGCGCCCAGGTCCGCCCACACGCGGTTGACCTGGTCCACAATCTCAGACGCCGTGAGGTGCCGGTCCAGGCCCATGGCTCCTGTGGCGCAGAAGGTACAGCCCATGGCGCAACCCACCTGGCTGGAGATGCACAGCGTGTTCTTGTCCGCCGCGCTGGCGGACGGGATGAACACGCTCTCCACCAGCGCGCCGTCACGCGTGCGCATCCGGTACTTGCGCGTGCCGTCCCGCGCCGCCTGCACCTGCGCCACCTCCAGCCGCCCAATCACCGCCGCCCCCTGGAGCTTCTCACGCAGCGCACGCCCCAGGTCCGTCATCTGGGAGAACGACGCCACGCCGCGGCGGTGCAACCAGCGGAACACCTGCTCGGCGCGGTAGGCCGGTTCACCCAGGGCGCCCAGGAAGGCCTGCAACTCACTCAGCGTCATGGAGGCCACGTCTGGCGGCGCGGCGGGGTCCGCGCGGTGGCGCACGGGCGTGTTGTCCAGCAGAGTCAGACCGGTCATTCACCACCAGGGGGCAGGGAGGGTTGGGTGCGCCGTCTACCATGGGAACGCGCGGTGGGCGGCGGAGAATCACCGGACTGTTCAAACCGGCGCGCCTGCGCCTGCAGCCGCCGGTCCCCCGGCTCCAGTTCCAACGCCCGCCCAATGGTCTCCCGCGCGTTGCGCACCTCCCCCCGCGCGAACTGCACCTCCGCCAGCGTGTCCAGGTACGCGGTGTTGGTGGGCTCCTGCGCCAGCGCGCCGTTGGCCAGTGACAGCGCCAGGTCAATGTCCCGCAGGGTGCCGTCCTGCGCGGTGACCAGCAGGTACGCGCAGTTGTTGAGGGCCATGTGCTGCGCGGGGTCCAGCTTGATGGCGCGGCGGTAGGCGTCCAGCGCCTCGCGTTCGCGCTCCCGGGAGGTCTCCACCACGCCAATCTGCGTCCACAGCACGCCGCTGCGCGGGTTGTGGCGCACGCCGTTCTCCAGCACCTCCAGCGCCGCCTGGTGGTCCCGCCCCAGTTCGTGGACGCGCGCCACCAGGATGTACGCGTCCACGTCATGGCCGTCCTTCTCAATGCGCGCCAGGCCTTCCTCCATGTCCCGCTGCAGGCGCAGCGCCATGGCCGCCATGAAGAAGCCGCGCACCTCCTCGTTGTCAGCGTGGTGCCGCATGGCGTCCACCAGCACCGCCAGGCAGCCGTTGAGATCCTCCGCCCGTCCCAACAACGCGGCGCGCCGCAACCACGCCACCACCAGTCCCGGCGCAATGCGGTTGACCTTGGCCAGCGTCTCCACCGCTTTGATGTCCTCGCCGCGCGCCGTGTACAACTCGCTCAGGCGCATCAGCAGGTCCGCCGTGTCGTCGGGAAACTCCAGCATGGCCTGTTTGAGTGCCTTTTCCGCTTCATCCAGGCGCCCGGCGCGGTACAGCACCGCCACCTGGTTGCGCCGCAGGTCCGCGTCGGTGGGGTCCAGTTCAATGGCGGTCTCCGCGGCGGCCAGCGCCTCGTCATGGCGCTCCACAAACGACAGCACGCCGGCCAGGTTGGCAAAGATGGGCGCGTGGTCCGGCGCGCGCGCAGCGCCCTCCAGCAGGACTTCCACCGCCTCCTGGTGCCGGTCCGTCTCCATCAGCAGCGCGCCGTAGTTGGCGTACCCGGGGCCAAACGCGCGGTCCACGGCCAGGCAGCGGCGGTACAGGCGCGCGGCCCCGGCCAGGTCACCGCCGCGCTGGCGGATCCGCGCGCGTGCCAGGTCCGCGCGCGGATCATGCGGGTCCTGGCGGGCGCGGGCGTCGTACAACTCGTCCGCCAGGCGCAGCTCCGGGTCTTCCAGCGGCGCCAACGGCGTGGCCGGCTCATCCACGGCGCGGGGCGGTGCGGCCGGGGGGACGGGTGTGCCGGGCGCTGCGGTGGTTGGGTTTGAGTGTGTGGCACCGCGCCCGGTGGCGCATCCCAGGGCCGCCGCCAGAAAGCACCAAGCCACGGCGTTCCGCATGCGTGTGATGGTAGCAAACCGCGCGGGACCGCGCCGCCATGCGGAGATTCCGGGGTGCGCGGGCCGCCCACACCCATCAGCGGCCGGCCCGCGGTCGTCGTCCACGGCGCTTGTCGGTCGCGCCCACGCAGCGCAGCATGGCGTCATTGGCGCAGAGGAGCGGCGATGAAGAGCGGCCGGGAAGCCCAGGACGACGCCCCAGACCCGGCCCCCAACGGCCGCGCGATGGCGGCGGGTGCACCGCGGCCACGCCGGTGGGGATGCGCCGCGGTGGTGGCCGGGTTGGTGCTGGCCGGCTGCGCGCGTGAACCCGCCGGCATCCCCGTGGCGCTCCCGGAGGGCACGCCGGCGGACGCGGTGACCCAGCGGCGGGCCTGGCGCGCGCTGCGCAACCAGCTGCTGGGCACACGGGACCTGGAGCAGACGTGGGCGGTGGCGGGTGGGATTACGGACCGGACCCACCTGCGTGAAGCCCTGTTCGTCGCCAACCGCATCATTGACATTGACCGGCAGTGCGTGGCGAAGAAGACCGACGAGTGCCTGTCCAACCTGGACCGCGCGGCGGCGCGGGCCGGGCATGGCGAGACGTACGGCTTCCTGTGGAACCGCCAGCTGTGCGACGACCTGTCAACCAAAGCCGAAGTGTTGCTGGCCCTGGGCGCCCACAAGGCGGCGTTGGCGGCCGCGCAGGCATCCCTGCAACTCGGCGAACACCCCTACAACGCCAAGATCAAGGGGGACGTGCTGTTCGCCATGGGCCGGTTTGCGGAGGCGCTGGAGGCGTACGAGCGGCTCAAGCCCGGTCAGCGCAACCCGCTGGCCACGCTGATGGCGGGGTTGTGCTTGCACAAGCTGGGCAGGAACGACGAGGCGCGGGCGAACCTGAGTCAGGCGTTGGCCAAGGTCCCTTCGCTGCGCACCGATGTACCGGGCGCCGCGGAGGCCGCGGCGGCATTGGGGTTGTGAGCGTTCCCAAGCGACGGTCCTTCCGTCGACATCAAGGTCTTCGGAAGCTCACATCCATCCCTGGCCTGGTCCACCTTGCGCGGCGTGAGGCGTTTGATCGGCCCCAATGGTGACCCACGCGCGTGCGCCCGAACACGCAGTTCGCTGCTCACCAGATCTTGCCCAGTGAGTTTCTCCATGCTTGCCCCGCCGTGCCAACTCGTCGACTGCGTGGGTTGATTGGCGCGCGCCAACGACTTCGGGCCTTTGCCCAAGAAGCCGCAGTTGACGTCCGTTGGCATACCGGGCCAGATCCGATGAAACCTACAGGGTCAAATCCGATGAGCGCCGAAGCACCAGGCCCGCCAGCCGCCGTAAGAGCCAGGGCATGACGGCCACGGGATCTGCTCCTTGGGGCAGGGCAAGCCCGACCTGGGCCGGTTCTTGGTACGTTGGGCATCTTGTCCATGTTTGGGCCAAAGGAGCAGACACGCACCTACGAATGGGGTGGCACTGCGCTGCGCGGCGTCACATGGACTTGTGGCATGCTGCGCGTGGTGACAAGCGCGGCACCTGCCCGCTGCGCACTGGGGGTTGCAGGTGGAGAACGACTTCCAACGCATGTTCCCACGGGACATGGTCAAGCGGGTCTGGGAGAGGCAGGGGCGGGTCTGCGCGCTCTGCCGTCGGGCAATTCCATTTGACCTGATGCATGGGGACCATCTGGTTCCCTGGAGTCAGGGCGGCCCAACTGCGTACGACAACTGCCAGGCGCTCTGCGGCAGCTGCAACCTCCGGAAGGGCAGCAAACCTCAAGCGGTCGTTGTGCAGTGGTTCCGTGCTGACACCTTGGCGGCGGGCACTGGCACGCTCCGCCGATGGCAGGTTGAGGCGCTCGCCGCCATCATGCCGCGCCTGCTTGAGGAAGCCGTTCTCGTTGAAGCCTGTCCCGGCGCTGGGAAGACGCAGTTTGCCCTCGAAGTCGCCTACCGCCTGATTCTGAACGGGGAAATCAGCAGGGTCTTGGTCATTGTGCCCAGCCTCGGTATCGCAGATGGCTGGTTGTCCGCGGCATCCGCCACGTCCCCGAGCTCGCCGACGATTCCCCTTGTGGGGCCTCGGACTTGGTCGCCCGTGAATCCGATTCCCGAGAACTGGGTGGGCGCGGTCTCGACGTATCAAAGCCTGTTCGCGGCCAGCGACATGTTCCTGGCGCATGCCTCGGATCCTGGCCACCGCACCCTCGTCATCTTTGATGAGGTGCATCATGCGGGTGCCGGCTCTGCATGGGGAGTCAGCGCCCAAGAGGCGTTCCATCGTGGCGCACGGGCAATTTTGAGCCTTTCTGGAACGCCCTTTCGAACGCAGCGCGACCCCATCGTCTTTGTCCCGTCCGAAGGCGGCAGCGCCAAACCGCACTACCGCTACGGCTATGATCAGGCCATTGCCGACAAGGCTTGCCGGCCCGTGCAGTTTGTCATCGGACGGGGCGAGACGACCTTCCAATCGGAGGATGGAGAATCGCACCGTGTCACGTTTGATGATGAACTCAGTGACACAGGAAGCCGGAAGCGCCTTCGCACGGCACTTGAATCGGTGGGGCGAGAGTCCATAGCTCACCTGCTGCTGGCGGATGCAAACCAATACCTCATAGATCTCAGGCGCTCTGGAGACACGGACGCGGCGGGCCTGGTCGTCGCTGTAGACTGCGACCATGCAGACGCGGTCGCGACGTTCATGGAGGCCGAGGTTCTCCCGGAGCGTCCGGTTGTCGCATGCTCCCGGACGCACAACGTGGCTGATCCGGCGCCAGCGGACGCGCTGAAGGGGTTTCGCCACAGTCACGTTCCCTGGATCGTCGCTGTGAACATGGTGTCTGAAGGCATTGACATCCGCAGGCTGCGAGCTGTCGTGTACCTCACGAATCGACTGACAATCCTGAGCTTTCGACAGATCGTCGGGAGGGTCGTGCGGTCCGACCCCAAGAACCGTGACGACCATGGCCGTGTTTACCTGCCCGCCGACCCCGGTCTCCTGGAAATGGCCAGATCAATCACAGCCGAGGTCAACTTGCTCCCGCCACCGATGACAATCGAGGTGGAACCTCCACCACCCCGACCGGTACGCGTCTCCGCGGACGACAACCGCGTTGGGGAGTTTCAGGCGTTGGGATCGCGCGGGACTGATCGGCATGCCCTGGATTCTTCCGGGCGTTTTGCGGACGACCCGTTGCTCAGGTTGGCACAGCGGTACATCGACAGAAAGGGCCTCAAAGGCACAGACGCGGTTAGCTTGGCTCTTCTTGCCAGTGAGAACCCAGCCATACGTCGAGCACTGGAGAACGAAGATGAGTGAGAGGCCGGGCCCCACCATACTTTTGATCGGCGGCACAATAACGCTTGAGTCTGGGACCGCCCTGGACACGCGGCAACGCATCGACGGAGACACTTGGGACTTCTGCCTTCGGCATTCCCTTGCTGGATCGGAGCAGTGGTGGAGCGCAGCACACGGCCTGGTCAAGGTTCTCCTCGACGCCGCGGGTTCGGACGCGTGGGCTCTCGTCTGGACCGCGAAAACCGTCATGGCACCGAAGGCGGACGGAACGTTTACCCGAAGGAGAATCGGCACCGTCCTCAAGGACTACGTTGACCTTATGGATGCAGACTACTTGTCGGAAGGGAAAATCGACGCCGCGCTCGCTACCGCTCGCCACAGGGGCCTCATCAGTTCACTCCGAATTCAGGACGTCATTGCTCGGCGACCTCCCGTGGTTTTCGTCGGGGCATTTCATGATCTTTTTGCTGAAGGCACGGACATGTTGGGCTTGGCCCCCCTCGATCAGATTGCCAAGCGGTGGCCGAACGCCATCATGGTGCTGCCGCACACCCAAGCGGTTGAGCAGAAGGTGCGCAACCTGATGGGCTGGCTGTCCAAGGGATTCCTCGACGAGAATGCAATTGACGCCTCAGCGAGCGAGGCGTTCAAGGCTGAATACATGCGGCATCAGGACAAAACCAGTGGGCTGGTTGGCGCAGACTTGCGAATCTCCAAGTTCTTCGACCGTGGCTCAGAAGCCGACGCGAGTGCTGCCCAAGCGGCCTTGGAGTTTGTTCAATCACGGTACGACCTCAAGGTGGGATTCTGGGACCTGACGAGAGACAGCGTCCTCCGCGAGTCCGTGCTGGAGAGACGCCCTCAGGATCCAGCACCAGCCGTCAGGATTGAGCCGCCCAGAGAGTTCACAGCGAGCGCGGCCAAGCGCACCGCTGCAAAGGACGTCGAGAAGTCGGCCAGACTGGCTTTTCACAGGGCGTGCTGGCCGGGCCTGAAGCAGGATGGCTGGCGCGCGGCTCACTGGAAAGAGGAAGGCACCAGCTATCTCCTCCCGCTCGCCAGGGAGATTCCCTCTCTGTTCCCGCAGATTGGCACTACGTATGTGCTGTATTGGTCCTTTGTCGTCTTCAAGAAACAGTCTCAGCTGATTCTGTCCTCCCCGGCCGGAAGTGCTCTTGCGTCCCAGTTTGTTCGTGACAACGCCACGCTTCTGCGGGCGCGCCTCGGGGTTGAGCCCGAGTCTGAGAAGTGCATCGCTGCTCGGTTTGAAGGCGTCGGCTGGGAAGCTAACCCCAAAAGAAGCGTGACCCCGCGCGAAATCACCGATCAAACTTGAAAAGCCTCCGATAATCCAAGCTCACAGCGACGTGGCTTGAGGCCACCGGAGGGCTTTTCAAGTGAACAAGACCATACGCGACAAGTTGCGCAGG
>JACRCW010000052.1 GCA_016218805.1 Deltaproteobacteria bacterium | reverse complement strand
TGCTCAAGCAGGTGGAGGCCGCCGCGGACCAGGCGGAGGTGGGTATCCTGACGCGCTTCCCGGGCAACCGGGCGCTGGTGAACGCCATTCTGGTGGTGAAGCGCCCGGCCCGGAAGAAGCAGGACGCGCCGGAAGGCTGACAAAGGCCGGAGGAGGGCGGCCCGCCGTTGCCCCTGGACGGCGCGGGCAGGCAGAATCCCGCCCGCAGCGCGGCCCCACAGGGAAGCGCGCACAGGATGGCACCATGCTGGCGTTGAATCACGCACGGACCAAGCGCCCACTGAGCCCGGGCTCGGCAGGAGCCTCCCAGCGCTGGCGTCGTCCATGGAGCCCCACGGGAGGGCGAGCCTCCTGGCGAGCCCGCTGCAGCGCGTGGACCGTGCAGGGACCGAGCCCATCATGATGAACACCGACCCCATCGCAGTGGCAGTCCGGGCGGAAATGCAGGCACAGCAGCTGGACCAGGCGGTGCTTGCCCGGGCTGCGGATGTTCCGGAGTCCGCGCTGGCGTCCTTTCTTGAGCGTGGTGGTGAGTTCAGCACCGCCAAGCTGGCGCGGGTGGCGGACGCACTTGGCCTGGATGACCTGGCACTGTTGGATGGTCACCGCAAACCACTGTTGAGGCCGTCGGTCTTCCTGCGGCACGCGGCCAGCTGGCAGGACTATTCGGACCAGGACACCGCGGTGCTGGACGCCGCGTTGCAGCAGGCACGGGCGTTCCGAGACATCCGCGGCGCGCTGGGAGCAGTTCCGCTGGTTGGCTTTCCACGCACGGACGCTCCGGCGAGGCCGGCTCAGGCCGCCCGAGCCGGCTACGCGTTGGCCGCAAGACTCCGCAGTGCACTCGGTCTTGCGTTGGATGTGGCGGTGCCCGACATTCGTGCGCTGGTTGAAGACCGGCTGGGCGTGTTGGTGCTGGTCCGCCCGTTGAAGACCGCCGGAGCCACCGCCATGACCGTGTGCGCGCCTGACGGAGTCGCGGCGCTGGTCCTCAACTCGGAGGATGTCCGCCGCAGGGAGAACAACCTGCTGGCGCGGGTCCATCTGGCTCATGAGACCTGCCACGCGCTGTTTGACCCGGTGGCCACGGGTAGACTGAATCTGGTGTTGGAGCGGGAAGGCAGCGAAGCGGCCTCCGCCAATGAGCAGCGCGCCGGGGCGTTTGCCGCAGAGTTCCTGATGCCGGAAGCGGGCCTGGGGGCGTTGCTGGGCTCGCCGCGAAAGTCGCTGGGGCTGGCTGCGGCGGAGGATGTGGTGCAGCAGGTCCGGGCCAACTTTGGCGTGCCGCGGGAAATCGCCGTCTTCCACCTCCACCACCGGCGTTTTCTGACGGACGCACTGCGCGACCAGTTGAAGACGGGCAAGGCTCCCAACGTGGGGCACAAGACTTCGCTTCCGGAACCCGGCGGCCCAAGCATTGCTGCCACGGAGCTTGCGCGCCGCGCGATGGATGAAGCGCTCATTTCCAGCGGTGCCGCACGCCTTGCCCTGGGCATTCACGCCCTGGAACCGCTTCCCTGGCTGCGCTGAGCACGGGTGCCGCTTCCCCAAGTGGAGGTCCTCTCATGGTTCCGGCGGGCAGGGTCCACGTCCTGGACGCCAATGGGATCTCGCTGTTTCGCGCCGCGGGCCTGCTGGCAAATCTCGGCCACGCGGCCGTGACCGTCCGCATGGCCGTGGTGGAAGAAGTCCACGCGGAGTTGACGCGGAAAGGTGCCCCCGACGCGGCGGCGCTGCGGGTTTGGCAAGGCTGGCAGCACATCAAGGTCGAGCCACTCCCTGCCCGCGGCAGCATGGCCGACACCCTGAAGGCGCTCCGAAGCACAAGGCAGCCCGGCAATCTGAGAGACATGGGGGAACACGCGAGCATTGCGTGGGCGGTCCACACGCGCGGCGCGGTGTTTGTCACCCATGACCAGAAGGCCACCGTGACCGCGGTTCGCGAGAAGGTCGAGGTGATGACCAGCCACGGCTTCGTGCAGTGCCTGCAGGAGACCGGGTTGTTGATGCCGGACGAATGCCGGCGGCTCAGCACAACGGAGAGGGGGTTCAGGGATTGTGCGCCAACCTGGTGGGCGGGTTGGCTGGCAGGAATCTGAACCTTTCAGGTTCTGCGGAGCGCGGCGTCTTCTGGGCGCGGGTTCAGCACAATGCGACGTCTGGCGCCGGGCCGGACTACTTCATCACGGCGACGCGCTTCTTGCCGGCGGCCGTCAGGCTCCAGCTCTTGCCGCTGCGTTTGGCCAGCTTCTGCTGCGCCGCCGCAAAGCCCCCGTACGCGGGGTTGTCCATCTTGAGGTTCACGGCGCGCACGGCCTGCGTGACCTCGCCCGTGGTTGCACCGTCCCCAAGCGCCGCCAGGATGACCAGGAACTTCTCCGTGGCGGACTTGGGCCGCTTGGCTTTCAGGGCGGCCTGCACCTTGGCAATGGCCGCGGCGGGCACCGCCGGCGCGGCGGCGGCCGCCTCGGCCCTGGGCGCTTTGGCGGGTTTGGCCGTCCGCTTGCCGGCCGCCGTCTTCCCGGGGGGCCGGCCCACGGTGGCGCGCGGCGCCGGTGACGACGGTGGAACAAAGAGCGTGGGCAGGTCCTGTTCAAACCGCGCCATCAGCCACGCCACCACGCGGCCGCGCTCCGCGTCCCCCAAGCGCGTGATCATGGCGGCAACGGCCGCCAGCACGTCCAGTTCGGCGATCTTGGGTGCGCGCGGCGTGGCTTTGGCGCGGGGCGGCGGCTTGGCCCCAACGGGACGCGGCGGTGCCGCCGCGGAGGGCGGAGGCTGGAGGGCGGGCTGTTCGGCGGGCGGTGGCGCAACGGTGTCGTCGGTCATGGAGCCTCCAAGGCTGGCAGGGTGCTGTGCGTCCCCCCGAGCAGCTACCTATCCCACCCGGGCGGTCCGGCACAATGCAACCGCGGTCACCGCACCTGATTCGGCGCGCGCTGCATTTGGGGCGCCGGCCTCCGGCCGACGGGGCGCGGGGAGGTGAACGCCCGCCCGCGCCGGGCTACTGGAGGGTTTGCGCACCATGCCTACCCGCCGCTGTCACGTGGTTTGTTCGCTCGCGGCGTCCGTCGTCGCCGCGGCCGCGTGCCATCCGGACCAGTGGACGGGGCGGCCCGCGGCGTCCCGCAGCGCGGATGATTTGACGCTGACCTACCGCGAGTTTGCCGCCGCCCGCGGGCAGCCGGGCCAGTGGGTGACCTACACGTTGTCCACCAGCGCCGCCAACTCGGATGTCCTGTCGCTGCGCACCTTCCCCGCCGCGGATGAGCGCGCCCATGACGACGGCGTGGCGCCGGACGCGCGCGCGGCGGACAACCAGTACACGGGCATGTTCCGGACTGCGCTGCACCGGGCTGACCCGCAGTGGTTCTACAAGACCCGGCCGCCGCCCACGGGCAGCCACCAAACGCCGCTGCCACCCGACCAGGAGCGCGACCATCCGTTTGCCAACCGGCGCGCCATGGCGGGCGGACCGGGCGGCGCCGGCGACAACACCAGTCTGTGTCCCCCGGGCTACGTGCTCACCGGCGTGCGCGTGCGGCCGGATGCGGTGACGCGGACGCTCGCGCAGGTGGGCGCGTTGTGCCGCGCGTTGCCGCCGGAGGAAGGGCGCGCGCCGGCCCACCGCGTGGAGGGCATTGGCTGGGGCGAAGACCTCCCCGGCGAACCCCAATTGCATGAATGCCCTCCGGGCACGGCGGTCATATCCGCGGGCCGCGCGTGGCTTGGAGATTGGAACGCGTTCCGGGTGCTGGCGGGGCTGGAACTGGACTGCGCGGACTTCCTGGACGGCGGCCGCGCCGTGGTCCGGACGCTGCGCGCAGGCTTCCCGGGTGACACCGGGGCGGCGCTGCCGTTCCGCTGCCAGGAGGACATCCAACCCGCGCCGTGGCCCGCCGGATTGCGTCTCATTTCCGGGGCCCGGATTGACGCCATTGGCCTGCTCTGTGACGCCACCGAGCGCGATAACGCCGCCGGCGTAGACGGCCTGCGATTTGGCGCGCGGCCCTCGCTGGACGTGATGCTGGACCTGCCGCTGCGCGCGCAGGTTACCGGCCCGCTGTTTGTCCGCGCCGCGTGGCGCGGGCGTGGCCCGGTGGTGACCGCGGGCCGGCTGCAGTTCCCCAGCGCCGAAGCCCAACTGACCCTCCAGGCCCTGTCCACCGCGCCCGTTGACCTGGTGGCTCCCGCGGACGGCTGCCAAATCCCCGCGGCGGACGGCCGCGTGGTGCTGGCGCTGGCCCCCTGCCAGGCGCCGCCCGCCGCATGGCTGGCGCTGGAGGCACCGCCGTTGCGCGGCGGCGCGGCCGGGCCGGTGAAAGGGGGCAGCCTGCTGGGGAAGCTGCCCGCCGGGCGTTTCCTGACGGTGCGCGTGGCCAGCACGTCCCTGGTGCCGGTCCCGCTTGCGGGCGCGGACCTGCCGGTGTCCCCGCTTCCCGGCGGCGGCGTCCGGGGTGGGATTGTGCTGATGATCCAGCCGGCTGCCGCGGCCGCGGAATCCCCCCGTGTGCCGCCGGCGGATCCATGAACACCCTGAGCCAGCGCCATCACGGCGCGCGTAGTGACAGGTGCGTGGCCGGAGTTTGCCGGCACACCGAGGAGGTTGATTTGCGCAGGCACCCCGTGTGCGACACGGGAGCCGGGCGCGGCAGGGAGAGGACGTCCGGGGCCCGTGGCAAGCAACGCGGGACCAGCCCATGACGCTCCTGAGCCAGGACCGGCGCCTCCTGATGGCCTTCCGTGCGGGTGAAGACGCCGCGCTGAGGGACGTGTTTCGCCACTACGCCCCGCGCGTGGCGAAGAGCATCCGGCGGGGCGTGAAGG
>JACRCW010000049.1 GCA_016218805.1 Deltaproteobacteria bacterium | reverse complement strand
GGGAGGCGCCTGCGCATGCTCCCCCAACGCACGCGTCAGTCTGCGTGCACGCATCTCCGTCGCTGCACGCCGTGCCATCAGGCTTTGCAGGGTTGCTGCACGCACCGGTCGCCGGGTCACATGTCCCCACGTCGTGGCACTGGTCCAGGGCGGCGCAGACCACTGGCAGCGCAGCCGCACACGTTCCCGCCCCGTCACACGCTTCATCTCCGTTGCATGCATTTCCATCTCCGCACGCCGTCCCGGCGGCGGACGCCACGTGCGTCACCCCCGACGCCGGGTCGCACCCATCCACGGTGCACGGGTTCCCGTCGTCCACCGCGGGAGGCACTCCGGCCGCGCAGACACCCGCGCTGTCACAACTCTCCACGCCGTTGCACGCGTCACCGTCGTCGCAAAGCTGCGGCGTGCACCCGCCGCCAAACCCGCCCTGGAAGCTCACCTCAGCCCGCGGGCCCAGGTGGATCCCCCGGCCGGCGATCGCCCCCACCAGCAGCACCTGACGGCCCACGTGCACGCGCGCGTCCGGCGCCAGCACCAACGCCGTCACCCGCGCCTCCTCCTGGATCTCCACCGGTGATCCGCACGCGTGGTCTTCGTGCTCCTCGCCCTCTTCGTCGTCATCGTGTTCGCCGCGGTTCCGCTCCGGCGTTCCCGCGCCGGACTCAATCCGCAGATCCCGTGCGGTACCGGAGGTGGCTCCCACTACTGCACCGCGGCCAATCCGCACGCTGCCCTGGACCCGCAGCTCGGTGGGGGCGCTCGCTTCAATGTGCGCGTTGGCGCCCACCTCAAGCGTGCGCATTTCATACACGCCCCCGGTCAGCCGCAGTGTTCCCCGGCTTGACACCTCCACGGCGTCAAACCGCCCCGGCGCCAACGTCCGGCTCATGCGCGGGCGCACCCGCACATCCGCGTGGCCCGGTGCCACCGCCGAAGCCGCGGGCAACTCCGGGACGGTGACCACCAGCGGCACCACCAGCCCGTGCGTCGCGTCGCCGCCGCTGAAGCGTTCTGTCTGGACATCCTCCACTACCGCGCCGTGCCGCAGCTTCACGCTGGCCGCCAGGATGTTTCCGCCTTCCACGCGCCCGCGGTTCCCAATCACCACGTTCCATTCTTCGTCACTGCCGCGCGACCCGATGTCACCACCGCGCACCACGGACCGTGGACCGGTCTCCACGCGATCCTCCGCCAGCAGGACAAAGCGCCCCAGCGATGGGGAGGTGGTCAGCGCTTGGTGTTGCACGGGTTGTGGGACGGTCACAGCGGCGTCGCCCTCAACGCGCGCACAGCCGGCCAGCACGACGAGCGTGGCCCACACGGAAAATCGGTTCATCAGGAACCTCCCCATTGGGATTTCGCGAGGTTCCGCGCTTTCCGCCGCACGGTCTAGGGCTACATGCCGCATTCCGCCACGTCACATGCCGCGACGCGTCAGTCCCAATCAAAGGTATATGGAGCGGGTTGCCGCACTCGGCCGCCCACGGGTTGCCGGATCTGCAGTTTCTCCGCCGACTGACCGATAGCCACGAATTTCTCTTCACACGGATTGGGGGCCTTTTGTAGAACGCGCGGCAAGCACCAACCCAGGGAGGACCCATGACCACCACCACCGCCGGAGAGGACGTCGACAACATCCCCAGCATCCCGCTGGACGAGCTGGCAGCGCGCCTTCCGCCGCACAACGCCACGCAGTTGGCCGCCGTGACCAACGCCACCTCGCGCGAGGGCTTTGTGGAGCTGGGTAGGCAGATTGTGAGTGCCAAGGTCGTGACGGACGTGAATCGCGTGTATTCCCGGTCGTTCGAATTCTGGAACAGCGCAACGGACGATCAGAAGGCGCTGTTGGTGGGCTTTTCGCTGGAATACCTATCCATGGCGGTCGGGCAAGCCTGCCACCTGCGTGATGTTTCCAGTGCAACCGCTGCGGGCGCCGGCGGAGGCGTCTCCGACAAGGCGACGCGCGAGGCCGCCGCCCGGACCGCCTTCACGGCGGGCCTCAAGCTGCGCAATCACGCCGAAACGGTGTTGATCAACTGCGCCGGAATGAACCCCGAGCACCGCACCCGCGTGCGGACGGCCATGGGCACGGCGGAGACCTTTGAGACGCTGGCAAACGGGCTCGAAGCGGCCGCCAAGGTGGCCCGCGAGTTTCTGCAGACCCGGGACACTGACCTGGCGGCGCGGGTGAAGCTGGCGCGGCTGAGCGAAGCGTACGCGGCGCGGGTGGAAGCGGCCGGCAAGCAGGTGCGGGAGAAGGGCCGCGCCGCCGCGGCGCCGTCCACCGGCCGGGTGGCCCAGGGCGAACTGGATTACCTGGACGGGCTGAACCTGCACCTGCTGTCAGAGATCATCCACGCGTTTGACGCGGCGCACGACCTGGACCCCACCATTCCGCGCCTGGTGCCGATTGCCACCCGCCGCTTGCTGGGCCGCCGCAACCGTGCCGACGGCACCCCGGCGGCACCCGCGCCCGTCCCGGGCTGATGCCGGCCCGTCCCGCCGCATTACCCGGGATACCTGCCATTCGCCTTGAGTGGCTGTGGCAAGTCACCCATCGTTCCAGTTACGCTGAAGGAGCCATGACCACGCTTCACCTCGAACTGCCCGACACCCTGACCCGCGCGCTGGCGCAGCCGCCCGCTGCGTTGGAGCGCAAGGCGTTGGAGGCGCTGCTCGTACGCCTTTACGCGGAGGGCACGGTTTCTTCCGGCCAGGCCGGCAAGGCGCTCGGGATGACCCGGGTCGAGTTTCTTGACCTGCTTGGCGCCTACGGCGTCTCCACGTTCGACCCGAACACGGATGTCGGCGCTGAGATGGCGACCTTGCAGTCGCTGCCACCGTCAACACGCAGCTGAACAAGAGAAACCATCACGCCGGGCCGACGGGTTCCGCGCTCGCCCAAGCTGCTGGAGCAAGCTGTTCAAGCAGGCGGGCGAGCAGGGAAGCGCTGAGGTGCTTTCTGGCCGCACCCGGCTGGCGCGGCCCCACCATTCCGCGCCTGGTGCCGATTGCCACCCGCCGCTTGCTGGGCCGCCGCAACCGTGCCGACGGCACCCCGGCGGCACCCGCGCCCGTCCCTGGCTGGTGCAGCCAGTCCCGGCGCGTCCCCGAGGCGTGCTGCCGCGTTGCCGATGGGTCCCCCGCCGTTGCCGACGGGTCCCCCGGCCTTGCCGACGGACACTCCACGCCGCCCTGATGCATCCCCCAGGCATGCTTGACGGGTCCCGGGCGCGCCCTGACGCATACCCGGCCGTTGCCGACGAACCTGCCGACCGCGGAGTCCGGTTGCCGATGGCGCGCGGGCACTTGCCGATCGTGCGCGGGCGCTTGCCGATGGCCACGAGGCAACCTGGACACACCTGCCCCGCCGTCCGCGCGGGCCCAGCCGTAGGACGCCTGGGCTGGGGTACCAGCCCCGTGCCTCCACGGTCCGTCAGTTTGACACCCCCGAACCCCCACCCCTACTGTCCCCCGCGTCGGCGCCTCGCGCGGCCAGAGGGTGGCCCCGCCCTGGACCCCGTTATGTTGTTGGAGGGAAGACCGGCTCCCATGGGTACCCGAATGCCTAAGAACTCCCGCTTGCTGGCGGGCCTCGTGGCGCTGTCTGCTGCGTGGGCCGTACCGGCCTGCACCACCGGGGGCAACCCCAATCATCCCGAGGTCCTGCGTCACCAGGGCGCCTGCCAGGACTACATCACCAAGGGGGACTTTGACGCCGCGGAGAGCCGCTGCCGGCTCTGCCTGGAGTATGACAAGCAGAACCCCGAATGCCTCAACCTGATGGGGGTCATCTACTTCAACCGCGGCAACTTTGGGGAAGCGCGGGACTGGTACAAGCGCGCCATGCGTTCGCGGCCGGACTTTGCCGAGGCGCGCAACAACATGGGCGTGCTGCACATGGTGGCCAAGCCGCCGGATTACGACGAGGCGATCACCATGTTCAGCTCGTCGATCAAGATCGACCCCGGTTACAAGGACGGGCGCTGGAACCTGGCGCACGCGTATTCGGAGAAGGGGAACATTGCGTTTGCGGATGCGCAGAACAAGGTGCTCAAGAAGGGCATCAACATGGCGGACCCGGGCAAGGCCACGGCGTACTTCAAGGACACCGAGGAGCTGTACGCCAAGGCGGATGACCACCTGCGCCGCCTGTTTGAGCTGGATCCCAAGCACTACCGCGGCTACTTCCAGCTCTCATACATTGAGATGCAGCGCAGCCAGTACGCCTCCACCGAGCAGTTCCGCCGTCAGAACCTGCAGCGCGCGCTGGACATGGGGCTGCGCTGCTGGGAGTTGGCGCCCAAGGACGCGGTGGAGAGCAAGCAGTGCGCGGGCACGCTGGGCGCCATCTACGGGGCCAAGGAGGAGAATGACCAGTCCATGACGTACTGGGCGTCCTGCCTGGCGCTGGACCCCAAGGAGCCGGAGTGCCTGCGCGGCTTCCGTGACTCCGCCGCCAAGGTGGCGCTCACGCGTGGCGGGCTCAAGAAGTACCTGGACCAGATTGCGCAGAACCCCGGCTACGCGCAGGGCTACTTCAACCTGTGCGTGGGCGCCTTTGAGCAGGGCCTGCAGGACATGGGTGCCTCCGCGTGCGAACAGGCGCTGGCGCTCGACGAGAAGCTGTGCCTGGCGCGCTACCAGCTGGGAAAGTACTACCGGGGCGTCCTCAACCAGGACCAGGCGATCGACAACTGCAAGAAGTTCATCTCGTGCGCGGGTCAGCAGAACCCTGCCGAGGTCCAGGAGTGCAAGGACCTTGTCGCCGCGCTGGAGACCCGCTGAGGGCGGCGCCGTCCGCCCCCTGCCACGGACGTTGACCCATGGCCGTCAAGCTCAACGTCAGGATGGAGATGCCGGGGAAGGAGCCCAAGGAGTACGCGTATGACTTTGACCAGGAGATCATCACGCTGGGGCGGGACTCCAACAATGACATCCAGATCCCGCTGACCACGGTCTCCCGCAACCACGCCAAGATTGTGCTGGAGGGCGGCGAGTACTTCCTGCAGGACCTCAACTCCACGCACGGCACCACACACAACGGCAAGCCGGTGGGCCAGGGCGGCAAGAAGCTGCTCCGCTCCGGGGACACCATTGAGCTGATGCATTTCCGCATCCAGTTTGTGGCGGAGGCGGACAAGCCGCTGGAGATGGGCCAGTCCGAGCGCACCGAGATGCTGGCGCGCCGCATGGTGCAGGAGGTCCTCAGCTCCATTGGCGGGGGCACGGAGGCGCCCTACCTGCGCGTGATGAACGGCCCGGACGAGGGCAAGCGCTTTGAGCTGGGTGACGGCGTGGGCGAGGTGGTCATCGGCCGGGCCACCGAGTGCGACTTCTGCATCAACGACGCGAACATCTCCCGGCGGCACGCGCTGGTGCGCAAGGACTGGTCCGGCATCACGGTGGAGGACCTGGGCAGCAAGAACGGCGTGTGCATCAACGAGAAGAAGATTGAGAAGGCCGCGCCGCTCAAGGACTCCGACGAGATCAGCCTGGGTGCGGTGAAGCTGGTGTTCATTGACCCCACCGCGTCCATGCTGGGCAAGCTGGATGACATCCCGGTGTTCCAGACCGGCCCGCAGGAGCAGCCCGCGGAGGGCGAGGCCGCGGAAGGCGGCGAGGAGGCCGCCGAGGCGCCCGCGGAGCATTCCGGCGAAGTGCCCGCCGAGGGCGGCGAACACGGCGGCGAGGCGGTGGCGGAGGGCGGCGAGGCGGCGGCGGCCGGTGAGGGGGAGGCGGAGGGTGAGGGCAAGCCCGAGGACGCCGCACCCACGACGGGCAAGAGCGCGGCGGACTACGTGGTGTACGGGGCCGTGGGGCTGGTGGTGCTGGGGCTGGTGGCGCTGGGGATCGTGGTGGCCATCCAGATGTGAAGTGGGAGGCGGGCCATGGAGAAGGCGGCGCGCAGGGCGGCGGGCAACGCACCGGCGGGGATGACGCTGCGGGACGTGGGCCGGCTGGTGTTGCAGTCCACTTCGCCCAGCGGGCTGGCGGCGCGGTTGGACGCGCTGGACCGCTCCAACCTCAATGAGTTTGGCGTGGACCCCTTTGGGTTCTCCCCCGAGGAGACCAAGCTGTACGCGGGCCCCGCCTGGTGGTTGTACAAGCATTACTTCCGCGTGGAGCAGACCGGTGTGGAGAACGTCCCGGACGGGCGCGTGCTGCTGGTGGCCAACCACGGCGGGCAACTGCCGCTGGACGGCGCCATGATCATCATGTCCATCCTGGGCGAGCGCCCCGTGCCGCGCCTGGGCCGCGCGATGGTGGAGCACTGGGCCGCGGAGCTGCCGTTTGTGGGGACGTGGTTTGCGCGCTGCGGCCAGGTCATTGGTGACCCGGAGAGCTGCAAGCGCCTGCTGCTGGCGGACGAGGCGGTGCTGGTGTTCCCCGAGGGCAGCAAGGGCATCAACAAGATGTGGAACCAGATCTACCGGCTGCGCGAGTTCGGCCTGGGCTTCATGCGCCAGGCGCTGGAGACGCACACGCCCATCGTCCCGGTGGCCGTCGTCGGGCATGAGGAGCAGAGCCTGGCGCTGTTTGACCTCAAGCCGGTGGCGCGGTTGCTGGGGATGCCGGCGCTGCCCGTCACGCTCACCGGGCTGCCGCTGCCGTTGCCCACCAAGTATCACATTGAATTCGGCGCCCCCATGCACTTTGAGGGTGACCACAATGACGAGGACGACGTGGTGGGGCGCAAGGTGGCGCTGGTGCGCGAGACACTGCAGCGCATGGTGAAGGACGGACTCAAGCGGCGCGGCAAGCGCATCTTCCGCTGACGAGGTGGCAGCATGGCCAGGCGCACGGTGTTGATGACGGGGCTGGCCGGCACGCTGGGCCAGCTCACCGCCCGCTACCTGCACCGCAGCTACAACGTGGTGGGCGTGGACCGCCGCCCGCTGCCCAGCCGCGCCAAGGACGTGGAGCACGTGCGGTTGGACATCCGCCGCAAGGCGCTGCAGGACGTGTTCCGCCGCTACCGCCCGGACACGGTGGTCCACCTGGGCGTCATGCATGACCCGCGGCAGACCGCGCAGGAGCACCACACCTTCAACCTGCTCGGCATCACGCGCCTGCTGGAGCACTGCCACAAGTACGGCGTGAAGAAGATCGTCGTGCTGTCATCCGCGTCCGTGTACGGCCCCGGCGGCCTCAACCACGGCTTCATTGGCGAGGACACCCCGTTGATGGGCGCGCAGAAGTTCCCGGACCTGCGGGACCTCATTGCCGTGGACATGATTGCCCAGGGGCACATCTGGAAGCACCACGAGATCCAAACGGTGATCCTGCGGCCCGTGCACATCCTGGGGCGCGTGCGCAACGCGCCGTCCAACTACCTGCGCCTGCCCACCGCGCCCACGCTGCTGGGCTTTGACCCCATGATCCAGGTGATCCACGAGCAGGACGTGGTGCGCGCCATTGAGCGGGCCATTGAGAAGCGCGTCCGCGGCGTGTTCAACATTGTGGGGCCCGGGCAGCTCCCGCTGTCCATGGCGCTGGAGGAGGTGGGCGCGCGGCGCCTGCCGCTGCCGGAGATCCTTGCCCGCCCGCTGTTGCACCGGCTCTACCGCCTGCGCCTCACCAACTTCCCCGCCCCTGAGCTGGATCACATCAAGTACAGCCTGCTGGTGGACGGCGGCCGTGCCCGCAAGGAGCTCGGATTCACGGCGGAGCATTCGCTGCGTGACTCGCTGCGCGCCGTCCTCACCGGCCTGTGACCCCTCTCACGGGCCGGTCTCGCCGAGAGATTTCACTCCACGGTGATTTAATTCTCCCTTGCAAGCGCCGCGGCGGTTGGATAGCAAGCCCGCCCTCCCCGGAACCGGAAGTGCGCGAGCACGCGTTCTTGTCGTCGTACCGGGGGTGCACTGGAGGTTGGCTGTGGCTGTCATTTGTCGTCCTGCTACCGCATTCCCTGACCACGTGGGTCACGCAAGCCGCGACGCGGACCTGATGCTGGATGCCATCCTGCCGCCCGGCTTCCCGCACAAGTCCTCCATCAAGAAGATCTTCCAGAACAGCAAGGTGGAGACGCGCTACTCCGTGCGCCCCATCATGGAGAACGCCAAGCCCACGGACTTCAAGCACCGCAATGACCTGTACATTGAATGGACCAAGAAGCTGGGCATGCGCGCGGCCAAGGAAGCCCTGGACAACGCCAACATGAAGCCCACGGACATTGACTACGTGATCACCACGTCATGCACCGGGTTCATGATCCCGTCCCTGGACGCGTACCTCATCAATGACATGGGCATGCGCCGCAACACCAAGCGCCTCCCCATCACGGAGCTGGGCTGCGCCGGCGGCGCGCAGGGCATTGCGCGCGCGGGGGACTTCATCAAGGCGCACCCGGGCTCCACGGTGCTGCTGCTGGCGGTGGAGCTGCCCAGCCTCACGGTGCAGGCGGATGATTTCTCCATGACCAACCTGGTGGCGGCGTCACTGTTTGGTGACGGGTGCGCGGCCTGCGTGATCACGGACAAGCCGCGTACCGGCGCCAAGATCATCTCCAGTGACAGCTACATCTTCCAGGACAGCTACCATTTCATGGGCTTTGATACCGGCCCGGGCGGCTTCACCATTGTCCTGGACAAGGACATCCCGGACGCGGTGACCACCAAGGTGGCGCCGGTGCTGGCGGGGATGTGCGCGCCCTTTGGCTGCCAGCCTGCGCAACTGGACTTCTTTGTGTTCCACCCGGGCGGCCGCAAGGTGCTGGAGAACATGGAGCAGGTGTTTGGCATCCCGCGCGAACGCATCAAGGCGTCCTGGGACTGCCTGTGGGAGTGCGGCAACCTCTCCAGCGCGTCCGTGATCGTCGTCTACAAGCACCTGTACGAGCGCTACCGCCCCAAGCACGGGCAGCGCGGCCTGCTGACGGCGTTTGGACCGGGGTTCTCCGCGGAAGGCACGCTGCTGGAATGGCAGGAAGTGTGAGCCTGACCGATCTCACCTGGACGCATGCGCTGTTCGCCGCGGTCCTGGGCGTGGAGGGGCTGCAGCGCCTGGTTGAGCTGTGGGTGTCCCGCCAGCGGCAGGTGCAGCGGGGCAAGGACGGCGTGGCCCCCGTGCCGGAGACGGCCTGGGGCTTCATGATCCTGGTGCACGTCCTGCTGTTTGTGCTGCCACCGCTGGAGGTGCTGCTGCTCAAGCGGCCGTTCCTGTGGGCGGTGGGCGGGCCGGCGCTGGTGCTGTACGCGCTGGCCAAGGTGCTGCGCTGGTGGGCGCTGTCCACGCTGGGCCGGTCGTGGAATGCGCGCATCGTCAAGCCCAACACCGTGGTTGCCGAAGGGCCGTACCGCTTCATCCGGCACCCCAACTACCTGGTGGTGATCACCGAGCTGGCGGTGATTCCGCTGGTGCACACCGCGTGGCTGAGTGCGGTGGTGCTGTCGGTGGTGAACGGACTGGTGCTGTTTGCGCGCATCCGCAAGGAGGAGGAGACGCTGTTCTCCATCCCCGGCTACCGCGAGGTGATGGGCGGCAAGGCGCGGTTTGTTCCCGGGCTGTTCTGACCGCTCACCGCACGCACGCGCTGGTGACGCAACGGGTGCGGCCAAACCGCGCCGCCTCCGTCTCACCCTGGCAGTCGCCGTCGTTGGAACAGATGGCGGCGGTGGCGTTCACCTTGAGGCTGCATGACCCCCCCAGCGGCCCGGCCAGCTGCGCCAACCGCAGGTAGTGCGTACCCGGGTCCGTGCCCGCGTTGGTCCCGCGCAGACGCGGGATGGTGCGCGTGGCCTCGCCGCCAATGGAGTAGTCGTACAGCAGCTCGGCCCACTCCAGCGCGCCGCTCCCGTCCAGCAGCAGCAGGTGCGGCCGGAACCCGTTGGAGGATGACGAGCAGTTGATGCGGACCGTGACGTCCGCGCTGTCCCCGGGCACGCTGAAGCGCACCCAGTCCACGTCCGCCGTACACGTCCCCCACAGCGTGGTGGTCCCCGCGGTGCTCACCGTGGTGGCATCCGCGCGCCGGTTGGGCTCCGTCCCGCTGTCACCGCACGGGGAGGCGGCGTTGTCCACGCAGATGCCGCCGCGCGTGAGCTCCCCGCTGGGCACGGTGCCGGTGGCGTACAGGTCGGGCGCCATCGGTTCGCAGCGGCCGGTGGCGCAGTCTCCGTCATCCACGCACGGGCCGCCCACGCGCACCATGAGCGTGTAGGTGGCGTTGGACTGCGCCGTGATGCCCAGGACGTAGGACCCCGACGGCAGCGCATCCGCGGCCAGGTACGTGAGCGCCGTGGACGGGTTGGTTTCACTCACGCGTGGCGTGCTGGAGCCCTGGTCCGTCAGCGACAGCGCCAGGTCCACCGGCGTGCTGGGCCACGCCAGCACTTCCACCTTGTCCCCCGCCACCATCTCCAGCAGGAAGTGGTCCCTGGTGGTGGGGCACATCAGCAGGTCCGCGTACAGGTCACCGCCCGTGGGCACCGGCGTGGCGCATTCCGGGGCGCGGTTGGCCAGCGCGTCATCCGTGCAACCCGCCAGCGTGGCCGCGCACGGACCCGCATCCAGGCTGCCGTCGTCCAGCACGCAGCGTCCGGTGGCGGTGTCACAGCGCTCGCGGCCCTGGCAGTCCACCTGGCGCACGCACCCGTGCTTGCCCGGCACCGGACGGGAAGGGCACGCCGTCACCGCCAGCGCCGCGCACACCAGGGACAACCCCGCGGCCGCCCCCCGGCCTGCCCGGACGGACCGGCTGACTCCCCCCCCACGCGGGGGGAGCGCACGCAGCGCGGAGCTGTCCAGGCGGGCCAAAGTGCGGCGCGTTGTAGCGGAACGCGGTGCCGGCGGGAAAGGCGCGGTTCGCGCCGGAGCGGTCACTCGAACTCGCCGCGCAGCGTCTTCACCGCGCCGGGCTCCACCGTCACGGGGTAACTGCGGGCCGTCCCGTCCCCGCGCGTGAGCACCACCGTGTGCGCGCCGGCCGGCACATCCAGCACCACCGGCGTGACCTCCTTGAGCCGCTTCCCATCCAGCGTGATGTTGGCCCATGTCCCCGGCGTCACCAGCTTGAGTTGTCCCTTGGCCGCCTGCCGGGGCTCCGCCGGCGGCGCCTTGCGCGGCTCCTGCCGCGGCGGCGGGTCCTGCCGCGGCGGCGGCGGCTCCCGGCGGGGCGGCGGTTCCTGCACCACCGGTTTGGGTTCCACCTTGGGCGGCACGCGGTTGAGCTCCACGGTGAGCACGCGCGCATCGCCGGCGGCCAGCTCCACCTCGCGCTCCTGCGTTTCATACCCGTCCGCGCTCACCACCACGCGGTGCTTTCCCGGCGCCACGCGCGTGGCCTCACCCGGCCCCAGCCGCGCGTCCCGGTCCAGCATGATCCTGGCGCCGTTGGGCATGGCCTCCACGGACAGCGTGGCAACGGGCGCGGGCGCGGGGCGCGGCGTCACCGGCGAGGGCTGCACGGTGGCGTCCGTGGGCCGGCCCGGCATGGGTGAGCTGCGCACCGGCGTGGCGTCCAACCGCCCCGCCACCACCAGCCCCAGGATGATGGCAATGAGCGCACCGCCCACGCCGCTGATGACCGCCAGCAGCGCCAGGCTGCTGCGTTGCTGCGCGCGCGGCACCGGCGCGGCGGCGGCCTTCTTCTCCCGGCGGGGCGGCACCTGCTTGAGGTCAAACGCGGCGCGCGTGGGTTCTGACGGCCCCGCCACCGGCACGCCGCGCGGGACGGGCACCACCACCTTGCCGCCCTCAGCAGGCATGCCGCCGGGCTCCTCCGTGCCGGTGAGCGTCTTGTCCACGCCCGGCTTGTCCAGCTCCAGCGGGATGATGTCCGGGGCCTCCGGCGCCGCCGCCTCCTGCTCCGCCACCCGCCGCGCGTCCGCGGCCCGCGTCCCCTTCTGCGCCCGCTCCCGGCGCGCCTGCGCCGCCGCCGGCACCACGGCCGCCGGCGCACGCTCCTGGGTGCTCTTGCGCCCGCCAATGATCTTCCCGCCGCGCGGCAGCGTGATGGGAACATCCTCCGCCGTGGCCGCCATGGACGCGGGCACCGCGGCGCGCGAAGTGTGCTCCGGCGCCGGCGCAATGCGCGGCGTGGCCAGTTCGCCGGACACCGGGTCCGTCACGCCGGCCCGCGCCAGTTCCGCTTCCGCCTCCGCCTCTTCGCGCGTGTCCTCCTCAATGTCCGCGGCAAACTGGGTGCGCATCAGCGCCCCCAGGGAAGCCGGGTCATAGTCCGGGTTGAGCCGCGCCAGGATGCCGCGCAGGTCCGCGGCAAACGCCTCGCAACTGGCAAAGCGCGCGTCCTTGTCCTTCTGCAGCGCGCGCATCAGCGCCCGGGCCAGCTCGTCGGGGATCTTGCGGTTGAAGTCGCGCGGGTCAGGCACGCGCGCGGCCACCACCTGGTCAATGATCTGCACGTCGGAATCGCCGCTGAACAGCGCGCGCCCGGTGAGCGCCTCCCACAGCGTGATGCCCAGCGCAAACTGGTCGGTGCGGCCGTCCACTTCGCGCCCGTCCACCTGCTCCGGCGCCAGGTAGCGCAGCTTGCCTTTCAGCGTGCCGGCCTCGGTCTTGGCCAGGCGGTTGCGCGCCCGGGCAATGCCAAAGTCAATCACCTTCACGTACCCCTCAAACCCCAGCAGCACGTTCTGGGGACTGACGTCGCGGTGGACAATGCGCAGCGGGTGCCCGGCGCGGTCCGTCTTGATGTGCGCGTGGTGCAGGCCCATCGCCGTTTCACGGATGACGTGCAGCAGGTGCTCAATGGAGAGGGACCGCTCGTCCGTGGCCAGCGTGCGCAGCAGGCCGGACATGCTGCGCCCCGGCACGTATTCCATGACCAGGTAGCAGTCCTTGTTGTCGGCGTGGAAGTCGATAACCGGGACAATGTTGGGGTGGCTCAGGAGGCTGGTGATCTTGGCCTCGTCAATGAGCATGGTGACAAACTGCTGGTCCTCCGCGAAGCGGCTGAGGATGCGCTTGATGGCCACCGGTTTTTCAAAACCGTGTGCGCCGTAGGACTTGGCCAGGAACACCTCGGCCATGCCGCCCTGGGCCAGCTTCCGGATGAGCCGGTACCGTCCCAACATCCCCAGGGCCATGCACACTCCCGCGTCGGTGCGACGTCTCGTCGGATACCACCCGCGGAGGGGGGCTGCAAAAGCGGCGCGGGGACGGGTTGAGGAAAGCGTCCGCGGTTGGCATATCCTCGTCCCATGGGTCTGCCCGCCGCCCGCCGCGCCACGTACCAGGACGTCCTCGCCGCCCCGCCGCACATGGTCGCCGAGGTCATGGACGGCATGCTGGAACTCCATCCGCGGCCCGCCGGCCCGCATGCTTCCGTCGCCAGCACGCTGGGGGAGGAGCTTGGCCCGCCGTTCAAGCGCGGCCGCGGCGGTCCGGGCGGGTGGATCATCCTGGATGAGCCGGAACTTCACCTCGGTGACGACATTCTGGTGCCCGACCTGGGCGGCTGGCGACGCACGCGCATGCCGCACGTGGCCAACGTTCCCTACTTCGAGCTCGCGCCGGACTGGGCGTGCGAGGTCTTGTCTCGTTCGACGGCACGCCTGGACCGCGGCGGGAAGCTCCCGGTGTACGCGCGGGAGAAGGTGGGGCATGTGTGGCTGGTGGACCCGCTGCTGCGCATGGTGGAGGTCCTGCGCCTGGAGGGGGAGCACTATTCCGTCATCGGCGTGCACCGCGACGATGCGAAGGTGCGGCTGGAGCCGTTTGACGCGATTGAACTGGACCTGGCGGTGCTGTGGGCGGACGTGGTGCTGGGCGAGGAGCCCCGGTAACGCGCCGAGGGCACCGGGTAACACGCCGAGGGCCGCCGGTAACATGCCGAGGGCCGCCGGTAACATGCCGAGGGCCGCCGGTAACATGCCGAGGGCCACCGGTAACGGTTACCGGCGCACTTCCCCGCGTTACCCGCGCGCTTCCCCGCGTTACCGGCGCGCTTCCCCGCGTTACCGGCGCGCTTCCCCGCGTTACCGGCGCGCTTTCCGGCGCTGCCGGCGCGCGGTCCGGCGTTGCGGGCACAAGCCTGCGTGTAGCCGACCCGGCTGATGACGCGAGCGGAGGGCCTTGGCGCTTCGCCGAGGCCGGGTGAGAAACGGGACCGCGCCACCAAGCGGTGCTAGGACACGGCGGGTCGCACCGACTCACTGGCTCATCAACGGATCATTGGGTGCGGGATCGGGAAGGAGCCATCAAGAGGGTGACACCGTGAGCGAACTCTACGTCCAGCGTTTCCGGGCCAAGGCGTTCAAGACCCTTGATGATGTCTCGCTCGAACTCGGCAGGGTGAACGTGTTCGTCGGCGCGAATGGTTCCGGCAAGACGAACGTCCTTGAGGCCATCGGCATCCTGGGAGCCGCTGCCGCAGGGCGGGTCGATGATGAAACCCTGAGGACGCGCGGCGTGCGCCCCGGACTCCCTGACCGCTACCGGACGTGTTTCCCGGCTCCGAAGCTCAACGCCCAAATTCGCTTCGAGGCCGAGGCGGATACAGCGCGGTACGACGTGGGCCTTTGGCACCGGGCCGATGCGAACGCTCCGGCGTGGAGGTACCACGCTGAGTACCTCGGCGAAGGCAAGGTGAAGCTCGTTGGCCGCTCCCCCGCATTACAGCGGAACCTCGATCCGGAAGCGGGGCTGGCCGCGCTCGAAAGCGTCAACCTTGGCCGGCGGTCCTCGTCGTCCATCCTCCTCCGGCGGTTGCGCAACTACCGGATCTTCGCGCCTACCACGCCGCACCTTCGCGGGCTGCTTCCGGACGCAAGCGTCGGAAAACCCCTGGGGCTGGCCGGGGGACGGCTGGCGGACGCCCTCGCCGAACTCTTCGAAACTCCCCGCGGCAAGCGAGCCAAGACGGAGCTCCTTCGCATGATCGGCTGGGCCAGTGACATCGATGTTGCTCCGCCCGAACAGGCTTTCATGTCGCGAGCCGTTCCGGCTGTTCAACGGGTGGTGCGCTTCACGGACAAGTTCATGCAGGAGGGGCACGACCAATTGAGCGCGTACGACGCGAGTGAGGGGGCGCTGTATGCGCTGTTTGCCGCAGTTCTCGCGCTGCACCGGGACGCGCCGAAGCTCTTCGCAGTGGACAACTTCGACCAGGCATTGAATCCACGCTTCGCGCGCGCGCTGATGAAGGCGTTCTCCGAGTGGATTCTCGGTTCGAACGTGGGTCGCCAGGCGCTTCTCACCGTGCACAACCCGCTCGTCCTCGACGGCCTGCCAATCGGCAACGACGATGTCCGCCTCTTCGCGGTTGACCGGACGGAGTCTGGGCGGACGGCGGTGGAACGGAAGGTCATCACCCCGGAAATGGTCGCCCTGGCGCAGGATGGGTGGACGCTTTCCCGCATGTGGGTGGAGGGGCTGCTCGGGGGCGTACCGAATGTTTAGGGCCCTCCAGGTCCGGGTGGCCTGCGAAGGACCGACGGACACCGTCATCATCCGCAGCGCGCTCAAGGCCGCGGGCCTTGACGCAGTGGTCACGCAGATTCAGCCACAGGCGCCCAACAACCTTCTTGGGGGTCAGGGTGTGTACGGCGGGGGCTGGAAGGGGGTGCGCGGGTGGTGTCTCAACCTCGCGCACTCCCCCGGGCTCGTCGCGGCCCTGAAGCTGAGCGACCTGCTCATCGTCCATGTCGACGCGGATATCGCCGCGGACAGGGAGATCCAGTGCGAAGGCGATTGCCCGCCGGCCGCGGGCACGTGCGACTGCGTGCGAGGGAAGGTCCTTGACTGGTTGGGAGTCACCCGTGCGCCGCCACGTCTGGTCCTGTGCGTACCCTCCAAGGCGACGGAGGCCTGGGTGTTCTGCGCCCTGTTCCCCGGTGACCAGAAGGCGCGCGGCATCGAATGCCGTGCCAACCCGGCATCTCTCCTGGTGGGAAGGAAGCCCAAGCTCGTGAGGAAGAAGGGGTCGCGGTACGACAAGGACGAAGTGGCGTACGAGGCGGCGCTCGACCGCCTCGCGCACGGGTGGAAGGACGTGGTGGCGCTGTGTTCCCAGGGCGACCGGTTCCTCCTGGAACTCAAGGGAGCCCGCGAGTCCGTCCCGACTCATGGCGGGCTCTAGCTCCGTGGCGCGCAACAACAGGGAGGCGACCGGGCGCCACGGCCCACCCGTCTTGACGCCGGGACGCCCTCCCCCGCATACCCCCTGCCATGAGCACGCTCTCCATCCGTGACGTCCTCGCGGGGAAGGCCCCCGTTGGCAGCAGCACCACCATCCGCGGCTGGGTCCGCACGCGCCGGGACAGCAAGGCCGGCATCAGCTTCATCCACGTCCATGACGGCAGCAGCTTCCACACCATCCAGGTGGTCGCGCCCAAGGAACTGCCCAACTACGAGGCGGACATCCTCAAGCTGGGGGCCGGGTGTTCCGTCATCTGCACGGGCGAGGTGGTGGCGTCACCCGGGCGCGAACAGCCCGTGGAGATCAAGGCCACCGCGGTGCAGGTGGTGGGCTGGGTGGATGACCCAGAGAGCTACCCCATGGCCAAGAAGGCGCACACGCTGGAGTACCTGCGCGAGGTGGCGCACCTGCGGCCGCGGACCAACACCATTGGCGCGGTGACACGCGTGCGGCACTGCCTGGCGCAGGCCATCCACCGCTACTTCCATGAGCACGGTTTCTTCTGGGTGCACACGCCCATCATCACCGCCAGCGACGCGGAGGGTGCGGGCGCCATGTTCCGCGTGTCCACGCTGGACGCGATGAACCCACCGCGGACGGCGGGCGGGAAGGTGGACTTTGCGCAGGACTTCTTTGGGCGGGAGAGCTACCTGACGGTGAGCGGGCAGCTGAACGTGGAGACGTACTGCATGGCGCTCAGCCGCGTGTACACGTTTGGCCCCACCTTCCGCGCGGAGAACAGCAACACCTCCCGCCACCTGGCGGAGTTCTGGATGATTGAGCCGGAGGTGGCCTTCAACGACCTCGCCGCCAACGCGGACCTGGCGGAGGACTTTCTCAAGTACATCTTCCGCGCGGTGCTCAATGAGCAGCCGGACGACATGAAGTTCTTTGCCGACCGCGTGGACAAGGAGTGCATCAGCCGGGTGGAGAAGTTTGTGGGGTCCAGATTTGAGCGGATGGACTACACGGAGGCGGTGGCGCGGCTGGAACGCAGCGGGGAGAAGTTTGAGTTCCCGGTGTCCTGGGGCATTGACCTGCAGAGCGAGCACGAGCGCTACCTCACGGAGAAGCTGGTGGGCCGCCCCGTGGTGGTGATGAACTACCCGCGCGACATCAAGGCGTTCTACATGCGCCAGAACGACGACGGGAGGACGGTGGCGGCCATGGACGTGCTGGCGCCCGGCATTGGGGAGATCATTGGCGGGAGCCAGCGCGAAGAGCGCCTGGAGCTGCTGGACCGCCGGATGGACGAGATGAAACTCAACCGGGAGGCCTACTGGTGGTACCGGGACCTGCGCCGCTACGGGACGGTGCCGCACGCGGGGTTTGGGCTGGGGTTTGAGCGGACCATCATCTACGCCACGGGGATGGCCAACATCCGGGACGTCATCCCGTTCCCGCGCACGCCGGGGCACGCGGAGTTCTGAGGGGGGAGATGCGCTGTGGCCGGCTGTTCGCGTGGGTGCTGGGGGGCGCGCTGGTGCTCCCGGCGGGCGCGCGCGCGGAGGGGTCCTTCTACGTGGCCGGGCTGGCCGCGCGGGACGGTGCCAACCGCGCGGAGGCCAAGGTGCTCACCAGTTCGCTGCGGGCCACCCTGGAGCGTGAGGGCCTGCTGGCGGAGCTGCCCGGCGCCAAGTCGGTGTCGTCGGAGGACGCCCGGCGGGACCACGCCGAGGTGGAGAAGCTCATCAAGCAGGCGCGCGACGCGTACGACGAGCTGGACCACAAAGCGTGCATCCAGGCGGTGACCGACGCGTTGCAGAAGCACGACCGCACCGTGGCGTACCACCGTTCCTCCACGACGATGGCGGACGGGCTGCTGCTGATGGCGCAGGCGTTGGAGAAGAGCGGGCAACCCAAGAAGGCGCGGCCGTTGTACCTGGCGGTGGTGAGCCGCTGGCCGGACCACCAGCCGGACCCCAACGCGTTCCCCCCCACGGTGACGGAAGCGCTGCAGCGCGCGCGTACCGAAGTGGACGGCGCCGCGGGCATCACGCTCACGGTGGAAAGCACGCCGCCGGGGGCCACGGTGTTTCTGGACGGGGTGGAGCGCGGGCCGGCGCCGCTGAGCCAGCGCGTGGGGCGGACGCGGCACTTCCTCCGCCTGGAGCGTGACGGCGCCGCGCGCACGGTGGAGGTGAACCTGGAGGCGGGCGGGTCCCCCAAGGTGGTGGTGGAGATGGACCACCCGGCGGCCCAAGCCAGTGAGCGGCTGCTGGCCGCGCTGACGGAGAAGCGGCCCGAAGCGCAGCTGCGCAAGGCGGCGGTGGCGGTGGGCAAGCGGTCGGGCGCCATGGGGGTGCTGGCGGGCGTGTTGCTGCCGGGCCGGCACGTGGTGCTGGGGCGGTTTGATGCGCCGCAGGGGGCGGTGTCACGCGTGGTGGAGGTCCGCGTGGGCACGGACAGTGAAGCGGACGAGACGCTGGGCCGGCTGGTGGGCGAGTTGACCGCCGCCAGCGCGCCCAAGGAGGACGCGGGGGCGCGCCGGCAGCTGCTGGGGGCGGGGGTGGGCGCAGCCGCCACCGCGCATGACCCGGCGGCGGACCGTCCGGTGGACGCCACGCCCACCGCTGACGAGAAGGAGGCGGGCGGCAAGGGTCGCAACCCGTGGGCGCTGGCGTCGCTGGGGCTGCTGGCGGTGGTGCCGGCGGGCGCGGCGGTGGTGTTGGCGTTGGCGGGCGCTTCGGCGGCGGGCGGGGCGGCGGTGGCGTTCTTCTACTTCAACCCTCCCAACCCCAACGGCACGGACGTGAAGGTGAACGGAACGGCGCTGACCCAATGAGGCCCTTGATTCCCCGGACCGCGCACCACGCCCCAGGGCTCGGCAGGAGCCTCGCCCTCCCGTCCCTGTCGTCAGTGGTGGAGTTCCTCAGGAGGGCCGCGCGGCATGCCTCCCCCCGCTTGCGGGGGGAGGTCGACGAGGCGCGCAGCGCCGAGTCGGGTGGGGGGCGGGGGCCCGGGCAGGCCCCGCTGCTGCTGCTGCTGGCGCTGGGCGCCTGCCAGCCGGCGGCGCGCGTGACGCTCACGCTGGACAAGGCGCCCGGGGTGGTGCCGTTGCGCGGCGTGGTGGTGGTGTTGCGGGAGACCGCCACAGACACGCCCACGGTGTACGGCCCGGTGGACCTCAAGGAGACGCCGGAGTTCCGGCTGCAGGCGGACGTGGCGCCGGGGGAGGAGTTCTACTTTGACGTGTTTGGCTGTGCGGACGCGGCCACCTGCCAGGGGGAGCAGGTGCTGGCCCGGGGCTGCATGGCGCCGCGCACGCTGGAGAAGGGCCAGGAGGAGAGCGTGACGGTCACGCTGTACCAGAGCCCCGGCGAATACGACCTGCCGCCCGGCCCGGGCATCACGCCAGAGACGGGCTGTCCGCCCGTGGGTCCGCACACGCGACCGCCGCCGCCGTGAGGCGGTTGGGGTTCACTTGGCCGGCGCGGGCTGCGCCGGCGCCGCCGCGGGGGCGTCATCCTTCTTGAGCCCCACCATCTTGGACAGGTCCGGCAGCTTCACCCACTTGGCAAACGGCAGGGACGGCCACACAAACATCAGCAGCGCGGCGCCGCCGCTCAGCGCGGCAATCACCAGCGCGCTGATCTTGAGCGCCCACCACGCCTGGGTGGGCACGTCCACGTTGACAAAGTTCCCCACCAGCGGAAGGTCCTTGGGCCCGGCGGTGGTCCACAGGACGGCGGTGGTGAGCAGCGCCACGCCGCACACCGCCACGGCCGCCCACGCCCACGGCTGCTCCAGGAAGGTGGAGAAGAACTCGCGTCCGGGGATGCTGAACTTGCTGCCGCCAGAGGCCTGGGGTGCCGTGGCCGTCGGCTCGGCGCCGCCCACACTGCCGCCGCCGCTCACCGGGGCCGCGCCCGCCACCAGGATCTCCACGCGTGACACCTGGCCGTCCACCACGGTGACATCCCGCACCACGGGCGCGCCGCCTTCGCGGGTCACGGTGACGCGGTGGACACCGGGGCTGAGCCCGTCCACGCGCACCGGCGTCTTGCCCGCGCGCGCGCCGTCCACCGCCGCCTCCGCCGGCTGGTCCGTGGTGATCTCAATGGACCCCGCACCCGCCGGGGCGGGCAGCGCGGCGGGCTCCGCGGGCGCCGGCAGCGCGGCGGGCTGGGCCGGCGGCGCCGGCTGGGGTGCGGGCTCGGAGCCGGGCAGCGCGGCACCCTCCTGGGCGAGAGCGGGCGTGCCAAGGGCAAGGAACAGGGCAACAGGGGCCAGGAAGCGCGTCATGGGGCGAGCGCTTTAGGCACAAACCCAAGCCGGTCACAAGCAACCAGATGGAATGCCACGCCGTCCACAACCCCTTCCACCGCGGTGGCATGCGCCCGCGCGCCGTGCAGGTGGCCGTACACACACAGCGTGGCGCCGCTCTGGCAGATGAGGCGGCTGAAGTCCGTGTGCTGCCCGCGCGCGGTGAACGGCGGGTAGTGCACCATGACCACCAGCTTGCGCCCGCCGGCCACCTTGCGGGCGGCCTCCAGGCTCAACTTCAGCCGCCCCACTTCGCGCTCGTAGATCTTCTGGTCCTTGGGCTCAAAGTCCAACGCGCCCGGCGCGGCCCACAGGCGGCTGCCGCACACCACGTATTCCCCCAGGTCCACCGCGTCGTTCTGCAGCGCGCGGCAGCTGTCCGGGATGGCCGCGCGGACCTTGCTGATGGAGGTCCACCAGTAGTCATGGTTGCCGCGGCACAGCACCTTGGTCCCCGGGCGCTGTCCCAGCCAGGCCAGGTCGTCCATGGCCTCGTCCAGGCGCAGCGCCCATGAAATGTCCCCCGGGCACAGCACCACGTCTTCCGGGCGGACCAGCGCGTCCCACGCCTGGGCCATGCGCGGCACGTGGTCCACCCAGTGGTCCCCAAACATGTCCATTGGCTTGTTGGACCGGTGGGACAGGTGTGGATCAGCAAGGGCGAACAGGGCCATGGTGCGTGGGCTGCCCGCGGGCAGGGCTGCCGAGGTCAGCCTTGCTTGGTGCGTTCCCGCAGGAAGCTGGTCAGGCGGTGGTTGAAGTCCTGGGGAATCTGCCGGAGCAGCACCTTGCGCGTGGTCTCTGAAGCGACGCGGAAGCTCTTGATGAACGCCTCACACGCCGGGCAGTCCGAGATGTGGGACTTGAGCAGATCCGCATCTTCCTTGGGGAGTTGGTTCTCCAGGTAGTCGGAGAGCAGCTCGGCCGTGTCCTGGCAGGTCTTCATGGTCCCGAACCTTCCGCCGTCTCCACCCACAGTGATGCCGCAGCCCGGCTGCGGGTTCAGCTTCCTTCAGTCTTTCTTGTACTTGCGATCCAGCTCCTCGCGCACGGCCAGGCGGGCCCGGTGCAGGCGCGACTTCACCGCCGGGATGGACAGGCCCATCACGTCTGAGATTTCCTCATTGGTCAGGCCATCCACGTCACGCATCAGCAGCACCACGCGGTACTGCTCCGGCAGCCGGCCCAGCGCGCCCTCCAGGATGGCCGCCAGCTCCTTGTCATCCACCAGCTTGTCCGCGCTGCGGGCCGCCCACACGCCGGGCATGTGGGTGTGGTGCCCGTCCTCGTGGAAGGAGGGGAGCATGGTTTCAATGCTGTCCACCGGTTCACGGCGGCGCTTGCGCAGCTTCATGAGCGCATTGTTGGCGGCCACCCGGTACAGCCACGAGGTGAACGCGCTGTCCCCGCGGAAGGTGGACAGGTGGGTGAACACGTTGAGGAAGGTGTCCTGGACCACCTCCTCGGCGTCGCTGGCGTTGCGCAGCATGCCCAGCGCCAGCGCGTAGGTCTTGCCCGAATGCCGGGTCACCAGCTCTTCAAACGCCGCGTAGTCCCCCGCCTGCGCCTTCTTCACCAGACCCAGGTCGTGGTCCTTGTCGGCCCGCTTGCGCGCCTGCTCGGCGTCCAGGGCGGGCGGCAGGGCGGAGTCAGGCGCGGCCTTGCGGGTGGTCACGGCGGGGGCCCTCAGCGGTGGGACAGATGCCGCGCGCATACCCGACCGCTGCTTGGCAGGTCAAAGACCGCTCTCCCAGCGGTGGGCCCGGCATCCCTGCCGGGCGCCGACCCATTTTCCTGCCGGCCCGTCCCGGCACCCCGGGTCAGCCCATCCATGCGCGGAAGCCCATCCCGCAGCGGGGAGCTGGGATGACTGGGACGCTGTGACGACGGGGATGTTGGGGATGAAGGAATGACAGGGATGACTGGGATGCTGGGACGACTGCGCTGAGACCGGTGGGCCCGGCATCCCTGCCGGGCGCCGACCCCACTTTCCTGCCGGCCCGTCCCGGCACCCCGGGTCAGCTCTCCAGGCGCGGCAGCCAATCCCGCAGCGGGAGGACCTCCAGGCGGCCGCGCATCCCGTGGACAACATCCCGCAGCGCCTCCAGGCGTTCCGCCAGCGGCACCTGCAGGTCCGGCTGGAACTGTGGGAGGCGCGGGCTCAGCCCGTCCTCGTCGCCGGCAAGGTCCATGGCGTGCAGTTCCAGGTTGAACGGTCCGCCGGTGTGCGTACGCAGCCAGGTCAGCCCACGGCGGACGTGCGGCGGGTACACCCCTCCCAGGAACGTCCCGATCATTGGGAGGCCCAGCGGGAGGGCCACCGCCATGGGGAGTTCCCAGATGGGCAGCGGGGTCCCGCCGCGGCGGAAGATGTCTCCCTTGCGCGGGCGGTAGGGCCGGCGGGGCGCGGTGAACTGGCGCGGGTCACCCCGCAGTGAGCGCGAAGGGCGCCCCTGCAGCGCGTACCCGGTGATGGCCACTGAGCGCGCCACGTAATACGGCGGGGACGGAAACACGGACGAGTCATACCGGTGACCGGCTTCCACCACGGCGTCCAGCAGCGCGGGGTTGAGGTTGTAGCCGGGGGCGCGGAAGCCTTGGGGCGGTACGCCGGTGACGCGGGCAATTGCGTCGCGCGCGTCGGCCAGGTCCGCGCGCATGGCGGCGCGCGTGAACTGGGTCATCCGGTAGTCATGCGCAAAGCTGTGGCTGGCAATCTCATGGCCCTCCTCATGCGCCTGGGCCACCAGCGTGGCCACCGCCGGGTCCTCCATGTCCTTCCCAATGCAGAACAGCGTGGCGCGCACCCCGGCGGCGCGACACAGGTCCAGGAAGCGCGGGAGGGCGCGGGCCAAAAGGATGTCCCGCTCCGGCGGCGGCAGGCCGTGGATGGCGTGGTAGTGCCCCGCCCCGTCGAGATCGATGGTGACCGCGCCCAGCGTCATGCCCGCTCTCCTCCACGGTCCTTTTTGGCCCAAGCCGGGCCGCGCGACTAGGATGCCTCCCGCGATGACCCGTGCCAGCCCGGACCCGGAGGCCCGTCGCCCGGTGCTCTACCAGATCTGCCGGGCGGGTGACCGCTTCGAGGTCGGAGACGGGCCGTTCGACCTGGCGCGCCTGAAGATGCTGGTGCTGGGCCGCGGCCAGGAGGGCGGGTACGACGCGCGCGCCGAGGAGGACCTCATCCGCGTGGCGGACCCGTGGATGTCCGGGCGGCACGCGGGCATCCGCCGCGACGGCGCGCGCCACACGCTGGTGGACATGGGCAGCACCAACGGCGTGCTGCTCAACAGCCGCCGCGTGCACGAGGAGCCGCTGGAGTCGGGTGACCTCATTGAGACCGGCCGCACCTTCTGGGTCTACCTGTCGCTGGCCACGCATGAGACGCCGCCCATTGAGCCCACGCACTTTGGCGAAATGCGATCCTGGAGCCCGGCGCTGTGCGCCACGCTGGCGGGGCTGGGGCGCACGGCCAAGACGCCCACGCCCATCCTCATCACGGGCGAACAGGGCGTGGGCAAGGAGTACTGCGCCAAGGCCATCCACCAGGTGAGTGGCCGCGGGGGGCGGCTGGTGACGGTGGACTTTGGACGGGTACCGCCGGCGCGGCAGGTGGCGGAGCTGTTGGGCACCCAGGACGTGCGCGCCGGTGCGCTGTACCAGGCCAGCGGCGGCACGCTGTTCCTCCACCGCGTGGAGCTGATGACGCCGGAGGCCCAGCAGGTGGTGCTGGAGGCGCTGGGCAGCGGGCGGCTGCTGCCGCCCGGCGGTGGGCGGCCCGTCTCCGTGGACCTGCGCGCGGTGTCCTCCACCGAGGCGGACCTGGACGGGCTGGCGCGGCGCCGGCTGTTCGCGCCCGCGCTGCATGAGCTGCTGGCCGTCACGCTGGCCCACATCCCGCCGCTGCGGGACCGCCGCGAGGACCTGGGGTTGCTCATTGATTCGCTGCTGGAGCGCGCGGGGGGCGCGCACGCCATCACGCGGGACGCGTGCCGCGCGGTGCTGGCCTACCCCTGGCCGCGCAACGTGCGGGAGCTGTCCAAGGTGCTGGAAGGCGGCGCCATCCTGGCCGGTGACGAGCTGGCGGTGGACCTGCGGCACCTCCCCGGCGTGGTGGCCGGGCGCAGCGGCATCCAGCAGGACGCGGAACCGCACATCACCGGCGAGTCCCCGCGCTCCCAGGCGCTGCAGGACCCCGAGGTGACCTCCCCGGGTGATGACGACGGTCCCGTGGGGCTGGACGAGGTGGACCACGAGGGTCCCACCGGCGACCCGTCCCCCGAGCACCTGGCCGAGGACCTGGAGGAGTTTGCGTTCACCGACCCCGACCAGGGCCGGCCCGTGCAGATGCACGCAGCCTCCCGCGGGCGGCCCCCCGCCGAACCGGTGCTGCCTCCGCCGCCCCGCCGTCCCCCCCCGCCACCGCCGCCACCGCCGCCGCGCGCCGCGCCCTCCCGGGTCATTGCCCCCGCCCGCCCGCCCGCGCCGCCGCCCCCTGCCCCGCTG